>JAHEEE010000035.1 GCA_024640845.1 Myxococcales bacterium | reverse complement strand
CGCCGCGTGGCGTGGTCCGAGGGTCGGCGTCCCGAAAGCCCGAGTACTCGTGCACGGCCACGCTCGAGACCTGCACCCAGCGCCCGACGCCGGCGCGCTTGGCTTGTTCGAGCACGTTCTTGGTGCCCTCGACGTTGGCGATCTCGAACGCCTTCCACCGGCCCCAGTCGGCGACCCGAGCGGCGGAGTGGTAGACGAGGTGGCAGCCCTCGCAAGTCCCGGCCAGCGTCTCGGGCTTGGTGATGTCGGCGCGGACCACCTCGAGACCCTCGCGTGCGTCCACGTCGCCGAGGTTGTCGAGCTTGCCCCACGGGGAGACGAGCACGCGAACCTCGATGCCCTCGTCGAGCAGACGATCGACGATGTGGCTGCCGATGAATCCGTGGCCGCCGGTGACCAGAGCCTTCATGGGAACAGCTGCCCCTGGCGGTACAGGGAGAAGACGTCGGTGCTGGCCCCGACCACGAAGTGGAGCAAAGCGGGCCACACGATCGAGCGCGCGCGAACGGCCATCAACCCGAACAGCAAGCTCCCCGGCAGGGCGGCCAGGGTCTCGGGCAGGGGCTTGCCGAAGTGCACGGCGGTGGCCGCGAAGGCCTGCACCCAGATCGCCGCGCCGACCCCCCACTGGGGCCGAATGGCCTGGATGAGAAAGCCGCGAAAAAAGAACTCGAAGGCGACGAAGTACGGGAAGTAGATCGCCAGCCACAGCGCCAGGTTGGCCGGCGACTGGCCTGGCCACGCGCCCGGCCACGGGTAGGTGCCTTGGATGAGCGGATCGTTCGCGCTCAAGAACATGATGGGAACGATGATCACGGTCACGACGGCGAACGTCTTGATCCCGTAAGCCGCGTCCCCGACGCGGAGCCCCGCCTCGGACACCGAGTCGCGGGCGAAGACCAACGCGAGCAGCGGGACCACCAGATAGAACGCCACGGCCCACGCCATGTGACCGACCGCGGCATCGAAGCCGCGCTCGTAGTCCGCCGCCAGCTGGGGCCCCGGCGTCCCCAGATACCAGTAGGCGACCATACAGAGGGTCGCGACCGTCAGGTAGAAGGCAAGGCGGCCGGGCCGCAAGACCTGCTCGGTTTCGTCCGGCAGGAAGGGTATCGGCGAGGGCACGCGTCCTCTTACCATACGACCTGTCAATGTCGACGGTCTTCGTCACGGGCGCGAACGGCTTCATGGGCACCCATCTCGTGCGCGCCCTCGGCGGCGCGCAGGCCTCCGGAGCGGCTCGCTAGAGCTTCTCTCCGAGCTGACCGGCCTTGGCGACGCCGATGACGCAACAGGCCACGGGGAGCGCCGCCGGTTCTTGACTTCGACCCCCGATGCCGCGAGAGTCCCCCGCGAAACCAGCACTTCGGGGCGGGATCGGCGCACGGCCGGGATGCCCGGCGCGAGGAGCACGACGGCATCGGATCGATCTGGAGCAGCATGGGAACAACGCGCGTCAGCCGGGGGAACCCGGCATGAGTGAGCCGCAGGCTTCTCGCGGCGCCCCCGCCCGCGCCGCGGCCTTCGTGGTCGAGGCATGGCGCAACTGGGAGCTGTACGCCATCATCGATCGGCTCATCTTTGGGCCGATGCACCCGCCGCTCGTGCGCCTCCTGGTCCCGACGCGGGTGCGGCCGAACCAGCTGTCGGCCTCGACGGTCCTCTGCGGCGTACTCGCGGCCGTTGGCTACGCGACCTTCACCCGCACCGGCATCGCCGTCGGCGGCGCCTTCCTCTTCCTCTCGGTCCTCATCGACGGACTCGACGGCGAGCTCGCCCGCACGCGCCCCGAGAAGACGGAGACCGGCAAGATCTTCGAGGTGCTCTGCGACCCCGCGAAGGTCGTGCTCTGCTTCCTCGGCATCGCGATTGGGATGACGCGCGCCGATTCGTGGGGGCCGGTCCCCTACCCCTTCGCGGCCTCGCCGGTCGCGCACGCCTGGGGGCTGTGCATCCTTGCCGGCGCGTCCCTCGCCGCCCAGGTGCACGCGCGCAACCACTGGGTCGAGGTCTACCGGCGGTGCGCCCTGGGGTTCAGCGAGCCCTCGTACCCCAACCTCACGCGCGTGCGCGAGGAGTACGAGGCGCTCCGCGGGCGCCGCGGCTACTGGCTGGAGAAGGTCGTCGTCCCGATCGTGCTCCGCCTCTCGCCGTCGAGCCCCCGCCCGACCCCGCCGCCCGCATCCCCCATCCCGGGCTACCGCGCGGCGCTCAAGCCGTACATCAAGATGATGTCGTTCTTCGCCGGCGGCACCCAGATGATCGTCCTCATCGCGACCTCGTTCGCCGGGGCCCCGGTCTGGGCCTGGCTCTACTTCGTGGCCTCGAACGTCGTGTTCTTGCCGCTGCTCCCCCTGATCGCCCGGGCGCACCGGCGCGCGCTCGCGGCGGGCGCGGCGACCTGACGCATCTTTCCGAAAAAAATTCGCGTGAAGCGGGCTGCCTGGCCTGCGTTCAGGTTCCACTGTCCTCCGGGCGTACAGCTTCGAGTCCTGTCCCTCGCACTGAGCCGTTGTCGGGAAAACCATCTACCGACGGAAGCTCGCCAAAAATTCACCAGACTCTCTGCTTAGGAGCTATCGCCATGACGGAGCAGCTTACGACTGAGTCGCAGTCACGGTAGCCTCCGTCTCGCCCGGTACAATTTCGATCGATCCCATGCTCAATATTGCCGCCCTCTTTTTGGTCATTACGGCGCTGCTTGCCTATCTGAACCACCGCTTCATCCGCATGCCAACGACCATCGGCGTCATGAGCGCCGCCCTGGTCCTGTCGCTGTCGCTCGTCGGGCTGAACGCCTTGGGAGTGGCGGAGAGCCTGCTGCAGTACGAACGCTCCTTGCTCCGCTCGATCGATTTTTCGCAGGTGCTGATGCAGGGCATGCTCTCGCTGCTGCTCTTTGCCGGCGCGCTGCACGTCGACCTGAGCGAGCTCAAGACCTACCGCCTGCCGGTCATCCTGCTGGCGGTGCTGGGAACGCTGCTGTCGACCCTCTTGGTGGGCTACGGAATGTGGTTTGTGCTGCCGTTCGTCGGTGTAGAGATACCCCTGATGTATTGCATGTGCTTCGGCGCGCTGATCTCGCCAACCGACCCGATCGCCGTAATGGGTATCCTCAAGTCCGCTGGCGCACCCAAAGAACTGGAGTTGGTGATCGCAGGCGAGTCGCTTTTCAATGATGGCGTGGGTGTCGTGATCTTCTCGCTGTTGCTCGAGATGCTGACGAGCGGTGCCGCGCCCACGCCTGCTCATGGTCTGCAACTGCTACTTTTCGAGGCGGGTGGCGGCCTGCTGTTCGGCTTTGTGCTCGGTTACCTGACCTTTCGACTTCTGAAGAGCGTGGACAGTTACCAGGTAGAAGTGTTGCTCACGCTGGCCACGGTCACAGGCGGCTATGCGCTCGCGAGCCAGCTGCACGTGTCCGGCCCGCTGGCCATGGTGGTCGCAGGCCTGATGATCGGCAACCACGGTCGTGCACTGGCCATGTCCGATACGACGCGGAACTACCTCGACATGTTCTGGGAGCTGGTAGACGAGATACTCAACGCAGTGCTCTTCGTCCTGATCGGCATGGAGGTATTGCTGGTCGTCTTCTCGGCCAGCCTGCTGGTCGCCGCATGCCTGGCCGTCGTCGTGACGCTGCTCGCACGACTCCTCATGGTCGGGCTGCCGGCCATGCTTTTCAGAGGGGTGTTCAAGCTTCCACACGGGTCATGGAAGGTGCTCACCTGGGGCGGTCTGCGTGGCGGCATTTCGGTGGCCCTTGCCCTGTCACTACCCTTGGGCGCCGACCGGGATACCGTCGTCTCATTGACCTACGGCGTCGTCGTGTTCTCCATCCTCGTGCAGGGACTTTCGATTGGCTACGTCACGCGCCGGTCGGTCGAGAGCGCATGAGCGCCTCGGGGTATTCGTCGCCAAGGCCTCCGTTGTTGACCCACAGGATTTGGTCCTGCCAGTTGTCGGGGTCGAAGGTGTCGAAGTCGTCGAAGAAGTCGGTCTTCCACCCGCTGACATCGGCTGGCATGTCGTCCACGCCCGGGGAAGAGCACGCTGACGGAACGTCATGTCGACAAAACGAATACGAGAGCACAAATCGATGAGGTTTTCGACATGTGTTTGCCTGATTTGCCACGTGCCCGTGGCTCGTTCTAGCGGAGCGATCGTGGCTCGAGCACCCTCTCGTTTCGCAATCGGCCTCGAATGCTAAGCTTCCGCGCCAATCATCGGTAAGGAGGCGCGGTGCGCGACAAGACGGCATTCGTCACAGGAGCGGCGACGGGCATCGGAAAGGGGTTGGCGGAGAAGCTCGACCGCGAAGGATGGCGCGTGTTCGCGGGCTACAACCGAACCCCTCCCAATGCGTTGATCGCGGCATGCGGCCCTTCGATGAAAGCAGTGCGGTGCACGATTAGCGACCCTCAGAGCGTCAAAGAGGCCACCACCGAGATTCGAGAGGCGCTTGGCGGCTCGCCGCTCGATCTCCTGGTGAACAACGCCGCGACCACCGCCAACGGCGGTGGGGGGATGGAAAACGTCGACCTCGACAGCTTCCATCACCTGTTCGAGGTGAACTTCTGGGGTGCGCTCCGGGTGACTCAGGCGCTGCTGCCCGAGCTTCGAAAGAGCCCAGACCCCCGCATCGTCATGGTGGGTTCGCCCTCGCAGTACCTGACGATTCCGCTGGGCGCGCAGTACCCGATCAGCAAAGTCGCGCTTGCCAAGATGACCGAAGCGTTGCGCCTCGAGCTCAAGCCGTTTGGTATCCAGGTGACGTCGCTCGAGCCGAACGGAGTCGCCACACCGATGACCTCGTTTCCGGAGCAAGAGAGGATCGACCTTTGGAAGACCTTCCCCGAGCATCTGCTGGGCGACTATCAGCGCTTCTGGAAATACCCGGGTGAGGTTCTCGGAAAAGCCTCGGCGTCGTTTTGGTCGCCCGAAAAGTTTGCCGACGTCACGTATGCAAAGGTGATTTGCTCGAAGAAGATGAAGCCCCGGTATGTGCTTGGCCCGAGCGCATGGATCCTCCCGACGATCAACCGCTGGGCCTCGAAGAGCGCGCAGGAGACCATCTTCGAGAAGATGTTCCGAAACTCATGAGTGTCGACACTCCCACTCCAACGCGAATCGAAGACTGGGACAAACCCTGGCTGCCCGTGCCGCTGCGGATCTTCAACGCCGTGGCGGAATGGCCGACGCGCAACCGCGTGAAGCTCGACCTCGACTCGGTCTTGGCCGACGCGCGCAAGAAGAGCGCGCTCGACAACTTCGGCGATGAGCGCTTCGTCGAGCCACTCGGGGTGCTGTTGAAGGCGCTCCGCACCGAGGCGCCTCTTTCGCCGTTCGGCAGACTGGTGTCGCGCCATTTCATCGTGCAGATGCTCGTCGGAAGGCTTCGACTCGAGGAGCTCTACCGTCGGCACCCGGAGATCGAAGACGAAGTCATTGGGCGGCCGATCATCGTCGCCGGGCTTCCCCGGACGGGGACGACTCACCTGTTCAATCTGCTCGCGCAGCACTCATCGCTCCGCTGGATTCCTTACTGGGAGAGCCTGGAGCCGATTCCCGACGCGAGTGAAAAGCCCGCCAAAGACGGACGGGATCCGCGCATCAAGCGCGCAGAGGGAACGCTGAAGTTTCTCGAGTGGATCATGCCGCTTTTCAACGCCATGCACGAGTTCACCCCGGAGGGACCGCACGAGGAGATCCAGTTGCTCGCGATGGATTTTACGAGCGTGCTGTTCGAGACCAGTTGGCACATCCCGAGCTATTCCGCTTGGTACAAGCAGGCCGATCGGCGGCCGGCCTATGGGTTTCTCAAACGCTGCCTCAAGGCGCTCCAGTTCTTGAACCGCAAGGAGCGCTGGCTTCTGAAGACCCCCGAGCACCTGATGAACCTCGGCGCCCTAGTCGAGGCATTTCCCGATGCAACGTTCGTGCAGACCCACCGGGACCCGGTTCGCATCACGGCCTCGCTCACCGTGATGATCGCCTATGGCGCTCGCATGCAGCAGCGCGGCGCCGACCCGCGGGAGGTTGCTCAGTACTGGTCCAGGCGCACCGAGGATTTTCTGCGGGCGAGCGTCGAAGATCGGCGCCTCTTGCCGCCGGAGCAGGTGATCGACGTGCACTTCGAGGACTTCATGGCGGACATGAAAGGGACCGTGCGAAGCATCCTCGAGCACGCTGGGCTGCCTTTCACCGAAGGCACCGATCGCGCTCTCGATCGCTTCCTCGAAGACAACCCGAAGGGCAAGCACGGACTCGTCGACTACCGGCTCGAGGATCTTGGGGTGAGCCCCGAGGAGCGGCGGCGTGCGCTCCGCTTCTACTCCGAGAGATTCGGGGTTGCCGGTTCGGGGGGGTAGGCGGCATCAGGTCGTCGTTTCCAGCCAAAAAAGGCATCACTGGCTACTGGCATGCTAGAGTTCCGACGAGGGGGGGGCGGCGTTTCGCCGCACAGCGACGATGAGGCTAGGCATCATGCAGCCGTATTTTGCGCCCGCGCTCGGGTACTTCGATCTCATCTCTTTGTGCGACAAATGGGTCGTCTTCGACGTGACAGACTTTCGCGCGAAGAGCTGGATGGTCAGAAATCGTGTCCTGCACCCGTCGTCAGGGTGGCAGTACATCAAGGCGAAGACCGGTAAGGTGCACCGTGGAACGCCCATTCGAGATGTGCGACTGGCTCCCGAGCGCGACTGGCGCGACCTGATCCTTCGACAGGTAGAGCACTACCGAAAGAAAGCCCCTTTCTTCGACGATACCCGCGAGTTGCTCGAGCGCTGCCTTGGCGCGGATACGGACTCGCTTGTGAAGTTCTCGACCCATATGTTGTCGGAGGTATGCCTGCGGCTCGACATTCCTTTCGCGTGCTCCTTCTTCTCGGAGATGGACCTTCCGATCGGTCCGGTAGAGGGGCCGGGCGACTGGGCGTTGCGGATCAGCGAAGCCATGGGCGCCACCGAGTATGTGAACCCGCCGGGAGGGCGGAACCTCTTCGACCCGCGCGCATTCGAAGAGATCGGCGTCAAGCTGACGATCCGCGAATTCGACGAGCTCTGCTACGAGCCTCGCGGGTATGAATTCATCCCGATGCTTTCGGTCATCGACGTGATGATGTGGTGTTCAGTCAGCACAATCACGGAGCACCTCGCCCGCGCACGAGAGCAGTTTGAGCGGGGCCAACGATGACGGTCGAAAAGGAGCCGATCGACCAGCACTGCTTCATTCGTGACCGGGCATTTTCTACCCGGGCGCGGGACGGGTTTCGCCACCTCCTCAGGCATCTTTGGCCGGGGGGCTCTTCGAGGATCGTGCTTCCCGCCTACATCGGCCATTCGCCCCTCGAGGGCTCTGGTATCCTCGACCCTTTGACCGAGCTAGGGATTCCTTACTCGTTCTACCGTGTCGACGAACGGCTCGAAATCGATCTCACGAGTCTGGAGAACGAGCTGGCACGGGGCGACGTGTTCGCGGGCATGGCAATCCATTACTTTGCTAGCTTGCAGCCGGAGCTCCGAAAGGCGAAGACGCTGTGCCACGATGCAGGCGCCGTACTCGTCGAAGACTGTTGCCATTGCTTGGATCTGCCCGGCCGTGGAATCGGAGAGATTGGAGACTTCGCGCTGTTCTCAATTCACAAGGTGCTGCCCTGCAGTGACGGCGGCATCTTGCAGACCAATCGCGACGCGCTCGAGCCCGGAACGCTCCCCCGCGAGTCACGCGCGTCGGAACTGCCCGTTCGCCTATGGCGCGACGCTCTATTCGAGGAGATCGCCGCTCGGCGGATCGGGAACTACGAGGCACTTGCGGCGGCGCTTGATGGCCTTCCGGGGATCAGCCAGTTCTGGTCGCTCCTGTCGGAGGGGACCGCTCCCTTGAACCTCCCCATTCTCATCGAAGATGTAGATAGATTCGAGGTCTACAAGCGAATGCGGGCGCAAGGCGTTGGCGTGGTCGCGCTCTATCACACGTTGGTCGACGCGATCGAGCCAGACAGGTTCGCGACCTCTCACGAAGTGTCGCGAAAGATTCTGAACCTACCGATTCACCAGGATGTGGGAACCGAGGACATCGGGATCATCGTCGAAACGTTGAGCGGTGCACTTACGGAGCTAGGAGGTTGATCGAGATGATCGATTGGCGCGAGTATTGGACGCGATTCCCGCGAGAGTTCGCCGATGACGATTTTCGCCGGCAGGTGGGGAGGACCGCCAACGGCGGTGTGCCCACGCCGGCCCCCGAGCTCGATGCAGTCGTTGCAGAGGTCGTCGCCTGTTTGCAATTGGGCCCGAACGATCGACTTCTGGACCTCTGTTGTGGAAACGGGCTGCTGAGCGCCCAGTTCGCCGAGCGTTGCGGAGCGGTCGTCGGAGTCGATTTCTCCGAACCAATGGTTGCGGTTGCTCGGGCCCACCACGCGCGCGAGAACGTCGAGTACATCGAGGGCTCCGTTCTCGAGCTCGGGCAACTCGTGGATGGGGTATTCGACAAGGTCTGCATGATCGAGTCCTTGGCGTATTTCAGCCCCGACGACCTCGCCGCGATTCTCGGGGGCATCGCGCCGACCGGCCCACCCCACTCAAGAGTCCTGTTTTCCGGAGTTCTCGACGAGGAAGCGAAATGGAGCTTCTTCGACACACCGGAGCGCCGCGCCAGCTACGAACAGCAGCGCAAAGAGGGAAAAGAAGTCATGGGGCGATGGTGGACCCGCGCTGAAATCCAGCGGATCGCCACAGAGCACGGCTACGAAGCCGAGTTCTTCGCCCAGGATGAGCGCCTCAACACTTCGCACTACCGCTTCAACGCAGTCATGAAGCCGGGACCACGATGATGTACCAGCGTGTCGCGGCAATCACCGGGATGCCTCGATCGGGAACGAGCTGGATCGGCCAGGTCGTCGACAGTAGCCCGGAGGTTCGATACAAGATGTCGCCCTTGTTCTCCTACGAGTTCAAGAACCAGGTCAGAGAGGGAGCAACTCGCCAAGACTGGGAGCGGGTCCTGCGCGGCGCCTACTCGTCCGAGAACGAGTTCATGAACCAGACCGAGAGGCGAAGGGCGGGAGAGTATCCGACCTTCGAGGTCAAGCAGGCCGATCCGCCCCTGCTGGTCATCAAGTACAACCGCTTCCAGAACCTCACGGAGGAGATGCTCGCCCTTTTGCCCGAGCTGAAGATGCTTGCCGTTGTTCGACACCCCTGCGGCGCAATGCACTCCTGGCTCACGGCTCCGAAAGAGTTCCCGCCCGACGCGAATCCTCTGGAGCACTGGCGCTCCGGGGCCGCAAAGAAGTCTGGCTATGGCGACTTCTTCGGGTTCGACGACTGGTGCTCGGTCACTCGACTGCATTTGCGCTTGTCCGCCGAGCGGCCTCAGCAGTTTCGGATCGTTCGCTACGAGACGTTCGTCGACGACGCCGAGCAACAGACCCGATCGCTATTTGATTGGCTCGGTCTCGAGTACACGGAGCAAACGGCCCGCTTTCTCCGCCAGTCGCAGATGACATCCGTCCCGGGCGACTACTCGGTGTTTCGGTCGCCCGCCGTGAAAGACCGGTGGCGTTCGGAGTTACAACCGGAGATCCAAGAAGTCATCTTCTCCGAGCTGGAGGGCACCGAGCTCGCTAGGTTCTTGAGATGACGCGCGATCCCAAGCGCTGGGAGGTCGGATCCCTTTTCCACGTTGCCGACTTCGAGGTGGGCCCGCCGTCGGACCCGAGACCTTGGGATGGCGGAATCCTGACCGGGTCCGGACGCGATGCGCTGAGAGTGATCGCCAGGCTTGGTCGGCATCGGCGATGGTGGGTGCCGAGCTACTTCTGTCAGGAAGTGGTGCATGCGATCGCGAGCGCCGGGATAGAGCTCAGGCTGTATCCGGACAGCCCGTTGAGCGCCGCGTTGGACCTCTCGGTCATCCGCGAAGAGCCGGGTGATGCGGTCTTAGTCATGAACTACTTCGGTCTGCGAACGGCTGACGACTTGGTGGTTCCGAACGGATTCCGGGCGGCGATCATCGAGGACCACACACACTCGCCTACGTCGGCTTGGGCCCGGAGCTCGAAAGCCGATTTCTGTATTGCTTCACTCCGTAAGCTCTACCCGCTCCCGGACGGAGGCGCGGTCTGGTCGCCAAGGGGCCACTCGCTCGGGGATCTGCCGGAGGTCACCTCGACGCTCGAACGAGGCGCTTTCCGAAAGCTAAGTGGCATGCTTCTGAAACGTCTCTACCTGGAGGGGCATCCTGTGACCAAGGAAGAGTTTCGACCCCTCCTCGAGTCGGGCGAACACAGCTTGCTCGGAAAGGCAATCTCGCGGGTCACGCCGCTCTCTCGCGCGACCTTAGCAACCTTTCCCCTCGAAAAGTGGAACACGATCCAGACGCGCAACTTCGAAGCTTTGGTGCAGCAAGCGCCCGAAGCGCGAGGCTTTCGAATTCTCGTGCCGAGATCGAGTGCATCGACTCCGTTCTCTGCATTTTGCGTGTTCGACGAGGTCGAGGAGTGCGATCGAGTGCGCAAAGGCCTGATCGCAGACCGGATCTACCCGTCGCGTCTATGGCCGCTCGACGAACCGGTGCTCGCAGGGGTTCCCGAGCTCCATGTACAGCTGTCCCGGCGGTCATTCTCGATCCCGGTCGACATGCGCTACCAAATCGCTGAGATGCAGAGGGTCGGCGCACGCCTCAGCCAGTTGCTCGGGTTCTAGTCTCCTCGCGTCACCCGTTCGCGATACTGGGCGACTGAACGCCACCCGCGGCCAACCTCGAGGACCGACTGTGCGACCGCCGACGGGCGAATCGCTTTCGAGTTCCCGGCTGCGCGTCCGCGAGCCACGAAGGGGGCCTCTCCAATTCGGAGCGCGGGGTCACGGAGGATCGCCTTGGCGATCAGCTCGGAGTTGAACGCATGGCCCGAGGCTTCGACGTCGACCCCTTGGAAGACGCGAGCGCGAAAGAGCTTCATCCCATTCAGATAACGAAACGAGAACCCATAGAGCACTTGTACCGTACGCATGTAGGCTACGGAGAAGAGTCTCCGCCCGAGAGGACGGATCACGGGGTTCTGGAGGTAGCCGAGAATTAGGTCGAAGTCGTCACGCATCGCGACGAATCCCTTGATCGAGGCGAACTCGATCTCGTTATCACCGGGCATGATGGTGACCCAATGATCTTTGTCGATGCGTTTGTAGGCCTCCATCAGCGACCAGCCGACGCCACGATTCTCCTCGTTGTACATCGCGGAATAGCCGTACGTGTTGCACAGGCTCGTAATCTTGGTCTTCGTTCCATCCAACGATCCATCGTCGATGAGCAAGACGTCGACTTTCAAGGGAAGCTCTGAGGCGACCGAGCGGATCGCCTGAACAGTCTGCTCGACGTTGGCCTCCTCGTTGTAGCAAGGGACCACCACCACGAGGGTCTCGTCGTTGGGCGTCTGATTCGAATCTGCGATTGTCTGGCTCATGTGAACGCAAGGCGAGTCTAGCAACAGTGTCGATATCGAACCAAACAACGTGGTCTTCGCGAAGCGCACACGAGAGCCGCCCGGGGCCGCCATTCTTTTCTTTGGGGAGCCAGCCTTCGGCTAGCATTCGGCGAACTTGCAAAAGCGACGAAGCAACACCTCCGCGCTCCTCCTGATCCTGCTAGGGCTCTCGTTCTGGGCTGCTTTCCAGCTCATGGCGCCCGCCCAAGGTGGCTACGCCCTGGGGCTAGGAAACCTCGGATTTCCACACTACCAATTCGTGGCCTTTACGATGTTTTACGGGCTCCTGGGTGGCGCTGGGGCGGCCTGCATTGCAGTGGGCGTGTCACGCGGGTTCTCCCCGTTCTTTGTCGAAGATGGGCGTTGGTTCGTCTTCGTCGCCACCGGACTCGCAATCGCGATTCCGGCCATCATCCGTTGTTTGGTGCTCTCGGGCGGCGCCGTCGCCGATGATGAAGCCGTCTACCGCTTCTCGGCTGCGCTGCTTGCGTCCGGTCGGCTGACCGCACCTTCGCACCCACTGAAGCTGTTCTTCGACCATGCGTTCATGGTCAACGACGGGAGAATGTACTCACAGTACTTTCTCGGATGGCCCGCCATCATGGCGATCGGTATCCCCTTTGGTGCGACAGGTTATGTGAATTCGTTGGTCTCGGGTGCCACGGTCCCGGCGCTCTACCAGCTGTTGAAAGACGTCGTCGGAGTAACTTGGGCGCGGGTGGGCGTCCTGGTATTTCTCACATCGCCGATGATTCAAATCGCGGCCGCGACGGAGATGTCTCACACCTCTGCCCTCGGCGCGCTGGTGTATGCAATGTGGCTCGCCGGGTTGGCGCTTCGGGGCGGGGGTCCTGCCACGCATTTTGGATTCGGGCTGGCGCTTTCGGTGGCGTTCTTCGTGCGGCCCGCCTCCGCCGTGGCGGTCGGTCTCCCGTGGGGCTTGCTTTGGTTGTGGACACAGCTCAGGAACCGCAGCTTCATCAACCTGCTGTGGTTCGCCATCCCAACGTCCATGCTTGGCGCCGTGTTTCTCCTGGTCAACGCCGAGCTCACTGGGTCGGTTTTTGGTGTCGCGTACCAGCGGGCCTTTCAGTACGGCGTCGAGAACGGGCTACGCTTCACTCACGTCATGCCCATGCGGGTCGGCGCAACCGTCATGATGGCGACGGGTGGACTGGATGAGATGCTCAGCATGGCGAGCGTCGGCATCTTGCGTCTGAACATGTCTTTATTCGGCTGGCCCCTGTCTCTCGGACTCCTGCCATTGGCGATCGGTCTTCGGTCCGCCAACATGTGGTGGGCCTGCGTCGCCACCTACGTCGCTACTCATCTTGGCTTGTTCGATGCCGGCATCGACACCTTCGGACCAACGCATTGGTTCGAGTTGGCCCTGCCGATTCTCGTTCTGACGTTGCTCGGATGTCAGCGGGCGACGGCGTGGGGCGCGAAGGTCTCGACCGACGCCGCTTCTCTGCCTCGAAACCTGGTCTTTTCGTTCGTAGCCGCGTCGCTCTTGCTGTTCACGCCCTATCGTTTGAAAGCCGTGCGCGATATCGGCGAGATGACTCGCCGTCCCTTCGATGCGATCGAGCAAAGCGGTATTCGAAATGCGGTGATATTCTCGAACCGCCCTTGGGCGGACATGTGTTACTCGAACCGGGCCGGCCTTCCGAGGCATTTCGTGTTTTGGTGGCCGGTCAATGACCCAGATTTCCAGAACGACATCATCTGGGCCAATCATCTGTCCATCGAGCAAGACCGGAAGTTGCTGGCTGCGTTTCCAGGTCGTGAGGGGTACGTCCTGTTGTGGAGCGACAATCCGTGCAGGCTGGAGCTGATACCCATCGACGAAGCCGCCGACCGCGGAATTCCCAACGGGAACATGGGAGCGGAGCCCTACACAGACGATCATCCGCCTACGGGCGAGCTGCCGAACTGAGCCCCGCCAAATGGAGGATCTGAATCGGATCGAGCTCGCTCAAGCGCACGGTTTCGGCATCGAGCCATGCGGGTCGTTCCTTCGCCACCACGGCGACCCGCATTCCTGCGCTTCGAGCAGCCATCCAGCCGTCACGCGAATCTTCGAGCGCGAGGCAGCGATCAGGAACGACACCGAGACGCGCCGCGCCGCAGAGGTACCCCTCCGCGGCCGGTTTGGGAATGGAAACATCGTTGCCCGAAATCACGACGCTTATCTGGTTCGAGATCCCGAGCTTCGCGAGCCAGATCTCGGGCGTGCGGCTGTTGGTCACTACAGCCATCGGGACACCGGCATGCTCGAGAGCACGCACGGTTTCGATCGCCCCCGGCATGCTGCAATCCCCGTGATCTTCGAGCAGTGCGCGTAGCGCTTCGGGCTTGGCATCTCCGAGCTCGCTCCTCAGGCTCGGCTGGGCGTCCGGAAGCGCGATGCTCAGGACGTTGGACCGCGACTTGCCGTTTCGAACTGCGGTTCTCGCCTCCTCGGTGAAGGAGAGCCCTGCTTGAGCGAACACTTGCTCGTACGCTCGCAGATGAAGTGACGCCGAATCGACTAAAACCCCGTCCATATCGAAGAGAACCGCAGATGTCGTCATTTTTCATTCATTCGCTGAATAGGATATCTTGTGCCGAACGAGGGGAGACGATGTCAGACAAGAAGATACTCGTGACGGGGGGCGCGGGCTACATCGGTGCAGTGCTCGTGCCCGAGCTCGTCGGGCAGGGTCACGACGTGACCGTGCTCGATGCATTCCTCTACGGGACGGATCCGAGCTCCGACCCAATGGTGCATGACCGATGCAGAAGGATCCGAGCCGACATTCGGGACTTCGGCTTCGTCGACTCCGTGTTGGCGCGAGGAAGCTTCGAAACGGTCATCCATCTCGCCGCGATTTCCAACGACCCGAGCTCCGCTCTCGATCCGGAGGTCACCAAAAGCGTCAATCTAGATGCGGTCGACCACCTGATGCGTTCTGCAAAGCGGCACGGCGTGAAACGGTTCCTATACGCGTCCTCAGCGAGCGTCTATGGGGTGAAAGACACGGAGAACGTGACCGAGGACCTGCCGCTCGAGCCGATCACCATCTACGCCGAGTGCAAGGCGCGGGGAGAGGACATCCTCAACAGTCTGGTCGATGACGACTTCGTGGGTGTATCGGTTCGCTCTGCCACCGTGTGCGGCTATTCGCCGCGGCTCCGACTCGACCTCACCATCAACCTCCTCACCGACCAAGCCCTCACCGACCGCCGGATCCGAGTGTTCGGGGGTGCACAGATGCGGCCGAACGTGCACGTGCGAGACCTGAGCCGTTTCTACAGAACCTTGCTCGACGCTCCGGCCTCCACGATCTCGGGCGAGGCCTTCAATGTCTGTCGTGCGAACGCGTCGGTCAGATCGCTTGCAGAGATGATTCAAGGCGAGTTGGATCCATCTCTGCCGATCGAGACCGTTCCGTCGGACGATCCGCGTTCCTATCATTTATGTGCCGACAAGGCTCGCGACCGAATCGGCTTCGAACCAGAGCGCGATCTCGTCGTGGCGGTCCGAGAGCTGAGAGACGCTTATGCCTCTGGTCTCGTTCCCGACAGAAGCTCGCCAATCTATCGGAACGTGGCGTGGATGAAGGCGCACCCAATCATTTGGAGAGGCCTCACAAAGCAAGCCTCATGACCGCGGTACCCTACGTCGATCTCGTCAAGCAAAACGCCGCGATGAGGCATGAGATTCTCGAGGCGATCGACCGCGTCTTGTGCCACGGGCAGTTCATCAACGGGCCCGAGGTCGACGAGCTCGAAAAAGGCCTCGCTCGCGTGCTCGGCGTCGAACACGTCATCGGCGTCGCCTCGGGGACGGCTGCTCTGACCTTGGCCATGCGAGCCTTGGGCATTGGGCCCGGCGACGAAGTCATTACAGTGGCGCACTCGTACGTAGCCACCGCAACCTCGGTTCTTTTGGTCGGGGCAACGCCGGTCTTCGTCGACATCGACGCGGCGACCGGGCTGATGGATTCTAGTCTGTTGCCGCAGGCCCTCACGGCGAGAACGAAGGCCGTCATCCCGGTACATCTAGGCGGGGTTCCGTGCGACATCGAGCCTATCGACGCCTTCTGCAGCGCGCACCGATTGCATCTGATCGAGGACTGCGCCCAGGCGATCGGAGCCAACTACCGAGGGCAGAGCGTTGGGAGCTTTGGCACCGGCTGTTTCTCTCTTCATCCGCTGAAAACGTTGGCTGCGTGCGGCGACGGGGGGTTCATCACGACCCGCGACGGCGAACGGGCAGAGCTCCTTCGAAAGCTGCGATCGCTTGGTCATCGCGATCGAGACCATGTCGACTTCGCGAGTGAGAACGGTCGTCTCGATACGCTGCAGGCGGCCATTCTCAACGTGAAGCTGCCGCACCTGAAAAGCTGGGTCGCGGCTCGGCAGCACCACGGCGCCGTATATCGCGAAGCGCTAGGACCCTGCTTCGAGCTGACCGCGCTCACGAACGCTTGCGAACCCGCGTTCAGCTCTTTCGTCATCCGCCACGACGAACGAGACGCCCTGATCGCACATCTTGCGGAGCGAGGTTTCGAAGCCAAGGTCCACTATCCGGTTCCGATCCACAAGCAAAAGGCCCTTGAATCCTACCCTTCCGCGTCCCTGCCTCGAACCGAAGCCTTGGTGCGGCGAATCGTCAGCCTTCCCGTCTCTCCGGAGCTCGACCCGTCGCAACGTGATGCCCTCATCGACACTCTTCTCACCTGGAGCAAGACGCGTGCGAACCACTGAGGCCGACCGAAAGATCCTTTCCGTCTCAGACTTGACCGAGGAGCGCGCGCGGCTCCGACAGGAAGGCAAGACCGTCGTCCAGTGCCACGGTTGCTTCGACATCGTGCATCCGGGCCACATTCGATACCTGAGATTCGCTCGTAGCCTCGGGGACGTGCTCATCGTCACCGTGAGTAGCGACGATATGGTCATGAAGGGCTACGAAAGGCCTTACATTCCAGAGGACCTGCGGCTCGACAATCTAGCCGAGCTCGGCTGCGTTGACTACGTGGCTCTCAGCGAAGACGAGTGGGCGGGCCCGGTTCTCGAGGCCATTCAGCCCGACATCTACGTCAAGGGCCGTGAGTACGAGTCGAAGAGCGATCCTCGCTTCGCCAAGGAAATGAAGATCGTCGAATCGTATGGCGGCCGAGTGGTCCTCGGGTCCGGAGATGTGATCTTCTCGTCCACGGAGATCGGCCGGCGCAAGCGCAACTCCCTCGACATGGAGCAGCAAAAGATTCAGCACTTCTGTCGAATCAACGAGATCACGTCCACGCGGCTGAAGAACACGATCTCGCGCTTCTCCGACCTGCGCGTATTGGTCCTGGGCGATGCGATCATCGACCACTATCTCCACTGCGAGGGAGCGAAAGTAGCGTCTGAGAGTCCGATCGTATCCGTCAAGCCGGTCAGCGAGGAGTGGTTCGTCGGCGGAGCGGGTTTGATTGCGAGGCAGGCTGCTACCCTCGGCGCCAAAGCCACGTTCTTGACCTGCAGCGACGAAGACGAGGGGCTAGAACGGATTCGGAGCACGCTCCGGTTGTTCGACGTGGACGTCCACAATCTCACCGTACCGGGCCGGGGCACGTACACCAAGAGTCGATTCATCGTGGGCGGGCAGAAGGTGTTCAAGGTCGATCGTGGCAATCCGGCACCGATCCCGATCGAGACTGCCGCCGAGCTCACCGCTGTGCTCGGGGACTTGCTCGAATCACATGACGGGTTGATCGTCACGGATTTCGGCTATGGGCTCTTCGGAGCGACGCTTTCGGAAGCGATCCCGGACCTCGTCACGAAGGCAAGGAAACCCTACTTCGCAGACGTAAGCACCAACGGTCAGGCCAACATTCTCAAGTTTCGCGGTCCCCAGTTGGCCACGCCCACCGAAGACGAGCTTCGATTTGCGATGGCCGATGCGGAAAGCGGAATCTCGAATCTCGCGAGCCGCTACTACGCCGCGAGTGGCGCAAGCGGTCTGATCGTGACGATGGGGCCGCGAGGTTCGCTCGGCTTCGAGCCTCCGACGAAGAAGGGTCAGCGTCTTCGGACGCACTATCTTCCGGCGCTGGAAATCAACGAGGTGGATGCAGTCGGCGCTGGCGATGTCTTCCTCACTGGGGCCAGCCTCTCGCAACTCGCTGGGGAGCCGTCACCGATCGGGATGTACATCGGAAGCTCGTTGGCCTCGATATCGGCCAGCGTCCTCGGGAACGAGGGGGCCCCCCTACCGGAGGTCTACGATTTCTTCGAACGACGGTTGGAGCTCGCCGGGGAATGACAGGGGCATCGCAGGTGAGGCAGTGGATTCTCATCGCAGTCGGGTTCGGGCTTTCCGGGCTCGCGCTCTACTACTTCCTGGGGCGTGTCGATGGGCAACAGCTACTGACGGCCCTCAGGTCAGCAAACCTCTGGATTCTGTTGCTTTGCGTGCTCACGAAGGGCCTGGTCTTGGCCCTCAATGCCACGAGAACACGCATCCTTCTCCTTCCACTCCGACGTTATCGCTTCGTCGAGTGTTTCGTGCCGTGGCTTTCCGGGTTCGTCACGGACAACCTCTTCCCACTGCGCATCGGCGAGCTCGTGCGCATCGACCTGCTCGCGCGCGCGGGACCGCTCCCGCGAAGCTCGACGACCGCGGTCGTTGGTGTCGACCGCCTCCTCGATCTAGTGTCGCTCCTCATCCTGCTCGTGGTCGCGGCTCCGGTCCTGACGATCGATCTCGCTCGGGCGAACCGATTGATTCTCGTGGCCGGCATCGTGATCGCCTGTGTCAGCCTCGTACTGTGGCTGGCCACCCATCCATCCGTGATCTCGCGCTTCGTGGCTGCGCTCGTCCGGCCGATGGGCCGCAAAGCCCAGATCTGGTTCACGGAGAAGGCGGTGCAGTTCTCCGAAGGACTCGGAAGTCTCCGTTCTTGGAAGAGCGTGCTGGGGGTCCTCCTCATCACGCTTCTCACACGCACCGTTGGCATGCTCACGATTCAGTGTTGGCTCTGGGCGTTCGGTTTGTCTCTTCCGCTCTACGCGCCCCTGGTCGTTATCCTCTTCATTTCGATCGGAACGATGATCCCCTCGTCTCCTGGTTTCATCGGCACCTTTCACCTGGCCGCGGCCTACGCGCTCGAGCTCATGGGCGCGCCGCCGGCCGTCGCGGCTTCCATCGCCGTCGCCGGTCATTTCATGGCGACCGTGCCATGGACCGTGATCGGCCTGTTCGTGTGCCTTCCCGGAATTCGACGCGTCCGGCACCAGCGCCGCGATTCGATTCGCACGACCGGTTTTTCTCAGGCCTGACGGCCTAGTAGAACCTCGCCAGCGTGAAGACGTACCAGATCGTGAGTAGCATGGGCCAGAACGAGAGCTTCAGGATCAGGTTGTCTTCGTAGCGAAACAGCTTCCAATCGAGCCCGCGAAACATCGTTGCCAGCGCGAGGGTTTGCAGCGTGATGTAGAGGTACATCGAGAAATAGAACAGCTCGATGTAGGCGATCTCGGGCGTCTCGATACGATTTCGTTCGTTCACGTGCGCCAGCAACAGGATGAACAGGAATCCCGCGGAGCTCTGGATGACATTCATCGTGGTGAGCCCGGAACGACCGTCCTCCTGATTGGAGGACACGTAGAGCATGACGAACATGATCAGCGCCACGATCAGGATGGGGATCATGTTGGCGATGAAGGGATTCAGGTAGATGCGCTTCACAACCATGTTGAAGCTCAGCATCGGATGAGTCTTCACCAACCGGTCGCCGCCGAACGTCGATTTGAATTCCATGGTGCGTAGCGCAAAGAAGGAAGCGATCGTCTCGGAAGAGGGGACGGTGATGTTCGGATTCATCCCTGGCTTCACGGACGGATTGAGGATGGCGTAGCTGTCCAGATCCGGCGCCAGCAGGATGTTCTTGCTGAAGTCGGGATAGAGGACGTCTAGGCGAATGTCGTTCTGCTCGAACGGGAACTGCCGGTAGCTGAAGTCCTGCTCGGCCGTCACTCGGAACCGCCAGGTCACCAGCACATAGTCCTCGTATTCGACTTCAGAGAGTTTGTCGCTCACGAGCCCGCGCGTCTCCCGCGCTGAGACATCGGGGAAATAGAACGCTGGCGGTGCGCTTTCGTAGAGGTCTTTCGGGTACTTCATCCACAACTTCCCGATCAGGCTGGCCTCGAACGAAGACAGCTCATAGGACTCGATGAAGATCCCGGTGGGGACTTTGTGGTAGCGGGCGTTGACGAGCTTGTGAAGCTCGTCGTCGTATTGATCCGTGTATTTGTTGAGAATGCTTTCGTTGACGATGCGCTCGACGTCGCCGTCGAAGCGCGAAAAGTCGGTGGTCAGGTTCAAATACCAAATGAGAACGATGTTGCCGCAAATCACCAGCGAGCTGAGCACGACCATGCGCCAGAGCTCGACACGGCTGAAGCCGTCGATCCCTTGGACGAACGCCAACAGCGCCAGCAAGAGGGTCCCAATGCCCATCCCGATATGGATGATCTTGCGCCGCCCAGCATGCGATGCCCCAAGCAAGTCGTCCTCGGCGAATACGAGCACGCTCTTCCAGCCCGTGGACTCGAGCTCCCTGAAAAAGAACCAGGAGTACTTGTAGGTATAGGTGCTGTTGTAGGCCACGACCCCTTCCGCATCCTCCCGCATCGCTCTCAAGATGGCTTCGTCCTTGCCATCGGTGAGCCTGAATACGTTCTCGAGCAGGTAGATGGGATTCGGATGGGACAGAATCGTACCGTTCGGGTCGTAGGTGAAGCCGTACCCCGCCTCACCTACGCTGAGCGAGTCCACGATGCGGGTGAAATCGCTCAACGAAATCGTGTAGTCGACCACTCCGGTGACTCGACCTTGTTCATCCGCGACGGGCACCCCGTAATCGACCACCATCGTCTCCGCCGCCTCCGCGTAGTAAGGCGCCGACCACTGCGCCTGCCTCGATTCGACGACGCGCGTGTACCACTGGGCGGTCTCGAGCTTCCTCGACCTGTAGTCGTACGTGTCCTCCACGAACTGGAACTCACCACGCGCCTTGTTGAAAAACGGCGCGTACCGCTCCTTGCCAGCGAACGCGCCAGGCTCGAAGGCAACCGTTACACCCGACACGAGCGCAAAGCGTCGGCTCTCCCGCTCGATGCTCTCCAAGAGACCGGCCTCGGAGTCGATGTCCGCAATTTCGGCGGCATACTCACGCGCCCGCCCCGCGATCTCGAACAGCGTTGCATCGAGCGCTTCGGCCACGTGAATGCCCGCTCGCTGACCGAGCTCGATGCTCCTCTCCTGGCGTTCCTGGTTATAACGCAGGTAGTCGGCGATCGAGTACACGGTTAGCCCGGCTGCGCCGATGGTCACCAGGACGAGTACGAGTGTTCGTAGCTTCAACGAAAAGACTAGCTCACGAGCGTGAAGACAACCGTCTGTTGGCTGCTCAGGCCTCGGAGGGTGAGGGTGTCCCCGGAGCGAACGACCAAAGTGGCGCAGGGCACGGCGGCGACCAACGTTGACCGACGCCTCTCAGTTGCAGATTTTGCGTTGCGTTTCCGAGCTGGAGAGGGCATGCAGGGGTATATTTACATGACCGAAACGACAAGGGCTACCATGACCGCCAGGCTCGTGGTAGGTCGTCAAAGGCCGTGACTAGACCTCGCCGCATCTCGTTGCCAGAGCACACCGTCGAAATCGTGAGCGACGCCGGCGAGGGTGCGCAAAAAGCCGCCATCGCGTTTGCCCAGCTCTGCGCCAAAGCCGGCAACGGCCTCTGGACCGTCGAGATCATCCCGTCGGAGATCCGGCCCCCGCCGCACACCACCGGGAGCGCGAGCGGAAACCGAATCCGTCTTGCCGAGCGCAGCCAGGTCACGAACGCCGGCAATCTCGCAAACGTCGTGCTGGCGTTCAACGAGATGGCTCTCCTTTCCCGGCTGCAGGCCGAGAGCCTCGCCGACGACGTCCTCGTGCTCATCGACGACCAGTGGGCGACTCATGAGAACGAGAATTACCGTGTCTCCTATCGCGACGTAGTCGAACAGTTCCGAGCGCGGGGCTCGACTATCCTCGAGATTCCCCTCCAACGAGAGACTCTGCGCCACGTCGAGGATGCGCAACAAGGCAAGAACATGTTTGCCGTCGGCCTCCTGTGCGCGCTCTACAGCAAAGACGTGTTGGTCCTCCAGGAGGTGATTCGCAAGATCTTCAAGGGCAAATCGAAGCAGGTCGTCGACCTGGCCGTCAAGCTAGCGGGCGCCGGCTACGAATACGGGCTCGCCAACCTCGAACAATGCTTCGAGATCAACGCGGTCCCGACCGATGTCCCCAAAGTCGCCATGAACGGGAACACCGCGTTGGCGTTAGGAGCCATCGCTGCCGGATTCGAGCTTTGCTCGATGTATCCGATCACCCCGGCAACCTCCGCATCGCACGCGCTGTCGGACCTCTTCGAGGACTTCGGCGGCTTCGTGCACCAGGCAGAGGATGAAATCGCCGCCATCGGCGTCGCACTCGGAGCCTCGTATGCGGGTAAGACGGCGCTGACGATCACCTCGGGACCGGGGATGGCCCTCAAGGCCGAGTTCCAAGGCTTAGCCGTCATGACCGAGACACCACTGGTCATCGTGGATGTTCAGCGCGGCGGACCAAGCACGGGTCTACCCACGAAGATCGAGCAATCCGATTTGCTTCATGCGCTCTACGGAGCTCCGGGCGACGCCCCCAAAGTGGTCCTCGCGCCGAGCACCATCGAGGAGTGCTACTACATCCTTTCGGTCGCCCGTAAGATCGCCGAGGAGTTTCGCATGCTGGTCATCGTCTTGTCGGACGCGAACCTCGCGACCGGCCAGCAGCTCTTCGATCGCCCTAACGTCTTCGCGACGCCGCCGCGCTCCCAACTCGACCTGAGCCCAGTGCCGACGAACGCTCTCCCCTACGCGTGGGACCCGACGACGGGGCTCTCCGAACGCCTGATCCCGGGGCAACCCGGCGGCATGGGCGTCACCACCTCGCTGAACCACGACCGCGACGGGAAGGCCTGCTACGACGCCGAGCGGAACAAGCGCGGCCACGCCATGCGGAGCCGCAAGTTGGCCGCACTGCAACAGACGCTCCAACGGCCTAGGGTGCACGGTGCGCCGGAAGGCGAGCTGCTGCTTGTGGGTTGGGGAAGCACGCGCGGCGCGATCGAAGAAGCCGTGGACATGGCGCGTGGCGCGGGGCACTCGGTGTCCTCCGTGCATCTGCAATTCCTCAGTCCGCTCCCGCCTGGGCTCAAAGACATCTTCACCAAGTTCCGCCGCGTCATCACGGTCGAGCTCAACTACAGCGATGATCCGCAGGCCCCCCTCATCACCGAAGAGAACCGGCGCTACGGCCAGTTGGCGTGGGTCCTTCGGGCCGCCACGCTCCTCGACATCGACTGTTTTGCCAACGTGCCCGGCCGCCCCTACATGCCGGTCGAGATCCTCGACGAGGCGAAACGCATCCTCGCCACGATGGACACCAAAAGCCCGGCCCAGCGGCTCACCGCAGTCGAAGGAGTCAGTTGACGATGTCTGCGATTGCGAAAGAGAGCTTGCTCGAGGTCTGCGCGGCCGACACCCACACGCTCGAGGATTACGATGCCGAGCGGCCTCGATGGTGCAAGGGCTGCGGCGACCATGGTGTGCTCGCTGCGCTCCAACGCGTCCTGCGGAAGAACAACGTCGAACCCGAGAACGCAGTCGCAGTGTCCGGGATCGGATGCTCGAGCCGCCTCCCCCACTATCTCAACACCTACGGTTTTCACGGCATTCACGGCCGGGCGCTACCCATTGCGACCGGCGTACGCCTATCCCGCCCCGAGCTGCCGGTCATCGCGATCATGGGCGATGGGGACTGCTTCAGCATCGGTGGCAACCACTGGCTGCATGCCATCCGCTACAACATCAATGCCGTCGTGCTGGTACTCGACAACGAGGTCTACGCACTGACGAAGATGCAGGCTTCGCCCACCACTCCCGACGGTTGGAAAACCAACACGACGCCGCGGGGCACCTACCTTCATCCTCTCAATCCGTTGAGCGCGGTCATGGGAATGACCAACGTCTCGTTCCTCGCCCAAACCGCAACCTGGCTGCCGGCTCACCTCGACGAAACCATCGAAAAGGCGTGGGACCATCACGGGCTCTCGTTCGTTCGAATCCTGCAGCGGTGTCCCGTGTTCATGCCTACGGCGTTCGGTGAGGGCGGGGTGCACTTTCCAGTCGTCTTCCTCGAGCACGAGGACGGCATCCCCATTCATCCCTCGCTCCTCAATCGCGGCCCCGCCCAGCCCCACGACCATCGCAACATCAACGAAGCACAGCGAGTTGCCGTCACGGTCGACCCCGCCCCGATGGGTCTCCTCTATCAAAACCCCGAGGTCCCTGCCTACGAGGAGATCCGATGGCAGCGCAAGGCCAAGCCCGACTACGAGACCTTCCTTCAGCGTCTCGACGCCGCGATGGACAACTACACCGTGAGCTGATTCGTATCCCCGCCATGAAACAACAGGTTCTACCATCGGTCGAAGAGGTCTGGCGCGAGCGTTGCAAAGAGCTCGTCGACGCCCTTGCCGAGACGATCGACGAGTTGCACGGGCTTCTAGGACTGGACGAGCACCATCGGCATGGACACGATCCCGATCAGCTAGAGCGCGCTCTCGGGCCCCTGGCTGCAAGCAGCCTGGACGTCGGCTCCCTTTCCCGCGTGCTCGAAGGCAGCACACGCTCGCGGGCCATGGCGCCGGAGCGCCGCGAACGAGTGGAGGCGCTGATTCCGCTGCTCCTCGAGCTGCGCAAGCAATGGTCGAACGCGCCGCTCGATGCCGCCTTGATCGACATCGACAGGCCGGATGAAGAGATTCGGGCGCTTGCAGAGGCGCATTTTAGTCGGCTCGCACGCGTGTTTCGGGCGGAGCGCATCGCCCAACTCGAGATCCGCTCGAAGTACGAGGCCCAGCTGCACGACGCGGTCTTCGCCGAGTTCACCTGGCGCGAGCTCGGCCCCGGGGAGCTTCGACTATGTCCTCCCTTCCTGGTCTTGGTGAACTTCGATACCGATGACGGTGCGCGGCTCCACGAACTGATGTGGCTGCTCGAGAGCGGCATGCCGATCAAAGCGCTTGCCCTCCGCTCGGGCTTCCACGATCACCACCGCGCCGACTCCGACATTCGCGTGCCAGCACGAATGACGGTTGAAACGCTCCCGCTCGCGATGCGGGGGGTCTACTTCCTCCAAGCAACTTTGACCGCGCAAAATTTTCGCGAGCACATGCTGGCTGCGCTAGCGTCGCCGCGGCCCAGTGTGATCTCGATCCTCGGTCCCCGGAATGACGAGTCCGACGATGCCTTTGTCGCAAGGGCCGAGCGCGCCGTGCGTGCGCGGGCCTTTCCGATGTGCGTGTACGACCCGGATCGAGATGAGCGCTTCGTCAACTGCTTTGATCTGTCGGGCAATCCATCGCTCGAGAATCTGTGGACCACCGAAGCGCTCCCCGGTCTCGACTCCGAAGATCAGCCCACCGAAGTGCAAGAAGCGTTTACCTTCGCCCACTTCGCCGCGTCGGAGTCCGAGCTCGCCTCGGAGCTCGACGAATTGCCCGCCAATACCGGCATTCCCGTGCCCTTGGTCGAGTTCTTGGAGCTCACGCGCCCTCAACGAGTCGGGAAAACGCCCTTCATTTGGGTGGCAGGCAGCGATGGGAACGCGGTTCGCAAGAGCGTCGGCCGGAGCCTGGTGCTTCAATGCGCGGAGCGGATGCACCTCTGGCGCACCTTTCAGGAGCTCGCGGGCGTCGACAACCCCTACGTCAACGCTTCGCAAATCGCGCTTCGGCGAGAGTTGAGCGCCGAACGTGACGCACAACTCGAGAGTCTGCGACGAGAGATGGAGGACAAGGCTCTCCAACGAGAGAAGACGGCGGTAACCAACGCCGTGCGAAGGTTGGTCGCTCGCCTTTCGGGCGCGGCCATGAACCCTTGAGTGTTAGCGCGACAAGGCGCTATGATCGGCGGACCTATTGATGCTGTTTCTCACGGCAGTCGGGGCGATCACCAGTCTCACCGTTCTTCTCGCAACCGCCTTGGCGGTCGCGAACAAGAAGCTCTACGTCTATGAGGATCCGCGAATCGACATCGTGGAGGAGATGTTGCCCCATGCCAACTGCGGCGCATGCGGCTTCCCGGGGTGTCGTCCCTTTGCCGAGGCCCTGACGAAAGGCAACGCACAACCTGCCCTGTGCACGGTCAGCTCGGGCGAGGAGAGAACGCAAATTGCCCACTTTTTGGGGGTCGACGTCGGAGCCGCGGAGAAAGTCGTCGCCCGGCTCGCATGCGCGGGAGGCGACAACGTAGCCCGCAATCACGCGAGATATCACGGCGAGCAGACTTGCCGTGCGGCGGCTCGCGTCGCTGGCGGGGGCAAAGGCTGCTTCTGGGGCTGCCTCGGCTTGGGCGATTGCGATGTCGCCTGTGACTTCGACGCGATCCACATGAACGCGCACGGACTGCCGGTGGTGGACGAGGATTTGTGCACCGCCTGTGGCGATTGTGTCGAAGTCTGCCCCAAGGATTTGTTCTCCCTCCACAAGCAAAGTCATCGCTTGTGGGTTGCTTGCAGCTCCCTCGAAGCCGGCGACGAGATCCTCGAGGACTGCGAGGTCGCATGCACTGCCTGCGGTCGATGCGAAATGGATGCGCCGCAAGGTCTCATCACCATCCGGAAGAACCTTCCGGTCGTAGACTATACCCGGCCGCACAAAACGCGGAAGCCGATTGAACGATGTCCAACCGGGGCTATCGTCTGGATAGATGAAAAGTCGGGCCCGACGAAAGGCCCCGCCGCCAAGAAGATCATTCGCAAGGGCACGCTACGCGACGCCCCGACTTAGAGACGCCCCAATCTAGAACCGACCGCAAGAGCCCCATAGGTGATTCCGATGTCCCCACGACTGTTCGGCAAGAGAAAAAAAGACAGCGGGAACAAGTTCAAGTATCCCGGTTCGACCGCGGCGCTCGATGGCAACTCCGCCGTCATCATGTGCGAGCGTGAGTCTACCGACGCTGCAGGCGCCTACCCGATCACGCCGTCCACGCAGATGGGCGAGTTCTGGGCGGAAGCCGCGGCCGCCGGGCATCTCAACATCTCCGGCCGCCCGCTGATCTTCGTCGAACCCGAAGGCGAGCACGCAGCGGCTGCGGTGACAGCGGGCATGGCGATGACCGGTATGCGCGCGGCGAACTTCTCCTCCGGTCAGGGGATCGCGTACATGCACGAGTCGCTCTACGCGGCAACGGGCAAGCGGTTGACCTATGTTCTCAACGTCGGCGCACGAGCGATGACGAAAGCCACCCTCAACGTGCACGCCGGCCACGACGACTACCATTGCGTCGACGATGTGGGCTTCTTTCAGATGTTCGCCAAAAACGCGCAGGGCGCGGCCGATCTGAATGTCATCAGCCACCGGATCGCAGAGCTTGCGCTGACCCCGGGAATCATCGCTCAAGACGGCTTCCTGACCACGCACCTCATCGAATCGATCCTCGTGCCGGAGCGCGAGCTCATCGCCGAGTATCTCGGGCGCCCCGACGACATCATCGAGACGCCGACGCCCGCCCAAAGGATCATCTATGGCGAAACCCGCCGCCGCATCCCGCTCCTGTGGGACGTCGACAATCCAGTGATGTCCGGTTTGGTTCAAAACCAGGATTCCTACATGCAGAGCGTCGCCGCTCAGCGCCCGTTCTTCTTCGATCACATCCAGGCGCTCACCGATCGGGCCTTCGAGGAGTACTACGCGCTCACCGGCAGGCGCTATGCGCGCGTGATGAGCTATCGCGCCGACGACGCCGACTACCTCATCGTCGGCCAGGGCAGCATGATTCCATCGGCCGAAGCCGTCGTGGACTATCTCCGGGAGACGCGGGGTCTCAAAGTCGGCGTGGTGGACATGCTCATGTTCCGGCCGTTCCCGAGCGACCTCATCGGGCACATCTTGCGCGGGAAGAAGGGCGTCACCGTGCTCGAGCGACTCGACCAGCCCCTCGCGGCCGACTTGCCCCTCATGCGAGAGATCCGCGCGACGCTCAGCAAGTGCCTGGAGAACGGAACCGACGCCAAGCACCCGGCCTATCCCGAGCTCGCTTCATACAAGTCGCTCGCCGACGCGCCGCCGCTTTACTCCGGCTCGTACGGCATGGGCAGCCGAGACCTTCAGCCCGAGGGGCTCGTCGGCGCGGTGGAGAACATGATCGACGGGGGTGCGCGCAAAAAGCTGTTCTACCTCTCTATCGACTTCTTGCGGGACGAGGCCCTCACGCCCAAACAGGACATCTACCAGCAGACGATCGAGGAGTCCTATCCCGACGTCAGAGAGCTGGTCGTGCGCGGCTCTGAGAACCCCAACCTGATGCCCAAGGACAGCATCACGGTGCGTTTTCACTCCGTCGGCGGTTGGGGTGCAATCACGACCGGCAAGAACCTCGCGATGACCCTCTTCGATCTGCTCGGCTATCACATCAAGGCCAACCCCAAGTATGGCTCGGAGAAGAAGGGGCAACCGACGACCTACTACCTTTCGGCTGCGCCCGAGCCGATCAAAGTCAACTGCGAGTACTTCTACGTCGACGTCGTGCTCTCACCGGACCCGAACGTGTTTGGGCACACGAACGCGCTCGCGGGTTTGAAGCGCGGCGGCGTGTTCATCATTCAAAGCGACGCCGAGTCGCCCGAAGCCATGTGGGAAAGCATTCCACCGATCTACCAGAGGATCATTCGGGACAACGAGATCAAGGTGTACTACCTCGATGCGTTCAAGATTGCGCGCGAAGAGGCCACCGATTCGGATCTCCAGCTGCGGATGCAAGGCATCGCCTTCCAGGGTGCGTTCTTCGCGGTCTCGCCGGTGATGAAGAAGGCGGGGCTGAGCGACGAGCAGCTCCTGCAAGCCATCCACGACCAGATCCAAGACAAGTTCGGGTCCAAGGGCAAGCGTGTCGTCGAAGACAACATCCGGGTCGTCAAGCGAGGCTTCGATCAGGTCACGGAGGTCGTCCCCGGTGCGATCAGCGCGGTGAAGGCGGACGGAAAACGCGCCGGGCTTCAGCTCCCGATGATGGCGAAGCCGCTTCCCCAGAGCAAGGCGCCGATGACCGACATCCATCGTTTCTGGGAACAGACGGGCAACTTCTATTCGCGGGGCCTCGGGAACGACAACCTGGCGGATCCCTTCATCGGCCTCGGCATCATGCCGCCCTCCTCTGCGTTGTTTCGCGATATGACGGGCATTCGCTTCGAGCACCCCAAGTGGATCCCGGAGAACTGCACGGCCTGCGGGGATTGTTACACGGTCTGCCCCGATACCGCTCTGCCAGGTTTGGTCAACGAGGTGGGGCAGGTGCTCGACACCGTCGTCAACCGGGTACGGAAGAACGGTCACGGCGCCGAGGTCAAACACCTGCCGAAAGCTGTGAGAGTGATGGAACGCAATCTTCGGGCTCTCTTCAAGGAGTCGAAGGAGAGCGACTCGGTGACCGTCCTCATGGACCAGGCCATGGACCAGACACTGCGCCAGAGCGAGCTCCAAGGCAGCGAGAAAGACGAGCTCGAAAAAGAGCTCGGGTACTTCAAAGAAGAGCTGAATGGGTTTCAGTTCGCGCTGACGCGACCGCACTACACCTTGGCCGAACAAGACCAGCCGGGCAGTGGCGGCCTGCTTTCGATCACCGTGAACCCCTACACCTGCAAGGGCTGTATGGAGTGCGTCGAAGTATGCAACGACGACGCGCTGCGCCCGATGAGGCAGACCACCGAATCGGTGCAGCATCTGCGCGACAACTGGGACCTCTGGACCGACTTGCCGAGCACGCCCGAGAAGTACATGCGAATCGATGATCTCGAAGAAGGCATCGGCACGCTGGAGTCCATCCTTCTCGACAAGTCGAACTACCTGCCGTTCACCAGCGGTGATGGCGCGTGCCTAGGTTGCTCGGAAAAGACGGCGATCCACCTCTTCGTCGCAACGGTCGAAGCCTTGATGAAGCCGCGAGTCGCGAGGCACCTCGATCACATAAGCGAGGTCATCGATCGCCTGAAGAAGCACATCCAGCTCCGGCTCGCTGGCGAAATCGACGTGAGTGACCCCGGGATCATCGCGAAGGTGATCGCGGACATCGGCGATCGGGACGTCACGCTCGCAGCGATCGCCGAACGTGTGGAGAGCATGGGAGGGGGTCAGCCGATCGACCAAGATTGGCTGCACAGGATGAGCGGGCTCGTCGCCAAGCTCCAGGACCTCAAATGGAAGTACGTCGAAGGCGTCACCGGCCGCGGCCGAACCAGCATGGGGATGATCAACAGCACTGGGTGCACCTCCGTTTGGGGCAGCACCTATCCCTTCAACCCCTACCCGTTCCCCTGGTCGAATCACCTCTTCCAGGACTCGCCATCGATGGCCATGGGCATCTTCGAAGGGCACATGGCCAAGATGGCGGAAGGCTTCAAGGCGCTCCGCGTCGCCGAGCTCGAGCTAGAGGGCAAGTACAACCCCGCTGAGCACGACGATTTCCTCACCTACTTCGACTGGCGTCAGTTCAGCGACGAGGAGTGGGAGCTCTGCCCGCCGGTCGTCGCGGTCGGTGGGGATGGAGCGATGTACGACATCGGTTTCCAGAACCTCTCCCGCCTGATGGCATCGGGCAAACCGATCAAGGTCGTGGTCGTCGACACGCAGGTGTACTCCAACACGGGCGGGCAAGCGTGTACGTCAGGGTTCATCGGCCAGATTTCGGACATGGCGCAGTACGGGAAGGCGATCAAAGGCAAGCAGGAACCGCGAAAGGAGATCGGGCTCATCGGCATGGCGCATCGGACGACCTACGTGATGCAAAGCACCATTGCGCACCCGAGCCACATGATCGAAGGCTTCATCCAGGGTCTGAAGGCTCGCCGGCCCGCCCTGTTCAACCTCTACAGCAACTGCCAACCCGAGCACGGCATCGGCGACGACATGAGCTCGGCCCAATCGAAGCTGGCGGTCGAGTCGAGGGCATACCCCCTCTTCCGATACGACCCCGACGCCGGCAAGACGCCACAGGAGTGCTTCGACTTGGACGGCAACCCGGCCCCAGACGAGGACTGGGCGACCTACAAGATCAAGTACCTGGAGGACGGCGTCGAAAAAGAGATGGAGCTGCCGCTGACCTTTGCGGACTTTGCGATGACCGAGACGCGTTTCCGAAAGCATTTTCGAGTCGCGCCACCAGACACCTGGAACGAGAATATGGTCCCGCTTGCTGAGTTCCTCGAGCTCGACGAGGACGATCGTGAGGGTCAGTTCCCGTACGTGTGGATGGTCGACAAGGAGAACCGTCTCACGCGCCTTCTGGTCGGCCAGCCGATTGTCGAGTCGTGCGAGGATCGTCGAGACTTCTGGACAATGCTGCGCTCTTTCACTAGCGAGGACCAACCAGACACCGAGGCGCTCGTCGAGCAGGCCCGCCAAGATGTGGTCGGAAGGATGATGTCCGAGCTGCTTCAAATCGCTTCCGGCTCCGACGACAGCCTCTTGGCATTGGTCGCCGACGAGCCAGGAGCGGACAACGCTGCCGCGCCAGCTGCGGCGGCTCCGGCAGCCGCATCGGCAGCCGCATCGGCTCCGGCTCCATCGGCCGGCAGCTCGGGCGACTACTCCGCGCCGTGGATCGACACGGTCAACTGCACCGCCTGTGATGAGTGCATTCAGATCAACTCCAAAATCTTCGAGTACAACGCGGACAAGAAAGCGATCATCAAGAACCCAGAAGCCGGGTCGTACAAGGATTTGGTCAAAGCCGCGGAACGCTGCACAGCGCGAGTCATTCACCCCGGCCTGCCGAGAAACCGAAACGAAAAAGGCATCGAAAAGTGGATCAAACGCGGCGAGAAATACAACTGAGCGGCGGCTCGGCACGAGGCAGATGAGACTCCTGGGAACCAAGACCTTTCGGCACGGGGTACACCCGCCGGAATCGAAAGACGAGACGAGCGGGCTGCCGATCCGTCAGTTCCCCTTTGCGCCACTGCTCATCATCCCGCTGGTCCAGCACATGGGGGCTCCCTCGATCCCAGAAGTCGCTGAGGGGCAGGAGGTCTGGCGCGGTCAACGGATCGCTCGCGCCGACGGCTTCATGTCGGTCTCCATGCACGCTTCTGCGTCGGGCGTGGTACGCAAGATCGCCCTCGCACCGAGTATCAGCGGCCGCATGGTGCCGGCCGTGTACTTGGAGCCGTTTCCCGGCTCGACACAGGAAGTTCTGGACGGCACCCCCTGCCCTCTCGAAACGTCGACTCCCGAAGAGATCATTGCGGCGATTCAAGACGCAGGCGTGGTCGGACTTGGAGGCGCGGCGTTCCCCACACACGCAAAGCTCAAGGTGCCCGAAGGCAAGGTCGTCGACACACTGATCATCAACGGGGTCGAGTGCGAGCCGTTCCTCACTACCGACCACCGCGTCATGCTCGAACAGAGCGATGACGTTTTCATGGGAATCCGCTACTTGTTGAAAGTAACGGGCGCGGAGAAGGTCATCATCGCGGTCGAGGCCAACAAGCCCGATGCGGCGGCTCATCTCCGGGAGCGTTTCCCGAGCGACATCAACGGAACGGTCGAGGTCCTCGAGGTCAAGTATCCCCAAGGGGCCGAGAAGATGCTGTTCTCCGCCCTTCTCGGCCGAGAGGTGCCTTCCGGCGGCCTTCCTTTGGACATCCAGGCACTCTGCTGCAACGTCGCCACGACGGCCGAGATCGGTCGCCTGCTGCCCAAGGGGCGGGGGATTCAAGAGCGCGTCATCACCGTGACCGGCCCTGCCGTGAGGCGGAAGGGCAACTACCGTATCCCCATCGGAACGCCTCTTCGCTTCTTACTCGAGTACGCTGGCGTCGCGGAAGACGTGAACCGGGTTTTCCTAGGCGGCCCGATGATGGGCGCCGCCGTCTCGAGCTTGGAGATCTCGATCACCAAGGGCACTTCCGGCGTCACTGCTTTCACCGACTCGGCTGCAGAACGAACGCACAGCCAAGTGTACCCGTGTATCCGATGCGGCTACTGCGTCGACGCCTGCCCGATCTTCCTCGACCCCGCCCTGCTCGGGAAGCTGGCCGCCAACGAAGAGTTCTCGGTCATGGCAGAAGCGCACAACCTGATGGACTGCTTCGAGTGCGGCTCCTGCTCCTTCGTCTGCCCATCGCACATTCCACTCGTCCAACGGTTTCGCGCTTCGAAGGCGGCCGTGCGAAAGGCCGCAGCGCACAAAGCGGGGGCAGCCTAATGCCGGCGTCGGGCAAGACACTCGAGATTCGCACGTCGCCGCACATTCTGAGTGGCAACAGCGTCGACACGATCATGTTCAACGTCGTGCTCGCGCTGCTTCCGACGACGGCGTTCGCAGTGTTCGCGTTTGGCCTCGCTGGCTTGCTGACCCTCTCCGTTGCGCTCGCGTCCTGCGTGCTCACCGAGCACCTCATCTGCCGCGCGTCGGGCAAACCGACCACCATCGGGGATTGGTCGGTCACGATCACTGGCCTTCTGTACGGCCTGGTGCTGCCACCGGCGCTGCCGCTGTGGATGGTTGCGGTCGGGGGCGTCATCTCCGTGGCGATGGGCAAGGCGTTGTTCGGGGGGCTCGGATACAACACGTTCAACCCGGCGCTGGTGGGACGAGCCGTGCTCCAGGCGGCGTTTCCCGTCGCGATGACCACCTGGATCCCGGGGTTCGGCCCGGATCGGTTCTCTTCACTCCCATCGTCTACCCTCACCCTGCCGTTCACCCAGCCGACGGTCGATGCGATCACAGCGGCGACACCTCTGGCTGCGTGGAAGTTTGGCGGCGAAACGACGGCAACGGTCGACTTGGCATTGGGCTTCATCAGCGGGTCCGCTGGTGAAACGTCGAGCGTGCTCATTTTGCTTGGCGGCATTTATCTCGTCGCCCGTAACATGATGAACTGGCGCATTCCGGTCGCGATCTTCGGCGCGGTGATCGCGCTGAGCGGCGCTCTCCATCTCGCCGACCCGTCGAGTTACGCATCCCCAGCCTTCATGCTTTTGTCCGGAGGATTGATGCTTGGCGCCATGTTCATGGCGACCGATATGGTGGGCTCCCCGATGACCGCGCGCGGCTGCTACGTCTACGGTGCGCTCATCGGCGTCGTGACGGTAGTGATTCGCATCTGGGGCGGCCTGCCCGAAGGCGTGATGTACGCCATCCTCTTGGGCAACGCGGTCACGCCTCAGCTCGATCGATGGTTCCGGCCGACCGTGTACGGGACGAGGAGCAAGGAGGCATCGACGTGAGCAACGCCGAGCTCAGCGCAGGCGCGCCGCCGACGAGCACATGGCACATGTACCGCGCCATGGTCGGGATAGGCGTATGCTGCGGGCTTCTCATCGTCAGCGTGTACCAGGTGACGTTGCCCGTGATCGAGCGGAACAAGGCCGAGGCGCTTCAGGCGGCGATCTTCGACGTTCTTCCCGGAGCTGTCACCAGCACGACCTATCGCCTACAGGAGCCCGACGGTTTTCAGGTGTCCGAGGGCAAGGACGCGGGGGAGCAGCTGGTCTACGCGGGCTACGACGACGAACACGCGCTGGTGGGCATCGCCGTGGAAGCCCATGGCATGGGGTATCAGGACGTCATTCGGCTGATCTACGGGTATTCGTTCGAGAACGACGCCATCGTCGGGATTCGGGTACTCGAAAGCAAAGAGACCCCAGGCCTTGGCGATAGGATCGAGACCGATCCCGACTTTCTCGAAAACTTCAAGCGCCTCGACGTATCGTTGACCGACGACCAGACGACGCTCGCGAACGCGATCGTACCGGTCAAGCACGGCGAGAAGACCCATCCTTGGCAGGTGGATGGGATCACCGGAGCGACGATCTCGTCGAAGGCCATCGCCAACATCCTCGATCAGAGCGCCGAGTTCTGGGTTCCGCGTATGCATGCCAAGCGTGCCGATTTCGAAGGGCAGGAGTAGCGCATGGCGACCTCGACCAAGACAACCACCGACGAGTTCATCAAGGGTTTGTGGAAAGAGAACCCGGTGTTCGTCCAGGTGCTCGGAATGTGTCCAGTCCTGGCCGTGTCGAACACCGCGATCAACGCGCTCGCGATGGGTTTGGCGACCGCCTTCGTGCTGATCATGTCCAACATCGTGGTGTCGTTGCTCCGGAGCTTCATCCCCAAAGAGGTTCGCATCGCGACCTACATTCTGGTGATCGCAACGTTCGTCACCGTGGTCGACTACGTGATCCAGGCCATCAGCCTCGATCTCTACAAGGCGCTCGGCGCGTTCATTTCGCTGATCGTGGTCAACTGCTTGATCCTCGGTCGCGCGGAAGCTTTCGCGTCCAAGAACACCGTGGTGCGCTCCACGATGGACGGCCTAGGGATGGGAATCGGCTTTGCCTTCGCCCTCCTCTGCCTCGGCGCGGTGCGAGAGATCTTGGGCTCAGGCTCGCTCTTTGGCGTCGAGTTGTTCCACGATTCCTTTCAGGATTGGGTCGTGATGGTCCTGCCGAGCGGCGGTTTCTTCACGCTTGCCGGCTGGTTGCTGCTCTTCAACTGGATGAAACAGCGCAAAGCCAAGAAAGAACAGTCAGCCGCGCTGACGCTCGCGGGGGAGGCGGCCCAATGAACCAAGAGCCCCTTTGGTCGATCTTCATCAACGCCTCGCTCGTGAACAACTTCGTCCTGGCGTACTTCCTCGGCATCTGTCCGTTTCTCGGCGTCTCATCGAAGCTCGACACGGCAGCCCGCATGGGAGGCGCCGTGACCTTCGTCATGTTTGTGAGCTCGATCTGTGCGTTTGGGATTCAGCTCTTACTCGTGGCGATCGACGCGCCCTATCTCAAGCTCATCTCGTTCATCGCGGTCATCGCGTCCACGGTGCAGCTCGTCGAGATGTTCATCAAGAAGTTCAGCCCCGCGCTCTTCCGGGCGCTCGGCATCTTCCTCCCGCTCATCACGACCAATTGCGCGATCCTCGGGTTGGCGCTTTTTCAGACCAACAAGGGCTACGGTTTTCTCCAGTGCATCGTCTACGCGCTCGGCGCGGGAGCGGGATTCACTCTGGCCCTCGTGCTCATCGCGGGCCTCCGCGAGAAGCTCGAGCTCGCGGAGGTGCCCGAAGTGACGAGGGGAACCGCGTTGGCCCTCATGCTGGCCGGACTGCTCTCGGTCAGTTTCATGGGCTTCGGGGGCCTAGGAGGCTAGATCCAATGCTGCATCACTACATCATCGGCGTCGGGGCGTTCGTGCTGCTATCCGCAGCGTGGCTTGGCGTGCAGCGCGCGTGGCGGAGTGCGTTCCCCGAAGCGGGGGATGACCCCGATGCACTTGCAGGGCGCTCGGGCTGCCACGGTTGTAGCAATCCCGGGCAGTGCAGCCGTGGGCGGCAAAGCGGAGCATGTGAGGCTCAGGAGGAGAAGCGATGAACAGTACGAGCACGGTCACCCATCTCGAAGACTACGATACCGAGCAGCCGTTCCAGGCCACCGTGGTGTCCAGCGAACGGATCACGAGCGAAGAGTCTGGCATCGAGGTCCGCGAGCTCACACTCGATGTTCAGAAGCCGGACTTCGAGTTCCAGCTCGGTCAGAGCGTCGGTGTGCTCGCTCCGGGCAACGCGGATTTCGGTCAGAAGCACCACTTTCGGCTCTACAGCGTGGCCGACCTCCCCGAGCGAGGAGCCGCAGGGCTTCCGCGGATCAAGATCGTCGTGCGCCGAACCAGCTACATCGACAAATACAGCGGCGAAGAGTACCCGGGCGTGGCCAGCAACTACCTCTGCAACTTGACCCCTGGCGACCGAATTACGATGTCGGGTCCCTACGGCCTTGCCTTCGAGGTTCCCGAAGAGATGGATGCCAACCTCATCCTGATCGGCACCAGCACGGGCATCGCGCCGTTCCGCGCGTTCGTGAAGCACCTCTACCGGAACGTCCCCGAGTGGAAGGGCACCATCACGCTCTTCTACGGCGCGAGGAGCGGCCTCGAGCTTCTCTACATGAACGACAAAAACGACGACTTTGCCCAGTACTACGACGACGAGACCTTCGAAGCGTTCAAGGCGCTCAGCCCCCGACCGGCTTGGGCGGCGCCCATCGACTGGGAAGGAGCGCTCGCGCAGCGTGGTGAGAAGCTATGGGCGCTTCTACAACAGCCTCACACCTACGTGTACGTCGCCGGCCTCGAGAAGATGCGCGCCGAGCTCGACAAAGCGTTTCGCGAGATTGCCGGCTCCGACGAGAAGTGGGAGCGTCGCAAGGCCGAGCTGATCGCAGGACGCCGCTGGGTCGAGGTCCTCTACTGAGCAGCCGCGTTCCTGGGATAATATACATCCCGTAAAGCGTTTGCTTTACGCGATGACAAGTTGATTTCGCTGCGAGTCCGCGGAGTTGCAAATTCGATCGCAAAACCCGTTGCGAGCTCGTTTGCGCGCCGCATTTTCGGCCCCAACCTGTCTGCAAGACGGCGGCAGTGGTTTCGCCGTTTTCTTGTCAGACCACGCGAGGGTTGCTTTCTTGAACGACGCTTTGACCACGAACGACGTCATCATTCACGGCGACTACGAACCTCGCTTCGAGCCAGTCGCCGACGTGCTGCGCAAGCAGGTCGTGACCTTTGGCGGAGGCGGCGCAGCGACAGTGTACCTCCACGGCAAGTGCGTCGTGGATATCTGGGCGGGAAGCGCGCGTCGCGACGGCACCCCGTGGGAGCGCGACACCATGTCGATTTGCTTCTCGGGCACGAAAGGTGTGGCCGCAACGGCGATTCACATGCTCGCGTCCGACGGCCTGCTCGACTACGACGCACCGGTCGCGCGCTACTGGCCCGAATTCGGCTGCAATGGAAAAGAAAATATCACCGTCCGCCAGGTGCTCGCTCATCAAGCGGGCCTTCACAAGACCGTCCCCCTGGTCGACCAGCTCACCGACATCCTCGATTGGGATTTGATCGTCGGACGGCTCGCCGAGACCGAGCCCGACTTCCACCCGGGCACGGCAAATGGCTATCATGCGGTCACGTTTGGCTGGCTGGTGGGCGAGCTCGTGCACCGGGTGTCTGGACAGCGCTTTCCGGATTTCATTCAGGAGCGCATCGTCGAGCCGCTCGGTCTCGATGGGCTTCGGATCGGCGAGGCGGACGGCCAGATGGATCGCCTCGCGGACCTCGTCGGACTCCCGCCGCTTCGGCGACAGGACGCCGCTCCATTGCCTGACGACTACGCCGCACCGAGCTGGTTGCCGCGCGGCCCGATACGGAGCCTCGTTCGCCGAGGGCTCACGCCCAAGCACATGAAGGAGCTTTTTACGCACCCTTCGTTTTGGAAAGCATGCCTCCCCGCGATGAACGGGGTCTGCACGTCACGCTCGCTCGGGAAGATGTATGCGGCCTTGTCGCTCGGGGGCGAGCTCGACGGCGTGCGCCTCGTCCGCGAAGATACCCTTCGGCGAGCGACCGAGGTTCAGATGAAGCGGCGCGACAAGGTCGTGGTCTATCCGCTCCACTGGCGTTTGGGGTACCACCGTGCCGATGCGCTCTTGATGGATGTGCCGCGCGCGTTCGGTCACTTCGGCTTGGGCGGCGCAGGCGGCTGGGCGAACCCGGAGCTCGAGCTCGCAGCCGCACACGCGCACAACGGATTCCCGCTCTCGTTCGCGGGCCAGATGCGGACCGTCATGATCACCGCGGCGATCTACGAGTCCCTGGGACTTTACCGCGGGATCCGGCACACGCTCCGGCACGGCCCGCTCATCGAGCTCCTGCCTGCGCGCGCGGCCTGAGCCGCGAGAGCAGCTCTTGCGGCGCTACTCCTCGGGCGTGCCTTCCAACGCATCGAGGTCGGGCTCTTCGTCGTCGCCTTCCAATGCATCGAGGTCGAGCTCTTCGTCATCGCCTTCCAATGCATCGAGGTCGAGCTCTTCGTCATCGCCTTCCAATGCATCGAGGTCGAGCTCTTCGTCGTCGCCCTCGAGCGAATCGAGGTCGAGCGTGTCCTCGTCCCCTTCGAGCGCCTCGAGGTCGAGGCCTACGCCCTGCTCGTCGTAGGAGTCGCCGCCACGGTCGAGATCCACGGCATTGGTCTCGACCAGGCTCGGAAGCCAGGTCGAAAGCGATGGAATGTAGGTGACGATGATCAACGCGAGACCGAGCAAACCGATGAACGGAAGCACCGATCGATAGAGCTGTGTGATCGGTTTGTTGAAGCGGAAGCTCGAAATGAAGAGGTTGAGGCCGACCGGCGGCGTCATATAGCCGATCTCGAGGTTTAGGAGGAAGACGATACCGAGGTGGTAAGGATCCACGCCAAACCTCAGCGCGATGGGCACGATCAGCGGCACCACGACGACGATCGCCGAGAAGATGTCCATCAGCATGCCGACACCGATGAGGAAGAAGTTGAGCGCGATCAGGAAGACCACCTGAGAGGTGATGAAGCCCTCCATGGCTTCGAGAATCATCATGGGGACACGCGCCTGAATCAGGAACGCGGTGAAGCCAATGGCGGTTGCGAGGATGGCCAGGATGGCCCCGACCAAGGTCATCGACTCCCGGATGATGCGCGGCAGGTCGACCCGGAAGCTGACGTCCTTGTAGATCCACACCTCGATGACGAGCGTGTAAATGGCCGTGAAAGCCGCCGCCTCGTGGATGCGGAGCAGGCCGCTGTACATGCCGCCGAGGAGTGCAACGGGGAGCAACGCTTCCCACTTGGTCTCCCAGAGAGCCCTCATCGCGACCTTCGCATCGAATCTGGTCCGCGGCATCTTGTTCTTGATGCCGGTGGCCGAGCTGTAGATCGCGAGCGCCGCGACCGTGATGATGCCTGGGATCAGACCTGCCAGGAACAGCTTCTCGATCATGATCCCGGCAACGACCCCGTAGATGATCATCGGGACGCTCGGCGGGAACAACAGACCGAGGGAGCCGCCAGTCGTCACGAGGCCGAGCGAGAAGTTCTCCTTGTACCTATCGGCGATCAGAGCCGGATAAAGAAGACCGCCGATCGCGACGATCGTGATGCCGCTGCCGCCGGTGAAGGTCGTGAAGAAGGCGGAGGCGACGAGGCACACCATCGCCAAGCCGCCTGGCATCCAGCCGAGCCAGGCGCGGGACATCTTGACGAGGCGGTCAGGTGTGCCGCTTTCGGCGAGCACGTAGCCGGCGAACGTGAACAGCGGAATCGTGACGAGCAAGGGCGAGTCGGCGAACTTCTCGCTGAAGACATCGTTGGCCGTGCCGGTGATGCTCGTGTCGGGGAGCGCTCCGAAAAGAAGCATCGCGGCGGCGCCGAAGATCGCGAAGAGCGGAGCCCCGAGGAGGGCAAGCGCGATGAGCAGGACGATCCACATCGTATCCATGGCTCAGCCCTCCCCTTCAGTGGCAGCGGGAAGCTTGTTGCTGATGAAGGCCGCGCTTGCAGCGATGGCTCTGCTCAAGAAGCGCACCGACATCCAGATGAACATCGCAGGGACGATGAGCTGCAGCGCGACGTCCGGCGTGGACATCCGCGCGCCGAATACTTCGAGGCCGCTTCGAATCGCGCAGAAGATGCTGGGGCGTGAGAGACCAGTCTCCGCCAGAATCTGGAGAGGCGCCTCGCAGATGTGAATCATCTGATCTGAAGCGCCGAGCACCGAGTACTCGAGAGGAATCTCGCGCGCATTGTTGAGCACGGACAGCCAAAACACGCGTCCTAGGTAGAAACAGGTCACCGCGGAAAAGGTGCACACGATGGCGCGCAGAAGTTGCTTGCCGCGCGGGGGCGCCAGCCGAGGCAAGACATCGATGGCGATGTGCTTTTCGTCGTAGGTCGAGAGCGACGCCCCGAAGAACGCGAGCCAGAGCGTGCCCTTCTGCAAGAAAGAATCGGCCCACTCCATGCGCTCGAGCACCAGGTTGGCCCAGTCGAAGTCGAGGTTGGTGAGGTTGCGGAGCGCGGCCTGTGTGGCCGCGACCGCGATCATGAGCAACAGAACGGCCGCGGCGATGGCGGCTTCGCCACGCGCGAGCTGTCTGTCGATGCTGCGAATGT
>JAHEEE010000086.1 GCA_024640845.1 Myxococcales bacterium | reverse complement strand
ACGAGCGCGGCGACGATCGATGCGCCTTGGAGGTTCAACGCCTCACCGAAAAGCGCATTGAGGCCGGGACTGATAGGCGACCCGTACAACACCAACAGGTGAATGACGTAGATGATGAGGGTCTCCTGGCCGACCCGTTCCATGACACCCATCGCGTTCCCATGCCTTGCAGCGATGGCGGGCGCGGCGCACCGACGAGCCCAGAGTGACTCAAGAGCACAGAGCGCTGCGAACCCGAGCAAGATGAGACCCAAGCGCGTCATGAAGAAGATAGGGCTCGTCTTCCAATAGTCTTGTTCTCCGAACGGATTCACCCCCGAGTCCTGCAACAGGCGTGCAGCCACCCACAAGAGGCCCCCCGTGGTAGCCAAGCCCCACGCGAGGCGTCGGCGGAGCGACCTCCGATGAGGATCGATCGAGAGGTAAGCGGTGACCACCCCGGCGCAGAGGAAACCAGTCCAGGGAAACAGAGGAAAGATCGACCCCGTGTCGACGTTGATATACGCGGCAACACCGATCGGAAGCCAGCGTTCGACCGGAAGCCGCCATACCGCCGGCGCGCTCAGAACGAGGGCTGTCCCGAGTAGCGCGACGGATCCTACGAACGGCCGCTGCTTCTTCGTGAGCCAGACGAGCCCTTGCACGAGGATCAGCGAGACCGCGATGTTTTCGAGGGCGTCCACCCGGAAAAACATGCGGACCGTGTCGGGCGATGCGGACGTCCACAACTGGCGAAAGCTCAACCCGGGAAGGCTGAGCATGTAGCCGATGAAGAGCAACCAAGCGTACCGCCCGAAGCGGCGCTTTGCCGCTGGGCCCCAGTGCGTATGGTCTGACCAGTTGCGGAGGGTGGCAACCCCGAAGGCCAACCCAGACGCGAAGAAGAATATCGGCGCAGTCAATCCATGAACGTAACTGTGTCGGATGTACCACGGCCCATGGCGCAGCCCTCTGTCGAGGAGCGCGGTGAACACGTGACCTTGCACCATGAGCACCACCGCAACCAATCGCAGCAGGTCGAGCGCTCGCCAACGGTCGTTGTTTCGACTGGCCGAACCGGGATCTAGGTCTCGAATCGTAGATTCTAGCTCGCTCGAGCGGCCGGGCAACAGGTTCGGAACATAGGACACGAGTACCGGTGCGAGTACGTCGCCAAATTCATAGGTGTCAACACGCCCGAGCAGTACGGTGGCGGAGGTCTTGGGTTCTACGAGCTACGTGCAAGGGACGAGAAGCCCTCTGCTACTGCCCCACTAGTTCGTCGGCTATGATCGCTCCATGCTGATTCACACCGGCTACGACATCGTCTTCGAGTACCCGGCACCCACGCCGGTCCTCGCGATGCTCTACACTCATCCTTCTCGCGAAACATCGATGCGACGTCGCGAGGTTCTGGATGTCGAACCTCGAGTGCGGATCAACGACTACACCGACACGTTCGGCAACCGCTGCGCTCGCCTCATCGCCAAAGCCGGTAGGATGCGATTTCGAAGCGACAGCCTGATCGAGGACAGCGGTGAGCCAGACCGGCAAGTGGGAGACGCCGAACAACACGAGATCTACGCATTGCCAGACGGGGCACTGCGTTTTCTATTGCCGAGTAGGTATTGTGAAGTCGACCGCATGCTGGATATCGCGTGGCAGTTGTTTGGCCATACGACCCCGGGTTGGGCTCGCGTGGGGGCCGTTTGTGACTTCGTGCACCGACACATCCGCTTTGACTATCTTCAAGCCCGCAGCACACGTACAGCCTATGAGGCCTACGATGAGCGAGTGGGCGTTTGTCGTGATTTCACGCATCTCGCGATTGCCTTGTGTCGTTGTCTCAACATTCCCGCCCGCTATTGCACGGGCTACCTCGGCGAAATCGGCGTGCCCGCGACGGACGAGCCAATGGACTTCAGCGCTTGGTTCGATGTCTATCTCGGAGGGGAATGGCATACGTTTGATGCCCGCAACAATACGCCTCGCATTGGTCGCATCCTGATGGCGCGAGGGCGCGACGCTGCGGATGTCGCGCTGTTGACCAATTTCGGTCCGAGTCGTCTCGTGGAGTTCACGGTGCGGACCGAAGAAGTCGTTGAGGGAGCTCAATGACACCACGACCTCGGTGAGCGTCTCACGGGATGCTCGAATCGAGCTCGTGGGTGACCGAATCCTGCGAGACGAAGGCCGACGCCCCAAGATGAGCCCAACCAACACGGGCCTTGGGTAGAATGTTAGAATCTAGGCATGGAGGATCAGCACATCGGGGCATACACGGAGAAAGATTGGGCGACGGTAGCCGACTCCGACGTATCGCCGTCAGATGTTCCCCTCATTTCGTCGATGGGCTTTGCAAAACAAGTAGTGAAATGACGACGACTTCTACCCTGGCCCGTCGCGTGGACCTCGAAGCAGCGTGGAGCGAGACCGACCACAGCGAGTTCTGTTGTCTGATCTACGCGACGCAGGCTGAAATCGACGTCGAAATCACCCGCAACGCCTGGCAATTCGACGTCGTGACCAAGGCTCCCGTGAGCGGGGCCAAGTAGCGTCCGCGAAGAAGCTCTTCGAAACGGCCTAGGCAGCCGACTTCTTCATCGCCTCGACCCGCTCGAACCAAGCATGGAGCCGAGGTCGGGATTCGACGTTTTCGAAGATCGGAAAGGGGCTGATGCAAGTGAGCGCGCCGTGCATCGCTACGTCCGCGACCGTGAGGGCATCTCCGCAAACGAAATCTCGTTCTCCGAGCTCTCGCTCGAAGTAGTCCAAGTTTTCGCGAACCCACGCATGCGCGTCGGTCCGGCCGTTGCGCTTGAGGATGCGTTTTGCGACCGCGTGCATGATCAAAGGACCGCCGAACTTGACCGCCAAACCTTCGCCCGTGCCAAAGCGACTATGCTTCGCAATGACCTTCGAGGCTTTGGTGGCCTCGCGCCACGTTCCGTAGAGCACGGGCGGGAGAGACTCGATGAACTGGTCATCCACCCATTGTTCCATTGCGTCGGCACGCAAACGCATCGCTTCGTCGGCCGGTGTGAAACGGAGTGTGTCCGGGAAGGCTTCGTCGAGCTGCGACAGAATCCGCGTCGAGTCCCACAAGACGGTGCTTCCGACCTCGAGGACCGGGACCTTCCGCGGTGCGCCGTCTGGCAGCGATGGCAATTCCACTTTGGAGCGCGGGCTAACCTCGACTTCTTCGAACGGGACGCCTTTGAGTTGAAGTCCCGCACGAACCTTGTTGCAAAAGGGGCAGAGCGCGAACTGGTACAGAGTCGTGGTCATAGGCTCGCGACCTGCCTACGGGCTTGATGCGCCGAGTGCAAGGCGCGCCGCCGAACCGGCTTCACGAAGAGCGAACGCCGCTTCATGTCGCGTTCGCGCACGTCCGAGCCCTGATGGGATTTGTGATAGCCTTCGCCAATATGTTGAGCTCGGCTTTAGTGCTCGCAACCGTTGCTGCGTTCGTCTTTGTCGCCGCACCGGCCATCGCTCAGGCTCCCGGCGACCCCGAACGTGGGACGCTCGACGGCTCCCCCCTCGACGACCTGCCGCCGCACATCAGCCTGTTGACCGACTTCGGCTCTCGTCCCGACTGGTCGTCCGACGGCGAGCGGATCCTCTTCATCGACGGGGCGCCTCTCGGCGACGTCGTCGAGCTCGACATCGCGACGGGGACGATGCGGAGACTGACTGACGGCTTCGAGCACATGGGCTTCACGCGAGCCCACTACCTCCCGACGGGCGACCTGCTGCTCTGCGGCCCGACCTCGGGCCCGCTGCCGAGTGACGAAACTCCCGAAGCGGGCCGCTTCACCGGCGTCATGTCTGTCCTGCGCGCGCCCTTCGAAGATGCTCCGCAAGCGCTCGGCATGCCGTGCTGGGAGGGAATCGTGACGTCGGACGTGGCGCTTCGCATTGCGTGGAACCGCTCTGACATCGACTACACCGATCCCGACCTGATCAGCCGGGTGCGAGACGGCATCTCGGAGATCTGGACCGGGGAGCTCCGCTACGAAGGCGAGCGCGTCCTGCTCGAGAACATCGATCTGGTGATCGACCGCACGGCGGTCTCTCCGTTCGCAGTGCTCGAGGTGCAGGACTTCCGCCCAGGCACCGAGGAGCTGATCTTCAGCGCATATGCGTACGCGGGCGGTGAGGTCATGGGCGTCGACCTCTCGACCGGGCTGGCGACGAATTACTCGCAGAGCCCCTTCTACGAGGAGGCGGAAGGCGTCGCCCCGAATGGCGCGTGGGTCCTCGTCGAGCGCGACCTCGACAATGTCTTCTTACCAGGCCCGCTCGACATTTGGCTCCTGCCGCTCGACGGCTCCCAAGCCTGGGATCGGCTCACGCGCTTCAATCGCTATCGGGGCTGGTACGCATCGAATCCGACCGTGAACCCTGACGGGACGCATATTGCCTTCCAGCTTTCGATCGATGGGGACGTGGTGGCCGAGGGCGGCGGCATTCTCCTCTTTGACCTCGCGGCGAGCGGCCGTTCGAATGCCCCGCCTGATTCCGAGTCCATGGCCGGGGGCAGTTCGGGATGCTCGGTGAGAGAGAGTCCGTCCGACGGCGCCGCTTGGCTCGTTGCAGCCCTCGTGATCTTTCGCTTGCGGCGCCGGAATGGCTCCGCGTCGTAGACGCCGCCGTGCCGACCAACTCTACTCGACGGGCGGGAGCGCTCCGTGCTCTTCGACCCAAGCTCGAAGGGCGGCAGCATCCGGGACTTCAATCCTTCCGTAGGTGTGTCGGAGCAAGCCCTCGTTTTCCAGCCGTTCCAGTGCGCGGGCGACCGGTATGCGAGTCACCCCCAGGGTGTCGGCCAGAGTCGTCTGGGTAACCTCGAGAATGGCTGCGCCTTTCCCCGTCCTGACCATCGTCGAGATCAGCTTCGCGACATGAAAGGCAACCGGAAGTCTGCGGAGGTCCTCCACATACTCGAGCGCAGCGTGAAGCTGCGTTGCCAGAGTCCTGAGGAACACCCTAGCAAGCTCGGGATGGTCTCGCAGAAGCCTCTCCATTCGCGCCCGGTCGATGTGACCGATGGTGGTCGGCCCCGAGGCGTAGACGTCGAACGTTCGCGGCAGGTCGGCGAAGAGGGTCATCTCGCCGAAGGTCTGGCCAGGGCCGAAAACACCCAACTCGAGGTATTTCCCATCCGCCCCTACGTTGCCAACTCGAACCGCACCGCTGCGCACGATCCGCAGTCCGGGCGTTCTGTCGCCCCGGGCCTGAATCAGCTCGCCGTCCCGATATCGCACGAGCACTTCCGCGTTCTTCAGGGCCGTCCGGAGGTCGTCCGTGAGCGAGCCGAGGATCCCAGGGACTCCATGTTCTAGGGTTCGGACCACCATTCCGATTGTACATATGTTCGCAATCTTCCAGACGCAACTCTGCTACACGTTCGGCTCCAAAGCTGCAGACGCGGCCAGTGATGATGGGGACGCACACCACTTTCCGAAAGGCAGCCCGCCACTCAGGGAGGGTGGGGCGACCGGTCCGCTTGGCGGCGCTCTTTTTGCTCGTCGCTGCGTCGGTGTTGCTGTCCAAAGGCTACACTCGTGCGGCGCCACTCGCGGAAGAAACGCTTCCCGCGCAGCTGCCGGAGCAGGAGGAGAGCGTCGATCCTGCAGGGGCCGACGACGTCCCTGCCAGCCCACCGGGGCCATCTGTTTCCAACCTGGTGTTCGCGAGGATGGCCGAGAATCCGATCTCGGGAATTACGCGTTTACCAGTACTCAACGCCGTCAACTTCGGTATCCCGCCAAAGGATCGGGTGGCTTATAGTCTCGTGCTTGCGCCCACCATCCCCGTGAGGTTCAAGGGAGGGTGGAAACTCCTCACGCGTACCACCATCCCCGCCGTGGTCACGGTGCCTTTTGGAGCCGGGCAAAACCCGATGACGCCTGTCGACGTCGACGGCCGCACCACGGGTTTCGGTGACATGGGGTTCGAGGTCCTTGGCACCAAGCAGTTCAGGGGCAAGAAGGGGCAGTTTTACGACCTCGGCCTCGGGCCGTTCGTCGGAGCTCCGTCCGCGAGCGATGACTTCCTCGGGAGAGGACGTTGGCTGCTCGGACCGGAGATTGCCATGGGCATCACCGCTGAGCGCTGGGTGACCGTGCTCCTCGCGCGCAATGAGTGGTCGGTCGGAAAAGCCGGCAATCGGGCCGACGTGAACCAGCTCTGGATGCAGTACTTTCTATTCTACAATCTGCCTAAGCTCTTCTACTTGGTCTACGAGCCGATCATCACGGTGAACTGGGAGAGACAGTCCGGTGACCGTGCGACCCTGCCCATTGGGATCGGCTTTGGAAGGCACATCCGAGTGCCTAAGCGCCCGCGACTTGGGCTCACGACGAGATACAGCGGATTCTACAATGCACTGCGCACCGACCAGGGCGCCAAGTGGCAGCTGGTCGCCACCCTGGTCTTCTGGAAACCCAACCCCCTTGTTTTCGATGTCAAATGACAGGAGAACCGTGATGAATTACCGATACGCCGTTCTGTTCGCCAGTGCGATCACGCTTGCGCTTGGCTGCGGTAAAGAAGCCGACACCGCGCCTGCAGCGCCCGCAACCAGCGAGGCACCTGCCGAGGCGGCTCAGCAAGCCTCCGACACGCCGCCCATGGGTGAGGCGATCGGACACTTCCATCCCAAGGGCAAAGCTCCCTCCGAGCATACCCTCGCCGTGCTCGAGCAGAGCCGCAAAACGCTTCCATTTAGCGATGAGCGCGACTTCGAGGAACAGCAGAAGGGCTTCATCGCCGCGCCCGGATACAAGAAGATCATGGCCGATGCCGGTCACGTGGCCTGGGACATGGAGCGCTACGACTGGCTCGTTGATGGGGAAAATTTCACGAGCGTGCATCCCTCGCTCGAGCGCCAGTCGAAACTCAACATGAACTACGGCCTTTACGAGGTGATTCCAGGCTTCTACCAGGTGCGCGGATTCGACCTCGCCAACGTAACGTTCGTGAGGGGCAAGACGGGCTGGATCGTGTTCGATCCGCTCACGGCAGCCGAAACGGCTCGCGCTGCCAAGGAGCTCGTGGATGAGCACTTGGGCGAGCTGCCCGTCGTCGCCGTGGTCTACTCGCATTCACACGGCGACCACTGGGCCGGGGTCCGCGGGATCGTCGACGAGGAAGACGTACGCGCCGGCAAAGTGGAGATCATCGCGCCTCGCGGGTTCATGCAGTTCGCGGTCTCCGAGAACGTGTACGCGGGCAACGCGATGAGCCGGCGGTTGTTTTACCAGTACGGGGCGCTTCTTCCCGCCAGTGCGTTTGGGTACGTAGGCCAGGGCCTCGGCCAGGGGATCGCGGCGGGATCTGCGGGTTTGATCGCGCCGACCCGCGTCATCGAAAAGGACATCGAGGTCCTCACGGTGGATGGCGTGAAGATGGAGTTCAAAAACACGCCAGGCGCCGAAGCACCCGCCCAGATCCAAACCTGGTTCCCGAAGGAGAAGGTCTTCTGGACCGGCGAGGACATCACCGGCACCTTCCACAACATCTACACGCTTCGCGGCGCCCAGGTGCGCGATGCGCTCCTGTGGTCGAAATACATCAACGAGGCGCTTTATCGGTACGGCCAGAAGGCTGACGTGATGATTGCGTCCCATCACTGGCCGCGCTGGGGCAACGAGCGCGTGCAGGAGGTGCTGCGAGGGCAGCGTGACCTGTACGCCAACATCAACAACCAGGTCCTTCACTTCGCGAACCAGGGCGTCACCATCAACCAGATCCAAAACGTCTACAAGACGCCCGAGAGCATCGCCAAGCAGTGGTACAATCGCGGCTATCACGGCTCCCCCGAGCACAATAGCCGTGGGGTGATCAATCGTTATCTCGGCTATTGGGACGCCAATCCGGCCACCCTGATCCCGCTCTCGCCCGCCGACTCCGCTCCGCTCTATGTCGAGATGATGGGCGGCGCCAACGCGATCATGGACAAGGGCCAGGCGCTCTATGACGAAGGAAAGTACCGCCTGGCTCAAGAGATCCTGAACAAGCTGGTTCAGGCAGAGCCTCGCAACCAATCGGCGAAGGACCTTCTTGCCGATGTCTTCGAGCAGATCGGGTACCAACAAGAAAACCCGGGGCTCCGCAACAGCTTCCTCGCCGGCGCCTTCGAGCTGCGCTCGGGAATCCCAGGGGGAGCTGCGCCCAAGGCCACGGGACCGGACGTCATTCGCGCCATGTCGACCGACCTCTTTCTCGACTTCCTCGCGATCCGAATGGACAGCCGCAAGGCCGAGGGGATGGAGTTCACGATCAACCTCGTGACACCGGACAACGGGGAGAAGTTCGCGATCGAGCTTTCGAACGCGACACTCACTAACATCAAGGGCTACCAGGCGAGTGACCCGAACCTGACCCTCAGCATCAATCGCAGAGATCTCGAGCAGACCTTGATGGGCGCCAAGACTCTCGCGGCTCAAATCGAGGACGGCACAGCTAAGGTCGAGGGGGACCCGAGCATCCTCAAGAAGCTCGCGTCGACGTTCGTCGACTTCGAGCTCGGATTCGAAATTTTGCCGGGCACGGCCGGCCCTGACACCGCCGAGGATCTCAATCCGTACGAGGTCGGGGCCATCGACGTCCACGGCGAGTAGTCGCGGTCCGTCGCTCACGCTCGCCTGTCGAATGGAGCCCCATGGAGCTACGAGAGGACACCACAGCGTTTCTGAGTCGGGTCTCCGGCAAGGTCGTATACGGCGCGATCGTGCTGGAGGCGCTGCTCGGAGCTCTCGGTGATCCGCTGCCGGGCAGCCCGGTCGTCCTGCTCAGCATGATGCTGTCCTTGGTGGTCGTCATGGTTGCCGGGGCCTACGCGGACTGGGTTGGCGAGTATATGGAGATGCGCACGCTCACGTCCTGGGACGACCGCTTGAAGGGGCTCGCTCCCAAAGTGCGCCAGAGGAGTTGGATTCTCGCACCGTTGTTGGTTCCCGGGGCGTTGTTCGGGTTGGCGATGTTCGGGCTCCTCTCGCAGACGGACGCCTACGCACTGACGCGAGTCGCGCTGCTCGGAGTCCTCTTCGTCTTCGGTTTTGCGGCGGCGCGCCTCAGCGGCGCAGGCCTGCTCGGGTCGGTGCTGTCCGCCGTCGTGGTCACGCTCCTCGGCTTCGTGGTGGCTCGAGCGAAGATCCTGGCGAAGCTCGTGCAAGCGCTTGGTACGTGAACCGACCGTGGCAGCTGGCACTGCGAGGATCATCGACGACAGCCGGGAAGTCGTCGGCGAAGTCGCCTGCAAGCAGCAGCTTTGGAACACGGAGAGCCGAAACGGTTTCCGCCTCGCGATCTTCTTCTTCCAGATGGAATGAGGCGCCGCTCACCCATCAGCTCAACGGCAGCGTGAGCATGGGCACGGCGGCCTTCGAGGCCGTCCCCAGCAACCCTAGCCGGGCGTCTACGGAAGCGGGGTAAGTCCACCTCATTGTCGTCCCGAGGCGCGGACGCTTTGGGACTCGGACATGGACGCTCGTTTCAGACAAACCCGGCATTCAGTGGAAGACAAACGTGTATGTCCGGTCGAGGGGCGCGCTGCTCACCTCGCATGTGCGCGCCGACGCGTCGCAAGTGATGGTCGTGCCGTCCCAGAGCGAGAGCTCGTCTTGACCCTCTCCAAAGAAGTCGATGGTCATGGATGAATTGGCGTCGGTGAAGCCGGCCAAGTCGGGGTCGAATTCCTCGACCAGCGTGTCGATGACCATGTCGAATCGAGGAATGATTCGGCCACCGCGATAGAAGTACGGAGCGACTCGAAGCGGGGCAGCCACCTCGATCTCAGCCGGTCCTGTGTACGTTTCACCGGTCTGCCAGTGCACCCAATCGCCTGGTGGGAAATAGACGACACGGCTGCGCGCGCCCTGCACGATCACCGGCGCGACGAGGATCCGATCGCCCACCATGAACTGGTCGTCCTGACGCTCTTTCGAGCCGGGCGCTTCTGGGAAGTGAAGCACGGGATGCCGCACGACGGGCCATCCCAGATCGCGGGCCTGCGCGACCAGCGTGTAGAGGTACGGAAAGAGCGCCGTGTGCAACGTGGCGTAGGTCTTCCAGTGTTCGATACTGTCGGCATCGTTGTCGATGAGCCAATTGGATTCGCAAGCGAACTGTCCATTGTGCTCGCGCATGACCGGCAGCATCGCCCCCACTTGGGTCCACCGGTAGAACAACTCGCGGTCGCTGGGTGGGTTTGTGAGGCACAGGAGTCCGCCGATGTCGGTGGCGACGACGGGCACACCGCTGATGCCGAGCGACTGGACGGCGGGGATCACCGTGGGCAGGCCGTCGCCCTCTGACCAGTCGGTCGTCTGGTCGCCGGTCCAGACCACGGGGGAGTACTGCCAAGAGCCGGTGTAGCCGGAGCGCGAGAAGAACACCCAGTCACCGTCTGGGCGCCGCTCCTCCCAGAACTCGCGGGCCGTGCGCGCCCAAAGCCTAGGATAGTCGTTGTGCACCTCCCAGCCGAGTCGGCCGTCGGCAGACACCGTCGTCGCGCCGACGTACTCGCCGAAATCGTTCATCCAGCCGTCCACGCCGAATCGCGCCGCGCGGTCGAAGATCGTGTCCTGCCACCAGCGGACCGCGTCCGGTTTCGTCAGGTCCAGATTTGAACGGTTTCCGACGAGGAAGAAGGTCGCCGGAGCTCCATCCGGATCTCGAAGCAAGTAGTCGCGTTCCGCGGCATACCGATAGTCCTCTGTGCCGACGGTCAGATACGGCTGGAAGTAGGCAAACACGCGGAATCCGAGCGCGTGCATGTCGTCGATCATGCCGGCCCAGTCCGGGTAGTGGATCTCGTCGAGGTAGAAGTCCTCTGTGTAGAGAAGCTCCCCATCTCCTCCGGCCCAGTCCTCGTTCCAGATCCCACTCGTAGGAATGCGCTCCGCCCGCATGAGCGCTGCGATCTCTCGCGTCCGGCTCTCGGCGTTTGGGCTGTCGCCCTTGTGTTTCGTGTTCGCGGATATCCACGGCGCAAACACCCAGGGCAGGGGAAGCTCGGGGATTCGTCCCGCGAAGTGTGTGTAGGCTTCGATGACCTCGAGCGGGTCATCGCCGACGAAGACGCGAAGCGCGAGGCGGTCGTGAGAAAGCTCGATCGCCGTCTTCGCGGGGTCCGTCTTGCCGAAGTCGAAGCGGCTGAATCGAGTATCGTCAATCAACAAGCCGTACCTGCGCGAGCTCAGGTAGAAAGGAATCGGAACACCCGTCGGCAGCTCATCGACGCACTCGAAGTTGCATCCTTCCTCGGTCCATACGACGAGCTCGTTGCCACTGTGCTCGGCCTCTTCATAGCGTTGGCCCATTCCGTAGTAGCGATCGTCGCCCGTGTGGACGAGGTCGATCGCCACGCGGTTGACGCCCTCGCCAACCCCAGGGTCGACTTGCGCGGCGATGCGCAAGGCACGCAGGTCAGTGTCACCCCCAAGGGAGAGCATCATAAGCGGGTCACCGCCGGCTTCGGCAGTCAACTGGACATCCAAGGAGGCCGCGTCGCAGTTGATGCCCGCGACCGTCCCCGCCTCTGTCCACGGGGCGACCACGCCCTCGTCGAAGGGGCTTTCTTGCCCGGTGACCGTCGTGAAACGGAGCGGCCCCGACGTTTCGATCAGCGTCTCACCACGCGGTCGCACGACGCGAAGCGCAAAGTCGGGCTGCGTGACCTCTGCTCGCCAACGTGATGTCTCGATGATCGCTGTCCCGCCCTCCGGGCAGGACACGACAAGGCCCGGCGAAGAACCAGGTGTCGACGAATCTCTACAACCCACCGATGTGAGAAACGTCGCCAGCGCGACGACGAGAAACGGGGAACCAGCGCGCTTCATCATCGGCCGCCACGATAGCATCCATCGGCGGTGTGTCCGGGGACATAGCGGCTTTTGCCATCCTCGCCGCGCGCTACTCGACGACGACTACCATTTTACCGTTGGCGCGGTTCTCATCCATCGCCTGGTGAGCGAGCGGGAGTTGGTCGAAGCTCCACACGGGGCCCGTGCGGATCGTGAGCTCCCCGCGCTCGACCAACGATACGTAGCGCTGGAGGTCCTCTCTCGAGATGTCGCTCGCGCCGCCCGAGTACGAGGTCAGCCGGACGCCTGTCGGAATCTGCCCCATCGGTCTAAATGACGCGAGCTCCCACTCGCCGCCGAGGATACCGGTCATGCACACCACACCGCCGGGCCGAGCGCACTTTAATGAGTCGAGCAATGTCGTGGTCCCGATCAGCTCGAGCACGCGGTCGACCCCGCCAGGGTGGTCGTTGCGAATCTTGGCGCCGAGCTCGCCCTCATCGATCACCACCTCGTCCGCGCCAGCCTCGCGCAGCATTTCGGCCTTTGCCTCGCTTCTCGACGTGGATATGACACGAAGGCCCGCGGCCTTGGCCATGGCGAGCGTGG
>JAHEEE010000034.1 GCA_024640845.1 Myxococcales bacterium | reverse complement strand
GAAGGATGCGCACCGAATCGAGGTTCTTGTGCTGCGACATGAACCCGATGAGGATGGCGCCCTCCTTGATCTTCGACGCCTCTTCTGGCGTGATGGGGTAGACCCGGAACACGAGGTCCGCCGTACCCCAGGCCGCCTCGGCGTCGGCGCCCGAGACCACCTTGGCGCCGGCCTGACGATAGTGCTCATCGCTGAAGTGGGCGTGCTTGCCCGCTCCGCTCTCTATGAGAACCTCGAAGCCTTCTTTGACGTAGCGCTTCGTGGTTTCTGGTGTGCAGGCGACCCGAGTTTCGCCATCGGCGATTTCCTTGGGCACGAAAACCTGAGGCATGCCTTCCTCCTGCGCGGGCACTGCCTGAGGCAAACCCGATTGAAACAGTCAACAACCGTGCTGCCGCGCCGGATGTTGTTACTGGCGATCTGGGCTCATGTCCAGCAGATGACAAAAACCCGAGGCGCACCTTTTGCGTTTTGGCTTGGGCTGCTAGATCCGGCGCGCCCACCGAGGAGGAAACCAGCATGGGGAACGAAGCGAAGCTCGACGAGCTCGCCATCAAGACGATTCGAGGCCTGAGCATGGATGCCGTACAGGCCGCCAACTCAGGTCATCCGGGGACCCCGATGGCGCTCGCGCCCCTGGGCTGGGCGCTGTTCTCCAAGCTCCGCCGTCATGACCCCGCCAATCCCGATTGGGCAGACCGCGACCGCTTCGTGCTTTCCTGCGGGCACGCGTCGATGTTGCAGTACTCGCTGCTCCACTTGAGCGGCTACGCACTCTCCCTCGACGACATCCGTCAGTTTCGCCAGTGGGGCAGCAAGACGCCGGGTCACCCCGAAAACCACGTCACGCCAGGCGTCGAGACGACGACCGGCCCGCTCGGGCAGGGCGTGGGCAACGGCGTCGGCATGGCGATGGCGGAACGGCACCTCGCGGCGCGGTTCAACAAGCCGGGGCACCAACTCTTCGATCACCGCACCTGGGTGATCGCGTCGGACGGCGACATCATGGAAGGTGTTGCTTCCGAGGCGGCGTCGATCGCCGGTCATCTGAAGCTCGGGAAGCTGACCGTCTTTTGGGACGACAACCGGATCACGATCGACGGCAGAACCGAGCTCTCGTTCAGCGAGGACGTGTTGGAGCGTTTTGCATCGTACGGCTGGCACACCGAGAGCGTCGATGACGGCGAGGACATCGGCGCGTTGGTCGCCGCTGCCGAGGCCGCAGCGCGGGACCCGCGCCCGAGCTTCATTCGAGTCCGCACGATCATCGGGCGTCCGTCGCCGAACAAGCAGGACACCTCGGCGGCGCATGGCGCGCCGCTCGGCGAAGACGAAGTCATTGCGACCAAGCAAGTCATGGAGTGGCCGACCGAGCCGTTTTTCGTCCCGGACGAGCTGGCTTCGGCCGCCGAGGCGGTTCGCGCCCGCGGCGCCGAGGAGTACCGGTCGTGGGCGCAGCGCCTCGCCGAGTACCGCAAGGCATTCCCCGACGCTGCGGCGGAGCTCGATGCCGCGTTGGCTGGCGAGCTTCCGGCGGGCTGGGACGTCGACCTGCCGACGTTCGAGGCGGACCCCAAAGGCCTTGCGACGCGAAAGGCGAGCGGCACGGTGCTCAATGCGCTCGCTTCGAGGCTCGGGGGCCTCGTCGGCGGTTCCGCCGACCTCGCCGGCTCGAACAACACCCACATGAAGGGGCTCGCGAGCTTCCTTCCAGGTGCCGAAGGCGTGCCCCGAAACATCGACTGGGGCATCCGCGAGCACGGTATGGGCGCTGCGATGAACGGGATGGCTCTCCACGGTGGCGTGATCCCCTTCGGCGCGACATTTCTGGTGTTTAGTGACTACATGCGACCTTCGATTCGGCTCGCCGCGCTGATGAAGCTCCATACGCGCTACGTCTTCACGCACGACAGCATCGGACTCGGTGAAGACGGTCCGACACATCAGCCGGTGGAGCATCTCGCAGCACTCCGTGCGATCCCCGATTTGGCCGTCTTCAGGCCTGCCGACGCCAACGAAGTGCGCGAGTGCTGGAAGGCTGCGATCCGATGGGAGGGCCCTGCCGCGCTCGCGCTGACGCGCCAGAACGTGCCTGTGCTGGACCGCACCAAGCTCGCAAGCGCGGAGAAGGTCGCACGCGGCGCATACACTTTGCTCGAGGCCGGAGGCGGCGGGCCCGACGTGATTCTGGTCGCCACCGGCAGCGAGGTTTCGTTGGCGCTAGCTGCCGCGGCCGTCCTCGAGAAGGAAGGCACCGCAGTGCGCGTTGTCAGCATGCCGTGTTGGGAGCTGTTCGAGCTCCAAGACGAAGCCTATCGCGCAGAGGTGCTCCCTTTCGGTGTGCCCAAGGTAGCCATCGAAGCTGGCATTCGTCAGGGTTGGGACCGATGGGTCGGCAACGACGCCGCATTCGTCACGATCGATCGATTCGGAGCTTCAGCTCCCGCCGAGCTTCTGTTCGAGAAGCTCGGGATCACGGTCGAACACGCAGTCGCCGCCGCGCAGCGCCTGCTGTCGTGATCAGCTGACGGCTGCGATGGCGGCGTCGTAGTTGGGCTCCTGAGCGATCTCTGGAACGAGCTCGGTGTGAACCACCTTGTCGTTCTCGTCGATCACGACGATGGCCCGGGCGGAGACGCCCTTGAGCGGGCCGTCGGTCAGCTCGACCCCGTAGTCCTCGAGGAAGCTACCGCGGAACGTCGAGACCGGGACGACGCCTTCAATGCCTTCGGCGGCGCAGAAACGTTTCTGCGCGAACGGTAGGTCGGCGCTGACCATGAGCACGACCACCCCGTCGAGTCCGGCAGCCCGCTCGTTGAAGGTGCGCGTGGCCGCCTGGCAGACCGGCGTGTCGTAGCTGGGGTTGATCGAGAGGATCTTCTTCTTACCGGCGAAGCTGGCGAGTGTCTTTTCGCTCATGTCCGTCGCGACCAGGAGAAAGTCAGGGGCGTTGCTGCCGATTGCGGGCAGGTCGCCGTTGGTGTGAATCGGGGTTCCCTTGAGGGCGGTGGTAGCCATGCCGCGAGTTATAGGGATCTCACCGCGAATTCCAAGCGGTTGCAGGCGAAAAAGAAATTCATTATCAGTAGCCGGTGAACGGCTCTCTGGCAGATCTGCGGCCCGGCCAAGCCGCCGAAATCGTGTCGATCGACTGCGATCGGCGAATGTCGCGGCGCCTCATGGAGATGGGATTGTTGCCGGGAACCGAGATCCGGGTCGTTCGTGTGGCGCCGCTCGGTGACCCACTCGAGCTTCGACTTCGCGACTATTCGCTGTCGGTTCGTCGGAGCGAGGCGGCGAGAATCGCGGTGCGATCCGAGGAGCGCGGGTGACCGAGGCTCATCGCGCCCCTCAGATCCTGATCGCCGGCAACCCCAACTGCGGCAAGAGCACTTTGTTCAATGGCATGTCCGGCGGGAGCGCGCACGTGGGGAACTACCCCGGTGTCACCGTGGATCGCACCAGCGCCTCTTTGTTGCTTGGGTCCAAGACCGTCGATCTCGTCGACGTGCCCGGGATGTACAGTCTCACGGCGAGCTCGCCCGAGGAGCAGCTCGCTGTCAACGCGCTGATCGAGCCGCACACCAGGGCCGTAGTCTGCGTGGTCGATGCGACGACGCTGCAGCGCGGGCTCTATCTCGCGCTCCAACTCATCGAAACTGGCGTTCCCGTCGTGGTGGCGCTCAACATGATGGACGCCGCGGAGAAGCTCGGGCTTCGAATCGATGCCGAGCGGCTCTCGGCGCTTCTTGGCGTCGCCGCGGTTCCCGTCGTCGCCACCAAGCGACGGGGGTTCGATGCCCTGCGCGAAGCCCTCACCGCCGCTCTCGAGTCGCCGCGTGATTCCAAGGTGCCCGACGTGCGCTACGGCGAAGAGCTCGAGTCGGATATTTCCGAGCTGGTTCCGTTCATCGAGCGTTGGCGTCCTGACGCGCCAACTAGCGCGCTTCGCGCGTTCGCACTGTGGTGTATGCTCTCGCTCGGAGAGGACGGGTTGGTGGGCGTTCCAACCGACGTTCGTGAGGCCGCGAACCGGATTCGCGCGCGAGCCGTCGAGCAAGGGCGCAACCCCGACCTCGAGATCATCGAGGCGCGCTACGTCTGGCTCGATGGGGCGGTCGCGCAGACCTGCTCCGTTCGGGTGCCCGAGGTTCCTTTCAGTGAGCGCATCGATCGCGTTCTTACCCATCCGGTCGCCGGAATTCTGGTCTTTGCGGCCGTCATGTTCGCCATCTTCGAGGCGCTTTTCGCCGGCGCGGAACCATTCATGGCCGCGATCGAAACCATGACCGCATATCTGCAGGTCCGAGCGGCTGCGGTGGTGCCGGCGGGCGTTCTGCGGGATCTCGTGGTGCAGGGCATCATCGCGGGCGTAGGGAACGTCGTCGTATTCGCGCCTCAGATCCTCATGCTCTTTCTGTTCATCGGCTTTCTCGAGGACTCCGGCTATCTCGCGCGCGTCGCCTTCGTCATCGATCGCCCGATGAAAGGCGTGGGGCTTCATGGCAAGGCCTTCGTGCCGCTGCTCTCTGGCTTTGCATGCGCCGTCCCTGCCGTGATGGCGACGCGGACGATCGAGCGGCGTCGCGACCGACTGGTGACGATGCTGGCGCTTCCTTTGATGTCCTGCAGCGCGCGCCTCCCCGTGTACATCCTCGTCGTGGGCACCGTCTTTGCTGGCGAGTCGGTAGGCTGGTTCAGCGCCGGGGCCGTCGCGTTGTTCTCGATGTACACGTTGTCCGTGCTGGTCACTCTAGGCGCGGCCGCCGTGATTCGAAGGACCGTGCTGCCTGGCCCGACCCCGCCCTTCGTGCTGGAGATGCCACCCTACCGTTGGCCTTCTGCGCGCATCCTCTGGATCAACGCCTGGCGTCGCCTTCGCATCTTCCTCGTCGATGCAGGCACGATCATCTTGGCGATGACGATCGTTCTTTGGGCCTTCCTTTCGTTTCCGAAGTCCGAACAGGTGAGTGCACAGCAACACCTCGAGCGAGAGCGGATCGAACGATTGGCCCTTCCAGAGCCGCAGCGCGAGGCCGCGCGCCGCCTCGTCGACGCTCAGGCTGCGCGTGAACAACTCGAGCAGAGCCTCGGCGGGCGATTCGGTCACGCCATCGAGCCGGTGCTCCGACCGATCGGATTCGACTGGCAGATCGGAGTCGGCATCATCGGCGCGTTCGCTGCGCGTGAGGTATTCGTGTCGACGCTCGGCATCGTGTTTGGCATCGGGGACGCAGACGAGGAGAACAAGCCGCTCCGCCAAGCGTTGCAAGACGCCAAGCACGCCGATGGGACCCGCGTCATGACGCCTTTGAGCGGGGTTTCCCTCATGATCTTCTTCTTACTCGCCTGCCAGTGCATGAGCACCATCGCCGTCGTAAAACGAGAGTCCGGCTCTTGGAAATGGCCGGTATTTCTCTTCTCCTACATGACCGTGCTCGCCTACGTTGCCTCCCTTCTCGTCTATCAGGGCGGCCGCCTTCTCGGGTTCGGATAGGGCGCCAAGATGCCGTGGCAGGAAATCATGGCAGGATTCATCGTCGTCTCCGCAGGCGCATACGTCGTATGGCGTCTGCGGGGTCGCAAGGAGAAGCCTCCCGGGGGCCCGGACGTGCCCCTTTCGCGCCTGAAGAAAAAGAAGCGTCACGAGCGCGATTCGTGCGGGCACTGAGCGGAGTGACTAAAGTGAGCTAGACATGGGTCGAAGCGCCACCATCGAAGGTCTCCGCAAGTTTCGAAAGAAGCTGTTGCGCGAGCGCGACCCCTGGCACGACACGTCGCGGCGATTTCGTATACGGCGCTTCGCCGGGCCCGAGTGCTTCCTCGAGCACCTCGAAGGCTTACGGGTCGCGCACCTGACCGACCTGCACGTGGGCCGCGTCACACCGATGGCCGTGCAATACGATGCCGTGTCGATGACAAACGCGGGCGAGCCCGACCTCGTCGTCATCACCGGGGATTTCGTTTGTCACAGCCAGGTCTATCTCGACGATCTCACCGACGTCATCAGCAGAATCGACGCGCCGGTATTCGCGTCTCTCGGGAACCACGATCATTGGGCGGGCGCCGAGCCGGTTCGAAAGGCGCTGAAGAAAGGCGGAGCCGAGGTGCTCGACAACGGCCACACCTTGGTCGAGATTGGTCATCAACGCATTCAGGTGCTCGGCCTGGACGACGCGTACACGGGGCACGCCGATCAACAGAAGGCGCTAAAGGGTCTTCGGTCCGACTTGCCGGTGATTGGGCTTTCGCACATAGGCGAAGAAGCAGACGCACTGTGGGAGGGCGGAGTGCCGTTGGTGTTCTCCGGTCACACCCATGCCGGGCAGATCACAGTGGCCCGCCTTCACGAGCTCTCGGTGGGCAAGCTTGCCGGGCACAAATACGTGCATGGTCTCTACGGTTCCCGCGGCGCCGAAGACCCGAGGGGTGCGGTCTACGTCGGTGCCGGTGTCGGCGCGGCGATCGTGCCACTTCGGGTCGGCGAGCGCGCGAAGCGAGAGGTCGCCTTTTTCGAGCTTGGCGAGCAACCCGGCGCCTTCGACGAGCACCATGGGGAGCAAGCCGCCCACCCCGGCCGCAAGCCGTCCGCGAAAAAGAAGCTAAAACGCGCGCAAGCCGTCCGCCGGAAACAAGAGAAACGCGAGCGTCGCAGCGGGAACGGAAACGGCGCCCGCTAATCTAGCTCCGCGAGAATGGGGTTCGACCCCTCTTTAATGCCCGGCTAGGAAGTGCTCGGCTTCGAGGGCGGCCATGCAGCCGGTGCCGGCAGCGGTGATCGCCTGGCGCCATTTCTTGTCCTGCACGTCGCCGGCGGCGAAGACGCCTGGGATGTTCGTCTGGGTCGAGTCCGGCTTGGTGACGATGTAGCCTTGGTCGTCGGTGTCGATCTGACCGTTGAGGAACGCCGTGTTGGGCGTATGGCCGATCGCGAAAAAGAGCCCCGCCGCGGGGATGTCGCGCTCCTCGCCCGTCTTGAGGTCTTTCACGCGCACGGCCTCGAGGAAATCCTTGCCCTTGGCTTTGGTCACGACGTGCGACCAGAGCATTTCGATCTTTGGGTTGTCGAACGCGCGCTGTTGCATGATCTTCGAGGCGCGAAGCTCGTCGCGGCGATGGACGATGTAGACCTTCGAGCCGTACTTGGTGAGAAACGACGCTTCTTCGACGGCGGAGTCGCCGCCGCCGATCACGACGAGAGGCTGATCGCGAAATGCAGGGAGGGCGCCGTCGCAGACGGCGCATGCGGAGATGCCTCGCTGCCAGAGCTCGCCGTCGTTCGCGCCGGGGATGTCGAGTCTCTTCGCCGTCGCGCCGGTAGCGAGGATGACCGCATCGGCGGAGCCTTCTTGTGCATCAGCCTTGAACCTGAACGGCCGGCTCGAGAAGTCGATCTCGTTGATTGTCTCGGTGTGAATGGTCGTTCCGAAGCGCTCGGACTGCGCCCGGAGGCGCTCCATCAGCTCGGGGCCCATGATGCCCTCGGGGAAGCCCGGGAAGTTCTCCACATCCGTCGTCGTGGTGAGCTGCCCGCCCGCCGCGACTCCGCCCGCCATGAAGCCCTCGAACAAGACCGGCTTGAGCTCGGCGCGTGCCGCGTAAATCGCTGCAGTGTGGGCGGCAGGTCCGCTGCCGATGATCAAGAGTCGATGGCTCATGGCACTCCTTCGTGGGCCGGGGTTATGCACACCCGTCGCCGAGTGCGCAAGCCCCTTAGCCGATGATCGTGGAGACGCGCGCTCCGATGGCAAGTGCTGCTGTAAGCCCCGGAGATTCGATGCCAATCAGGTGTACGACGCCGGGTTGCGATGTCGGCTGCGCAAGCACGAAGTCGGCGAAACCGCCTTCCGGTCCGACCAGCTTCGGTCGGATCCCACTGTAGTCCGGCGTCAAGTGCTCCGGCCGGATCGCTGGTAGGTATCGTGCGACCGCGGCTGCGAAGCGCTCCGCTCGCGATTCGTCCACCGTGTAGTCGATCTTGTCGATGAACTCGGCGTCCGGGCCCGCCCTTCTCGCGCCTGAGATGTCCGCCGTGATGTGTACGCCGAGACCACCGCCTTCGGGGAGCGGATAGATCAAGCTGTTGCGCGTCTTTGGCGCGCCGGAGCCGAGGGCGAAATAGGACCCCTTGCATGGGTAGAGCCGCCAGGGAATCTCCCAGTCGGGCAGCCCGGTGGCCCGGGCGACATCGATCGCCGAAAGGCCGGCCGCGTTCACGATGCGGGCGGTTTCGAGCTCCGCCTCGCGCCCCATCGTGTCCGTGGTTCGGATCACCCAGCTGTCCGCAGCGCGTTCGACCTCTTTCAATGCAGTTTGATACACCGTCGCGCCGTCGGCTTCGTGGATCTCTCGCACCAAGCTCGCGATCAGTTCATGGACATCCACCACACCCGACTCCGGGGAGTGAAGCGCAAGCGCGCAGCGAAGCTCCGGCTCGTCGGCGCGAGCTTCCTCGCCGCTCATGAGCCGCAGCTCTCCCGCCCCGACGTCGTGGGCATGCCGCGCGATCTTGCGGAGCCGCGCCTCGTCCTCGGCGTTGGTTGCCACGATGAGCTTTCCCGTATGCGCGTGTGGAACCTCGTGTGCTTCGCACCACGCGTAGAGGCGCTTGCGTCCCTCGATGCAGAGCTTCGTCTTGAGAGAATTCCGCGGGTAGTAGATTCCCGCATGCACGACGCCGCTGTTGCGACTCGAGATCTCGCGCCCGGGACCGACCTCTCGGTCGATGACGACGACGGTATCCAGGCGCCGAGATAGCTCGTGGGCGCACGCCAGGCCCACGACTCCCGCTCCAATCACGACCGCATCGACTTCGTCCCCCATCGGTCGCTTAGAATGCTAGCGGATCCACGCGGGGATCGGGTAGTACGACCGAAAGTCGTGGCATCGGAAGGTCGCGCTGCTCGCGGTACGCTTGATAGTTGACGAGGACCTTGCGGACGTATCGATGCGTTTGGGTGAACGGAATTCGCTCGAGGAGAACGTCCAGGGAAGTGCCGGGGGCGCTTTCCTGGATCCACCGCCGAACGTTGTGCGGGCCGCCGTTGTACGCAGCGATGGCGAGCGGAAGGTGTCCGTCGAACCGCTGGAGGAGCGAGGCGAGGTACCAGGCCGCGAAGTCGAGGTTGACACGTGGATCGAGCAAGTCGGCAGGCGTGAAATCGTCATGTCCGAGCGCATGCGCGATGAGCTGTCCCGTCCGTGGCATGATCTGCATCAATCCGACTGCGCCCGCATAGGACACGATGTGCTTTTGGTACGCGCTCTCGACGCGCATGACCGCGAGCAAAAGATTTGGGTCGAGCCCATACCGCTTGGCTGCCGGCACGACCAACCATTCATAGGCCCGAGGCAGCGTCTCAATGAGCTCGGAGCCCGCGAAGCCGCCCGCCGTACCTATGTCGCCAAGCGCCGCTGCGACTGTCGAAAGCGTCGCGCGCTCGTCCTCGGAGAGCTCGAGGCGCGTCTCGCGCACATCGCTTGCAATCGGCGGATTGATACGGCCGTCCGCGCGAGCGACGCAATCGAGGCCTGCGCGCGCAATCGGGCGGCCCTGCGCGTGCCGCCACTGCAGGTAGGTTTCGAATAGCTCTTCCGTGGCCGCATCGCGCTCGCCGATCCGAAGGAGGTCGACGGCCCGAGCGATCCACGGATATCCACCGGTGTGAAGTGCTGCGATCGGCTCGAGCCGATCGGCCAAGGCATCGTCCGAGGCACGCGGCGGAGCCGGAACCTGTTCTTCGTATGGGTCCTCGAAGCCTTCTTGCGGATGTTCGATATCGCCGTCGGTGAGGCGCTCGAGCCCGTTCGTTGCCCAAAGCGCGTAGTAGTCGTCGTGCATCGACTCTGCGACCTTCTTGGACTGTGAAAAGAAGAGCTCCGCTTCCTGCTGGTGACCCGCGCGTTCATGCACACGCGCGAGGTGGTAGAGAGCGGCCGCCCGATGCCGTGAGTAGGGCTGCCTAGCGATTTCGTCGAGCAGCGGGATGATGATCGTCTCGCTGCCGGCGCCGAGCGCAGCCATCGCTGCATCGAGCAGGATGCCGGTCGACAGACCCTTTCGACGACCCAGGGTGCTCACCAGGCTGTCGATCTCGTCTCGCAGCTCGGCGGCAGCCGCGACTTCGATCATTTCGACGAGTCGAGCGGAGGGGATCGAGAAGTCTCTGCGACCTGCGCGAAGCTCCGAGAGCCTCCGAAGCGCGTCTTCCCGATCGCGCGCGCTCGCCGTCTGCGCCATGTCGTTCGCCCGGTTTTCGATCGTTCGCGCCGTCGAGAGGCTAGGCATCGGGAATAGCTGCGCGGTTCGCATGTACGTCTCAGCTGCCTCCCAACGGCCTTCGAATCGAGCGAGCTTGCCTGCGAGATAGTGAACCTCCGCGTGTTGTTCGCCCGTGAGCGGGCTCTCGAGAAGTTCTTCGACCGCGCGTTTGGCTTCGTCGAGGGGTCCCGTTTGCACGAGGTGCCACGCGCGCCGGACGCGATCATCGTCGCTCCAAGGGGTCACCTCGTGGCCGAGCCTCCGGAGTCGTTGGATCTCGCCGTCCGCCCAACGTGCGGATCGGCTGCCTGGGTGTTCGACCCGCAGCATGTGCATTACCGAAATCGCCTCTTCGTATCGCCCCTGGCGAAGCAGGCTCTGCGCGTGCTCGAACAAGATCTCGGTGCGATTGGGGACCTGCGGATAGTTCTCCAAGAGCTCCTCGAGTGCGGCGTCGGCGATCGGGTCATCGGCGCGAAGAAGCGCAAAGACGTGACCAAAGCTTGCCTCGACACGCACCGACTCGTGCGGGCTGCGCGACGCTTCCGAGAAAAACTCGGCGGCTCGTTCCGGCTGCTGCCGAAGCAACTCGAGCCGGCCGCTCTGGAGCGCGATTCGGTCGTGGATCCGCCCGAGGCCTCGTCGAGCCAGATCGAGCTGCAGCCGCGCCTCTTCGTAGTTGGCGGCTGCGATCGCGTCGGTGGCACGGCGGTACGCGGCGATGGCGCGGTCCTCCGGCGGGTCCGCTTCGGCGATCGGCACTGCGGTCAAGAACGGGCCGCACATCGGCATGTGCCACTGGACCAGGTCGATTGGCGCGCGGCTGACGTACGGTTGATCAGCCACGCACATCGGCGCGTCGGGCGACGCGTGGAGCGGAGCAGGAGCCGAGCCGAGAAGCACGGCGCTGAGCAAAGCTGCGATTAGGGCTCGACGAATCACGCTCCCTACAACATCGCAAATTTGTGAGGCTGGACGCAAAGATAGATGTGCCGGCACACCCCTTTATAGGCAATCGGGGGCGCTACGCTTCATTCTTGCAGTGGTTCGGTGTGTGATGCTTCTTCGGCGGTGTCGTTCGGTGGTTCGGCGGCGAGATCGGATTCGTCTTCCAGCTCTGGCAGCAGCACGGTTACAACGCCTATCCCGACCAGCAGCGCAAAGATCGCGAGCAACCAGAAGGTGCGCCACTTGGGGGTCTCGTATCGTTCTTCGGAGCGCGCCATGTGTTCAGCCTCGAAGCTCGTCGAGCGCCGCCCGGGCGGCGCCCGTGGCGTCTGCGATGGGGACCTCGGTAGACTCGGTGTCCGTTCGCTTCTTGAGCTCGACTGTCCCCTGCTTCAGCCCGCGCGCGCCGACCGTGAGGCGAACCGGAATTCCCAGTAGATCGGCATCTTTGAACTTCACCCCGGGCCGCTCGGGTCGATCGTCCAACAGAACCTCGATGCCTGCGGCCGTCAGGGCCTCGTAGATCTCGGTGGCCTTGGCCAACGGAGCCTCGTCTTTGCCGATCGGTGTTACGATCACTTCGTAGGGCGCGACGGGGACCGGCCATCGAATCCCCTGCTCGTCGTGGTGTTGCTCGATGACCGCTGCGATCAAACGGCTCACGCCAATGCCATAGCAGCCCATCACGAGAGAACGGCTCTTTCCCTCCTCATCGAGGAAGGTGGCATTCATTTTATCCGAGTAATGGGTGCCGAGGACGAAGATGTGGCCGCCCTCGATGCCGCGGTAGAGCTCGAGCCTTTCGCCACATTTGGGGCAAGGGTCGCCCGAGGCGGCCTGCCGGATGGAGGCGACCTCGGCTTCGAAGTCGCGACCGTAATTGACGTTCTTGTAGTGAAATGGCGTCTCGCTCGCGCCCGCAATCGCGTTGCGGACGGCGACTGCGTCCGGGTCGGCGATGATTCGGCCTTTGAAGCCCACGGGTCCAACGAACCCGATCTCGGTACCAGTCGCTTCCCTCACAGCTGCGTCCGAAGCGAGCAACACCTCATCGACATCGAGGTAGCGGGCTAGGCTGATTTCGTTGAGCTCGTGGTCGCCGCGGACGACCGCGAGCACGATGTCGTCGCCGGCCACGTAGAGAAGTGATTTGAGGGTGTCCGCCTTGGTGGTCTCCCCACCGAAAAACCCGACGACTTCTTCGATGCTCCGGGTGTCGGGGGTTTCGACCTTCTCGAGCTCGCCCGGGTCGATCGTTTCGCCTTGCTCCGCTGCGGCGCGGCCCGCGTGCGCGACCTCGACATTCGCGGCGTAGTCGCACGCGTCACAAGCGACGATCCAGTCTTCGCCGGTCTGGGCCAGTACCTGGAATTCGGCGCTCTGGCTGCCGCCGATCGCCCCGCTGTCGGCTTCCACGACTCGGTATTCGAGACCCAAACGACGGAAGATACGGTGATAGGTGTCCCGCATGCGATCGTAGCTCGCGACCGCGGCTTCTTCCGAAACGTCGAACGAGTACGCGTCTTTCATGATGAACTCGCGGCAGCGGAGCAGACCCGCGCGTGGGCGCGGCTCGTCGCGGTACTTGAGCTGGATCTGGTAGAGGTTCAGCGGGAGCTGTTTGTAGCTTCGGATCTCGCGCCGAGCGAGGTCCGTGATGATTTCTTCGTGCGTTGGCGCGAGGTGATACTCGCCCCCTTTGCGGTCCTTGATGCGGAGGAGCGTCGGGCCGTACACATCCCACCGCCCCGACTCCTTGAAGTAGTCCCCTGGAAGGAACGTCGGCATCAGAAGCTCTTGTGCCCCGGAGGCGTCCATCTCCTCTCGGATGATTCGCTCGATCTTGTGGAGCACCCGCGTTCCGAGCGGCAACAGCTCATAGATCCCTGCCCCAACCATCCGCGCGTACCCCGCCCGCAGCATCAGCACGTGCGAAGGCATCGTGGCCTCCTTCGGAACCTCTTTGACCGTCGGAATAAACGCCCGCGAATAACGCATGGCGCCCATATAGGGGACACGTTCCACCCCTTCAAGCATCCGAGATCACTGGGAATCCCCGCCAAAGATCGCAACGGCAATCCCAGCGCCCCAATTACCTCGCAGCGACCCACTCCGCGGGTCCGGAGAACCCGCCGAGCAAGTCGCTGCGATCTTTGGCTGAGAAAGGCTCTAATTCCGAGGGGTTGAGGACCCGGAGCGTGTCCCTACTTGCCGATGACGAAGCTGACGCTGGTTGTGCCGGAGCCGCCGATATTGAGGGTCTGGACGTTCTTGGCGCCTTCGACCTGGTAGTCGCCGGCTTGGCCCGTCACCTGCTTGTGGCAGTCGAGGACCTGGCGGACGCCGGTAGCGCCCACAGGGTGACCCGCGCCGATGAGGCCGCCGCTTGGGTTGATCGGCGTCTTGCCGCCGAGCGCGATGTCGCCCTCCTCAATCGCCTTCCAGCTCTCGCCGGGGGCGGTGAGGCCGAAGTGGTCAATCGCCATGTATTCCGACGTGGTGAAGCAGTCATGCGTCTCGATGGCGTCGATGCCGCTCACGTCGGGGATGCCGGCCCGCTTCATCGCGCTCTGAACGGTGCTCCGTACGTGCGGAAGTACGTAGTCGTCGTTGGCGCTCTCCGCGACCTTGTCCTCAAAGCGGATGCGTGCCGTGTTGTGGCCCCAGCCCTTGATGCGGGGTATGTCGTCAAGCGACACGCCATTGCGGTCCGCCCACTTCTTGGCGTACTTCGGTGAGGCGAGCAGCACCGCCACTGCGCCATCGGTCACCTGCGAGCAGTCCGAAATGTGAATCCGCCCACCGATCGTGCCGTTGAATTCGTCACGGCTCATCGCATGGTCGTAGTTCATGTACCACGTGCGGGTCTGCGCATTGGGATTGAGCTTGGCGTTCGCGTAGTTAATCGTGCTGATCTCGGCGAGGTGCTCGTCCTTGAGTCCGTAGCGCTTGTCGTATTCGTCCCCGAGCTTACCGAAGAGCTTCGGGAAGGGGAACTCGATGCCCTTGGCCTCGAGCTCGTACCATGCTGCCGTTCCCAGGAAATCACCGCCTTCGCCGGCGCCGACTGTCTTCATCTGCTCGACGCCGACGACGCATGCGAGGTCGTACCGGTGCGCTTCGATTTCGGCGGACGCCGCTTGGATCGCGAGGCTGCCGGACGCGCACGCCGCTTCGTGACGCGAGGTCGGTAGGCCGCTGAACGCGGGGTCGATCTCGAGGAAGAACGCACCGAGGTGACCCTGTTTGCTATAGAGCTCGGCGGCGAAGTTGCCGGTGTGGGCGACTTCGATCTCTTTCGGCTCGATATTCGTCTCATCGAGCGCCCCGAGGACCGCTTCGCGCATCATCGCGACGAAGTGCTTCTTCTCTTTGCTCCAGTTACGGGCAAAGTCCGTCTGGTAGCCGCCAAGAACGTAAACTTCTGGAACCTGTGTCATCTCTTTCACCAATACCTTTCGCTTACGCAGCGACGAAGAACTTACCCACATTGACCTGAGGGTCGTCGAAGAACTTGGTGCCCTCTTGGGCGTTTGCGAGCGCTGGCGGCACTGGAAGGCCGGCCTTCTCGATCATCTTGATGGTAGGCTTGAGCCCGATCGTGTCGACCAAGACACTCGGGGGCGCCCAGTTGAAGCCGAAGCCCATGATGCGGTCGATGCCCGAGATGTCGTCGGTCACTTCGCCAACTCGATGGAACGAGTAGCTGATGTAGCCGGCGATTACCTTTTGGGCGATCGCTGCGTACGGCCCGCTGGCCTCTGTAAATGCCTTCATACCGTCTTCGTAGCGGCCGACCCGATGGAGGTTCGAGATTGTGTCGATGAAGGCGAGGTCCGGCCGCGCAATCGAGGATTTTGGAGCGTAATTTTGCGTCTTCGGGTCGAGCACGATGCGGCCGCCGCCGTCGTCCTTGCCAAAGAAACCGCCGCCGGTCTTGCGACCGAGGACGCCCTTTTCCATCAACTCCGCCATGTACTGCGGAAGTTTCAGAGTCTCGTGCGCTTCGTCGGGAGCGAGCTCATAGATGTTGTCGACGATCGCACGGTGGATGTCCCAGCCTACGAGATCGATAGTGGCAAGCGGAGTCATCGCGCGGCCAGTGTACGGACCGACCAGCTCGTCGATCAGAAGCGGGCCGTGCTCCTCTGCGAGGATGGCGCACTCGTTGAGCACCTTGAAGCCAATTCGGTTGCCGGCGAAGCCGGCGGTATCGGCGGTACGCACCATCGCGCGACCAAGGCGGACCGTGCAGAACGCGTCGAGAAAATCGACGAGCTTGGGGTCGGTGTCCTTGCCGGCGATCAGCTCGGTGCCCACGATCACGTTAGGCGGGTTGAAGAAATGAAGTCCGAGGAAGTTCTTGCGAAACGAGTCGCTTCGCCCTTCAGCGAGCTGGTTGATCGACAGGCCGGACGTGACCGTCGCCACGATCGAGTCGGGGCGGCGCACCGCGTCGATGCGGTCGAAGAACTGCTGCTTCAGGTCTAGCTGCTCGGTTACCGCTTCGAAGATCAAATCGGCTTCAGCGACGACGCGATCGAAGTCCGCGTCGTAGCTGCCCGTGTCGACCCGGTTTGCCACAGTGCTCGAGCGCACCATCTTTACGGCTGCGGCGAGCCCGCCGTCTGCCTTCTCTTTGGTCCGGGCCAAAAAGGTGACCCGTGGCACTGCAGTCGTGAACAGTGCCCCGCTTCCAAGGCCCATCGCGCCGTTGGCACCGAGGACCACCACGTGCTTGATCTCGCGGGACCCCAACAAATCCGCAGACTTGCCGCTTGCCGTTGATGTGGTCGACAACATCCTTCGTCCTTTCTCTACCTCGGCTGTTTACAAGTTAACTCGCCGGGAACGCCCAATGTGGGTGGAGAGATGCCTTCAGTCAACTGAAAGCGTGCAAAAACAAGCATTTACAATCGCTTTACAAGGCGCAAATGATTCGCGTTTCCGGCCAACTAGCCGGGATCACACTGATCTGTCAGGATGCCCCCATGGCACTCCTCGAACAGATCGACGCTGACCTCAAAAAGGCCATGCTGGCGCGCGACAACGTCACCCGCGACACCCTCAGGATGCTCAAGAGCGAGCTCCTGAAGCTCGATGATCCGGACGATCTCGAGGTACTGACCCGCGCGGTGAAGTCTCGGCGCGACAGCATCAAGAGCTACAAGGAAGGCGGGCGCCAAGACCTCGCCGACCAGGAACAGGCTGAGATCGAGGTCATCCAACGCTATATGCCGAAGCCACTGAGCGACGAGGAAGCTAGCGAGGCGATCGCGGCAATCGTCACTGAGGTCGGCGCGTCGACGAAGAAGGACCTCGGCAAGGTGATGAAAGAAGTCCGCGCTCGCTACCCCGGTCAGATCGACGGCAAGCTCGCATCGACGATTGCGGGCGAGCTGCTGAGCTGAGGGCTAGAGTCTCGCAGTGGATCGGCCGGCCCACCAAAGACGAAAACGCTCGCGGATCGCGCGGCGCTCGTCACCCGGCATGTTGACGCGATACCCGTAGTCGTGTCCCGTGATACGAACCAAGTCGCGGCTCGCGATGGCTCGTATCTCGGGGTCTTCGTGATCCAAGCTCTCGATCAGCCATTCGACACGGGCATCCGAGCCATGGGCATCGAACCACGCGCGCCAAGAGGGTTCATCGGTCCCGAAGTCTTGCGCGGTGAGCATCCGAAGAACGCGCCACGCAGCCTCGCCCAATACGCTCCGCTCGGACAAGGCGGGAAAGAGCGCTTGGACGCACTTCACATCACGCAGCACCGCCAGCGCCCGCATCGCGAGCAGGCGCGAGCGTTGGTCTGCATCCGTAGCGACAGCAAGCGCACGGAGTGACTTTTTGAGCTCGTCGATCCCGTCCTGTTCATGGAACTCTTCGAATGCGTAGAGCGCGCTTCGCGAGACTCCCTGATCATCGTCGAAAAGCGTCGCAGCGAGCGGCTCTACCAGGAGCGGATGCGGGAGCTCGGCTGCGACCAGCGTCGCGTAGTACCGGATCTCCGGGTCTTCGGACTTGAGCAGCTCGACCACATACGGAACCGCCGGCTCGCCAAAGGCGACCATGGTTCGACAGAGGCCGGAGATGCTCCGCCCGGGAGGGGGCTGCACGTGTGGCTCCCATCGATTGAACCAGAGCCTCCCAGGAAAGAGATCGCGGAGCGCGGGCAGCGCATCTCCGCCGACCGCGAGCAGGGCGCTCAGATCGGGCGCCTCCTCGTTCGGCCCATGCGTGCCGAGACGGACGACCATCTCTCGAACTCGGGCGGCAAGATCCGGAGGCTCCACCACCGGTGCGGGCGTCCGTGGCGCGGTTCCCACCGCAGTTAGCTCTGACACGCTCAGGTGCTCGACCAGGAACTTGATCGCGACCGCACGCGCCGCATCACCCCGTGCCGGGGGGATGCTCGTCCAGCGCCGGAACGCTTTTCCGAGATCCCGGTCGGGCCACCACTTGGACTCGAGGCTCTCGCCTGGCGGGGGCGCAGACGTTCGCCATCGACCGTCCGGGGGATCGGAGAGCGGCGCATCGCTCGGGCTCGTCTCGACGCGATCCGAAGGCGCATTCTTGATCAAATACGTCGAGTCGCTGTTGGTGTCTGACCCCATCCCGCCACCAATGTACACCAATCGACCTCAAACGAGCATCTTGATACGGCGCTCTTCGAGCGTTGCGCTTCGTTTCCCAGCCGCGGCCTCGCGCAGGAGCTTTTTGATTCGTAGCCCGAGGACATCGATCTCGGTCGACGCAAACTCCTCGACACCAAAGCGCTCGATCTGTTGAGTTTGCCGCCGAAGGATCTCGATGTCCTGCTTGAGGATCCGCATCGCGATCGGTTTAAACACCGTCCTCAAGACGGAGTTGGGCACCGGAACCTTGACCGCCACCGTCGCGAATAGATCGGTCACGTATCGCGTTCGTGGAGTGAGCGCCGCGGTCGTGATGATGTGACTGCGCTCGCCGAGACGATACTCAACCTGTGCGACGCACGGGAGAAGAAAGCGGTCCCAATGCAAGACCTCGCCCCCCTGCGGCGCGAGGATGCGACCGATCAGACCTTTGGGTCGCTCCTCTCCGATGAACTGCGCTTCGACTCCGCCGTCGAGTGTTCGGATCACCACCTCGATGAGGGTGCGATCCTTGTTCTTTCGAAAAAGACCGGCGTGCACGAACGCGGTGTGCGGTACGTCGAGCGCGTTCTCGGCCACGGCGTCGAGCGGGCCTGGCATTTCCAGTTGCTCTCGGATGGTGAGGTATCCCGGCTGATCCGCGTAGGGGATCTCGTAAGGATCGGAACCGGGGTCGACATCGGGGTCCGAATAAACCCAGATCCAACCTTGCGAGTCCCGACAAGCGAACGACGGTACACGGCGTGCCGAGTGACCCGCCGCGCTGCACAAGCCGGGTACGGCCTTGCACGCGCCTGCGCCGTCAAACTGCCAGCCGTGGTAATGGCACTCGATGTTGCCTTCGACCACGCGCCCCGCAGAGAGAGGCGCATTGCGGTGTGCGCACCGATCGAGCAACGCGACACTTTGTTCGTCCGAGTCACGAAATACAACCAGCGGCAGCCCGTTCAACACGACGGGCTTGGGTTGGCTGCGGAGGTCGCGACTCGCCGCGACGACATACCAGCCCGGGGCAAAATCGACGTTCACACTCTGATCGGCTTCTTGTCGAAGTTGTTTCGTCATGGTTACAGGCACGCAATTTCTGCGCTCGAGCCGGCGGCCTTTCTTTCGTTTGCGTAAATAGCACGATTGCAAGCCAACTTTCGATGGAACCGGGTGGTTTCGACTGCTACACGCACCGCATGTCACGCCAAATCAACAAGGAACGTACGCGGCGTCGCCTGCTTCAGGCGATTCTCAAAACGATCCACCGGCACGGCCACAGCGCGCTGACCACAGGACGTGTTGCGCAGCTTGCTGGAGTGGCGCAGCCGACGTTTTATGTGCACTTCCGAAGCATGGATCAGGCCCTCGAAGAGGTGGCGGAATGGGTTGCTGGGGAGCTTGGCCCGACCTTCGAGGCCAGCGCCTCTGCCGAGACGGATCGCCCTGCCGACGTCTTGCAGGAGGCTCTCCTTCGGTGCACGCAAACGCTGGTTCGAGACCGCAAGGTCGCGGAGGTGTTCCTTGGCAACCGTCGGGATCGAACCTCCGCACTCGGCGTGCGTTGGATGCTGCTCTCGGAGAGCCTTCGTGGTCGCATGAGGGAGATCGTCACTCGGGTTCGGCCGGGCATCGCGCCGGACGAGGCGGCATTGCATGCGGAGCTGCTCGTCGGTGTGGTGTTCACCTTGGCGGAGGCACATCTCGATGGCCGTGTCCCGGACATCGACCGCGCCACGTCGGCGGTCGGTCGCGCGATGACCGCGAGTATCGCTAACACTTCGTCGGTCGCCGACGCGGCTTAGCCAGGGTCGGCTTCCGATCGGCGGGCTCGCGTGTTAGGTCCGCCTTGTGACTGATCTCTTCAATCCCACGTCCGAGCATCGCGCCCTTCGAGAGCTCGTCCGTTCCTTCACCGAGCGCGAAGTCGACCCACAAGCGGAGTCGTTCGACCACGCGGAACGATTCAACATCGAGCTGTTCCGCCAGCTCGGAGAGCTCGGGCTTCTTGGCATCACGGTGGATGAGCGCTTCGGCGGCTCCGGGCTCGATCCGCTTGCCGCGGTAATCGCGCACGAGGAGCTCTCCGCGGCCGACCCCGGATTTGCCCTCGCATACCTCGCCCATTCCATGCTGTTCGCAAACAACCTGCAGGTGAACGGCAGCGACGCGCAGCGAAGCAAGTATCTGCCCGATGCGTGCACAGGAAAGAAAGTGTGCGGTATGTGCATGACCGAGCCTGGTGCTGGGACCGATGTGCTCGGCATGCAAACGACTGCGGCGAAGAGGAGTGATCGCTATGTGCTCAACGGCGCGAAAATGTGGATCACGAACGGCGCGGTCAGCGATACCGAGCTCGGTGACACTTTTCTCGTCTACGCGCGCCTCGACGGTCAGCCGCGCAATCAACTTTCGATGTTCATCGTCGAAAAGGGGTTCCCCGGCTTTAGTCTCGGCCAGAAGATCAAAGGCAAGCTCGGGATGCGCGCCTCGACGACCGCAGAGCTGGTCTTCGAAGATTGCGAGGTTCCCGCCGAGAACTTGGTTGGGTCGGAAGGCGCCGCCACGATCTGCATGATGCGCAACCTCGAGATCGAGCGCGTCGCGCTTGCCGCGATGAGCCTCGGAATTGCGCGGCGGTCGATCGAGGTCATGAATCGCTACGCAAGCGAGCGCACCTCGTTTGGCAAACCGCTTCGCGACTTCGGCCAGATCCAGCGCTACATCAGCCAGTCGTACGCGGAGTTCATGGCGGGCCGCGCATACACGTACTACACGGCATCCTCCATGAAGCTCGACGAGCCCGGCCATCGTCTCGACTCGGACGGGGTGAAGCTGTTCACCTCGACCATGGGCAAGGACATCGCGGATCGTGCGATTCAGGTGCTTGGCGGCTACGGCTATGTCGCCGAGTACGCTGTCGAACGGCTCTGGCGTGATGCAAAGCTGCTAGAAATCGGGGGAGGGACCCTCGAAGCGCATCAGAAGAACATGTGCCGCGAGTTGCAGCACTTGGAGCGAATTTTGTGAAAAACCGTACAAGTCGCTGATCGGGCTGCGTTTTTCGGTTCGCGAAGTAGGCGGTCCCTGGATCGAGCCGCTATGCTGTGTGCTGTGACACGTTCCATTGGGGGGAATTGTCAACTGACGCATGGCGAGAGCCGGGGCGCCAGTCGAGTTGGAAGGTGTCCGGGGGAAGAGTGACCGAATCCGCAGCCAGTCAGATGCCAACACCGCCGGTCGATCTTCCAGTTCTAGGGAAGTTTGCGGGTTACGACGTTCTCGGTCGCTTGGCGCTTGGAGGCATGGCCGAGATTCTTCTCGCACGTCACTCCAATACCGATGGTGATCATCGATTCTTGGTGCTCAAGCGCATCCTTCCTCACTTCGAGCAGGACTCAGACTTCGTGCAAATGTTCCTGGACGAAGCGAAGATCGGAATGCAGCTCAAGCATCCGAACATATGTCAGTTCCACCAGTTTGGTGCCGACGAAGGCTCACACTTCATCGTCATGGAGTGGATCAATGGAATGCCGCTCGGTCGCCTCATCCGCAAAGCGCGCAAGTCGGGTGGAGTGGGCCTGCCAATCGCGCTCCGCATCGGCATAGAGGTCGCGAGAGCGCTTCACTACGCGCACATCGCAAACGACGAGCATGGAGAGCCGTTCAACATCATCCACCGCGACGTCTCGCCTCACAACATCATGATCGCCTACAACGGGGCGGTGAAGTTGCTCGACTTCGGCATCGCCAAGGCGGACCATCGAGCGCACAAGACGCAGGCAGGCGTGGTGAAGGGGAAGTTCGCGTACATGGCGCCCGAGCAGTGCACCGCCGGACAGGCCGATCATCGGCTGGACATCTTCGCCCTTGGCGTCTGCATTTTCGAGACGATAACGGGCCGCTCGCTCTACCGCCGCAAGACTGAGGCCGCCACGATGCGAGCCGTCATCATGGACCCTGTGCCTTCGCTCAAGGAGCGGCTGCCGGACGTGTCCGACGACCTCGACAAGATCCTCCAGAAGGCGCTCGCCAAGGAAGCGACCGACCGATTCGAATCCGCCGCCGAGTTCGCGAACGAGCTCGAGCGGTTCGCCAAAGAAAACGACATGCTGGGAAAGCAGCGGGAGGTCGCCGACTTCGTCAAGAAGGTTTTCCCGGAGGAGTTCACGCGCGGCCCGCGTGTCGACACGGTGCCGTTCGGCGCGTCGATCACGCTCGACATGCACCACGCGAACGACTCTTCCTCGTCAGCTTCTTCTTCGAAGTCGTACGTGTCTCAGGTTCCGGGCGCGATTCGCGAGCTCGAAGTCGATGGCAGCGGGCTCGACATGGACCTTGGGCACCTTCTGGACGCACCGGTCGTTGCACCACTGCCCCCACCGGCGAACAACACGACGGGGCCCGCGCTGAGCCACGGCCCCACACAAGACCCGCCAAAGGACATTCCCAAGCGGGCCGCCCCGCGACGATCCGTAGGGTCGACCAGCCCCTCGCGCTTTGGATGGAAGCAGTTGGCGCTCATTTTGGTCGTGCTTCTAGGGGGGCTCGCGGTGGCCTACGAGCGGACCGATGTGGTCAAGGACATCGTCAACGACGTTGGCGGCATCTTCGAAGACAAGGGACCTCCCGAGGTGGCTGTGGACGAGAACCCATTGCTTCGCGAGCACGGCGCGCGGATCCTCGTTGCTTCATCCCCCCCTGGCGCAAAGGTCTACCTCGACGGCAAGGAGCAGGGAGTGTCTCCCGTTGCCTTGACCGGTTTGATGCAGGGCCAGTATCGCGTTCGCGTCGAGGCGCCCGGTTTTGCGTCGTGGTCGAGTCGGATCGAGGTCGGGCACGGCGAGACCGCCGGTGTCACCGCCAGGCTGCTAGGCAAGCAAGGCGGCGCAAAGCCCGGAGCCTTTGGCCGGGTGAGGATCGAGACGACTCCGCCCGCCGACGTGTACATGGCCGGCGATCTTCTTGGACGCACGCCGATCGAAACGGTGTACGCGCCCCTTGGACGTGTGACCTTGGACTTCGAGCTTCCTGATGGGAAAAAGGTCAGTCGAACGGTCGACGTCAAGAAGGACGGCGTGGCGAGTGCTCGCTTCGATCTGATCGGTGGCCGCTAAGCGAGCGACTCTTCTCGAAGTCGGACGTAGCTTTCGTACCGCTCCGGGTCGATGCCCCCGGCGTTCACGGCCTCGATGATAGCGCATTGCGGCTCGTGTGTGTGGCTGCAGCTCCGAAACGCGCAGTCCCCGCGGTAGTGGTCGAGCTCTGGGAAGCATCGGTCCAGATCCTCCACGGGGAGCGCCCACGTTGCTAGCTCGCGAATGCCGGGCGTGTCTGCGAGGAATCCCCCCGCCGGCAACGGATGGAGCGACGCGACGCGCGTCGTGTGCCGGCCTTTGCCGTGGTGGTCGCTGATGCTTGCCGTGTTGAGGTCCAGGCTTGGCAAGATGAGATTGATCAGACTGCTCTTCCCCACGCCGGACGGCCCGACGAAGGCAGAGATCTTGTCCCTGAGGACGCTCGTTATCAGCCCGACGCCCTCGCCGGTTGCTGCACTCACGTCGAGCACCGGGTAGCCGATCGCTTCGTAGGCGCTCTGCCAACCGGAGTCGTCAGAACCTCGGAGGTCGGCCTTGTTCATGACGACGACCGGTTCGACACCCTGGTGCTCGGCGATGACGAGGAAGCGGTCGAGCAAGCGGGTCTTCAGTGGGGGCTGCCCGTAGCAGAAGGTCACGAGGAGTTGATCGAGGTTCGCTACGAGCACATCCTCGCGCTCCGGTCCGCGGCCGGGTTGCCGTCTCGAGAATCGGGTCTTGCGGGGGAGCACCTCCACGACCACTCGCGTCTGTGGGTCAGGGCATGCGACCTTCACCCGGTCTCCGATGACGCAGATATCGGTCGTTCGCGGGGTGTTCTTGAGGCGTCCCCGCATGCGGCACTGTACGACCTGCCCCTCGATCGCGACGTCGACGAAGCCGGAAGTCGATTTGACGACAAGACCTTCGATGGGTTCCGTCATCTCAACCGCCGCAGTTCGAGTCCTGATCTTTGGTGATGAGAGAGCGAAGGGTGTCTTGGTGCGAGATCCATGCGTCGACGAGTTCGTCCGCGACGCCGTGGTCGCGAAGCGTTTCGATCAGAATCTGCCGGCGGCGCGCGAACTGCCCTCCGAAAATGCGATGCGGACCATGTGCCTCGTCGAGGGGTCTGCCGCCGTAGCGGACCGGGCCGCCCAGATGCTCCGCCGCGTGTTGGTATTCGAAGCGCTTGATCCTGTCTCGGTCGGCGCGCTGGAACAGAAAGCCGATCATCGTGTCATCGAAACAGCGGTCGACGAAATCGTCGACGATGGCTTTCAACTTCGGCTCTCCGCCGAGCTGTTCGAAGGAGCTCATTCGCCGAGGAACCTGCTCCAATGTGAAGCTTGGATCAAGTTGCGCTCTTAGACCTCAAGAGCGCGAAGTCCGTGCTTTCGACGATATCAATGCAGCTGATCGCAAAGAAAACGCCCCAAAAGAAGTTCGCTTCTAGTAAACAGAAGTAGCCAACCATGCCCGAACACGATCTCGAGTTGACCGAGCATGCGTTTCGGTTGTGCCAACAACTGCTGCGCATCGACACGACCAATCCGCCCGGAAACGAGCTTCCCGCGGCGGAGTTGCTTGCCGAAGAGCTCAGCGCGGCGGGTTTGGAGCCCCAGGTGCTGCTGAGTGCACCCGGTCGCGGCAACGTGGTCGCGCGGATTCGGGGAACGGGCCAGAAGGCGCCCCTCTTGCTGACGGCACATCTCGACGTCGTCGAGTCGGATCCGTCCTGTTGGGATTACCCCCCGTTTTGCGGAGAGGTGCACGACGGCTGTCTCTGGGGTCGTGGCGCAATCGACATGAAGAACATGGCAGCGATGTCGGTCGCAATCATCACGCGTCTGGCGAGGGAAGGGTTGAAGCCCGAGCGCGATCTGATCTTCGCCGGTGTCGCCGACGAAGAAGCCGGATGCCGTTTCGGCTCACTCTGGCTTTGCGAGAACCACACGGACCTCGTGAGAAGCGAGTTCGCCATCGGGGAGGGCGGTGGCTTCAACCTCCAGGTGGCCGGGAAGAGCTTCTTCACCGTACAGGTCGCCGAAAAGGGAGTCTGTTGGGTTCGCGCACGGGCGACCGGAGAGCCGGGACACGGCTCGATGCCGCGCGAGGATTCGGCGGTCGTTCAACTCAGCGAGGCGATCGTGAGACTCGGGAAAGGCGGTTTGCCACGTCACTCGTCCGATTCGGTGCAGGAATTCGTTGGTGCCATCGCGTCGCACCTGCCGGCACCCTTGCGACCTTTGATCAAGATGCTCGGCAGCCCGACTCTTGGCCCCGCCATGCTGAGAATGTTGCCCGATCCATCCGTGCGTCGCGCGTTCAGAGCACTGCTCGGCAACACGGCATCGCCGACCGTGCTTCGAGCGGGGAACAAGACCAACGTGATCCCCGGTCTGGCGGAAGCAGAGATCGACGGACGCATCCTACCTGGCCAGTCACAAGCAGACTTCCTGCGCGAGCTGCAAGATGTGTTGGGCACCAACATCGAGCTCGACGTGCTGCATGCGCTGCCTCCCGTCGTCACGGAGCCAAAAGAGTCGTCCCTGTACTCGGTCATTCACGAGGTGATGGCGGAGCGAGCGCCTGACGCACCACTCGTTCCTTTCATCCTTCAGGGATTCACCGATGCCAAAGCCTTCACTTCCATCGGTGCAAAGTGGTACGGCTTCGCTCCAGTGAAGCTGCCGGCGACGCTGCGATTTGCCGATATGTTCCACGGACACAACGAACGAATCCCGGTGGACGGCATGGCTTGGGGCACCGACACGCTCATGAAGGTCGTCCGGCGTTGTATCGCCCCATGACGCAGCTCTTCCATTAGGGGTTCGACTTTCCGAGCGGTCTCGACGCGGAGCCGGAATTTGACGCTTCCCATCGGCTGCGAGATCGGAGACCTTCTGTGCTCGACCGGGGTAGTGCTTGCAGAAGCGACTTCACGACAGCGAGATCTTTCTCGACCTGGCTGCCAGCGATCTGCAGGAGCTGATCCAGCAGGCCCTAGATGAGCTGGTGCGGTGCGGAAAGCTCGGCCCGCGTCATCGCGCAGCGGTCCAGGCGACACTCGACGAACGCGGCGAGGGAGAACTTCAAGACCTCGGTGGCGGAGTTGGGGTTCTTCGCATTCGGTATACAACGCAAAACGGCGACCAAGTTCGCTCCGCGTTGATACGCATTCCAGAAGGTGTGCGTGCGAGTGACCATGAGAGGGTTCACTACGTATGGATGATCGTCGCGCCCTACGGCGCGTCTATGCCCCTCAATGAAGAGCTCGAACCGTTCGGATGGATGCTATTCGACGAGCGGTTCAGCGCATCGATCATCGGCGCGAACGATCCAATGCAGGTGCTTGCGACCTACCAGCTCTATTTGGAGTACGTCGAAGCGCCGCCCGATCAGCGTCGGCCGTCGATGGTGCCCACCTATCCGAGCGTCGCGCCGCCCGATGTCGGACTAGGTGCTGGAGTGCTCTCCGACATCCGGCGCAAGCTCCCGTACTACGCGAGCGACTTCATCGACGGATTCAATATCAAGGGGCTTGCGACGATCCTCTTCTTGTTCTTTGCATGTTTGGCGCCATCGATTGCATTTGGCGGGCTGCTCGCGTTCTTGACCCAAGGAGAGATCGGCGTGGTCGAGGCGCTGCTCGCCGCGGCCATTGGGGGAGTCACGTACGCGCTGTTCGCCGGGCAGCCCCTCACCCTGCTTGGGAGCACCGGACCGGTTACCATTTTCATCGCGCTGCTCTTCGTGCTTTGCAAGCAGTTCGAGGTTCCGTTTCTTCCGGGCTTGTTCTGGATCGGCATCTGGACCTCGCTGATGATGCTGACCCTCGCACTGACCAATGCGAGCCGGTACATTCGCCATTTCACCCGATTTACAGATGAGATTTTCGGCGCCCTGATCGCTTTGATCTTCATTACCGAGGCAGTTCGCGACATCTTCGGGGGGATCCTGGACGAAGAGGTTGCCACGAGTGGCGAGCTCTTGGCTCTCGTGTTGGCGCTCGGGACTTACGTGATCTCGCAGCAACTCTCGCGCATGCGGCAGAAGCCGCTCTTGACCAAGAACGCAAGGGAGTTTTTGGCCGACTTTGGACCCACGATCGCGATTTCGTTGATGACTGTCGCCGCGTGGAACATGCGCCCGATAGAGCTGGATCATCTCGCAGTCCCAGACGAGTTTGCGACGACCAGCGGACGCGGGTGGCTGGTCAACCCGATGGAGGCTCCGATCTGGTTCTGGATCGCTTCCATCCCGATCGCGGGGCTCGCAACGGTTTTGATGTTCCTCGATCAGAACATCACCGTCCGGATCGTCAACAGTCCGCGCCACCGGCTCAAGAAGGGTGCGGGGTACGACCTCGACATGGCGGTCATCGCGATTCTGGTCGCGGTTTGCTCGGCATTCGGGTTGCCGTGGATTGTCGCCGCGACCGTACGCTCACTCAACCACGTACGTTCGCTCGCGACCGTCCGTCACCACGCCCGTGGCGAGCACATCATCTCGGTTCAGGAGAACCGTCTTACCCCTCTCGTCGTCCACTTGCTGATCGGGGCCTCACTTCTCTTCCTCGGCCTGCTCCGGGAGATCCCGATGTCCGTGGTTTTCGGCCTGTTCCTCTACATGGGCATCGCCTCCCTTCGCGGGAACCAATTCATCGATCGCCTCAAGCTCTGGGTGACCGACCCAGCCCTGTATCCACCGACGCACTACGTTCGTCGCGTCTCCCGCGTGGTCCTGCACACATTCACGCTCATCCAGGTCATATGCCTGGCTCTTTTATGGGCCGTGAAATCGTCCGCTCTAGGGGTTCTCTTTCCGCTCTGCATCGCATTGCTCGTCCCGATTCGCCGGAGCCTCGTGCGGGTCTTCAGCCAAAGGGACCTCGCGTTCCTCGACGCCGACGAGGAGCCGGAAGAGGAGCAGTATCGAGAGATGGACTAGTGTTGGGCCCGCCCCGCCGCCCTCACACTATCTCCTACCATTCCGGATCTCGCTGCCGCGCGTTGCGTGGGTGCCGATTTCTCGGATCTCTTTTTCGCGTCACGTAGTCTCCGTTGAATGCGCCGTGCCGTGCCTCTCCAGCTCCTCTCAGACCGCGATCACTACGAGCAAGTCGTGAAGGCGGCGCTCGAGGCGGAGCGCAGTGTTTGGATCGCGACGGCCAATCTAAAGGAGCTCATGGTCGAGGATCCGAACGCGGTTCCGGGCAGACGCCGCACTCGCCGCGGCAACTACCGCTCCGTCCTGGAAGCCTTCACGGAGCTCGCGCGTCGGGGCGTCGAGCTGAGGATCCTCCATGCCTCGATGCCCTCGCGACCGTTTCGGAAGAGCTTCGACGGGCAACCCGACCTGGTAGCTGGCGGCCTCGAGATGCGTGTTTGCCCCCGGGTTCACCTCAAGACAGTGGTGGTCGACGCTTGCCTGGTCTACCTCGGCAGCGCCAACTGGACCGGCGCCGGCCTCGGCGCCAAGGGCGAGGGCCGCCGCAACTTCGAGATGGGCATCATCACTTCAGACGAACAGATGATCGACGCGGTTCAAGAGCGATATGATCGAATCTGGCGCGGCGCAGAGTGTCGAGACTGCCGCCTCCGGGATGAATGCGAAATGCCCCTAGACGAAATGTAGGGACACGCTCCGTACTTGCAACCTCTTGAAATTACATCGGTACTGCGTCAACGATCGCAGCGTCAGACCGGAGGGAACCCTGCGATCTTTCGCTGGGGAGTGATGTAATTGCGAATGGTTAGACACCCGGAGCGTGTCCCCTAGAGCCATGCCAAGAGGGTTGGGATCGTGAGGACCGAGAGCAGTGTGCTTACGAGCACCAAGCTGGCGACTTGCTCGGGGGTCCTTCCGTAGCGGTGCGCGAAGAGGTAGTTGAGTACGCCGACGGGCATCGAGGCTTGGAGGATGAGGACCTTACGCGTCAGGCCTTCGACGCCGAGCAGCGCCGTGAGCAGGAAGCCGGCGGACACGCCGAGCGCAAAGCGAACCAGGGCGAGCACGAGCGAACGCCCAAGGGATTCCGGATGCATCTTCGAAAGCGAGACGCCCAGGGTGAGAAGCATGAGGGGGATGGCGATGTCTCCGAGCAGCTCGGTCGTGCGCGCGATCCAAGTGGGCACTGCGGCGCCAGTGGCGACGACCGGTACCGTCACTGCGACTGCCCACGTGAGCGGAGACCGGAAAAACGGTTTCCAGGAGAACGATCCGGCGAAGAGGGGGCCACCTAGCGAGACGTGAAACGTCGCCGACACCGCGAAGTAGGTCATCGCGAGCGCCAGACCCGGTTCACCGAAAGCAAACAGGCAGATGGGTACGCCCACATTGCCCGAGTTGCTGAAGATCAACGGGCCGAGAAAGGTGTGTGCCGGCAACTTCATCGCCCGGAGCGCGGCGAAGCCACCGAGCGCAAAGAGGGCCATCACGCCAACGGTCAGCCCCGCCATCTGCGCGAGCTCGAATGGCGACACGTCGAGCGTAGTGAGGCTTCGGAACAGCAGACACGGGACTCCGACGTTCAGCACCAATCGCGAGATGGAAATCTCATCGAAGTGTGCACCCGAGCGCGCCCAAGCGAGACCCACGAGAGCGACGATGAAAACCGGAGCTACGACGCTGAGAAGCTCGACGATCAAGATTGTGCGCTCACGCTGAGGCTGTCACTCCCTAGGCGTCTTCGAACTGCCCACGCTCCTTGAGCGCATTCATGATGATCTCGACGGCCTTGTCGATGCGGACCTGGTCGAGGGCGATTGTGATGTCCGGGTTCTCGGGCGGTTCGAAGCTCGAAAAGTCGGCGTCGGGGCGGCGCTCTTTGCAGAGCTCCATATCGGTGTTGACGTACACCTGAATCACGCGGTCCTCACCGATTCGCTTCGCGAGCTCCTCCCGATCCTTGGCGGTGGGGCTCGGGAATGCGCAGATGTTGATGAGCCCCGCATCCGTCACGGCTTTGGCAGCAGAAATCATGGACCGAAGATTCTCGCCGACCGGGATGACCACGGTGGCGGTCCGGCCCTCGTCGAACAGTCTTCTCTCGAGTGCGTACGCAAGCGTCCAACGCCCTGAGCCTGGAACGCCGTGGAGCCACACCGTTGCGCCTTTTTGGCCGAAGCGCTCCATGCGCTCGGTTGGGCTCACGAAGGTCTTTGGCTCCATGGCCGACTCGGCGTGAAGCTCCTTCATGACCTCCCCGATGTTCTGCTCTGCGCCTTCCAGCGAGATCATGCCGGCCGCCACCGTGTTGTTGGTCAGCGAGTCGATGACGATGAAGGCACCGGTCTCCCGGTTGCGGTGATAGTCGTCGACGTAGAGCGCACGGTGACAGCTCAGCCGGACCTTCGCGATATCGTTCAACTCGATGCCGTCGGTGGGCTTTGCCTCGAGCGAATGCATGTCGATCTCGTGATAGATCTTGTCGATCTGCGCGCGAACGGTCTGTGTGGTGTGCTTGACGAGGTATGCCTTTTCGGTGTCGAGCGGCTTCTCGTGCATCCACACCATATGTGCGTCGAAGCGACGAGTGACGCGAGGCAGGTTGTCAGGCTTGACGATCATGTCGCCTCGGCTGATGTCGATTTCGTCTTCGAGCCGAATCGTCACGGACTGACCTGCGAAGGCCTCGTCGAGCTCCCCCTCCCATGTGTCGATCGCTTTCACTTTGGAGGGCTTACCGGATGGCAGGGCGACGATGTCGTCTCCCTTCTTGATCACGCCCGCAGCGATCTCCGCGGCGAACCCTCGGTAGTCGAGATCCGGGCGGATCACGTATTGAACGGGGTAGCGAAAGTCCTGGAAGTTCCGATCGGCGAACACAGGTACCGTCTCGAGGTACTCGAGGACGTTCGGTCCGTCGTACCAAGGAGTTCGCTCGCTGTTGCTGACTACATTGTCCCCGTCGAGCGCGCTGACGGGGAAAAACTGGATGTCCTTGAAGCGAAGCGTCTTGCCGAACTCCATGAAGTCTGAGCTGATTGAGTCGTAGACCTCTTCCGAGAAATCCTTGAGGTCCATCTTGTTCACGCACACCGCGAGATGTGGGATGCCCAGTAAGGACGCGATGTAGGCGTGGCGGCGGGACTGTTCGAGCACGCCGTGCCGAGCGTCGATGAGGATGAGGGCCACGTCGGCGGTCGATGCGCCGGTGACCATGTTGCGTGTGTACTGAATGTGCCCGGGGGTGTCTGCGATGATGAACTTCCGTTTGTCGGTAGCGAAGTACCGGTACGCCACGTCAATCGTGATGCCCTGTTCACGCTCGGCTTTGAGCCCGTCGGTCAACAGTGCGAGGTCGGGCGCCTCCGTTTGCGATGCCGCTCGAACAGCGGCCATCTGGTCCTCGAAGACCATCCCAGTGTCATAGAGAATCCGGCCGATGAGCGTGGATTTGCCGTCATCGACGGAGCCGACCGATACGAAACGGAGCAGCTCCTTCTGTTGGTACTTCGCGAGATAGGCCTCGATGTCTTCGCGAATCAGGTCTCTTTCGTCCTTCATGGCGTTCCTTGGAAGTGCCCTGCGGCGGGCCTAGAAATAGCCCTCGCGCTTCTTGACCTCCATCGACCCCTCTTCGTCGAAGTCGATGAGGCGCCCCTGCCGTTCGGAGAAGCGATTCAAGAGCATCTCCTGGATGACTTTGGGAACGGTGTCCGCTTCGGATTCCACCGCACCGCTGAGCGGATAGCAGCCGAGAGTGCGAAAGCGCACCTTTTTCATGATCGGTTGCTCGCCGTCCTCGAGGCGCATGCGGTCGTCGTCGACGAGGATCCACGTGCCGGAGCGCTCGACGACCGGGCGCTCCTTGGCGAAGTAGAGCGGGACGACCTCGATGTCTTCCAGCCAAACGTAAAGCCAAACGTCGAGCTCGGTCCAATTGCTCAGCGGGAAGACGCGGACATTTTCGCCCTTCTTGATCTTCGCGTTGTAGATGTTCCAAAGCTCGGGACGCTGATTCTTCGGGTCCCATTGATGGTGGCTGTCGCGGAACGAGAAGATGCGCTCCTTTGCGCGAGACTTCTCTTCGTCACGCCGAGCGCCGCCGAACGCACAATCAAACTCGTACTTCGTTAGCGCCTGCTTGAGGCCGTCCGTCTTCATGATGTCGGTGTACTTCTTGCTGCCGTAGTCGAAGGGGTTCATTCCCATCGCCACGCCATCTTGGTTGACGTGCTTGATCAGCTCTCCTTTGAGCTTTGCCTCGATCTTGTCGCGATACCGATACATGTCCTGGAACTTCCAGGTCGTGTCGACGTGCAGCAGCGGGAATGGCAGCGGCCCAGGCGCGAAGGCCTTCTCCGCCAGCCGCAGCATGACCGAGGAATCCTTGCCAACGGAGTACATCATCACCGGGTTGTCAAACTCGGCTGCGGCCTCGCGGATGATCTGGATACTCTCCGCTTCGAGCTGGCGGAGCTGACTTAGTTTGTGCTCGCTTGCTTGCACCGACGATTCCTAGGGCAGTCCGCGTTGGGACGCCAGTCTATACGCGACTTCCATACGAGTTCAATGTCCGAGCGACTTCGGAAAAAGGCGGGGTCGGCCACCTCATGCTAAAGATCCTTGCGGCCTATGTCTGCAATCGTTTGGATGGATATGGAGATGTCCGGGCTCAATCCCGACACTGACCGAATCCTCGAGGTCGCTGTCCTCGTGACAGACGGCGAGCTCGAAGTGGTGGCAGAGGGCCCGAACCTGATCGTCCATCAATCCGATGAGGTGCTGGGCGCGATGGATGAGTGGAACACGCGGCACCACGGCCAGTCGGGACTGACCCAGCGCGTGCGTGAGTCGACCGTTGATGAGTCACAGGTTTCAGCGGCGCTGCTCGAGTTCCTCACCGAGCACACGGAGAAGAAGAAGGCGCCGCTCGCTGGCAACTCTATCCATCAGGACCGCCGCTTCGTTGCGCGCTATCTTCCCGAGGTCGAGGACTGGCTTCACTATCGCAACGTCGACGTCTCGACGATCAAGGAGCTCGCGCAGCGCTGGTATCCCAAGCAGTACTCGGGAAGGCCCTCCAAGAAGGGGAGCCATCGCGCGATGGATGACCTCATGGAGTCGATCGAGGAGCTCAAGTACTATCGGAAGGCGCTATTCCTTCCCCAGGAATCATGAGGCTAGCAACTGTCCTGTTAATTGCGTCCGTGGGTTGCGCGGGCGCTGCCGGTCGCGGCCCCCAAACGCCCGAGGCGATCGTGCGAGCTCAGTCAGAGCCGCGCGCCCTGATCGACGCCGCGACGAAAGCATCACTCGAACCGGAAGCCTTCTATGCGGTGTTGCGCACGAAGCAGGTCGTCTACGTCGGCGAGCGACATGACCAACCCGTGGACCACGGCGTTCAGTACGCCATCCTGCGCGAGCTTCATCGCAGCGAGTCGTCCCTCGCGATCGGGATGGAGATGTTCCAGATCCCGTTTCAGCAACCTCTGAACGAGTGGAGCGCAGGACGCATCGACGAAACCGTATTGCGCCGGGAGACCGAGTACGACCAGCGTTGGGGGTTCGACTTCAGCTTGCTTCGACCGGTCCTCGAGTACGCGCGCAGCAGCGGCCTCGAGGTGGTCGCGCTGAATGCGCCGCGAGAGGTCGCGTATGCTGTGGCGCAGGGTGGGCTCGATTCGCTCGATCCGGAGCTGGCTGCGACGCTTCCCGAGCTCGATCTAGACGATGCGACCCACCGTGCGATGTTCGACACCGAGTTCGACGTCGGTGAGCACGGGGCCGAAGAGACGGTCGACCAGTTCTACCAAGCCCAGGTCGTCTGGGACGAGACCATGGGTGCCCGTGTGGCCGAGACGCTTTCGCGCCCCGATGGGCCCGCGAAGATGATTGTCTTCGCGGGGCGGGTGCACGTGAAGCGCGGCCTCGGAATTCCGGAGCGGGCGGGCAAGCGCGGCGCCAAGCCCTACGTCGTGGTCCTCCCTGTGACCCGAGCCGAGCTCAAGGAAGAGCTGAAGCGGCCGCCAGAAGAGCGATCGGCCGACTTTTTCTGGGTCGTCGAGCCCTGAATTAGCGCCAGTTTGCGCTGAACGTCCGCCCAAACTAGAACACGTTTCAGTTTCGCGTCGCCCGACGAAACCCCCGAAAGGAAACTCGATGACGGATTGCTTCATCTACGACGCGGTGCGCACCCCGCGCGGCAAAGGACGAAAAAAGGACGGGGCGTTGGCCGACGCGCCTCCGCTGCGCATGGCGCAAGCCGTGCTCCAGGCGTTGCCGGAGCGCGGCGGGTTCGACGACGCCGAGATCGAGGATGTGATCCTCGGCTGTGTCGAGCCGGTTGGCGAGCAAGGCGCCAACGTCGGCCGCATGGCCGCAATGATCTCCGGCTACGACGACAGTGTTCCGGGTGTTCAACTCAACCGCTTCTGCTCGTCTGGTCTCGAGGCGGTGAACATCGCGGCGGCGAAGGTGAAGGCTGGGGACGTCGAGCTGGTCGTCGGCGGTGGGATGGAGAGCATGAGCCGCATCTCGATGGGCGCCGCGGGCGGCGCCTGGTCGACCGACCCGGAGCTCGCGTGGGGCACGTCGTTCGTGCCACAGGGAATCGGTGCAGATTTGATTGCAACCAAGTACGGCTACTCGCGTGAAGACGTCGACGCGTTCGCGGTCGAAAGCCAGGCTAGGGCTGCGGCAGCATGGGAGGGTCGCCACTTCGACCGCTCGATCGTTCCGGTGAAGGACAGCATCGGCGTCACGATGCTCGACCGTGACGAGCACATGCGACCCGGCACGACGCTCGACGATCTTTCTCAGCTCGAGCCGAGCTTCGAGATGATGGGCCGCAAGTTCGGATTCGACGCCGTCGCGATTCAGAAGCACCCGGAGGTCGAACAGATCAATCACGTGCACCATGCGGGCAACTCGTCCGGTATCGTCGATGGCGCAGCCGCGGTCCTCCTGGGAAGCAAAGAGGCCGGTCAGCGACTTGGCCTGACCCCCCGAGCTCGGCTCGTTCGTTCCGCCACTGTCGGGAGCGAGCCATGCATCATGCTCACCGGCCCTGCGCCTGCGTCACGCAAAGCCTTGGCAAGAGCCGGCATGCGGGTGTCCGACATCGACCTTTGGGAGATCAACGAAGCGTTCTCCTCGGTCTGCCTGCTGTTCATGGAGGAAATGGGCATCGATCGCTCGGTGACCAACGTCAACGGCGGCGCGATTGCCTTCGGTCATCCGCTTGGCGCCACCGGGGCAATGCTGCTTGGGACCGTGCTCGACGAGCTCGAACGACGGGACCTCAACACCGCATTGATCACCCTGTGCGTCGGCGCCGGCATGGGCACTTCAACCATCATCGAGCGGGTGTAGAGACATGGCGATCATCGACTACCGGGTGGAAGACGAATTTGCGATCCTGACTTGGGATGACGCGAGTCGTCCGATGAACGTCCTCAGCGGCGACGCCCTGGCCGAGTTGAGCGCCGGCATCGAGAAGGCCGCAGCCGACGACGATGTGAAGGGCATCATCCTCACTTCCGCGAAGCAAGGTGTGTTCGCCGCCGGCGGCGATCTCGAGCAGATCGAGTCGCTCGGCTCCGGGTCGATCGACGCCGAGGATCTGCTGAAGCGCACCAGCGGTGTGCTCGCCCAGCTTCGCCGCATGGAAACCTGCGGCAAACCAGTCGTCGCTGCGCTGAACGGCGTTACCCTCGGTGGCGGATATGAGATTGCGCTTGCATGCCATCGACGCATTCTCGTCAATCAGCGCCACGCTCTAGTCGGTCTTCCGGAGGCAGGTCTCGGCTTGATGCCGGGCGCTGGCGGCACCCAGCGATTGCCCCGCTTGATCGGCGTCGGCAGCGCGCTCGCGCTCATCATGCAGGGCAAACAGCTCGACCCCGAACAAGCACTCGAGAAGGGCCTGGTCGACGAGCTGGTCGAACCCGACGATCTCATCGATGCAGCGAAGAAGTGGATCGTCGAATCCGGCAACGCTACGCAGCCCTGGGACGAGAAGCGCTACGAAGTGCCCGGCGGTGGCGCAAATTCCGTGACGTTCGCCCAGACGATGATGGGCTCGAACGCGATGACGCATGCCAACACGTTCGGGAACATGCCGTCCCAGCAGGCGATTCTCCAGGCCGTGTACGAAGGCCTGCCGCTCCCGATGGACCGCGCCGGCAAGGTCGAGACGCGCCAGTTCATTCGCGTCCTTCAGGACCCGACCGCACGCAGTATGCTGCGGACGCTCTTCTTCAGCTTGCAACGCTGCCAAAAGGGGGCCCGCAGGCCCAAAGACGTGCCTCGTTTCGACGTGAAGAAGGTGGGGATCGTCGGCGCCGGCCTCATGGGGCAGGGCATCGCGCACGTCAGCGCCAAGGCACACATCGACGTCGTGTTACTCGATCGGGACCTGGCGAGTGCAGAGCGCGGCAAAGAAAAGGTCAAGACGACGCTCGGCCGTCGCCTTCAGAAGGGCCGCACGACCCCAGACCGTATCGAAGCGATCCTCGGACGGATTCATCCGACCGAGAGCTATCACGATCTCAGAGGATGCGACGTGGTCGTCGAAGCCGTCTTCGAGGACCGTGAGCTCAAGGCGAGGGTCACCAAGGCGGCGGATGCCGAGCTGAGCGACGATGCGATCTTCGCGTCCAATACGTCGGGCCTGCCGATCACAGGCCTTGCCGAAGCGTCCAGCCGCCCCGAGAACTTCATCGGTCTTCACTTCTTTTCGCCCGTTGAACGCATGCAAATGGTCGAGATCGTCGTTGGCGAGCAAACCTCAAAAGAGACGCTGGCAAAGGCCTGGGACTACGTCCTGAAGATCAAGAAGGCCGGGATTGTGGTGAACGACAGCCCCGGCTTCTACACGAGCCGGGTCTTCGGAACGTTCATCTCCGAGGGCAATCACTTACTCGTGGAGGGAGTCGCGCCGGCGTTGATCGAGAACGCGGCCAAGGCAGCGGGGATGCCGATGCCGCCGCTCGGCATTTCCGATCAGGTCGGCCTCGGCACCATGTACAAGGTTGCCAAGCAAGCCGAGAAGGACGCTACCGCAGCGGGTCGGGTCTGGGAGCCGTCGCCGGCTCAGGCGATCATCGCTTCGCTCATCGAAGACCATGACCGCTGGGGCGCGTACCCGCCTCCAAAGGCGGATGGCTCGCAGCGCAAGCCCGGTGGCTTCTACGACTATGAAGATGGGGCAAAACGTCTATGGCCGGAGCTCGGCAAGGCGATGAGCCAGTGGATCGTGTCGGGCGCGGAGCAGCCGAGCGCCGAAGTGGTCCGACGGCGATATCTGTTCGTTCAGTGCCTGGAGGCGGTGCGCTGCCTCGAGCAAGGGGTGATCACGGACGTTCGGGACGGCGATGTCGGCGTCATCATGGCAGTTGGGTTCCCGGCGTTCACCGGCGGACCGTTCACGTACATCGACAACTACGGAGTCGATGCATTCGTGCGGGACGCGGACGAGCTTGCGAGCCGCTACGGTGCCCGATTCGAGCCTCCCGAATCGCTTCGCAAAATGGCAGTCACCGGCAAGACCTTTTATTGATAGCCGGCCGCTTGCAGGGTGAAGAGGCGAGCGTATTGCCCGCCTTCCTGCATGAGCGTCTCGTGTGTGCCGCGTTCCGTGACTCTTCCGCGTTCGAGCACGACAATCTCGTCGGCCATGCGCACCGTCGAGAAGCGGTGAGAGATGAGTATCACCATCTTGTCTGTCGCTAGTCGTCCAAACCGCTCGAAGACCGTCGCTTCGGCTTCCGCGTCCATCGACGCCGTGGGTTCATCGAGCACCAGGATGTCCGCCTCGTCACGCATGAACGCGCGAGATAGCGCGACCTTCTGCCATTGCCCGAGCGACAGCTCGTGCCCGTCGTCGAACCACCGGCCGAGTTGCGTTTGGTACCCGTCTGGCAACCTGTCGATGAACTCGTGCGCCATGCCCTTTTCGGCTGCGACCTTCCAGCGGTCCGGATCCGCGAAACCTCGAACGTCTCCGACTCCGACGTTCTCACCGGCAGCGAGCTGGTACCGTACGAAGTCCTGAAAGATGACGCCGATGCGCTTGCGTAAGGTGTCGAGATCCCACGCATCCAGCTCGAGGCCGTCGAGCAGGATCCTCCCCGCGCTCGGGCGGTAGAGCCGCGTCAGCAGCTTGATGAGGGTCGTCTTGCCCGCCCCGTTCTCTCCGACGAGCGCCAGCTTGCGTCCAGGGTGAAGGTGCAGCGACACGTGCTCGAGCGCCGGAGCTTCGACTCCGGGGTAGGTGAAGCTGACGTTCTCGAAGCGGATGCCGTCGCCCGGTTTGGGGCCGACGGTGGTCGACCCGCTTTCGTCGAGCGACTCGTAGTCCAGATACTCGTAGAGATTCGAGAGGTAGAGGCTGTCCTCGTACATGCCTCCGATCGAGCCGAGTATGGAGGTGAGCGCTGCTTGACCTTGCTTGAACACCAGGAGGTACATCGTCATGTCGCCAAGGGTGATGCGCTTCGCGATCGTTTCGAGCGCGATCCAGGCGTAGGCGCCGTAGAAGGCTCCCGTGCTCAAAAGGCCGAGAATGAACCCCCAGAACCCGCGGCGCAGGGTGAGGGCTCGATCTTCGGCATAGAGCTCGACGAAGATCTCGCGGTAGCGGTCCAAAAACACGGGGCCGAGGTCAAACAGCTTGACCTCCTTCGCGAAGTCCTCACGCGCCAACAAGACCTCCAGATAGTTCTGCTTGCGCGTTTCGGGCGCGCGCCACGTGAACAATCGAAATGCGTTCGCTGAGAAACGCGTCTCGACGAAGAACGAGGGAACGGCGGCGACTACGAGTACTGCCAGAGCCCACGCGGACAATTGCAACAACAAGGCCCCGTAGGCGATGAGTGAAAACGAATGCTGCGCGAGCTGGAAGCTTCGCATCACCATGCTGAGCGGGCGTTGAGACGCCTCCCGGCGTGCACGCGTCATTCGATCGTAGAGCTCGGAATCCTCGAAGGCTGCGAGGTCGAGCGTGAGCGCCTTTTCGAGAATCATCTCGTTCACGCGTTGACCGAGGAGCGCGCGAAGGAGCTGTTGGCACGTGGTCAGCCCTTTCTGCGCCCCCGCGAGAACAGCCACGAGCACGAGCTCCATGGCGACCCACGTGAGCGCGGCGCGCTGGTCGTCTGGGCTACCGGTTTGTGCCGCGCGCACGACCGCATCGACGATCAGCTTGCCAACCCAAGCGACCCCGGCGGGGAGCACGCCGGCCACCAAGCTCAGCACCCCGAGCACAACGCTGAGGCCGCGGCTGGTGGTCCAAACGAGCGCGATGCCATGCTTCAACTGTCGAAAGACACCGAGCACTTGCGGGCGATCCAGGCGGGCACGCGCTTCCATCGGCCGAGTCTAAGGCGAAGGTCTACTCTCGCCATAGCCCTAGCGCGGGCTCCATGGTACGAACAGCGAGCGCAACTGGTTTATGACGGAGCGAGATACAGGCCCTAGAGTTCGCACGATTCCAAGCGGCGACAACCGCGAACGCCTCGTCTGCCCGGACTGCAACTACGTTGCCTACGAGAATCCCAAAGTCGTCGTGGGTGTTGTCGCCACGTGGGAGGACAAGCTCCTGATGTGCCGTCGCGCCATCGAACCGCGCCGCGGATACTGGACGCTTCCCGCCGGTTTCATGGAGATGGGGGAAAGCCCAGAAGAAGGGGCTGCGCGAGAGGCATGGGAGGAGGCGTGCGCAGAGCTGGAGGTCATCGATCTGCTCGCCGTCTACAGTTTGCCTCACATCAGTCAGCTTCAGCTCTTCTACCGCGCGCGGTTGTCATCGCCGGACGTGTCGGCGGGCCCAGAGAGCGAAGAGGTCGGCCTGTTCTCGTTCGACGACTTGCCTGCCGTGGAGCTTGCGTTTCCGTCCGTGCACTGGGCGATCGGGCATTTCCAGCGAGTGCGGGGTGTCGAAGCGTTTCCACCCTTCGGGAATCCACCAGGGCATACCGGCGACATGCGGCGTGGGCGCTGAGCCACACCCGCGTCCGCGCTGACACGCTGCAGGCCCGCAAGACACAGCAATCGGCGGGGGTTCGCGCTTGGCACGGTGCGTGCTCTCTCATCGGACCAGGAGGTCCCATGAGAAAGAAACACATCGTCATCGTTGCGCTGGCCGCGGTTGCTTGGGTCGGCTGCGCAGAGGAAACCGTGGAACGTGCGGAGCCGATCGACCCCGTATCCTCAGCGGAGATCGTGCTGACATCGACCGCGGAATCGGCTCCGCCGAAGGCTATTCCCGTCGAAGCGCCGAAACCTGCTCGCGTCGACGAAAAGCCCAAGCCGGACGACGTCTCCTTCGCGCCGAGCGTCGAGAGCGTCGGCGGTGTCGCGATTCAACGCTTTGTCACCGCTTCCGAGATCGACAAACGCGAGCCTGTCGACCCGACGTCCACGTTCGGTCCGCATCACGATAGGGTCTATGCCTTCGTCGAGGTGAGCAACGACGCGGAATCCGACAAGAGCCTGTTCGTGCACTTCATCGGACCGGACGCAAAGGTCAGCGGCGGAATCGAGCTCGAGATCCCGGCCTCCGTGCCTCGGTGGAGAACCTGGGCATACACCCGGCACTTCGACGCGCCGGGTCTCTGGCGAGTCGAGGTCCGAGATGCCGAGGGCAGCCTCCTCGGGGCGCTTCCCTTCGAGGTCGATACCGGACTCTGAGCCCAAAACGTGCATCGTCAGATCGCGATCCGGTATGCTGAACGGGTGGATGAATCCTCCGTCGTGTCCCGGATCGCGCACGAATCGTGCCTGCGCGCAGCTCCGCTCATCCGACGCGGTCACTGGTGGGAGGAGCTCGACGCCGATTTCGCGAAGCGCCCCGAGGCCTTTGATCTTGCGCTCGCTGACCGCTTGAAGGTCGGCGCGGCAGCCGGTTTCGATACGGTGCTTCGGACGTTTGGTGCATCGATGATCTCGAGCATGGCGTTGCCGCTTGGCTACAATCCCATCGAGCTCCGCCGGGCGGTTCGCGACGCCGACCTCTACGCGGACATCGCCGAGTCGGGTGATCCGAAGCGCTTCTTCGCGGAGCCGCCGTCCGGCGTTCGCGTCCGTGCGGAGAAGGGTCGTTGGTTGCCCCGCTTCGAGCCAAGCGACGGAACCTGTGAGGCGATCAGCTTCGATAGCC
>JAHEEE010000033.1 GCA_024640845.1 Myxococcales bacterium | reverse complement strand
CTTGTCGGCCATCACCTTCATGATCGCCGCCGTCAGCGTCGTCTTGCCGTGATCGATGTGACCGATCGTGCCTACGTTGATGTGTGGTTTGTCTCGGACAAACTTTTCTTTAGCCATCGTTAGCTCCTCATCCGCCCTTCGCCTTGGCGACGATTTCTTCAGCGATGCTTGTGGGCACCGCCTGATACTCCTTGAACTGCATCGTGTAGACCGCCCGCCCCTGGGTCTTGGAGCGAAGGTCGTTCACATAACCGAACATGTTCGCGAGCGGCACCAGTGCACGAATCACTTGCAGACCGCTCGCAGAATCCATTCCACCGACGTGGCCTCGACGTGAGTTGAGGTCGCCGATGACCTCACCCATGTAGTCCTCTGGGACTCGAACTTCAACGTCCATTACCGGCTCGAGCAGCTGAATGCCCGCCCGCTTCGCGCCTTCTTGGAAGGCGAGCGACCCGGCGACCTCGAAGGCGGCCTGGCTGGAATCGACGTCGTGATACGAGCCATCGAAGAGCGTTGCCCTCATGTCGATCACCGGGTACCCGGCCATCACGCCGCGGCTCATCGCGTCCCGAATGCCCTTTTCGACGGCGGGAATGAACTCCCTCGGGACGACACCACCGACGATCTTGTTCTCGAACTCGAAGCCGCTGCCGGCTTCGAGGGGCTCCAGCTTCACCCAGACGTGGCCGAACATGCCGCGGCCGCCGCTCTGCTTGACGTACTTGCCCTCGGACTCGACCGCCTTGGTGATCGTTTCGCGGTACGCAACCTGAGGCGCGCCGACGTTGGAGTCGACTTTGAACTCCCGCTTGAGCCGGTCGACGATGATTTCCAGGTGAAGCTCACCCATCCCGCTGATGATCGTCTGGCCTGACTCTTCGTCGGTGTGCGCCCGAAAGCTGGGATCCTCCGCCGCGAGCTTGCCGAGCCCCACCCCAAGCTTGTCCTGGTCGGCTTTGGTCCTAGGCTCGATCGCGACCGAGATGACGGGATCGGGAAAATCCATGCGCTCCAGAATGACGGGCGCCTTTTCGTCGCAAAGAGTGTCCCCTGTGGTCGCAGTCTTGAGGCCAACGGCCGCGGCAATGTTGCCCGCGTGGATCTCCTTGAGCTCCTCGCGATTGTTGGCGTGCATCTGAAGGATACGGCCAATGCGCTCCTTCTTGCCCTTGGTCGAGTTGAGGACGCCCGAGCCGGCTTCCAGCACGCCCGAATAGACGCGGAAGAAGGTGAGTTGACCGACGAACGGGTCGTTGATGATCTTGAAGGCCAACGCACTGAAGGGCTCGTCATCGGAAGCCTTGCGCACCAGCACCTTGTTGGGGTCGTCGGGGTCGACACCCTGAATCGCCGGGACTTCGACGGGAGAAGGCAGGAAGTTCACGACCGCGTCGAGAAGCTGCTGCACACCCTTGTTCTTGAACGCCGAGCCCGTGAGTACCGGGACGATGGTCTGCTCGAGGCAACCCTTTCGGATGCCGGCGAGAATTTCTTCGGGCGTGAAATCCGTATCGCCCTCGAGGTAGCGCTCCATCAACGCGTCGTCGACCTCGGAGACAGCCTCGATCAAGGTGGCGCGCGCGGCCTCAGCGTCTGCGAGGAACTCTTCAGGAATTTCCTCGACTGACCACTCCGCCCCGAGGTTGTCGTCCTTGAAGCGGTTGGCCTTCATGTTCACCAAGTCGATGATGCCTGCGAGCTCAGCTTCCTGCCCGAGGGGCAACTGCACAGCAACCGCCGGGGCACCGAGGCGTTCCTCGATCGACCGGAAGGCCGCTGCGAAGTCGGCGCCGGCTTTGTCCATCTTATTGATGAAGCAGATCCGCGGAACCCCGTAGCGGTCTGCCTGACGCCATACGGTCTCGGACTGAGGCTCGACGCCTTCCTTGCCGTCGAACACCGCGACGGCACCATCGAGAACGCGGAGCGATCGCTCGACCTCGATGGTGAAGTCCACGTGACCGGGCGTGTCGATGATGTTGATGCGAAACTGCTCGTCGCTGTAGAGGCCCGCCTTGGGCCGCCAGAAACAAGTCGTCGCAGCCGATGTAATCGTGATGCCGCGCTCTTGCTCCTGCTCCATGTAGTCCATGGTCGCAGCGCCGTCGTGCACCTCGCCCATCTTGTAGTTGACGCCGGTGTAATAGAGGATGCGCTCGGTGGTCGTCGTCTTCCCGGCATCGATGTGGGCCATGATGCCGATGTTGCGCGTCCTATCGAGTGGGTACTTCCTAGCCATCGGATGATCTGAGCTTTTCTCTGACTGTGGCGCTGCACGTACAAAACCCCCTCCGACCCAGAAGCCACCCTCGGGCTTCCTCGACTCAGAGAGGGTTCGAGAGGCACATCGGTTGCGACGGGTATGTCGCGGTCTTCCCGGTGACTCTCTTTATGTGCGCGGTGTCATGAGTTCAGCTGCTGCTCCTTGTCCGAGTGGTTTCCGTGGACCTTCCCAGACGCTAGAAAAAACTTACCAGCGGTAGTGCGCGAAAGCCTTGTTCGCGTCCGCCATCTTGTGGGTGTCCTCCCGCTTCTTGACCGCGTTTCCGCGACCCTGCGAGGCCTCCATGAGCTCCGCCGCGAGACGTTCTTCCATCGACTTCTCGCCGCGGGCGCGCGAGTACTGAACCAGCCAGCGCATCGCGAGCGCGTTGCGGCGGTCCGAGCGAACCTCGACGGGCACCTGATACGTGGCGCCACCAACACGACGGCTCTTCACCTCGACGCGGGGCTTCACCGCGTCGAGCGCCTTCTTGAAGACCTCGAGCGGTTCGTCCTTGTAACGCTCTTCGATGATCTCGAAGGCGCTGTAGAGGCACTTCTCCGCCGTCGAGCGCTTGCCCGCCAGCATCAAAGAGTTGACGAACTTGGCAACGAGCCGATCGCCATACTTGGCGTCCGGAATGATCTCTCTCTTGGGTGCGCTGACTCGACGACTCATGGCTTAACTTAGTTTTTGGGGCGCTTTACGCCGTATTTGGAACGCTTGTTGACGCGGTTCGCTTTGTTGGTGTTTGACGGGCCAGCGGCGCCAGTGGCGTCGAGCGTGCCGCGCACGACGTGGTAGCGGACGCCGGGAAGATCCTTCACGCGACCGCCGCGAATGAGCACGACCGAGTGCTCCTGCAGGTTGTGGCCCTCACCGGGGATGTATGTCGTGGCCTCGATCCCGTTGCTGAGGCGCACACGGGCGACCTTGCGAAGGGCCGAGTTCGGCTTCTTCGGAGTGGTGGTGTACACGCGAACGCACACACCTCGCTTCTGCGGGCATCGCTGAAGCGCCGGCGAGTCCGTTTTTGATTTGATCTGTTTTCGTCCTTTGCGGACGAGCTGATTGATCGTTGGCATAACTATCCGAAAAAGCGTGCAATTCTTCGAGCGCGCGCAAGTTCCCCACGCGTCGAAGGGAGCGCATGATAGGCGCGAAAGCCCTGCTGTCAAGCGAAGTCTTCCCCGAAAAGGGGGTTGGCTCTAAGCCATTGTGATCATTCATCTATCATCCCAAGCCGGAGGAGCGGCCGGCCGGGGTGTGATCAAAGATGATCCCAGACCTTGGACCTCAGAAATCGACCCGCATCCTGCCCCCGGTGAGGCCGAGTTGGAAGCGGATCTCCGGGCGCCTGCTCTGTGGTCTTTGAAGCTCGTCCGGTAGCGCTCGCTGCCGCGTGCTTCGAATCGTCGGCTTGAACCGCACCTCCGCCTCGACGACCCCAGCAATGTAGAAACTGACCAGCGCTCCGACACTCACCCAGTTCCCGATCCGCAGGGCTTTCTCGACTCGCTGGGCACGCTCGATCTCGTCTGGAGCCGGATTCTCATCTCGGAGGGAGTTGTGACCGATGAACGTAGCGATCGAAGCGGCCAAGAAAGCCGACTCGGTGACGGCGAACATGATGCCCAGCTTGCGGTTCCCGTTTTGGAACTGGCCGATCCCCCAGGGGAGCGCCGCGATCCAGCGCGAATTGACCTTCTCGACCGTTTCGGTGGCCGCCAACTGTTCGAGTCCCTGAATGCGCTGCTGCTCCTCGATCAGCTGCTCGAGCTCCCCAGCCCGCTCGCGTTGCCGTCGCGCCTCATCCAGCGCCTTCTGCCGAGCGACCTCGGCGGTGACCTGAGCCTGCACTTCCTGAAACGCCTCGACGACGGCGCCCGGAAAGGCAACCGGATCGATGTCATAAGCCGGATCCTCTTCGAGCAAGAGCCTGAACTGCTCGCGCGCCTCCTCGTCCTTTCCCAAAAACAAATAGGTGGCCCCGAGATACTTCCGTGCCTCCAGGCGGACGACGGGATTGCGGGCCCGCGGAACGACCCCTCCGACGAGCGATTCGAGCCCCCGCGCCGCTTTGGCGTAACTCTGCTTGTCGTAGTTACGCCGGGCCGCCTCGAAGTCCGAGAGCTCGTCCGCCGCTACGGGCAGCGCGAACGCAGCCATCAAGACGACCACCAGCCCGGTCAACGTGGTGCGCCGCATCACTCAGATGCGTTCTACGGGGTTTCCTGCTCCCTCTCAAGCGAGAAGGAGTGCTCGGTCAGATCGCCGCCCGCCCTGAGGCTCACCACGCTCTTGTGCGGTCGATAGCCGGGCGCTCGGACCTCGACTTGCGCAGACGCGCTAAGTGAACGCATGGGAATGCTAAGAATCTCACGAATCCGACCGCTGACACGCCGATTGCCAGGAAGCGTGATTCGAACCGACGCGTCCACGGGAGCGGGGCCCTTCAAGTAGAGGCGCGCGGGTTTGTACTGGAGCTCCACCGCAAGCTCGTAGTCACGGGAACCGGGAGGTATCCGTCGCCGAACAACCCGATCCTCGCAGCACTCCTCCGCACCGACGAACCGGAATGTGTGCACGCCCGTCTTCAGTCGGATTTTCTGAAAGCCGGGTCCGTAGGCTTTGGGTGGACCCCCGTCCACGCTGATCGATACGTTGGGTGGCGTCGGCCTGAAGACCACCCATCGACGCCCGTTCGCCGATGTCTCCTCGAGCCCGTCGGAAGGCTGGTTGCTGGCCTCCTCCTTCGCCTCGGTTTCGGCCGCCACGGCCGGTGCGTCTGGAGGCTCGACGGCGGTCGACGCCTTGGCATCATCGGGAAGCGCCGGCTCGTTCGCCGGTTGGCCCAAGACTTCAAACGCCGGCTCCTTGGACCATTGCGACAGACCCCAAGCAGCCAGGCCGAGGATGGCTGCGGCCGAGACGGTCGCAGCAATCACCGCGCCGCGTCGCCGACGGCGACCGAGTGAGCCGAGGAGGGCGAGCGCTTCTTCGTTGCCATCATCGATCGCGAGTGCCCGGCTCAACGCGGCCTGAGCCTTTGGCACGTCTCCGGAGCGGGAAGCTTCCGCACCGAGCGCGATGAGGCGCCGGAGAGACGACTCTCGGAGCTCTGCGGTGACCGCGGCCGGCGCCTTGAGATAGCGCGCGAGCGTCTCGTCCGAATCCTCGATACCCATCTGCGCGAGAAACTCTCGAAGGCTCGCCGCCATCTCCGCAGCGCTCTGGTAGCGGTCCGCTGGGTCTCTTGAAAGGGCCTTGTGCATGATCGCAGCGAGGTCGGCGCCGACTTCGGGATGCACGCGCAGTGGATCCGGGTACTCGCCGCCTAACAGAAGCTTCAACAGATGGTGCGGATTGCGGCCTACGAATGGGAGTCGTCCGGTCGAACAGAAGTAGAGGACCGTCCCAAGAGAAAACACGTCGCTTCGCGCGTCGCAGGTGCCACCTTCGACTTGCTCGGGCGCCATATGCCCGGGCGAGCCGAGGATCTGGCCCGTCGCAGTGAACGCATGCGTATCGACCATGTGCGCGATGCCGAAGTCGGTGAGTTTCACGCATCGGTCTTCGTGAGTCAGAACGTTCTCTGGTTTCACGTCGCGGTGTATGATCCCTTTGGCGTGCGCTTCCCCGAGAGCGTCAGCAAGCTGCATCGCGATGCACGCGGCAATCTCTGGAGGGAGCTCCTTGTGTTTGAGAACGAAGTCCTTGAGTGTCGGCCCGGTCAGCAGCTCGGCCGCGATGTATGTTTCGTCCGACGCCTCGCCACTGTAGTCGTAGATCTCGAGAATGTGCGGATGGCGAAGGCGGGCGACGCTCTTGGCTTCGCGCGCGAATCGGGCGCGCGCTTCGCTGGTCCGCTGCAAGTGGGGGTGCAGCACCTTCAACGCGACGAAGCGGTCGAGCGAGCTGTCGCGCGCGCGATACACCGTAGCCATCCCGCCGTGGCCGATCTCGTCGAGGACCTCGTACTTCTCCAGCTTGCGTAACATGTGCCCGGAATTCCGAGGATATCAGGTTCCGCCTCGGCGGACCCGCCCTTCTAGAGCGGGGTCAACGCCGCAGGGACACAGAACTCGAAGTCATCGAGAACAACCCCTCCGTTCTCGCCACCGGCAACGACGAACGCACCGCTCTCGTATACGATGGCGCCAGCTGAGGCACGGGGGAGGACCATTTCGACAACCGGCTCGATCGCGACGGTGTCGCCGCTCCAGCGAGCTTCTTCGACGCTCTGCGAGTCCTCGCCGCCGATGATCAATGCGCTGTACTCGGGAATGATTGCGCGCAAGCGCGCCGTGCTCCACAGCGGCCCCGCGCTCGAAACACAGCTGCCGGGGCATCCATCGAACCGAAGCGTGTCCTGCCGGACCGCGCCGTCTGCATCCGCACCTCCGATCAGCAGCGCTCGGCTTTCTCCATCGCCGACGAGCAGGCCACCATTGCGTACACCGTCCATCACGCCGTCGATCGGCTGTCCAACGGTGCTCCCGGCAAGGAGGATCTCCGCAGTGCCCTCGGCATCGCCTCCGACGACCAGAACGTCTTCGCCGAGAGCGGCCGCGACGGCGCCCGAACGTGGTTCACTCAACTGAAGCGAGGTAACCACGCCGTCGAGCTCGACGAGCGAGACGCCCGCCCGCGCCGCGCCTCCTGCCTCGCCACCGATGACCATTGCGCCAAGGCCAGGCACCGACACCAGCGCGGACTCCGGCCCCGCGCCAGAGTGGAGGACGACCTGAGTGATTCGATCGCTTGCATCGAGCATGTTGAAGATGAAAGGCGCAGCATCTGTGGGAAGAACGAGAATCTGACCTTCCCCCACCGTGGCCGCCCGAGTGGCCCCGAGAAACGAGAGCGAGAAATCCGCGTCGAACAGGCGGGAATCCCACTCGAGCTCGTCGAAGAACTCGACCTGCTCGTCATCGGCGGCAGTGCCGCCGACTGCCAGCGCAAACGTGCCGGATGAAACCATGCCGAAATCCGCACGTGGGGCTTCCATCGTATTGAACGAAACGGCGGTGCACGAAGACGGCGCTCCGGCGACGACTCGGAGAAAACCCTCCGACGCCGAAGGGACGAACCCGGGAGGCGCCGTGATCAGATCGGTGGTCGGGCCCTCCATCTCGATGCGGAGCCGAGTGAGGCTTGAGAGCGAGGCTAACTCGATCTCGGCGTCGAACTCACCGTCCGAAATTGGGAACTCGAACTCCCGGACGGGGAGCGCGCCCTGGGCGATCTCGATTCGGAGCGTATCGGCATCCGTACCGGCCACAGGGTTGCCGTCGTCGCCATCGACGATGATCGCTTGGAATACGAACTGAAACGTGTCGTCTTTGCAAGAGAGGGCGGCGGCGCAGAGCAGGCAAAGCAAGATGGATCGTCCGAGCACCGCGAGAGGTTGCGTTACCGCTCGACCGCGAGCAAGTAGAGGATTGCTGTGTGGGCCGAACGCTTTGCTTCGATCGATGAGCGGGCCACCGCGCGATCCTTGAGCTCGCAGGCGGGGTTTGCGTGGCTCGACTCCAATCGAAGCGAGTCACGCGACGGTCGCTACTCTTTTCTCGCCGCGTGGCCGGCCGAGGAGGTGCGGGTCGAGTTCGGGGATCAAGCCCCGTTCGCGTCGCTTCGGGACCTCGCGCGGCGGAACGGCAAGACAGGTGCCGAAGGGCCGGAGGCCTCCGAAGTGCCGGCCTGGATCGGGTACATCGCCTACGACGCGTGCTGGTCTGCGCCCGCGCGCGGAGCGCCCCGATTCGAGCGCTCGCGAGAACCGATCCTCTACTTTCGGCGCTATCCGGCGCTCATTGCGATCGACCACGAGGCTCGGTGCGCATGGCTCGTGGGAGACGACGCGTCTGCGTGCGATGCGTTCCGCAACAAGTTGGCTGCGCTGACGCCGGTCGCGCCGAAAAAGCCGGTGGTCGGTCCGATGCTAGCGGACGACCCCAATGCTCATCGAGGCGCAATCGTGCGCGCACTCGACTACATCTCGCAGGGTCAAGTGTACGAAGTCAATGTGGCCCGGAGGTGGTCGACTAGCTTTGTGGGTAGCGCGCTCGAGCTTTGGCAGGCGATGCGGATCGCGAGTCGTGTTCCACTCGGATTGTTCTTCGACGGCGGCGATCATACCGTGCTCGCGTGCACGATGGAGCGCTTCATTCAATGGGACCCGACGAGCCGCGAGCTAGTCACTCGACCGATCAAAGGGACGATTCGCCGGGTGCCAACTGACGACGGGGCTTCCGAACGGCTGCGGGCGGACCCAAAAGAGCGCGCAGAGCACTCGATGATCGTCGACCTCATGCGCAACGACTTGGGTCGCGTCGCAGAGGTGGGTACGGTGCGGGTCGATGCACCCCTGGTGGTCGAGCCATTCACGGGGCTGTATCACCTGGTGAGCACCGTGAGGTGCGAGACGCGACCCGAGGTCACGATAGAAGACGTTCTCTTGGCGACCTTTCCGCCCGGTAGCGTGACCGGGGCGCCCAAGATCCGCGCTGTCGAAATCATCGAGGAGCTCGAACAGCATCCTCGCGGCGTATACTGCGGTGCCCTCGGCTTCGTCGACCACGCGGGCGGGCTTTCGTTGGCGGTCGCGATTCGGACCGCGATCGTGTGTGGCGGACGAGCCCAATACTGGGCCGGAGGGGGTATTGTCGAAGCGAGCGATCCAGACCGAGAAGTCGCGGAGACCGAGCTGAAGGCCAAGGTATTCCTAGATGCAGTAGAGTCGTTGCGCGGAGGCCCCAATGAGTGACGCGGAAGAGATTCTCGATTTTTGGTTTGGAGAGCTCGATGAGCTCGGGTGCGCGAACCCCAACCAACGAAAACGTTGGTGGACGAAATCGGATGCTTTCGATCAGACGATCCGTGCAAACTTCCTCTCGGACTACGAAACGATTGTAGCCGGCGACCGCGAACGATGGCGCAGCACACCGCGAGGCGCGCTCGCATACATTATCGTGGTCGATCAGTTTTCGCGAAACATGTTTCGAAACACACCGAAGATGTTCGCCGCCGATCATCTCGCCCGTGAGGCGTGTCGTGAGGGGCTCGACGCTGGATTCGATGCGGAGCTCGGCTTCGACGAGCGCGTATTCTTTTATCTCCCGCTCGAGCACAGCGAGGAGCTGACCGACCACGAACAGTGTCATGAGCGGTTCTCGGCTCTCTGCAGAGAAGCACCCGATTCGCTGAAAGCCGACGCCGACTACTACCTAGACTACGCGAAACAGCATCGAGCCATCATCGAACGCTTCGGACGCTACCCACATCGCAACGAGATCCTCGGGCGCGCCTCCACCGATGAAGAGCTCGAGTTCTTGAAGAAACCCGGCTCTTCTTTTTAATCTCCACCCACCCACCCCCACCGCGTAATCTCAGCATCACTCTCACGCGAGTGAACAGCGTGCCTCCGCGGCACTCGCTTTGCTCGCGCTTGGCGGCGCATGCGCGCCGGGCTTCGCCCTGCGGGCTCGCGCTGCCGCGCATGGCTTGTGAACGGGGTCTTCCGCATGCACACACCGTCGCAGCCCTTTGGATGCAAAGAGTCGTTCATAAGGGGCTCGGAAAAACGCGATGGGGGTTGGAGCGGGCGTGCGAAGTGCCAATCGGCACGACAGCAACCACCCCCGATTGGCGCGCCGCCCGAGGCGAGGCTTGCGTGGCCCGACCCTCCCTGTTCTTCCGGCCACCTTTGCAAGCCGAGCCGTCCCGTGAAACCCCCATCGTGTTTTTCCGAGACCCGTGTGCACCTCGACGCCCGGGCGTCGCGCGCAGCTCCGGCATGCTGAAGCCGGGAAAACTACCCCAACTTCTTTTGAAACCGCATCGATACCACGATGATCAAAACGAGCGTCAGCCCGGCCAGCCACACCAGCTCGCTGCTCAGCTCTGCCAACGAGGCGCCTTTGAGAACGATGCCTCGAATGACGCGGAGGTAGTGCGTTAGCGGGAGAATCGTCGAGAGCCACCGCGCGGGTGCCGGCATGGCTTCCCAGGGGAACATGAAACCGGACAATAGAATGTTCGGAAGCAGAAAGAAGAACGACATCTGCATCGCTTGCTGCTGGGTCTTGGCGAGGGTGGAGAAGAAAAGGCCCACGGCGAGACTCGCCGCGATGAAAAAGACCGAGAGCAAGTAGAGCAGCGGAATCGACCCGACGATTGGCACGTCGAAAACCAACGAGCCTACAACGAGAATGAGCGTCATTTGCAGGTATCCGACGGCGATGTACGGGAGGATCTTCCCGACCGTGAGCTCGCCGCTGCGAATCGGCGAGACGATGAGCTGCTCGAGCGTGCCGCGCTCGCGCTCACGTGCGATGGCCATCGCGGTGAACATGACCAGTGTCATCGTGAGGATGACGCCGACGAGACCCGGTACGATGAAGACGGCAGTTCGAAGATCGGGGTTGTACCAAGTCGCCGGCTCGAGCGCGATCACTTGGGTAGGCGCGGACACGGGTTGGCCGAGCCGTTGGAGTCGCTCGATGGTGAGCACCGAGGAACGAGCCGCAGCAAGCGACATGGCCGTGTCCGTCGCGCTCGCGACCACCTGTGGATCCGACCCGTCGACGACGAGTTGAAGCTGCGCGGCTCTGCCTGCCTCGACCTCAGCCCCGAAACGAGGGGGTACGACGAGCGCCACCATCGCATCCCGCGATCGGAGCGCGATGCCTATCTCTTCGTAGCTCTTCACGTGACCGACCACGTCGTAGAACCCCGTGGCCTCCATGCGCCTCACGAATCCACGAGACTCCTCCGAGTGGTCCTGGTCGTAGACCACGGTCGCGATGTTTCGAACGTCGGTGTTGATTGCATAGCCGAAGAGCAGAAGCTGAATGATCGGAATTCCGACCATCATTCCCATCGTCAGGCGGTCGCGCCTCGCCTGGATCATCTCTTTCCAGGCGATCGAAAGCATGCGGTTCATGAACCGGCTCCGGCGCGAGCTTCGCTGTGTACCATGGCGACGAATGCGTCTTCGACGTTGGGAACGATCTCGCGCGCATCGAGCACACCCGGACTTTGGCCGAGCACCTCCCGTGCGAGCGCGATCGGGTCTACCGCATCGAGCGTCGCGACTCGAAGGCGGTCGCCAAACGGCGCGACTTCGTCGACGGACGGGTACGGGGTCAGCAGGTCCACGGCTCTGCCAACGTTCGAAGTCGTGATGACCGCAACCCTGATGTTGCGGCGTTTGATGATCTCTGTCGGGGTTCCAATGTCGAGGAGGCTGCCGCGAAAGATGAACGCGAGCCGGTGACAACGCTCGGCTTCGTCCATGTAGTGGGTCGTGACGATCACCGTCGTTCCTGCCGACGCGATACGGTGAATGTGCGCCCAGAACTCGCGACGGCTCACCGGATCGACGCCGGCCGTCGGTTCGTCGAGAAAGAGAAGCGGCGGCTCGTGAATCGTGGCGCAGACGAGCGCGAGGCGCTGCTTCCAACCGCCCGAAAGGGTGCCCGCAATCTGGTCACGGCGGTCGGTCAGCCCCGCCCTTTCGAGCTCGGCGGGGATGCGCGCACGCCGTTCGCGACGGCGGAGCCCGTAGACGCCGGCGTAGAAATTGAGGTTCTCCTCGACGCTGAGGTCTTCGTAGAGGCTAAACCGTTGGGTCATGTAGCCAATGTTCTGCTTCACCCGCTCCGGTTCCTTCGCGACGTCGAAACCGACGACCGTCGCGCGACCCGCACTGGGGTCCAGGATGCCACAAAGCATGCGCAATGTAGTCGACTTCCCTGCGCCGTTGGGCCCTAGCAGCCCGAAGATCTCGCCACGGTGAACACGAAAGCTGACATCGCTCACGGCGACGAGCGTGCCAAAGCTCCGCGAGAGCCCCTCCACGACGACCGGATCACTCACCCCTACTCGTCCTCGATCGCGAACGTCGCAAACGCTGGCACGCCAGCCGGCAAACGCTCGTCGGGATCACTGATGCGAACCCGGACGCGAACCACGAGGTTCGGGCGCTCTTGCGGCGAGAAGAGGAAGCGCGGCGTAAACTCGGTGGTCGGCGCGACGTGCTCGATCTGGCCCTCGAAGGCGTCTCTCTCCGAATCGACTCGAACCTGCGCCGCGACCCCTACCTCGAGCCCATGGAGAGATTGCTGGGGAACGAATACATCCACGTATGGATGTTTGGTGTCGGCGACCGTTGCCACGGTTGCGCCTGCGGCGACCACCTCGCCGACGCGTACGGGCACGTCGAGAACGGTTACGCGCTCCGAGGCGTGAAGAGAGTAGAGAGCGAGCTTCTCTTTCTCGGCGTCGACTGCGGCTTCGGCCGCTAGGACCGCTGCGTCAGCCGCCGCGAGCTCCTCCGGCCTTGCCCCTTTTCGTAGCTGCTTGAGGCGCTCTTGCAGCATCCGAAACTGAGCCTTCGACTGCGCGTACGCCGCTTCGAGCTCGGCCACCCGAGATTGGGCCGTCGCCGCCTGTTCTGGGAGGTTCAAATGACGGTCGAGGTTGGCGCGGGCTTCTCTCAGTGACGCGCGCGCGCCCGCAAGCTCAGCCATCGTCGAGCGGACCTCCTCTTCGCGCGGCCCTGCGTAGACCAAGGCTGCGTTCGCTCGGATCTGCGCGAGGTCTGCTTCGCGGGCCAGCAAGATGGGAAGTTCGGCCGTGTCGTCCAGGACCGCGATCAGCGCACCTTCGTCGATGACGTCTCCGCGATCGTATCGGATCTCGCGAAGCTGCCCGCCGACTCGGAACCCCAAATGTCGGTCGTCGTGCTCGACGATCCCTTGATAGCCAGGAGGCGTACTGCGGTCGGCGCGACAGCCGGTCAGCGCCAAGACGCAAGCAGCCAAGAGCACTCTCTGAAGTTGGACTGCCGCCATCGGGGCGTGAGCATACCAGATCACTAACACCGGCACCGACCCCGTAGAGTGACTTCGTCACCACGGGGCTCCGCGCTGACGCCGAAGGCCCGTGGGCGATGCGACGCATCGGTTTTACGGGCTGACCCCGTAGAGTGACTTCGTCACCACGGGGCTCCGCACTGGCGCTGGGACTCGGAAATGGTGTACCCCTTCGCTCGTGCTCGAGGCTCTCGAAGTCGTATTGAACGTCGCTATCGCCGTTTTCATCGCCGGGGTCCTCTTCACCGCGGGGCTCGAGGTTACCTTTCAGCAAGCGCTGGAACCGATGAGGAACCTTGGGCTCGTCACCCGCACGCTGCTCGCGAACCTCGTGATCGTGCCTCTCCTGGTGTATGGCGCGAGTATCCTCTACCCACTCGAGCGGCCGTTCATGATCGGTGTGCTGCTCTATGGCTTCTCGGCCGGCGCCCCGTACACCCCGAAGCTGGTCAACGTCGCGGGCGGCGACGTCCCGAGCTCGATCGCGGCGACGATGTTGCTCACGGTGCTCACCATCGCGCTGATGCCTTTCGTGCTCCCTCTTCTGGTCCCTGGGAGCGCAATCGGCATCTGGGAGATCGCCAAGCCCCTACTCCTTCAGATGTTTGTGCCGCTGCTTGCTGGGCTGCTCATCCGCCACACAAGCGAATCGGCTGCCACGAAGCTGCGACGGCCGGCCAACATCCTGGTCAACCTCTCCGCGCTCATCTTTCTTGTGCTGGCGCTGGTCCTGCACTGGGACGAGCTTGCTGCGACGGCTCGAACCGGGGCGGTCGCATATGCCATCTTGCTCACGATCGTTGCTTTCGCGATCGGCTACCTCCTCGGTCCGGGTAAGATGAGGGGCCGCGTGACGCTCGGTCTCATCACGACAGCACGAAACATCGGCGCAGCTGCAACCGTCGCGACGGCAAACTTCCGGGATGATCCCCGCGTGCTCATCACAGTGGCGCTCTGCATGTTCGTCGTGTTCGCGCTCGCCTTCCCGGTTTCCAAGTTATTCTTCAGCAAACGACTGTCAGTGGGGTAAAGTGGCCTCATGCAGGTAGACCGATGAAATCCTTGGTAGCGATAGTGGTTGCAACGTCCCTCGCAGCCGTCGTCGCGTGTAGCAAGAGCGAGTCCTCACCGGCCACCGAGGACGCAAGCGACGCGGCGATCAGCGTTCAGGAAGTCCAGGCCATCGCCGAAGAAGCGTATGTCTACGCGTATCCAATGATGGAGAACTACCGAACCATGTTCGTCCAGGCGATCGACAGGACCGCACCTGGCTACCTCGCTCCGTTCAACGAGATCACTCACATGACCGAGCTCCTCGGACCGGAGTTCAAGGACGTCGTGCGCCCGAACAACGACACGATGTACTCGATCGGCTGGCTCGATCTCCGTGCGCAGCCGATGGTGATCACCGTGCCGAAGATCGCGGGTCGCTACTTCTCGGTGCAGCTGATCGACATGTTCACTCACAACTTCGCCTACATGGGGACCCGAGCGACCCACGGCGAGGCGGGGAGCTACGTCATCGCTGGGCCCGAGTGGCGAGGCGAAAAGCCCGGCGGCGCCAAGGCCATGTTCAGAAGCGAGAGCGCGTTCGTCTACTGTATCGTGCGGATCGAGGTGCGTGGCCCTGACGACCTCGGTGCGGTGACTGCGCTCCAACGAGGCTTCCGCTTCACGCCGTTGCACGCCTTTCTCGGCCGCTCCCAGGCGCCAGCCACTTCCGGCATCACATTCCCGATGTATGACGCCGACAAGGCGAAGTCAGCAGAATTCATGGACCTGCTCGGCTTCTTGCTGTCCCATGTCACTCCGGCCGGAGAAGACGACCTGATGGCGCGTTTCGGCAAGATCGGGATTCGCCCAGGTGCGCTAGCGGCATCGCTCAGCCTCGACCCATCGACTCGCGCGGCAGTCGACGCGGGTGTAGGCCAAGCGCTCATCGCGATCCACGGGGCCGCCGCAAACCCGAGCTCGCTACGCGGCGTGACCGCGCGCACGGCAGATGGATGGCAGGGGGTCGTAGGGCTCTTCGGCGACGGCGACGAGATGCGCTTCAAATACTTGGCTCGCGCGGTTGCCGCGATGATCGGTCTCTACGGCAACGACGCAGTCGAGGCCTATTATCCGATCGGAGTCTCGGACGGCTCGGGCCGACCGCTCGACGGCTCGGAGCACGACTACGCGATCCGATTCGAAAAGGCAGAGCTGCCTCAGGTCGATGCGTTTTGGTCGATTACGATGTACAGCCTGCCTGATCAACTCATGGTCGCGAACCCGATCGACCGATACTCGGTCGGCGACCGGTCCAATCTTCGATACGGCGACGACGGATCACTCACGATCTACATCCAGCACGAGTCCCCCGAGAAGAAGCTCGAGAGCAACTGGTTACCTGCGCCGAGCGGCCCCTTCTCGTTGCAGCTCCGAATGTATCTTCCGAAGCCCGCAGCCCTCGATCCCCTCTACCTGCCGCCCCCGGTCGAAGTCAGCCGGTGAGGGCGATGATTAGTCGATGTTCCACTGTGGAAGAGGCACGCTCTTTCGCACGAATGAAATCGCGTTGGTTCCCGACCGCCCGACCATGACCGCCTCAATCAAGGGCGCATGGACGTTCTTGTCGGCAGCGTGCCATTCGACGATGAAGTTGGCGCCGGATCCGCCGCTCGCGTCGTGTCTCTCGATCAGGAACTCGATGGTCTGCAGCGGATCCAACTTGATGAGACGGTCGACCTTCGCCTTCGATAGCTTGCCCTTGGTGTCATAGTAATCGGCCTTGCTGACGTACACCGGCTCGTTGGGGTCGACGTTGCGTATGCTCAGCGTCGTCTCCAATAGGTACGGCCTGCCGCCGTCGTAGTAGATGTGAGAGTATACGGGTACGTACGCCGCCTGATGGACGCGAAGGGTCGCTTGGTCGACACCTTTCGCGTCGAAGTCGGCAAGATTGGGCGGTTGGAACGCGCGCGCGGCCTCGCTGCTCACACGGGCCTCGATCGCGCCGAGCCGCGCCTCCGTGTTGCTCCTACTTTGTGTGTACACGAACGCCATGAAAGCAATGGCCAAGAGGATCAGGATCCGAACCCCATGCTCCATGAGCCAGAGCAACCATTCTGGGTGCTGTCGTCTGTCGTTCACGCGCTACTCCTCGCCGTGTTTGAACGCTCGGTATCGCACCAATCCCGGCTTCCTCGCAAGCCCCGGACCAAGACGCTTGAGAGGTGCTACATGCGTGTTATGAGGAGAGTCGCTCCCGGGTCGTCTAAGGGCAGGACAACAGGCTTTGGACCTGTGAATGGTGGTTCGAATCCACCCCCGGGAACCACGGTCACCATGCGATTCGCCTTTCTACTCCTCGCCCTCCTGCTCGCCGGTCCTTCAATCGCTTGCAACAAGGGCGAAGAGGTCCAGGGCGCCGCAAGCGCGATCGACGCGGCTTCGGTCGGCCTCGACTGCGATCACGACCTGAGAGTAAAAGCGATCGCCAAGCACAGCTGGCCGTATCCCGCCGACCGAAGCAACCTCCGTTGGACCGCGAAGCACCAGAAGGCGCGCCTGAAGCTCAAGCCAAACCACGCCTCCTTCGTCACCGCCACCGTCAGTTTTCGAGAAGGCGATCCCATCGAGGTCTTGGACTCCGAAGTGCACGTCATGAAGCCACGTCGTCTGATCGCCAAGCGCGACATCGTCGTCAAGCGAAAGGTGACCAGCCAGGGCATCGAAGTGGAGCGTGAGATCACCGTGGCGAAAGCCGGCGAGCCTGCGAGCTTCCTGTTCTACAATTCGCAAGGGTATTGCATGGTAGACACCGACGTCGGCTCAGTCTGGACACCATGCACGTTCGACGACACCTTCGAGGGGTTGAGCCCCGAGACTCCAAACGCCTGCGAGCAGCACTGGTGGATTCAGGTGGCGAGGAGCAGGGTCGACAAGGGCTGGATGATCGTCAATCCCGATCTGGTCGAGAGAGTGGTTCCTGCCGACGAAGCCAGATGAAGGTCTCCTGGTTTCCCTTGGGCCCGGTGATCACGCTGTCGCTCTGGGCGAGTATCTGAAAACCGAGGCTCTCGGCCGCCGACACGGCCGACGCGATGGCTCCTCGTCGCACTTCCGCGTCGCGCACTACTCCACCCTTCCCGACCTTGTCTTGCCCAACTTGAAACTGAGGCTTGACCAGGGCAATGACATCGCCCTCCGGCTTCAGCAACGCCCGCGCCGCCGGGAGCAGCTTCTCTAGACCGATGAAGGAAGCGTCAATCACGACGAGGTCGACCGCTTCCGGTAGGTCGCCCTGCTTGAGATGTCGCGCGTTGGTTCGCTCCATGACGACGACCCGCTCGTCTTGCCGAAGCCTGTTGTGGAGTTGGCCATACCCAACGTCGATCGCAAAGACCTTGGCCGCACCTCGCTGCAACAGGCAATCGGTGAAACCACCGGTCGATGCGCCGAAGTCGGCGATGGACCGCCCGGCAGGATCGTAGCCGAGCGCATCGAGCGCTCCGGCGAGCTTGACCCCCCCGCGTGAGACGAAAGGGTGATCAGGCTCCCGCACCTCGATCGGTGCTCCGTCATCGAGCGCCTCGCCACTCTTTTCCACCCTGCGTTCTCCAGAATAAACCTTGCCTGCCAGGATCAACGCCTGGGCACGGGAGCGCGACGGCGCGAGGCCTCGCTGGGTCAGCAACACGTCGGCGCGGATCTTCGGCACAGGTTCAGATTGGACTAACTTCCTTTGAAAAGCGAACGGCGCTATCTTGTTCTCATGGCGCGCAACGTTCTGTTTGTTCTAGGAGTAGGCTCGATCGGCTGGGCGATGCTTGCCCTCTTTGCGGGAAGTGTGCTGCCCGATTGGATGGGGCTCTCCGGGGCCGAGCATGGCGAGCTCTACATCGAGTCGCTCGCAACCAACGTCGGCATGTGGACCGCGCTCGGCGTGTTCGGATTCCTCGGTGGGATGTTTCAACGACTGCGCCTCGCCGCCGCGCTCGCTTTTCTCGTCTGTGCAGTCGGCATGGTGGGCGGTCGCGTTCTTGCGCTGGTGCAGGGGGCAAGGCCTGGGGTCTACACCGGAATCGCACTCGCGCTCGAGGTGGCGATGGTCGTGATGGCTTCGGCCGCATACATCTCCGAAAAGACCAGGCTCGCCCGCGAGGCCAAAGAGCTGAAGAAGGCGGAGAAGGCGGCACTCGAGGCGGCTTTGGCAGCCGAGCACGCGGTCGACGCGGAAGCCGCATCCTCTCCAGCCCCCGTACAACAGCCCTGAGCGAACCGATCGCGCCCCCAGCGACGGGAGCCATCGTGACTCTCGCCTCAAAAAGGAATGTCGTCGTCGCCGAAGTCGTCGGTCGGCGGGGTGCTTCCGCCGCCGTCGCTGCCACCAAAGTCGCCTGGGGCGCCGGAGTCGCGCCCGCGGCCGCTACCGAGGAGCACGATGTTCTGCGCGACGATCTCGGTCGAATTGCGCTTGTTGCCCTCTTTGTCTTCCCACTGGCGATACTGAATCCGGCCCTCAGCGCAGATGCTGCGGCCCTTCGACAGGATGTTGTTCAGCGCCTCGCCGCGCTTCCCCCAGACGATGACTGTGTGCCAATCCGTGCGCTGCTGGCGCTCGCCGGAGCGGTTGACGTAAGACTCCGTGGTCGCGAGGCGCAGCCGTAGGACGGCTTGCCCGTTTTGGGTGTACTTGAGCTCCGGGTCTGCACCCAGGTTCCCGATGAGCGTCACACGATTCAGGCCTTCTGCCATGGCTCCCCTCTTCTCCTCAGCCGCAATGGGCGGCGAACATACGCGGCCTAGGGCCGCCGATCAATGGCCCGTCGCCTCGCTTTGCATACGAAGGACGATTGCTAGCTCATCGGTCAGTTCGCGCCGACGGTGCTCGTAAAACGTCGGTCCGACTGCTTCGTTCGCGCGTTGGCGCTCCAATTCTGCGATTTCGTCGAGAAGCGCCTCCCGACGCACGTCCCGGACCGTGGCGAAGGCCTCGCGCTGGTCCGCAGGGCGCATGAGAAACACGAAGCCCCAAATCACGAAGAGCAGCGAAATCGCCGAGGCCAAATAGGGCAGCGAGCCACCACCCGGAATGCCGCGAAGGCGGATCCGTAGCGGGTCGAGCGGAGGATCGCCTGGTCGGCGCATCATCCCTGCGACTAGAAACCGACGGTCGGCGCCTTCATGGACACGAGCGACCTGAAAGCCCTCGACCTCGAGGCTCATTCCGTCGACGTAGTCGGAGACGACTTGGTACTCCATCGTTGGGAATGGAACCGCTTGCTGAATCGTCATCGAGGTTCCACCGACGGGAACGTCATAGCTCCACATCAAGTTCACTCGCCCTGGTGGGATCGAGCCTGTGATCTGCAGCCCGTCATCGGTGGCGGTTAGCTGCTGGTCGGTCATGACCGCCATCGTATCGACCGCCTTGAAGCCGTCGGGTAGACGAATCTGCATCCCCCCTTCGGGAAACACGTAAGTCGTGTCGCCGAGATTGCTGAGCCGCGCCTCTTGGGTGATGTGCGCGCGGTCTTCCTTGAACTCGATCATCGTGCGGCCGAGAATCTGAAAGACCCGCCGATCGTCTGTCGTCGTTTCCAAGCGAACCACTCGAACGCGTTGCCCCCTGGTCGGGTCGAGCCGAAACGGCGTGCAGCTGTAACGCGCCCCCTGGTACGGCACGTTGACGCGGTACGAGTGTTTAGCGTCGACCGCGAGCGAGTCGAACGAACATACGCCTTGCTCGTCGGTCATGCAGGCCGCGCTCTCGCGGCCTCCCGACTGCTCCATGATGCCGAGGCGCACCGGTTGCTTGGCGACCGGCGCATCGGCAGCGTCGAGGACCTGCACCAAAATCGTGCCCGCGGGGAGGGAATCATCGACGACCGAGGTTACGAGGTCGGGCACGTTGCCGAGGACGCGATTGACGACCGCTTGGTCTTGCTGGGCCAACACTAGAGATGGTGCCAGCGCGAGCACGCCGGCGAGCATGGCCAATCGAATCATTCCGCTTTCCCGAGCTTCTGGGCGATCAACGCCTCTGCCTGCTCTCGAAAGCCCTCGGCGCCCGCATCGAGCTCATGCAATACGTGCCGTGCCTCGGCGCGGAGTTTTGCGTTCAACTCTTCGTAGTCGACATCAGAGAGCTTACCCGCATCGTGCTCGAAAGCGATCTCCCGGATCTCATTGAGGAGCGCCTCTTTCTCGGTGAGCAACGCGAGCCGTGCATCGGTGGTGATTTCGGCGCGAGCAGCACCGGTGGCCTCGCCGGACAGAGTGAGAGTGAGGCTGAGCCACAGGCTCGCCAACCCGCCGAGCATGGCGGCGACAGCGACGAGAATGAAAAGCCAGGGAAGGAAGTCGCCCATCAGCTGTCCTCCAGGCGGTCGAGCTCTTCATCGAGTCGCTCGTCGTATTCGAGCTCGGCGTTCGTCCTTCCCGAAGCCGCGGCATGTGCTTCCGCCCCTCGCCGCTGCCAGCGCCGGCCGAGCATGACAACGAACCCGATCGCAAGGACCATCGTGGCAACTGGAACCGCCCAGAGAGCTCTATCCAGTCCTTTGTCCGAGGGAATGGCCAGCGCCTTGGCGCCGTACTGAACGCGGTACGACTCCTGTATCTGCGACGGCTCGACGCCAGCCGCCAATTGCTCGCGCACCTCGGCGCGCTTGTCGTCAGCCCAGCCGCAGGCGCAGGTGTCGAGTGGTAGCCGCGCGCAGTCGCCGCACTGGCAAAGCAACCGCCCGAAGAGCTGCCGCTCGATCGGGTTGTTGATCACGACGGTGCCGGCGTGCAGCGAGCTGCTGGTGTCGTCTTGGGCCGATGCCACTCCCGCCCAGGCCATCACGGTCGCTAGCGCGATCGCCAACGCGACGATGGCTCCCGCCGGTGAAAATTTGAAACGACGGGGACGCGAGCGAGCGACTTCGTTTCGGACGAGCTCACGGCCAGTCGGCCACATGCCGATGATGGCGCCGAGTAACAGAACGATACCGCCGAGCCAAATCCACGCGACGAGCGGCCGGATGATGATGCGAAAGGTTCCCCGCCGCGTGGACGGGTCGACCGTGCTCATGATCACGTAAACGTCCTCGGACGGACGGCTGCGAATCGCGACCTCGGTGGTCGGCATCTGAGGATGGGTGCGGTAGATGAACTTCGCCGGCGCGACCTGACCTTTCTCGGTGCCGGAAGGATCGAGCAGCGTCATGTCCGTATAGATCATCCGCTTGTTCGGATCAGTCTCCATTCGTGGCTGGTCGTAACGCAGGGTGTGCTCGCCGATCGCCATGGTTTCGCCGGGACGAAGCGCCTTTTCTTGCTCGACATCGTAGGCCGCGCCCGTGAAGCCGATGAACATGAACACGATGCCAACGTGAACGATGTACCCACCGTAGCGGCGGCGCCCCTTTGCAACGAGGCGGAAGATCGAAGTTCCGGCGCCCTCTCCCCTCCTCATGCGGACGCGCATCCCGCGCCAAAACTCCTGCCCGACGCTAGCGAGCACGAATGCGCACGTGGCGAACGACACGACCGGTGCGACCGCAGCCATCCACGCAAGCACGGTACCTGTCGTCGTGTCGTAGATCTCCGTGGGCTCGACGACTGGAGGGTAGCCGAGCCGAGCCCCGAACAGAATCTGCAGGACGGCAACCACGACGCCCGCGCCGATCGGGAATGCCATCGCACGAGCGAGCTTCGACCCGGTCGCCTTACGCCACGCGACGAGCGGACCGAGGCCGGCTAGGAACAGGAGCACGATACCAAGAGGCGCCATCCACTTGTTGTAGAAGCCGGGCCCAACGGTAACCTCCTCGCCGCGCACCCACTGGCTGAGCAGCGGGAATGTGGTCGCGATCAGCACGAACACCATCATGCCGAGCAGCACCCAGTTGTTCAGGAGGAATGCGAACTCACGGCTCACGAGCGACTCGATCTCGTTGTCAGCCTTGAGCTTCGGCAGTCGCCAGATGATCAACGCAGCGATCCCGATGATGAGGAACGCCATATACCAGACGAAGTACTGACCGATGTCGGACCGCGCGAACGAGTGAACGCTCGCAATGAGCCCGGAGCGCGTGAGAAAAGTGCCGAAGATCGTGAGGAAGAAAGTCAGCGCGAGCAGGAAGACGTTCCACACCTTCATCATGGAGCGGCGCTCCTGAATGAGGACGGAGTGCAGATACGCAGTGCCGACAAGCCAGGGCATGAACGATGCGTTCTCGACCGGGTCCCATGCCCAGTAGCCGCCCCACCCGAGCTCTTCGTACGACCAGAGGCAGCCGAGCAGCAGCCCGAGGGAAAGAAAGGTCCACGCGATCATCGACCAAAGGCGCGCAGCGCGAACCCACTCGTTGCCGAGTCGCCCGGTGATCAGGGCCGCGATGAGAATCGCAAATGGTACCGACCAACCGACGAAGCCCATGTAGAGGCTCGGCGGATGGATGGCCATCCAGTAGTTCTGCAAGAGCGGATTGAGCCCTTCACCATCGCCGGGGGTCGTTCGGATGTAGGTCGCAAACGGATTCGCCGCGAAGAGCATCAAGACTACGAAGAAGATCAAGATGCTCATCAAGGTGGCGAGAATCCAGGGCTGAAGCTCGGTGTAGCGCCCTCGCAGCCATCGGGTTGCGAAGAAGGTGTACCCACACAGCAGGAACGCCCACCACAAGAGCGACCCATCCTGACCGCCCCAGAGGGACGCGATCAGGTACCACCACGGCATCGACCTGTCGCTGTAGCGCGCGACGTAGCGAATGCGGAAATCGTGAACTTGGAACGCATAGGCCAAAACGCACACCGCTACGACGACGAGTGCGCAGGTTGCATATGTGCCCAGCCGCGCCGAGGGAAGCAGGTGTGGACGCCCTCGGCCAGCCCCGATCGCCACCGCCATGGTGTACGAGGCGCTGATGAGGGTGAGAGAGAGCACCAAGGTGCCGAAGAAGGGAATATCTAATGAGGGCATGGTTTGTGAGGCCCTGTGTAGGGGCACCCTTCCCCATTACATAGGGGGTCCTTCGATTGGGGCAAGCACAATGAAAAGCCCCGCCCGACACGCAGTCGAGCGGGGCCCAATCCTAGGTTAGAATCCTAAGAATCAGTCGCCTTCTTCGAACTCCGCGTCGATGACGTCATCGTCACCTTTGCCTGGCTCCTCGGAGCCGCCGCCTGGGGTCGCCTCGGCCCCTGCAGAGCCCGCCTCGGCCGCCGCCGAGCTGTACGCAACCTCGGCGATTTCCTTCATCGCCGCCTCGAGCGACTCGCTGTGGGTGGCGATCGCTGCCGTGTCGTTGGCCTCGATGGCCTCGCGCAGCGCCTTCACCTTGCCCTCGACCTCCGAAACCTTGTCCGCAGGCAGCTTGTCTTTGACCTCGCCGAGCGCCTTCTCGACGCCGTAGGCCAGTTGGTCCGCCCTGTTGCGGGTTTCGACCTCTTCGCGGCGCTTCTTGTCGTCTTCCTCGTGGGCTGCGGCATCCTCGACCATCTTCTCGATCTCGTCTTCCGACAAGCCGCTATTCGAGGTGATGGTGACCTTTTGGTCCTTGCCTGTCGCCTCGTCCTTCGCGGTCACGGACAAGATGCCGTTGGCGTCGATGTCGAAGGTGACCTTGATCTTCGGGATGCCTCGTGGCGCAGGCATGATGCCTTCCAGGTGAAACCGGCCGAGCGTGCGGTTGTTCCTCGCTTCGGCGCGCTCGCCCTGAAGCACGTGAATCTCCACCTTGGTCTGACTGTCTTCGGCCGTGGAGAACACCTCTTCCTTGCGAGTCGGAATCGTGGTGTTGCGCGGAATGAGTGCCGTCATGACGCCGCCAAGGGTTTCCACGCCCAAGCTGAGAGGCGTGACGTCGAGCAGGACCATGTCCTGAACGTCGCCCGAGAGGACCCCCGCCTGCACCGCGGCGCCAAGCGCCACGACCTCGTCCGGGTTGACGCCCTTATGGGGCTCCTTGCCGAAGAACTTGGTGACCGCCTCCTGAACCGCAGGGATACGAGTCGAGCCACCGACCAAGACGACCTCGGCGATGTCTGATGCGGTCTTCCCAGCATCCGAGAGCGCCTTCTTGCAGGGTTCGAGGGTCCGCTGCACCAAGTCGTCGATCATCGACTCGAGCTTCGCACGCGTGAGCCGAATGTTGAGATGCTTCGGGCCCGAGGCGTCGGCCGTGAGGAAAGGCAGGTTGACTGTGGTCTCGAGCTTCGTGCTGAGCTCGATCTTCGCCTTTTCGGCGGCGTCCTTGAGGCGCTGGACGACCATCTTGTCGCCGCTCACGTCGATGCCGGTGTCCTTTTTGAACTCGGCCTCCAGGTAGTCGATGATTCGCATGTCGACGTCGTCGCCGCCGAGGTGCGTGTCACCGTTGGTGCTCACCACGTCCACGACCTTGTCGCCAACCTCGAGAATCGAGATATCGAACGTACCACCACCGAAGTCGTAAACCGCGATTAGGTGGTCCTGAGTCTTGTCGAGCCCATACGCCAGTGCGGCCGCAGTCGGCTCGTTCACGATGCGCTTCACATCGAGACCGGCGATCTTGCCGGCGTCCTTGGTGGCCTGGCGCTGCGAGTCGTTGAAATACGCCGGAACGGTGATGACCGCCTCCGTAACGGACTCGCCTAGGTAGTTCTCCGCGGCCTTCTTCAGCTTGCGGAGCACCTGCGCCGAGACCTCGGGCGGTGAGAGCTTCTTGCCTCGAACCTCGAAGCCGGCATCACCGTTCTCGCGCTTGATGACGTGGTACGGCATGCGCGCGACTTCGTCGCCGAGCTCGTCGAACCTGCGGCCCATGAAACGCTTCGTCGAGTAGACGGTGCCTTCGGGGTTGGTGATGGCTTGCCGCTTGGCGATCTGACCGACGAGAACCTCGCCCTGGTCGTCCCATGCTACGACCGACGGTGTAATGCGGTCACCCTCCTCGTTGACGATGACTTTCGGTTCTTTGCCCTCCATCACCGCGACGACGGAGTTGGTCGTCCCAAGGTCGATGCCGATAATTTTTCCCATTTTTCCTGGTCTCCTTTTTGCTCCGAAGTGACCCCGGAGTTGGGCCAACCTAACCATGCGTGGGTGGCCGTCAAGGCTTTCTAGGCCCTGAATTCGAGGCTCGAAATCAGCCCGCGACTCGCTGCCGGAGCGCGGCAACGTCATTACTGTCCGCCAAGACGATCAGCGAGTCCCCAGCGTGGAGCTCCTGCTCGCTTCCGGGGTTGTAGACGTAGTCCCCGTCGGCGAGGTGTACTGCGACCACGAGCGCGCCAGCTTCCCGAAGACGGGTCTCCGCGAGCCGCTTGCCGACCAGTGGGCTCGACTCGGGGATGTCGATCGCCTCGATGCCCACGCTGATTCCGCTGCCGAACTGCACGATTCGGTCGAGGAAAGCGACGGTCTTGGGGCTGACCATCTCGCTGAAGAGCCGCACACCGCCGATGTAGTTGGGCGCGACGACCGAATCGGCGCCAGCGCGCCGAAGCTTGCCCTCGGTCGAGGGCTCGATGGACTTGGCGACGATGCGCGCAGTCGGGTTGAGGGCGCGCGCACTAATGGTGACGAAGAGGTTGGACTTGTCGTCGTTCAGCGCGGATATGACACCCCGCGCCCGATCCACGCCAGCCAACTCGAGGACATGGTCGTCGGTCGCGTCGCCCACGACGTAGAGAAGCTCTCCCTCGAACTCCTCGTCGAGCTCCTCGAGTAGATCCCCTCGCGTGTCGACGACCACGAAAGGAATGCCAACCGCCTTGAGCTCGGTGGCGATATGGCGCCCGGTGGTGCCAATCCCACAGACGATCACGTGCTGGCTCAGTGTCCCGATTGCTCGTTGCATTCTTCTGCGCCTCAGAACTCCCTGTAAATCACCTTCTACGATCAAAGCGGTGAGACTTGAAATGAAATAAAGGAGGGTGCCGCTTCCGAGGATGATGAGCGTCACCGTGACGGCTCGCGCCTCGCCGATCTCGTTCATACCCTCGAGCGTCTCGGCGAAGCCCACTGTCGAGAGCGTGATGATCGTCATGTAGAAGCAGTCGAACCAAGACCACCGTCCGTCGCCCACGGCGTAGTACGCCGTCGCTCCCGCAAGCACCACGGCCCCGAGCACACCCGCCGCGGAGACCAAACGGCTGTAGGCCGACGACCTCGACTTGAAAAACATCGGCCTCACTTGGGGGTAGTTGGCGTCATGCACGGATCCAAGTCAACCCCTTGACCAGGTCGACGCGGACGGGCACAACCGGGCGCGGTGAGTCCTTCGGAAGACGCGCGCCGAGCGGGGCGTGGTTTGGTGTCGATCGCCGGCGCGAAGGGCTACTTCATCGTCACCAGCTACGCGGTTCAGCTCCTGCTCCCGCGCATCTTCGGCGAGGCCAAGGAGTTCGGTCTGTACTCGGCGACCATGAGCGGCGTCGCGATCCTGACGAACGTGCTGATCGTCGCAACGATCCAGTCCGTCTCGAAGTTCACTAGCGAGGACGAGAGCAAGGCCGAAGTCGCTCTCCGTCAGGGTCTTCGGATTCAAGCGCTGGTCGGCGGTGTGCTGGCGCTCGCGCTGTTCGTGTTCGCGCCCGCGCTCGCACATGTTCTGCTCGACGAGCAGCTCACTCCTTTGTTGCGAGTCGCTTCGGTCGTGGTTTTCGCGTACGCCCTCTATGCAGCCGCGGTCGGCAGCCTGAATGGGCGGCACCTGTTCGCAAAGCAGGCGCGCCTCGACCTCACGTTCTCGACCCTGCGAACGGCCGGCATCCTCGGCGGCGCCGCCCTCGGGCTCGGTGCCATCGGCGCCGTGACTGGCTTTGCCACGGCAGCCGCCACGATCGTCACGATCAGCTTGCTCTGGATCGGCCTGGGGAAGGCCGGGGCGCCGGGCGAGAAGATCAAACGCAGCCGGTGGCTTGGTTTCATGGCGCCTATCTGGACCTATCAAGTCTGCCTCAATGGGATTCTGCTGATCGACCTCCAGGTGTTGAAGCGAACGGCCACCGAGATAGCGCTCGTCGGCGCGGGCAGCGCACAAGCGGCTGTCGACCTCGCCAACCAATACGTCGCGTACTACCGCGCCGCCCAGACATTCGCATTCGTCCCCTACCAGCTCATCATCTCGATGACCTTCATCGTGTTCCCGATGATTAGTCGGGCGACGAGCGTGGGCGACCGAGACGCGGCCAAGTCGACGATCCAACATGCGATGCGTCTGTCGCTGTTGCTGCTCTTGCTCGTGGCCGCACCAACTTCTGGTGCAGCAGAGGGAGTCATGCGAATCGCGTATCCGGGCGAATACTTGGTGGGCGCGCAGGCGCTGGCGATCCTGATCTTCGGAGTTGCTGCGTTCGCCCTGTTCGCAGTCGCGGCGACGGCGATCAGCGGCGCCGGCAGGCCTTCGGTCGCTGCCGCGATTGCGGGCGTTTCCTTGGTGACCGTGGTTGCAGCGAACCGCGCTTTGCTGATGCGGGCGGGGCTCGGCGAACGAACGCTGGAGGCCGCAGCCACGGGCACGAGCATCGGAATGTGCATCGCATTCGTTCTGTCGGCATGGGTACTCTACCGGCAGTTCGGCGTCTTCATCCCCTCGATGACGTGGGTGCGGACGGCGCTCGGCGCGGGCGTCGGATTCGCGGTAGCCCGAGCGGTACCGCACGACTCGAGCGTGTTCGCGATTGTCGCGCTCGCTTCGGGTTTCGCCGCCACGCTCGGTGTGCTCGTCGTGACTCGGGAGCTCGGCGCCGAGGACTGGCGAGCCCTTCGGAGAATCGTCCGGCGGGACTAGAGCAGGTCTAGCTTTCGCGCCGATAGTGGCCGCTCCGACCGCCCTGCTTTTCGAGCAAGACGACCTCTTCAATGGCCATGCCTTTGTCGATCGCCTTCAGCATGTCGTACAGCGTCAACGCCGCGACCGTAACCGCGGTGAGAGCCTCCATCTCGACGCCCGTCCGGTCGGCACACCGAACCGCGGCCTCGACGACGAGCCGCTCGTCGTCGCTCGCCGGCTCGAACGACACGTCGCAGCCCGTGATCGCGAGCGGGTGGCAGAGCGGAATGAGCTCGGATGTGCGCTTGGCCGCCTGAATCCCTGCGATCCGGGCGGTGGCCATCGCGTCGCCCTTCGGCACTTGGCCGGACAGCAGCACACGGCGCGTCCCGGGCTTCATGCGGAGCGTGGCGCGGGCTCTCGCTTCGCGCGCAGTCTTGTCTTTTTCCCCGACGTCGACCATGCGGGCCTGGCCCTCGCGGTCGAGGTGGGTGAGCTCGTCATCTTGATCCATCAGTCGGGGGGCGGCGCTTCGTAGCTCGCGCGCGGAGGAATCGTAGCCGTCCCCGCCATTCGAGCAATCAGCTCGACCCGTGAATGCACACCGAGCTTAGAGAAAATACGCTTGAGGTACGTGTTGACGGTCGAGACGGTCAGCCCCGTTTCCGAAGCGATGTCGCGGGTACTCGATCCGGCGACCAGAAGCGATACGACGTCACGCTCGCGCGGGGTCAACGGCGCGCGGCGCAGCGTCTGTTCGACCGCCTCGCCGGGCCGCCGGCTACCCTCGTCGACGAGACGCTCGGCGCACCCGAGCCCCTTCGAGTAGATGCGTGACGCCCACTTGAGCACCTCGAGCTCTTTGCCGACGGGCGCATCGCCGACGATTTCGAGGTGAAGCGTGCCGACGGGGGTGCGACCACGGCGGAGCGGCAGCGAAATCGTCGGCTCGTTCGCGGTCAGCGCGGACTCACTGCTCACCGGCTCTTCGTCCGGTCGCTCCAGGCGATATGAGTGCGCGCCAACGAGACTGGCGAGGACGGTCGCCCCCCGCTGCGGATATGTGCGGACCGGATCGAGCTCCATGAGGTGCTCGGCGATGCCCATCAGCTTTTCGCTGGTTGTCACAGCACGTCCTGGCCTTCGATCAGGGCGGAAAACTCAATTAATGTCAACCCTTGGCGTCCCAGATGAAGGCTGCCCGAGGGATTCGGGGCATCTCGAAGGCCGGGAGCAGGTCCACGGCGCGCTTCGGCGAGGCTGAGGTCGTCATGCCCAGGGAGTATCCGAGGCGGCCTATGATCACCTCGGGCGCCACGCCGGCGTCTCGCAACGTCTCGATCGGCGCAGCGCCATGGCGTTTCGAAAGCCGTCTGCCCTCGGGGTCGACGACGAGGCCGACGTGAGCGAAGCGGGGCACGGTTCTACCGAGCGCGCGATAGAGACCGATCTGGCGGGGCGTCGAGGAGAGTAGATCGGCGCCGCGAATCACCTCGGTGATGCCTCCATCGGCGTCGTCGACCACCACCGCAAACTGATAAGCCCATGTTCCGTCTGCGCGCCGAAGAACGAAGTCGCCACCGAGTCCGCCCGCTGGCTGAGGACCGAAGACGAGATCATCAAACCCAGGGGAGGGCTCATCGAAGCGAAAGCGGAGCGCCGCCGCGCGATCCGGTCGGGTCACTCCGTTTCGGCAGGTCCCAGGATAGCGTGGACCCTCCCCATCGTGTGGGGCGCTGGCGATTTCGGCGATCTCTTTGCGGGAGCAGGTGCAAGGATAGACGAATCCAGCGTCGCGAAGCTCGGTCAGCGCCTGCTCGTACGCTTCGTCACGCGTCGACTGGTAGATCGGGCCCTCGTCCCAATCGAGGCCGAGCCACTCGTGATCCCTGCAGATCGATTCCGCGGCGCCCGGAACGACCCTCGGATGATCGATATCCTCGATCCGCATGACGATCGCGCCGCCCTGCTGGCGCGCGCGCAGCCAGGTCACGAGCGCGGTTCGCGCGTGCCCGATGTGCATCTTGCCAGTCGGCGAGGGAGCGAAGCGCGTCCGATACGTCGAGGCCACCCCTCTCCTTTATACGACTTGCGCCGAGGCGGCCATGCAGTGCATCTTCCGCCCGTGCGGGGACGAACCGATGTCTGCGGGTGCTTTCCAACTGGGCGTCACTACCCTGGGATCGCCGATCTGATCGCCGATGCCATCCAAAACGTCGAAGGGTTGTGCCACGAGTTCGAGCCAGGCTCTTCTTGGGAAAACATTCCCGTCGTCGTGATCGACTTCGAAACGACAGGACGAGACTCCGAGACCGATCGCGTCATCGAAATTGGCTTGGTCACGTTCGAGAAGGGCAAAGTCACGCAACGAGAAAGCTTGTTGGTCAATCCGGGTATCCCGGTGCCAGAGGAATCACGCGCCGTTCATGGCATCAGCGACGAAGAGTTGGCAGGGGCCCCGGATTTCGCGACCGTCATGCCTCGGGTGCTCGATCTCCTACAAGGAAAGCTCCCCGTGGCGTACAACGCGCCCTTCGATCGCGGCTTCCTGCATGCAGAGATTCGGCGCGCGGCCCCCGAGGGCATGACTCAGGGCGACATGCCGGCGGCGGCACGTGATGAGGTGGTCTGGGTCGACCCGTTGGTGTGGGCAAGAGAGATCCTCAAGGAGCTCCAGAGCCGGCGACTCGGCGATGTCGCCAAGCACCTGAGCATCCCACTCGAGCAGGCGCACCGCGCAGCCGGGGATGCCGAGGCGACGGGTCGCGTGCTGCTGGCCCTCGCTCCCCAGATGCCGCGCGTCTACGGCGAGCTCATTCGACTGCAAAAGCGGTACGCCGCTTTCCAGGATGCAGAGCTCGCCGCCTGGAAACGCTTTCGGTGAGCCCAAAGGTCACCAAGGCCCGATTGATCTGGGCGCCTTTCGCGCTGATGGCCGTTGGTAGCTGGACTCCGGTGATCATCATGGCGTCGCAAGGCATCGAATGGTCGGGCGCAGCCGGGCGTGCAGCCGCGCTCTGGTACACGGTGCCCGCGTTGATCGCCGTCCTGATGGTTCAAGGCCCGTGGCTGAAGCAACCGATCCTCGAGCCACTCGGGATTCGCCTCAGGGTGAACCGTTGGTGGGGCATTGCCTGGTTGCTTCCCGTCGCTGTCTTGTTGCTCGGCATGCTGTTCACTTGGCTCGCAGGCTTCGAGCCCGTGCTCACGGTGGAGCAATTGATCGAGAACAAGCGAAGCCTCGTGCCGCCGGAACAACTGGCGGAGTTCGACGGCTACCTCGCCGAGAACTCGCCGCCCCACCCTTTGATGTTGATTGTGTTGGGTATGCCCGCGGGCCTCACGTTCAATCTCATCCCGGGAATGTGCGAGGAGATCGCGTTCCGTGGCTACTATTTCCGCGAAGTGCCGGGCGGGTTCTGGCCGAGGTCGACGAAGATCGGGCTTCTCTGGTGGCTCTGGCTCGCGCCCTCGGTCGCGCTTGGAAATCTCTACGGTGAGCCCGGCCTCGGGAGCGTCGCGCTCGCCCTCCCCTGGTGCGTCATCGCTTCGTGGGTCCTGCTTTACATCCGGGTCCGGAGTGAGTCTGTCGTCGCATCGGCCGTCGCCCGAGGCACGATGATCGCACTGACAGCGGCAGCGCACGACCTCACCTTCGGCGCCCCCACGTGGCTTGCGCCCTTCTACGGGCTTGCAGGAATTGGGGCGCTGACGGTCATTTGGTTAGCTTTCTTGTGGCATGACCGGAACCGTGCGCGAGCGCGGCTCACGACTGCCTGAGAGGAGTGATTTGGGAAACCTGCCAAAGCTGGGCTTGCGACAGCGCTATGGAGGCTTTGCTTTGGTAACCGGCGCAGCAGGCGGCATCGGACGCGCGTTCGCCAACTACCTCGCGTCGGAAGGACTCGATCTGCTCTTGGTGGATCGCGAAGCGGACGAGACGAAGGCGCTCGCCGAAGCTCTCCGCGCCGAACACCAGATCCAAGCCCATGCAATGGTCTGTGACCTCACGGAGCCAGGCCTCGTCGAGAATGCCGAGCGGTGGGCCATGAGCTACGACGTCGGGCTCTTGATCAACAATGCAGGCATCTCGCCCCTCGACCCGTTCCTGCAGATTCCGCTCGATACGCATCTCCAAACGCTCGAGGTCAATTGCCGGGCAACGCTCGTGCTGACCCACATCTTCGGACGGACAATGGTCGCCCGCGGGCGCGGGGGCATCGTGATCGTGTCGTCGGCATCGGCGCTTTCCGGCTCGCCATATTTTTGCCACTACGCGGCGACGAAGGGATATGGTCTCAACCTCGCCAGCGGGCTGTGGTCGGAGCTTCAGGAAAGCGGCGTCGACGTGCTCGCCGTTTGCCCAGGCATGACCGACACCCAACCCGTTCGAGATCGCCATCTCGCGAGGGACCGTCCCTTCTACGTTCCGCTGAACGGCCCCGAGCCGGTGGCGCTGGGCGCGCTTCGGAGTCTCGGAAAGCAACCGATCGTCGTGCCGACGCTCGCAGATCGCATCTCCGCTGGGCTGTTGTCGAAGCTCGTTCCCCGCGCTTGGACGCTGGCGATCATGAAACGATCGATCGAAAAGATGCGCGGCTAGGCGGGGGCGTTTCTGACTTTTAGCTCGCCCGCGAGCCAGCCGCGCACGCCACTTTTGTACCACTTCGAAAAACGCCGGTCAGAAGGACCGCCGCACATGGCGGTGTGAAGCACGTCCGTGCTCATGTCGGCAACGAGCCTCAGCGAGGGCGCAAACGAAGTCAGGCGATCCCCGGCGCGATAGATCTGCCCTTGGTGCGGCGTCGCGCGCCCACCGCGGATCGGAATGGGCCCTGGATCGAAGCCGAGAAAGCTAGGCAGCTTGCCACCAAAGAAGATGTTCGTGAGAGAGATGCGGTTTCGTTCACCCCAAGGCTCCGGCACTCGGGCGGCTACCCTTTCGAGCGCTGCGCGCCAGACTTCATCGCGTGCGCGCTCTCCAAGCCAAGGGGAGGACTCGGCGCATAACACCCGATCGAAGTTTTGATAGAAATCGATGAAGATGCCGGTGGCGTCAAGCAGATGCTCGACCACTGGCGCGCCACAACCGGGGCCGAACATCTCGAGGAGAAGCGCGCCATAGAAGATCTCGAACGCGGTCGCACCCGTGGAGTCGAGATCGTAGCGGTAGTCCCAGGTCCGTAGCGCATCCGCGATAGGGCCAGCGCGGAGAAGCGGTTCGAGTATCTCCATGAACTCGGCCGCTTGAATCGAGTAGGTATCGAGCTGAATCGCGCGGAACGAGTCGACGTCGTGGTCGTCCCGCGCACTCAGCAGTTGCTCGATGCGGCGCGCGCGATAGTCGCCCATCGGTGCATTGATCGGATCGACTTCGCCGAGGTAGTTGAGGTCCTGGTTGGCGGTCACGACGATGCCGCTCTCGGGATTGTGGACGCGGGGAAGAAGGCTCGGGTCGACGAATCCGGCCCAGTCGAATCGCCCTTCCCAGCCAGGCCGCGGAGCGAACCCAGACCAATCACCCGGACGCTTGGGCATCAACCCCGACATCTGATAGCCGATGTCGCCGGCACCATCGGCAAAGATCCAGTTGAAAGAGGACTCTACCGGGGCGAACGCGGCCATACCTTCCGCCACCGTACGAGCCGTCCACATCGCAAGGAGCGAGTTGATCGAGTCGGCCCCTCCGAGCGAGCCGGACCACCGCGTGGCGAGGAGATACCCTCCGACGTTGGGGTCACCATCGAGCACGCCGTGCTGGTTCTCCCAGAACGTTTCGATGATGGGATCGCCCTTCTTGCGATGGATCGTCTCGACGCGCCGATCGAAGTCGAACCAGCTATCACTGCGCCGGTATTTGCCTTCGCGGCAGTGTTCGACCCAGGAGTCGATCGCATCCATGAACGTGTATGTCGCGCCCCAGGAAAGGTGCGCATTTCGGCCAACGAGAGGCGCCGGCAGGCCAGGCATCGTCATGAGGAGCGCATAGCCTCCCGGCCAGCGAAAGCTCTGTTCCGCCCAGATGTTGGGGAGACGATTGGTTTCGAGATGCGGATCGTTGGCGAGCATGGCGGCGCCCGAAGCGGTCCGCGAGCCCGAGATGCACCAGTTGTTCGAGGCCATCATGCGCGACGCAGCGGCGGCCCACTTGAGCGATTCGGGTACGATGCGCTCGGTGAGTTGCACCTTTTCGACGACGGCACGATCGAGTCCCCGTGTGCAGCCGGGGAAGAGCGCCTCGAGGTGAGCGTCGCTGACGCCCGCTTTGACCATCTCTACGAAGAAGCGCTCGACCTCTCCCTGGGATTGGGCGAGCGTGAGAAAGCCGGTCATGCGCGCTAAAAGCAGCGAGTCGCCGACCGTCCATGGGTCGGGGCGAACGCCGACGAGCTTGAGCTCCCAAGGGGTCGCTTTCGCAAAACGCGCATTGACACCCTCGCAGTACGCCGAGCACGCAGCGCTGGCTTCTATGCGGAGCTTCTCGGCCTCGTCCGCGACGCCGCTGTTCCAGTTCATCCGACGAAAGAACCGATCGACCTCGACCATCTCGTCGCTCCCATCGAGCAACTCGGCGGCGCGCCCCTGCCCGAGGATCCGCATGATGAGCATCTGCAGCCCGCGATCCATCGCGTGGCAGTAGCCCATGCCCCAGTAGAGGCCGTCGATGTCGTTTGCGGCGATCTGCGGAATGCCATGCTCGTCCCGGGTCCAGTGCGCTCTTGGTGTCGTCATCGCTAGAAGCTGTCCTTCGCTCGGCGAATCGCAGTGAACGAGGCGACCGAATCGCGACCTGCAGCGACGTCGGGGTGGTCGAAGCGCAAGAACGGATTCGTGGCGAGCTCCCGGGCGATTCGGCCGGGCACCGTGAACCGCTTCGCTTCGCGCGTTGCAATCGCTTCGTCTAGCGCGCGAGCAATCTCCGCGTTGTCGGGCTCTATGGTTCGCGCGAAACGCAGGTTGTTGACGGTGTACTCGTGCCCGCACCAGACCTTCGTGTCAGCGGGTAGGGACCGGAGCTTCTGGAGCGATTGCGCCATCATCTCCATGGTGCCTTCGAAGACGCGGCCGCACCCGGCAATAAATAGCGTATCCCCACTGAAGAGGTTGCCCTCGGTGATGAACGCGATCGCCCCGAGCGTGTGGCCGGGGATCTCGACGATGTCGACGGTTGCGCCTTCGAACTCAAACGAATCGCCGTCCGACAGCGCATCCGTTTGGCTCGGAATTCTCCGGTGCTCCGCGTCGTAGCGGGAGCCACGGACTCGATCGACGGGGCATTCCTCGACCAGAGGCTCGATGCCGCCTACGTGGTCCCAGTGATGGTGGGTCAGCCAGATCTCGCTGAGCTTCAACCCATGATCATCGATCGCGCGGAGCACCGGGTCGGCCTCGGAAGGATCGACGACCGCGGCGAGTCGACCTCGAACCACGAGATACGCGTAGTTGTCACTCAAGCACGGTACCGGGATCACCTGCATCGGCCGAACCTTATCACGAGTCCTCGAACCGGCGGTCGGCCGTCCAGTCGAAGGTCCCTTCGTCGCGCTCCCGCACCGCCTGTTTCCAGCCGACCTGCTCGGCGCGGTGCTTGAAATTGATGCCTTCGGGCGAGTGACGAGTGATCCCGTCGAAGACGGTTGCAAACATCTGCGTTTGATGAAGCCCCATCGCCTCGACCGCCTGATTGATCACCAGCTTCTGCATCATGAGCTGGTTGATGGGGACCGTGGAGATGCGGTCGGCGAGTGCTTCGACTTCGGCATCTAGCTCCGCAGCGGAGACCGCCTTGTGCACGAGTCCGATCCGTTCGGCTTCTCGGCCGTCGATCTTGTCGCCGGTGAACAGCATGCGCTTTGCCCGTTCGGGGCCGAGCCGGTAGACCCACATCGCCGTGGTCGGGCACCCCCACACGCGAACCGGCATGTATCCGATTCGCGCGTCATCGGCCATCACGATCAGGTCGGCGCAAAGAGCGATATCGGAGCCTCCCGCGACTGCGTAGCCGTGCACTTTGCAGATCACCGGCTTGTAGGATCGCCAGAGCGACATGAAGAGCTGAGTGTTCCGCATCATGAACGCGTAGTCCTTCATGGGGTCCCACGGCATCTCCTGTGTCCCGGACGCCGAACCGGTCGCCTCGGCGTAGTAGCTGAGATCGTAGCCGGCGCAGAACGCCTGGCCCGCGCCGGACAAGACAATCACGTGCACCTTCTCGTCGGCATTGGCCTGTTCGACATGCGCCGCAAGCTCCTGGGGCAGCTCGTCATCGATCGCGTTCATCACCTCGGGACGGTTCAGCGTGATGCGCCCAATCCGCCCGTCTCGCTCATAGAGGACTTTCGGCATGCCGGGAGTCTAGCGTTTCTGGGTCCGAGAAGTATACAAGCGCAATGGAACCCAAGATGATGATCGAGCGAGGGATTCCGTTCGCCGGGCGGACGGAAGTGAAGGTTCTCGAGATGGAGCCTGGCTACGTGAAGATGATGATGCCGCTCGGGCCCAACTCGAATCACGTCGGGACGATGTATGCGGGGGCCTTGTTCACGCTGGCGGAGCTTCCAGGCGGCGCGATCTTTCTCACGACGTTCGACGCAAGTCGCTTCTACCCGTTGATCAAAGGAATGGACATCAAGTTCGTGAAGCCAGCGGCGACCGATATCACGGTCGAGGTTCGACTCGATGCCGACGAGGCGCTTCGGATCCAGGAGAAGGCAAACGAGTTCGGCAAGGCCGACTACGGGTGGGAGTGCGAGCTCAAGGATGCCAATAGCCAGGTCGTGTGCATTTCGTCGAACCGATATCAGCTCCGGAGCATTAAACCGACTCGTGCTTAGCGCTGACCAGACGCTTCGCGCGACCATTGCCGCCAACCTCGCGTCTCACGAACGCTCGATGGAGCGAGACGTCAGCCTTCGGCGCGCGGCGGTCGCCCTCACTATCGTAACGGGCGAACGCGGCGAAGCCTCTTTTATCATCACGCGCAGAGTATCGAGCCTCCGAAATCACAGCGGCCAATGGGCCCTTCCGGGCGGCCGCATCGATGACGGAGAGGATCCCATCGGCGCAGCGCTTCGCGAGCTGGATGAAGAGGTGGCACTTCGATGCGATCGCGATAGCGCGTTGGGTCTGCTCGATGACTACCCGACGCGCTCGGGCTTTTGTATCACGCCCGTCGTCGTATGGGCGGGCGCCAACGTCTCGCTCACACCGAATCCCAAAGAGGTCGCGGAAGTACACCGGGTTTCCATCGCGGAGCTCGACGCCCCGGGCATTCCGAAGTTATTCGAGCTCGAGGTGAGCGACCGTCCCGTGCTCTCGGTGCGCATCCTCGGCCAAGACATCTTCGCCCCGACGGCGGCCGTGATCTTCCAGTTCCGCGAGGTCGCCATTCACGGGCGTGACACCCGCGTGCGACACTACGATCAACCGCCATTCGCCTGGAAGTGAGTGGCGCGCCACTCGGGGGCGTCTTGCGCGAAAGCCGGATCGGACAGCGGAGGGTGGCGCTGCTCTCGCTCGAAGGCAGCCATATCGGGTGTTCGCATCATCGCGGCGCGCAGCAGACGTGAGAGCGCGCCCATCTTGTTGCCTAGTGACGGGACGGCCTCGGGTCGCTCACCCGCGTAGCGGCGGCAGATCGTCTCGAAGTCCTCTGCCTCTCGACCGGTGAGATCGCGGACGACCGTAGTCGGGGCTCCGACCGCAAACGCGTCTTGCTGATAGTCGGTGAGGTAGAGGCGAACTTGAGAGATCTCGTAAGGGTCGTATCCAGCCACCGTCGCAGCCTTGATGAACATATCGATAGAGCTCGGCTGGTACTTGACCTCACGACCCAGGACTTTCGCGAAAGTCGCCGTGATGTCTTCGGGCGCAAGGAGCTCGGGGCCCGTCGGTCGGTAGGTCTTGCCGATATGAGGCGTTGGATCTGTGAGCGTGGCTGCGACGACCGCACCCATGTCTTCGTTCGATGGTGGCGCATTGCGGCCTTGGCCGAGCGGCATGGGAAACACCCCGAGCTGGGCCACGACATCGAGGACCAGGAAATATGTCCAGGCGAACCAGCCGGGTGTAATCCGCACGACATCGACATTCGGCATCCACGGCATCGTTTGATCGGCGAGCCAAAGCTCGCGAGTCGCGAGCGAGGGGTGCCCAGGATGCAGAAGCCACTGCGTGAGCGTAGTGACGCTTTCGAGCTTGGCGTCCTCTGCCGCGATGGCAAAGCTCATCGAGGCGTGCAGACCATTTGGTCCGTGAGGTGCCGCGAAGTAGGCGCGTTGAACACCGTCGAGGGCGCGACGAAGGTCGCGAACGTCGAACAGGTTCCCGACGATGACGTCGGCGCCAAGCGCGCGTAGCCGTTCGGCGCGCTGATCATCCTGGCGAACCATCGCTCGCACGGGAAATCCCTGGCGCAGGAGTTCTTCGGTAGCAGGCCGACCGGTATTGCCGACGCCGGAGGTGACGAGAATCATGGGCTTTGCATGCATTGTAAACTCCTAACAAGATGTGTTTTTTAGATGTATGCTTTACAATATAAAGTTGTTACGCTAAAAATGGCTTCGTGTCGGGAACACGGCGATATCGCCTGCTTTGCCCGATCGCCCGCGCTCTGGACCGGGTTGGCGATCGATGGACGCTGATCATCCTCAGGGACTTGCATGCGGGCCCAGCGCGCTTCTCGGAGCTGCAGACGCTGCCCGGCATCGCATCAAACCTTCTCACCGATCGACTCCGTCGATTGGAACGCGACGGGTTGATCACCCGGAGGGGCGCGGAATACGGGACAACGGTGTACCAGCTGACCGATCTCGGAGAACGGACCGGAGCAATCTTGTTTGAGCTGGCCACGTTTGGCTCGCACTTCCCGGCCGACGCCGCGGTGAGCAAGCCTGGCAACCTGAGAACGATCGCGGTGACTCTTCGAATGGCGTGTCAGCGCGTCGTGGAGCCCGATATGAGCCTTTGCGTTGCGCTGATCGTCGATGGCGAGCCGTTTTCGGTCGCTGTCGATGATGGGATCGTCGACGTCAAAGCGGGAGCGCCGAGAGCGCCAGAAGCAGCGATGGAGACGAGCTACGAGGCGATGATCGCCGTGATTGACGGCGAAATGCGCATGGACGATTTCACGGCTCACCACGTGGAGCTGTCCGGACCGGATTACGGGAAGGCTGAGGCGTTTGCGGGTCTGCTGGGCCGGGCAATCAACGCGATGTTGACCTGAACCAAGGAAGCAACAGAAGAATGGCTGCATGGCCAACCATCTGAGCGAAGAAACCAGCCCCTATCTGCTGCAGCACGTCGACAACCCGGTCGATTGGTACCCGTGGGGCGATGAGGCGATGGCGCTTGCGAAGGCCCAGGACAAACCCATCCTGCTCAGCATCGGTTACGCCGCCTGTCATTGGTGTCATGTCATGGCGCACGAGTCATTCGAGGACGACGCCACCGCCGCGCAGATGAACGCCGACTTCATCAACGTGAAGGTCGACCGTGAGGAGCGACCCGACGTCGACAGTATCTACATGCAGGCGGTTACGGCCATGATCGGCCGCGGCGGTTGGCCTATGACGGTGTTTCTCACGCCCGACGGCAAGCCGTTCTACGCGGGAACCTACTTTCCCAACGAGCCACGCCAGGGGATGCCGAGCTTCCGCCAGATCCTCACCGGCGTGAAGCAGGCATGGGACAATGATCGGGACAACGTCGTCGAGAGCGCTGGCGAGGTCGCCGAGCAGCTTCGCGCCCTCTCGAGCGTTGGGCTCGAAGCCGGCAAAGTCACCGAGGAGGTCTTTCGAGGTGCCATGCGGGCGCTCAGTGGGAGCTTCGACGCGATCTGGGGCGGCTTCGGCGGCGCCCCGAAATTCCCACAACCGATGACGCTCGAGTTTCTCCTTCGTCAGCACGTCCGCGACCCGGAGTCGGACGCCCTTGCGATGGCCGAGAAGACTCTCAGGAAGATGGCGCAGGGCGGGATGTACGACCAGATCGGAGGTGGGTTCGCACGATACTCGGTCGACAACCGTTGGCTCGTTCCGCACTTCGAAAAGATGTTGTACGACAATGCGCAGCTCGCGCGGGTCTACCTACATGCCTGGCAGATGACGGGCTCCGACTTCTACCGGCGCGTCACGGAAGAGACCCTCGACTACGTGCTGCGCGAGATGCGCCATGAGGACGGCGGCTTCTACAGCAGCCAAGATGCCGATAGCGAGGGCGTCGAGGGGAAGTTCTACGTGTGGTCCGCCGAGGAGATACGCGAGGTCCTCGGCGAAGAGGCCGAGGTCTTCATGCGTGTTTACGGTGTCTCCGAGGAAGGGAACTGGGAGGGACACAACATTCTCAACTTGCACCTCGACCCAAGCGGCCTTGCCGAGCAGACGGGCATCGATCCCGACGACCTGGCGGCGCGCCTCGAAGCTGCGCGCCAGAAGCTCTACGAAGTCCGAAGCAAGAGGATCTGGCCGGGGCTCGACGACAAAGTGTTGACCTCGTGGAACGGGTTGATGCTCGCAGCCTTCGCGGAGGCGGGTGCCATGCTGCGGCGGCGCGACTACATAGAGGCTGCGCACAACAACGCCGAGTTCCTATATCGTACGATGCGCGCCGACACGGGCCGACTGTTCCGCACTTGGAAGGCCGGATCGGAGCCCAAATACAATGCCTACCTCGAGGACTACGCATACTTGGCCGAGGGCCTCTTGGCCCTGTATGAAGCCACGTTTGACGCGCGCTGGTCCGATTGGGCGCGCGAGCTCGCAGGACTGATGGTCATTCACTTCGACGACGACACCAACGGCGGCTTCTTCGACACCTCGGATGACCATGAAGAGCTGATCCACCGCCCGAAGGATCTGCAAGACAACGCAGTCCCAAGCGGGAACGCCGTCGCCGTCACGGTGTTGTTGAAGTTGAGTCTACTGACCGGCAACGGGGACTACTGGCAGCTCGCAGAACAAAGCATGGGCACGATGGCCAAGTTCATGCGCCAGTATCCCACGGGCTTTGGCCAGTGGCTCAACGCCGCGATCTTCATGCTGAGCCAACCACGGGAGATTGCGCTGATCGGAGACGAAGAGGAGCTCGCGCCATTGCTGAACGTGCTGCGAAGCGAGTACCGGCCGTTTCAAGTGCTGGCTGCGGGACTGGAAGGCGAAGAATCGCTCCCTCTTCTGGAAGACCGACCTCAGGTCGACGGCAAGGGTACGGCATACGTCTGCCGGCAGTTCGTATGTCAGGCCCCGGTGACCGACCCCCAAGAGCTCGCCGACCAGCTGCGTTGAAGCTGGCACGGGCGCCGAAGCGCAGGACGCCCGGGCGTCGCGGTGCACACGGGGCTCGGAAAAACACGATGGGGGTTTCACGGGACGGCTCGGCTTGCAAAGGTGGCCGGAAGAACAGGGAGGGTCGGGCCACGCAAGCCTCGCCTCGGGCGGCGCGCCAATCGGGGGTGGTTGC
>JAHEEE010000085.1 GCA_024640845.1 Myxococcales bacterium | reverse complement strand
CAGGTAGCCGAAGCGACCGCGCCAGGTCTTCGCGCTCCATGCGTCTTTCAGCATCGCGGACCACTCGTGAAACGCGATGCGCACCGGGTTGTACGTGTGGATGTTCTTGGTGAGGCCGTAGTCGACCGGTTCGGTCTCCGGCTCGAACGTGCCGAAGATCTTGTCCCAGATGATGAAGATGCCGGCGTGGTTGCGGTCGAGGTAGATCGGGTTGCGGCCGTGGTGCACGCGGTGGTGCGAAGGCGTGTTGAAGATCAGCTCGAACCAGCCGAGCTTGCCGATGAGCTCGGTGTGCAGCCAGTACTGGTAGAGCAGGCTGATCGACTTCTGAATGAGGATCATCTCGATCGGGAAGCCGAGCAGGGGAAGCGGCGCCCAGAAGAGAAAACCCGTGAACGGCGTGGTCCACGACTGCCGGAGTGCCGTGGTGAGGTTGTAGTGCGTGCTCGAGTGATGATTGACGTGCGCCGCCCAGAGTGTCCGCACTTCATGGTGCAGCCTGTGGAACCAGTAGTAACAGAAGTCCTCGGCGAACAGCAGAAGGATCCAGGACCACCACACGACGGGAATCTCGAACAAGCGAAACTGATAAAGCCATGCGAGCCCGGCGAACGGCAAGAGCTTCAGGACGATTTCGACCCCGAGAAAGCCGAGACCCATCGACAAGCTGGCGGCCGAATCCTTTGGCGTGAAACCCGCCAGCCTGGCTTCCGTGTCGCCCTCGCCCTCGCCCTCGCGCTCGCGCCGGAACACCAGCCACCGCTCGATGCCGATCGTCGCGAGAAAGAAGGGGATCGCGTAGTAGATCAACCCCATACCGGCGACTTTACGACCAAGGTTGTGCTGCCTCAAGCATTCGACGGCCGCACGCGGCCGAGCGCGCAGATGACCCTCGGTTGGAGGTCGAGGCGCTCCACCCGGACGTCGACGAAGCCAGCGTCCAACAGGAGCTGCTCGTAGCGCATCGCGGCCCGTTCTGCGTCCTCGTCGGTGGCGCCCTGATTTCGAGGCTGGAGCGCGATGCCAATCATCCCGTTCGGCGTCATTGCGTTCCGGAGGGCAACGAGTGTCTCTTCGGGCGCGTCCCAGAACTGAGCGACGTTCACCGCGTAGATGCGATCGAATTGCTCGCCGCGCCTCACGGCCGCCTCGGCGGTTTCATGAACGACCTCGACCCGGCCTGCGGCAATCGCGGCGGCGTTGCGCTTTGAGGCGACGCTGGCCATCAGCTCCGAGTGGTCGACGCCGACGGCTCTGCCCCGGGTGGCGAGCTCTGCGGCGAGCTCTAACGCAACCCCTGGGCCGCAGCCTATCTCGAGGACGTGGTGGTTGGCTTCGATGCCGAGTAGAGAAACCACCCATTCGTTTCGCCGTAGGTTGCGACGCGCCATGATCCAACCGGCGAGTCGGCCGAGTACGCCGCTCGGACGCTTGAACTGCTGCACGATGGCTTTCCTCATGAGGCCCGCCTTTCGATGTCGTCGCGAAGCGCATGTCGCCACGCTGAGAGCACGTGCGTCGCCTCCTGAATGGAGATGTCGGACACACCAACCTGCAAGCGTGACAGCGCATCGAGCTCGTCGGCGCGCATGCTCTGGATCACCGCTCGCCCTTTGTCCGTCAGAGCGATCAGCGGCGAGCGCTTGTGTGCCGGGTTGTCTTCACGGCGGACGAAGTCCTTTTCGAGGAGCGCATCCACCTGTTGTTGGATGTGCTGCCGCGACACCCCGCGGGCCCGCGCCATGTCCGGCACCGAGGCGGGGCCTTGAAGCAGCATGAGCTCCAGGACACCACGCATGGCGACGGTGATGGCGAGGCTCTCGTGCAGGGTTTCGGCCCAGTGCTTCAAGGCATGGAAGAGGAGTCGGGTCTCATTGAACAAGTCATGGCTCATAAGGACAAGTATATTGTCATTATGACAAGCACTTGTCAAATCTCCGATTGACACATGGAAAACCAGGTCTTAGGGCGCCTATTCGATGGGGTCGCCGATGTCATCGGTGGGGTTTCGCATGTTCACCGGGAGCTTGAAGTAGCGGATGCCGGTGCCTCCAGGGGGCGCGAGCTTCCCGCTGGCCATTGCGGCCGCAGGGGGCAGCCAACGCGATCCCGGGGCGTTGGTGGGACGTGTTTACGCAGCAAACACGATCGGAGCCATCGTCGGGGCGCTCGCCTTCAGTGCCATCTTCATTTCGTGGCTCGGTACACGCAATTCGCAGGTCCTCCTCGTGCTGCTGGCCGGGCTGTCCGTCGTGGTGGTTCTGACGAGCGTTTCGCTTCCGTTTGGGCGCCGCCGCTCGCCCATGATCGCGGCGGCCGTCGTCGTGTGCGCGGGCATGGCGATGCTCACCCCGGAAACGCCACCCGGGCTGATCGGTCACGGACCCCAAGTGAAGCGATGGGACGAGGCGGCCGAGTATCTGCACGTCGAGGAAGGTCGGAGCGCTTCCGTTGCCGTGTCGAGGAACCGCGGGCGTAGCGCGAGACCTCCCACGAGCCTTCACATCAACGGGCAGGTCTGCGCATCGAACTTCCTGCGCGACATGCGGTTGCAGCGCATGCTGGGTCATCTCCCGGCAATGTTGCATCCCGAACCGAAGTCCGTGCTGATCATCGGGTTCGGCGCTGGTGTGACGGCTGGATCCTTCACGCGATACCCGAGCATCGAGCGGATCGTCATCGTCGAAATCGAGCCCGAGGTTCCGGCCGCATCCGGTCGCTATTTCAAACCAGAGAACTACGCGGTCCTCGATGACCCGCGAACGGAGCTCGTGATCGACGACGGTCGACACTACCTCACGACTACCACCGAGAAGTTCGATCTGATCACCACTGATCCATTCAACCCCTGGGCCAAAGGTGCCGGGGCGCTCGCCACGCGCGAGTTCTTGGAGCTCGGAGCCGAGCATCTGAACCCGGGCGGGTTCATCAGCCAGTGGGTTCCCCTCTATCAGATGAATGAGGTGGCCGTTCGTAGCCAGCTCGGCACGTTCCTCGAGGTCTTTCCGGAAGGAAGCATTTGGAGCAACGACGTCCGGGGCCGAGGGTACGACCTCGTGCTGCTCGGCCAGGCCGAGCCGCTGGTCGTCGACTCGGAGAAGCTGCAGACCCGCCTCGACGGCAATCCTCTCTTGCGCGAGTCCCTCGCTGACGTGGAGATCAGCTCCGCGATGGACTTGCTGCGAACCTTCGCTGGAAGAAAGAGCGATGTTCGCCGTTGGTTGGGCGACTACCCCCCGAATCTCGATCGGAACTTGAGACTAGAATACTTGGCTGGCAGAGCCCGGATGGCGGAGAAACAAGAGCGCATCTACGACAACATGACGAACCGGTTGGACTACCCCGAGGGCTTCTTTCAGGTGAGTCCTGAGGAGGAGCGCGTCCTCCGGCGGTTCTTCGAGCTCAGGTAGACATCGAATGCCGAACGCGATCAAGGCCGTGAGCGTCGCACTGCTGTGCGGGATCCTCTCGCTCGGATGCAACAATCCCACCGCTGCCCCCGGATGCGAGCTCAGGGAGGTCGTGCTCGGTCAGTGTCTAAACTCAACCCAGTGTCCCGCTTGCACCACGGTCTGCGAGGAAAGGGAAGGGACGAGCGTCACGGCGGCCCGATGCACCCAGTTCGTCGGTTTCGGTTTCTTCTGTGCGTGCACCTGTGAAATCTGCTTCGGGAGCGATGGCGGCGCTGCGAACGCCTCGGCCGGCGCCGCACAGAAGTAGCGTGGCGCTCTTCCGCACGTCCGGGCGAGGCGCGGGACCGTCCGTGCTAGGGATCACAGGTGGCACGTTTTGCTGCGCCTTGTCTCGTCCTTCTGGCTTTGGCTGGTTGCTACGCAAGCAGCCCGGGGAGCGAGATTGATGTTGCCGTCCGTAGGGAGATTCGTGCGCACGGGTTGACCGGCGACCCGGCCGCCGGCCGTGACCTTCCCGAGATCGACGAGCCGCTGCCGCAGCTCGGACTCAAGCTCTTCTTCAGCAAGAGCCTCGGCGGCGACCGCGATTCGGCCTGCGTGTCATGCCATCATCCCGCGCTCGCCGGCGGCGACGCCCTCGCATTGTCCATCGGCGTCGGTGCGGACGAGCCCGACCTGCTTGGACCGGGGCGCACGCATCCGGACGGCGACCTCACGGTTCCGCGGAATGCTCCCTCGACTTTCAATCTCGCCGTCTGGGAGACCGCACTTTTTTGGGACTCGCGCGTGGAGCGGCTCGAAGACGGAATTCGAACGCCGGACAGCGATTTCGGAACTGCCGATGCGGAGGCGGGCAGCACGTTGTCCGAAGCGCAGGCCAGGTTTCCGGTGACGTCAGCCGACGAGATGCGCGGCTTCGAATTCGTCGCGGGGGGCACCAACGACGACGTCCGCACTGCGCTCGAGGATCGTCTGACCGACGACGGCAGGTGGGGAGCGGAGTTCGAGGCCGTGTTCGGGTCGCCCGAGATCACGTATGGGCGAATCGCCGAAGCGATCGCCGCCTATGAAGACTCACAATCATTCACCGATACGCCCTGGCGCGCCTACGTAGAGGGCGAGAGGGCGGCCATCAGCGAGGAAGCCAAACGCGGCGCACTCCTCTTCTTCCGCTCCATGGAAGAAGGGGGGTTCGATTGCGCGAGCTGCCATGCTGGCGACTTCTTCACGGACGAGTCCTTTCATGCCGTCGCCGCACCGCAAATCGGCCGAGGAAAGGGCGACGGGTCGACGGGCACCAACGACTACGGGCGCGCGCGCGAGACGGCGGACCGCAACGATCGCTTCTCTTTCCGCACGCCAACCCTCCTCAATGTCGGAGCGACCGGTCCGTATTTCCATTCGGGCGCGTACGCGAACCTGGCCGACGTAGTGCGTCACCACCTCGACCCCAATCGGGCGCTCGAGCGCTTCGATCCTGCGAGCGTTCCGATGGCCGCCGGAGAAGACTTCATCGACAACACGCAAGAGATGATCGACTTCCTGGATGTGTCGGGCAGAGGGATCGGCTTCTTTCGGAACCCCACGGCGTACACCGACATCCAGATCGCGGAGCTCGTCGCGTTCCTCGAGAGCCTGACCGACCCCTGTGTACGCGACCGCGATTGCTTGGGGCCTTGGATCGCCGATCCGGCCCTTCACGACGTCGACGGACAGGTCCTGGTCGCGATCGATCAGGATGGAGAGCCTCTCTAGTCGAGAATCGCGGCTGATCCCGTTCAAAATCGCGGTTGCAGGTCCAAAAAATAAAGTATTTTCATGAAGTTAGGGGAACGTTGGGAAAAAAGACATTCCTGCTTGACCGTCCTCTGTTCCGCGCTAACTTCGGCGTCCCTTTGCGGGGGGCTACGGCTCTTCTAAGGGCTTTCTGAGAATCGGCGGGAAATACAGCGTCGCTCGAGTCTTGACCGGTACTGCGATCGGGCTCACATTGACGATTCCCTTCAGCGGGCATTCCGCCGATCGGTCTTTGAAAACTGAATCGGAATCAATAGTTAAGTACTCGGGTCCCGGGTCGTGCAACACAACGCACGACCGGGTCAATTCAAGAGGCGGTCGAAAGACCGCAATCCGAGAGCAACACGCAATAACAGACGTGTAGCTCTTGAGCGTCTGGCGGGAGCGCCAGAACTCAGCAGGATAACCAGCTCAACAGTTCAACTGGAGAGTTTGATCCTGGCTCAGAGCGAACGTTAGCGGCGGGCCTAACACATGCAAGTCGAACGAGAAAACCTTCGGGTGAGTACAGTGGCGCACGGGTGAGGAACGCGTAGGTAATCTACCCTCTGGCGGGGGACAACACTCCGAAAGGAATGCTAATACCGCATAAGACCACACTCACTTCGGTGAGAGTGGTAAAAGGCGCCCCAAAGCGCCACCAGAGGATGAGCCTGCGTCCCATCAGCTTGTTGGTAAGGTAACGGCTTACCAAGGCTAAGACGGGTAGCTGGTCTGAGAGGATGATCAGCCACACTGGCACTGGAACACGGGCCAGACTCCTACGGGAGGCAGCAGTGAGGAATATTGGGCAATGGGCGAAAGCCTGACCCAGCCACGCCGCGTGTGTGATGAAGGCCTTCGGGTCGTAAAGCACTGTGGGGAGAGACGAAACTGCGCAGGAGGAAATGCCTGCGTACTGACGGTACCTCCTTAGCAAGCACCGGCTAACTCTGTGCCAGCAGCCGCGGTAATACAGAGGGTGCAAACGTTGCTCGGATTTACTGGGCGTAAAGCGCGTGTAGGCGGACTCGCAAGTCGGTTGTGAAATCCCTGGGCTCAACCTAGGAACTGCATCCGAAACTGCTTGTCTTGAGTAATGGAGAGGGTGGCGGAATTCCCGGTGTAGAGGTGAAATTCGTAGATATCGGGAGGAACATCAGTGGCGAAGGCGGCCACCTGGACATTTACTGACGCTGAGACGCGAAAGCGTGGGGAGCAAACAGGATTAGATACCCTGGTAGTCCACGCCGTAAACGATGAGAACTAGGTGCAGCGGATATTGACCTCTGCTGTGCCGTAGCTAACGCGTTAAGTTCTCCGCCTGGGGAGTACGGCCGCAAGGCTAAAACTCAAAGGAATTGACGGGGGCCCGCACAAGCAGTGGAGCATGTGGTTTAATTCGAAGCAACGCGCAGAACCTTACCAGGGCTAGAAAAACTGAGAATCCTGACGAAACTCGGGAGTGCTCGCAAGAGAACTCAGGTCCAGGTGCTGCATGGCTGTCGTCAGCTCGTGTCGTGAGATGTTGGGTTAAGTCCCGCAACGAGCGCAACCCTTGTCCTTAGTTGCCATCATTTAGTTGGGCACTCAAAGGAGACTGCCGGGGTCAACCCGGAGGAAGGTGGGGATGACGTCAAGTCCTCATGGCCCTTATGTCCTGGGCTACACACGTGCTACAATGGTTGGTACAAAGCGCTGCGAAGCCGCAAGGTGGAGCGAATCGCAAAAAGCCAGCCTCAGTACGGATTGCACTCTGCAACTCGAGTGCATGAAGTCGGAATTGCTAGTAATCGCTGATCAGCAGGCAGCGGTGAATACGTTCCCGGGCCTTGTACACACCGCCCGTCACACCATGGGAGTCGAGTGCTCCAGAAGTGGCCGCGCTAACCCGCAAGGGAGGCAGGTCCCCAAGGAGTGTTTGGTAACTGGGGTGAAGTCGTAACAAGGTAGCCGTAGGGGAACCTGCGGCTGGATCACCTCCTTTCTAAGGAGCATTTTCTCGAAAGAGAAATGTATCTGGTCATATCCGAGTAGTGACTATGCTGAGCCCTTTGTTAAGGCCCAGCACGATTCCGATTCAGTTTTCAGCGCCCGATCGGCCGTCTGTCGGCAACAAAGCGGTGGCTGTGGCTGAACCGACGTGAGTGGCCGCTTCCGCGCGAAGACAGACCGAGGAGAATCGGTCTTCCCTCCGATCCAGTCGAGCTCGCACCTGCCCGGGCACCCCCCGAGTTCGACGACGCCTGGGCTTGTTGACCGCACTTGACCCTCGAAGGTCGGGCCATGGAATCGTTGCGTCGACCGTTCCTCGGGCGCCACGTTTCTCGGTCATCTTCCGATCGACTAGGTTGTGAGAAACGACAGGGAGAAATTGTGGGCGTCAGGATCAGTTCGTAGCCTCTGCGGCTCTGGATCGCCCGGCGCTGGGTCCACCGTCATCGGGGGATCAAAGTCATAGAGCCCAGGATAGCCCAGCCCCGAGGCGGGACAGCTCTCCTAGGGCGCTACGAAGCTCTCGATCGAGATCGCGTTCGCCTGGTTGGGTTGTTTGCTCATGCGCACCTTGTGGTAGTCCGCCGTGAGCCAGGTGCCGAGCTGCGTTGCGTACTCCGGGCTGGTGGGATCTCCCGAAGGGCCGCCGGGTACGACATTCGTACCGCGGATGTTGCCGACCGGGCCCCAGTTTGCATTTCCTTGCCCAACGTAGCGTCTCACCGGACCTCCACCGAACTTGAACGCATTGAGCGAGAAGGCTCGTGCGCTGAACCCGGATGCGTTCACGACGTTGTAGCCGCCGTCACGCGCGAGGCCGGAGAGCTCTGACGAGACGTTGTCGAAGCCTGCCGCGGGCGGAATGTCAAACGCATCGACGAATGGATGATCAAAAGTGATGCGGTGCAGCTTGCCCCAGCGATAGTCGTCCTGGTTGGTCGAGTTTGCGAAGGCGGGCGCGAAATCGGCCGAGGCCAGTTTGTCGAGCGCGCCGCGGAGGGCTGCGAGCAGCGTGACATCGCGTGCTTGTTCCGCTGACAAACCTGGAATCACGGGAAAGAGGTCGACGCCCGAAAGTGTCCCCTTACCGGTAAACGGATCCTGCGAAAGCAAGAAGAAAAGGGCCTTGAGCGCGTCGCCTGATCCCGTTGCCAGGCCGAAGTTGTCGAGCTGCGCGTCGATTGTGTCGATAATGCTTTTGCTTCGCCACATGTTGTAGATGGTCGCGGCGACGCTTGCTTCCGCCTCCTTTTGGGGAACGGACGGTGTGCGTTTGCCGTTCGTGTCGTGCGCATCGTATCCCTCGGGGATGCCGGTTGGCGTCGAGAAGTCCCACTGGGACAGCCGCCCGACGGCTTCGGCGATCTTCGGATCGGCTGCAAGCGCGGCGAGCTCAGTAGGCACGCCGGGTGCACCTGCGTTTTCGAACGCTTCTAACAGGAAGGGTATCATCAGCTCCGCATCGAGCTGCTGGTTATTCGCCTGGAAGCGCTGCATGTCTTCGTACGTGATCTTCTTACCGGTTTCGATCTGGTCGCGAACGAGTCGCGTGATGCGGCCCGCACGCATGCCGATCGCGTACGAGGGATTCAGGTAGTAAATGGCATTGGGGTTCGACTCCCGGTACTGGTTCAGCGGATCGTTGTCGAGGGTCACGCCAGCTGGATCGTTGTTCGCATTGACGAAGAAGCCGTTCTCCGGATTGACGGTCTGCGGCATCTCTTCGAAAGGAAGGATCGCAAACGGGATCGCCTGACCCGCGGGTGCAGCGCCAAGGTAGATCCAGTTCTCGGGCCCTGAGCCGTCGCGGATGAAGAAAGGCTGCCCGGGAATTCCTTGCTCTAGGTCCTTGCGCAAGGGGTTCTCGGCGCTCGAGAAGTACGCGAGGTTCCCCTGGTCGTCCGCGTAGGCCCAGTTCTGCGAGCCGACGTCGAAGTCTGCGAGCCCCGCCAAGAACTGACCGAGGTTTCGGGCGCGGTTCCACGTGACGAACGCCGAGAGCTCCCGAGTCGGGTGAAAGCCCGTGTACTGAAGGACGAGGGCGGTGGTCACCCCTCCATTCACGAAGACGGATGGGTCGGTGACGTCGAGGATGGGCCCAAAGCTTCGGAACGGGTGGTCGACGGTCAGGATGTTCCCCTCCGTGATCTTCTGCAGAGTCCCATTCACATTCGCGAAGTACTCGGTGGGCTCGATCTTGACGGGATAGAAGCTCCCCTCCGAAGTGATGCACGCGAGGCTCATTGGACAGCCGCCCACGATCAACTGATCGCTGAAGACATCGCTCACATCCATGGGATTGGTCGTGGCGCCCCAGGTGATGTGCTCGTTTTGTCCAAGGATGACGCCGGGCGCTCCTGGGAAACCGATGCCACTCACGTTCATCGGCCCCGCTGCGGGGTCGTCGGCGACATTGAGGTGCCACTCGTAGAACGTGGCTGGGATGTTGAGCGATAAATGTGGGTCGTTCGCGATGATCGGGCGACCGCCCGCCGCATTCTCGCCCGCCACTCCCCACTCGTTGCTGCCAATTTCACGCTCTCGGCGGTTCATCGCGTGCGCGATCCAAGGCACCTTTGCGAGCTTCTCGTGGACACGTTTGGCGCCCTTGGCCATGCGAGCGAGCTTGACCGAGCTAGCCTTTAGATTCTGAGCGATGAACGGCGTCCCACCGGTGGCGTCCGGTACCGTCGAGGCCGGATCCATCGGCGCGGAACGATGCACGTCGAAGTAGAGCGCGGGACCGGCGAATTCCCCGAGTGCTTCGATGTAGCTCAGGAGGTTCGACGTGGGACCGGTATCGATATCGAGCGAGAGCTGTGCGGCGATCGCCTTACCGATGACCAGCGAGTCGGTCACGGTCCACGGTCGCACCGACGTGAGGCCGAGCAGTCCGTATTCGACCGGAAGCGGGTTGTTCGCGATAGAGGCGTTCACGCCGGCGGCGTACGCCTCGAGTAAAACGAGCTCGCCGGGCATCAGCGCCTCGTCCTTGCTTCGCTCCGCTGCGCGGCGAAGGCCGATGGTGCGGCTCTGGACGTCACGGCCGACGACGCTTGGGCCCAAGACCTCGGCCAAGTCACCGCTGACCTCTCGCCGCGTGAGGTCCATTTGAAAGAGTCGGTCCCGCGCATGGATGTACCCTTGTGCGCAATAGAGATCTCGGTCATTCGCCGCGTAGACGTGTGGCACGCCGTCCCTGTCGAGGATCACTTCCACCTTGCCCTCGAGGCAGGGAATCTCGACGGTATCATCGCCTTTGTCCTTGTTTGCGCTGGCGTCCAAGCTCGTGAGAAGCAGGATCACGGGAACGAGTACGATGAGAAAGCTGCGGTTGCTCATGTCAGGCCTCCTGTCATTCCGGGGAGTTGCTTTTTGGATACGCCGCCGATGAGTAGTTCGAGGCCGCGTCTGGGATCCGGAGCATGCCTCAGCAGTCATCCAATTTGAAGGGGCTTCCGGGTATCTCCGAATGTCCGAAAACAACTATTGACACTGTATACGCAGTCATTGGAACCTCATCGACCCCAGTGAAGGTATCAGTGGCGGTGCCCTCAACATCCGGCACGAGGAGAAACGAATGCGGTCTAGGTTGAACTACACGCTGGGGCTTATCGCCTTAGGTCTTTCGCTGAGCGTCCTGACCCCGATGGAGGTGCAAGGCGACTCCAAGAACAGGGGTCTCACGGACGAGGCGGCCGCGGAGCTCAGAGCCGCCGGTGTGGACAAGTATCTCGGTGAATTCACACCTATCAGCTCGGAGGACGTCGGCGACGGCTGGACCAAACACAGCTTCGACCCCGACGGAGGGGACGGTCCAATCTGCATCGCGGGCACGGACTACTCGGTGTTCACCAGGGCGGGGAATCCATCCAAGCTCCTCATTCTTCTCCAAGGTGGCGGCGCCTGCTGGCAGGACCTCACTCGCTGCAACTTCTTCTCCGAAGCCCAAGAGCCACCTGTCAGTCGGGTCGGAATCTGGGACTTCGACTCCAAGGACAACCCGTTTAGAAACTACTCGATTCTTTACATGCCGTACTGCGACGGATCCGTTTTCGGCGGCGATAACACCGTAGAAAATGATGAGAGCTTCCCGGGGGGAGTGCGCTACCATCGCGGCTTGCGCAACCTTAGCGCTGGCATGGACGTCGCCAAGGCGGCGTTCCCGAACGCCAGCACAATCACCGTCGCCGGCTCAAGCGCCGGAGGCGTGGGCGCCGCAGCTTTTGCACCTTTCCTGGCGCGCTTCCAATACGGGAACAACACCCACCTCACTGTTTTCAACGACGCGGGCCCGATCGCGGTGAACCTGGATGCTGCGGACGCGGTTGCTGCGCGGGACGCGGATTGGCAGTTCGCGCAGTTCTACCCTGCGAGTTGCACTCAATGCAGCGGATTCGGCCAGCAAACCGCGATCGTCGAATGGAGGCTGGAAAACGATCGGACGATCCGCGAGGCGTTCTACGAGACGGACGGCGACGCGACCAACATCGGCTTTGCGAGTGCGAACTTACCCGGGTTCTTCGATCCGCTTCCCCCGATCATTCCATTCCCCAACGGACTGTCCCAAACCGAGTACAGAACTCTGATTTTGACGGTGCACGGCGAGTTAAACGATGCGTACCCGGACCGCTATAAGCGGTTCATCGTCAGCGGTGACGCTTCCCACACGGCGCTCCAGTCCGCTCGGTTCTACGACCAGACAGCCGACGGTGTGCCCCTCAACGAGTGGACCGACGACTTCGTGAAAATGAGGCCCTTCTGGAGCGACATCGTGGAGGACTTCATCCCACTGCCTTAGGGCAACGACAGTGGTGGAGCTGGGTGCTGCAGGTCTCACTGGTGACCTGGCGTTTGGAGCCCGGGTCGACCAGAACTCCGATGCCGGCGCCGTGGCGAGCCTTTTGTATTCCTCGAACGTCGCCTCGGGACCTTCGAACGAATGAAGATGACGTTCTAGAGCCGTTCGATGGGGTCAGGCTCCAATACCCGGAGCTCTGCGAGCAGCATCTCGCCCTGGTTTCCCGTCGACACGCCACCGGTCTTACGCGTGTTGACTGGAAGAAATGCTCGAACCCCTCGATCGAGTCCACATCGATGTCTCGTGCTTCGAGAAACCGCTGGATCGCCCCGGTCGTCGTCGCGAGCACGACATCGTTGATGCTGGCTGCAAGCGTGGTTGGTGACGGTCTTCACCTCGTAGAGGTCGAGCGGATCGAGCAGAGCGTTGCCCGGAAGCGCCAGCAAGACCGCGATCAGCGCCACCACGACGGGTCCGCCCGCTTGCCCCAACCGCGCGCGGACGGGTCGAGCTCTTGGTTCGGCAAGCGAGCTCACATTTGGGGCGAGCGAAATCGGTGTGTGCGTGCGTCGGTGCGTCATATTCTGTCCCCTTATTGGCGCAAACCGTGCACAAATGCATATTGTTTCTAATGTGCAGACCCGGAGGTTTCGATGCGCTCAGCGATTGATTTGATTTGCGTCTTGGTTCTTGGAGTCGCTGCCGCTGGCTGCGGCGGCGGCACCGGTGGGAGCGGCGGTGTCGGTGGCAGCGGCGGTGTCGGTGGGAGCGGCGGCGTCGGGGGTGCTGGCGGTGAAGGCGGAGCTGCTGGCGTCGGCGGTGCCGCTGGGGAAGGCGGAATGGGCGGTGACGGTGGAACCGGCGGTATCGCTGGAGAAGGCGGAGT
>JAHEEE010000084.1 GCA_024640845.1 Myxococcales bacterium | reverse complement strand
AGGGTCGGGCCACGCAAGCCTCGCCTCGGGCGGCGCGCCAATCGGGGGTGGTTGCTGTCGTGCCGATTGGCACTTCGCACGCCCGCTCCAACCCCCATCGCGTTTTTCCGAGCCCCTTATGGACGACTCTGTGCATCCAAAGGGCTGCGACGGCGTGTGTACGCACAATGCCCCGTTCACAAGCCATGCGCGGTAGCGCGAGCCCGCAGGGCGAAGCCCGGCGCGAATGCGCCGCCAAGGCAGAGCGAAGCGAGTGCCGCGGAGGGAGGATTACGCGGTGGGGGTGGGCGGGTGGTATTAACTAAGCCAACCGACGCCAATCGCGTTTCGCTGACGCTGACGCTGACCCCGTAAAGTGACTTCGTCACCACGGGGCTCCGCGCTGAACGCCGAAGGCCCGTGGGCGATGCGAAGCAGCGGCTTTACGGGCTGACCCCGGCGGGGGATGGCGGGTGGCGGCCGTTCCGTCAGCGAGGGGCCCGTAAGTCCGCGAACCCGCTAGCTCCTCCTTCGGCACGCGCTGTGCCTTCTACGCACATATGCTCGCAACCGCGCACGCCGCGTGCCTGATCGGAGTCGAGGCCTACCCGGTTCAAGTCGAGGTGCGTCTCGGCGAAGGCTTACCTGGGTTCGACATCGTCGGCCTTCCTGAACGAGGAGTTCGCGAGAGCCGGATTCGCGTACGCGCGGCACTTGGCTCGATCGGATTCGCGCTGCCGCCACGGCATCTCGTACTGAACCTCGCTCCGGGCGACGTACCGAAGACCGGCGCTGGGCTCGACCTGGCGATCGCGGCTTCCATCTTGGCCGCTTGCGAGGGCGTATCGCCTGAGCAGCTCGCAAGCACGTTGCTCGTTGGTGAGCTTTCGCTTTCGGGCGAGCTTCGGCCGGTTCGCGGTGTGCTCGCGCTTTTGCGGAGCGCCAAGCGAGCAGGGCTCGCGCACGCGATCATTCCTGAAGGCAATCGGCACGAGGCGATGCTCGTCAAAGGAATGTCGATTCACTATGCGCCCCACGTCGGCGCCGTCGTGCGATGGCTCAACGGAGAGGCGCCCTTGCCGGAGCGCGAGGCCGCCTCGCTCGACCCGAAACTTCTCTCCGAGCCCGATCGAGACCTCTCTGCCGTCCGGGGCCAAGAGGCAGCGCGGCGCGCACTCGAAATCGCGGCGGCGGGCGGTCACCACATGCTGTTGATCGGCAGCCCCGGCGCTGGAAAGACCATGCTCGCCCGCGCCCTCCCCTCGATTCTGCCACCGCCCTCCCAACAAGAGGCGCTTGAGATCGCCACCATCGCGAGCTCGGCAGGCCTTCGCTCCCCGCGCATTCTCATTGGCCGAGAGCGCCCGTTCCGCGCTCCCCACCACACGGCAAGCGCAGCAGCCATCGTAGGCGGCGGCGATCCGGTTCGCGCGGGGGAGCTGACACTCGCCCACCGCGGCGTCTTGTTCCTCGATGAGCTCCCCGAATTCCGCCGCGATGCGATCGAAACGCTCCGCACCACCATGGAGGAAGGCGAGGTCGTCATCTCGAGGGCGAAACAGCGCGTGCGCCTCCCGGCAGAGCCGATGGTCATCGCCGCGATGAATCCGTGCCCCTGTGGATACCACGGCGACCCCACGCGCTTCTGCCGCTGCGGGGAGTACCAGATCGCGCGCTACCGCGGCCGGGTGTCAGGCCCCCTACTCGATCGCTTCGATCTGCAAGTGGCCGTCCCCCGCGTGAGCGCCCGCACCATGCGCAAAGCGACGCCGGGCGAGCCGTCAAACGCGGTGCAGCAGCGCGTGGAGCGAGCGCGTGAACGGCTCGCGGAGCGAGGCGAGCGCACCAACCTCGAGTCGCTCACCCGCGATGTGGCGAAGGAAGCCCTCACGCTGCTCGAGCTCGGCGTCGAGCGGCTGAAGATGAGCGCCCGAGCATATCTGAAGGCGCTCCGCGTCGCCCACACGATCGCCGCGCTCGAAGGCAGTGACGAGGTCCTGCCCGCACACACGGCGGAGGCCCTTCAATACCGCGTCCTGGATCGAGAGCCTGCCTGAGGCTCGCGTTCCGCAGCAACCAACCAACCAACCTCGGAGCAGAAGCAGATGAAACAAGCACTCAAAGCGGTCGACACCCTCCTTCAAAACGTCGAGAAGCAATTCGGAAAAGGCGCGATGATGCGCCTCGGCGACCGAAAAGCAGAGCGCGTTCCGTGCATCCCCACCGGCAGCCCCTCCCTCGACGAAGCGCTCGGCTGCGGAGGCTATCCAAAGGGGCGCGTCGTGGAAGTCTACGGCCCCGAATCGAGCGGCAAAACGACGCTCACTCTCCACGCCATCGCGCAATGCCAAGCCGGCGGGGGAGTCGCAGCCTTCATCGACGCGGAGCACGCCCTGGACGTCCACTACGCCAACAACCTCGGCGTCGACGCCAAGGAGCTCCTCGTCAGTCAGCCGGACAGCGGTGAGCAGGCGCTCGACATCGCCGAGATTCTCGTGAAGAGCGGCGCGATCGATCTCGTCGTGATCGATTCGGTCGCCGCGCTGGTGCCCCAAGCGGAGCTCGATGGCGACATGGGCGCGTCCCACGTCGGCCTCCAAGCCCGCCTCATGAGCCAGGCGCTTCGCAAGCTCGCCGGCGCCGCCCATCGCACCGGCACCACCATCATCTTCATCAACCAGCTCCGCATGAAGATCGGCGTCATGTTCGGCTCGCCCGAAACCACCACCGGCGGCCACGCGCTCAAGTACTACGCAACCGTCCGCCTCGATGTCCGCCGCATCGGCGCGGTCAAACAAGGCGAGGCCGTCCTCGGCAACCGAACCCGCGTCAAAGTCGTGAAGAACAAGCTCGCTCCACCCTTCCGCAAAGCCGAGTTCGACATCCGCTACGGAAAAGGCATCGATGCCGTCGGCGATCTCCTCGACCGCGCGGTCGAAGCCAACGTCGTCGAAAAGAGCGGCGCTTACTACCGGTTCAAGGGGAAGAACATCGCCCAAGGCAGAGAGAACACCAGAACGATCCTCGAGAACGACGACAAGGTGCGGGACGCCATTGGGGCTCAGCTCCGGACCGGCACCCAGGCGCCACCGGCCGATCAAGCCGCTTAGGCCTCGAGCGCAGCGCCGAGCCGCCGGAGCAACGCCGCGCCATCGCCGCGGTACGAAGCACCATGCATGCAGGCAAGCGTTCGAGGCTCGCTCGCAGCCAGCTTGTCGAGCAGCGCGGCGGCGCCTTGAATCGGCGCGTAGGGGAAACCCTGTCGCATCGCTTCACTCGGTTCCCACACCAAGGCGTCGGACTCCGTGATCACCGGCGGCTCGGATCCAGGTTGAGAAAACAGATCGCCACACAAGAGCGTGCGGGTCGTCGTCTCGAAGAGGTAGCCCGCTTCCATTCCGTGTGGAAGATGCGGAGTGTCGATCCACGTCACACGGAGGCTCCCCAACGAAACCGTCTCTCCGTCGCCTAGCGCTCGTGCAGGGCGATCGGCAAAATCGTCGACGGACACCATCGCGGCCACGGCGCTGCAGAGTGGTGACGCATCCGGCGCAGCAGCAAGCCACTCGTTGAGCGCGCCGCATTCATCCGCCTCGAAGTGAGAGAACGAGATCCAGCGCAGGCGCGCCGGATCGATGACGGAGGCGACGGCCTCGTGGGTGAGGGGGAACATCTTCCGGGGTCCCGTGTGAAAGAGAAGAGGGTCTTCGTCGATCAGGAGAAATTGGTTGAAAGTGAAACCGCCCGGGATGGCTTCGAACGGCACCGGGGTGCTGATTCGGAAGATCTTAGGAGCGATTTCGTCGATGCGGGTTCCGGTCTGTTCGTTCGTGACTGGCATGGTGGGGCCTCCCTTGGTTACCCCGACGTGCCGCCGGATCGAGCCCCGTTACAGAAAAAGATCCTGTAGACTTCCCCGGTGACAGCCATCGCTATGCAGGACTCGGACAATGCCGAGCTGGCCAGCAGGGTCCAGGCGGGCGGAGCGCTCGCCGCTGCCGCCGAGGCCGAGCTTTGCCGACGATTCTGGCAGCGGGCCCGGCTTTACGGGCTTCGGCACCTCCGCGGTGTAACGGAAGCTGAGGATCTGGCACAGCAGGTCATGGAGGTGACCCTCTCCGCAGTTCGGAGCGGTCGCGTGGACGACCTCGCGCTGCTCGATCGCTACGTGCTCGGCGTGTGCCGGAACGTCGCGCATTCGCTCCGACGGTCGGGCGAGCGGACGCGAAGGGCCGTGCAGCGCTTGGCCCTCGAACCAACGCTCGACGCGGTTCAGCCGCCAGAGCCGCCGTGGGGGGCGCACTCGGTGGAACGCCTGACGTTGTGCCTCAGTGCTCTGCCGGCACGAGAACAGCGTATCGTACAACTGTCGTTCTACGAGTGGAAGTCGACCGGGGAGATTGCCGAGCTGCTTGGCGTGGCGTCGGGGAACGTCCGAGTGATCCGTCATCGTGCGCTCCGAAGGCTGCGAACCTGCATGGACCTCAACGGAGATCCTCGATGACCGCGCCGTGTACGCATGCCGTCACTGCAGAGAGCTGGATCGACTTCTTTGCGGGTGACCTCGAGGAGGAATCCAGCCAACGACTCGAGCAACTCATGTTCGAATGCGCCCAATGTGCGGCGGATGCGGAGCGCTGGGGCGCGATCGTGGGCGCTGCGACGCTCGCCATCCCACCGGTGATCTCGAGCGAGACGTTTCGCACACTGCAAGGCCGAGGGGAGCTCATGACTGAGAACGTGATGCAACCCGGCGACGACCGGCGTGCCTCCTTCCCCGAGGGCGGCAGGCTGCTGATCCACCGATTGCAGGGCGCGGCGCTGGAAGGAGTCGACCGCGTGAACCTCACACTGAGCACCCCTTCCGGCTCGCCGCTGGGGCGCTTCGAGGATGTGCCCTTCGATCGGGAGTGCGGCGAGGTGATCGTCGCGTGCCAGCGCCACTTTGGCGAATCGTTCCCCCGAGAGATCGTGTTCGAGATCGAGCGCTGCGTGGCCGACCAGGCTGAGGTTGTCGCCGCGTACACCGTCGACCATGTGGACTGGGCCGGCGCGTAGCCCCTTGAGAACCTAGCGCTTCCTGTTACAAGTCGTGCGTGCGCTGTCTGGTCACAGGGGCGACCGGGTTTCTCGGGGGGGGAGTGGTGCGGGGTCTCTGGGCAGCCGGGCACGAGGTCGTCGCGTATGTGCGCGAAGGCTCCGACTCGCGGGCGCTCCGAGACGTAGATCGAGTCGTGGGCGACATGGGCGACCCCAATCGGCTGGCGTCCGCCGCGGCCGCCTGTGATGTCATGGTTCATGCCGCCGGCGTCGCCGACCCGGCCGCGCACCCCGATACGCTTGGTTGGGCGCACGTCGCGGGCACGGAGAACGCGATCAACGCGGCCAAGCAGGCCGGCTGCCGGCGTTTCGTGCACATCTCGTGTGCCGATGCGACCATGCACGATGGGCCGCGATCGTTCTGGACGGAAGCCGAGGCCCCCCAACGACCGTACGGTGAGCTCGCGCGCACCAAACTCCACTCCGAAGAGCTCGCACGCGTGTCCGGGAAGCAGGGGTTCTGGACGATCGCGCTCCGTCCCGGGCTCGTATGGGGGCCCTCGGACACGACACACCTGCCTCTGTGGAAAGCCGAAGCCGAAAGCGGCGGCATCCGACTCGTGGGCGGCGGCAAGAAGCTCTTGGCAACCACGTACATCGAAAACCTCGCGCACGCGGTGCAGTGCGCCCTCCGCACCACGGTCACTACGGGCAACGTATACTACGTGGTCGACACCGAGCTCTCCGTGTCACGCGAGTTTTTCACCGAGCTCAGCGAAGCTCTCGGATGGGGGCCGCCGAAGAGCGCGGGCCCGTATTGGTGGGCGTGGTTCGCCTCCCGGGCGGGGCTGTCGTCTTTACACCCTACTCAAGTGATTCGTCGCGGTCGCACCAGCGCCTTCGACATGAGCCGAGCCAAGCAAGACCTGGGATACGAGCCGATCGTGACTCGCCGGCAAGGGCTGGCCGAGCTCGCCAAGTGGTATCGGCAAGTGCAAGGCTCCCCATGACCGATCTCGCACAGGATGAAGAATGGATGCGCGCGGCGATTGCCGAAGCGAAGCTCGCCGAAGGCAAAGGTGAAGTCCCGGTGGGCGCCGTGATCGTTCACGAGGGCGACATCATCGGCCGCGGACACAACCTCCGCGAGCTCAGCCAAGACCCGACGACACACGCCGAGATGATCGCGATTCGACAGGCCGCCCAGGCACTCGGCAGCTGGAGACTGATCGACACTGCACTCTACGTGACGCTCGAGCCCTGCCCGATGTGCGCGGGCGCCCTCGTCAACGCACGGGTGCCGCGCGTGGTCTGGGGTTGCAACGATCCGAAAGCCGGCGCGACCGAAACGCTCTACACCATCGGCAGCGACCCGCGCCTCAACCACCGCTTCGAATGTGTTCCGGGTGTACTCAGGGAGGAATGCAGCGAGCTATTGACCCGCTTTTTCGCGGCGATCCGCGCCAAAAACAGCACGGCGAAACAACGTTGACACCCCAAGGTGTTTTGCTAGCTTCCGCCGCGGAGAGCTGACCGAGCGGTCGAAGGTGCTTGATTCGAAATCAAGTGTACTGGCAACGGTACCAAGGGTTCGAATCCCTTGCTCTCCGCCAAGTTCTTTGACGACAAGTTGAGGGAAGCAGAGGTCCCTGCCCATGGCAGGGGTCAACGCGTTAAGGAAGGCGGACTCCGCCTGGAGAGGTGACCGAGTGGTCGAAGGTGCACGACTGGAAATCGTGTGTGCCGAAAGGTACCGGGGGTTCGAATCCCTTCCTCTCCGCCTTATGGTTCCGCCAACGTCGGCCCGTGAAACCCGCCAGGCCCGGAAGGGAGCAACGGTAGCGGTGTCCGACGTGTGGCGGGGCCACTTTTTACGCTATATTGGTTCATGCGGGGCAAGTGACGTACTCAGCGATGAACCGGACCATGCGTGTTTCGATCGCCCTCTCCTTGTTCCTGACGGCCTTCGGGCTCGCTATCGCCGTTGAGCCCACCGCGGCGCACGGCCAAGCACCCACCGGTACGCCCAGCGACAAGACCTCGTACGAGGTGATCGATTCGCCGCCTGCGCCGACGACTCCAACACAAGCGCCGCCGACCGGCATAGTCTTGGAACGGCCGGGACGGGTGTTGGTCTCCGGCACCCCACTCAAGGTGCGGTTCCAGTCGCCTACGAACGGCGTGTCGTTTCACCTTCGCATGGGCGGGACCTACTCATCGGTGAGCGGCGTGAGCTTCGGAGGCGGATGGGGAGGAGGCTTCGGATGGGGTGGCTACGGATGGGGCGGCTACGGATGGGGTGGCTATGGGATGGCCCCCTACTACGGGGAAGTCGTCACACGAGCCTATCAACCGATCTGCGAGGCTCCCTGCGACGCCATGTTGCTGTCCGGCAGGCACCGCTTGGCGCTCTCTCTCGACGGGAACAGACCGATCGAGGTGAACCAGCCGATCGATCTGAGCGCCGATGCGATCGTCGAAGGCCGCTACGTCGATAAGCGTCGCATCCGCAAAGCAGGCTGGGCGGTCTTTGCTGCCGGCGCGATCACGGGCATGGCACTCATGTTCGCCTCGGTGAACTACCGCTACGACCCGATCTACGTCGGTCAACAACTCCGCTACCCGGCGATGTTCTACACAGGCGTCGGCTTGTTCATCAGCTCGATCATCACCGGCTCAGTCCTCGCGTCGAGGGACGACGAGGTCGGTGTGAATGTATATCCGGCCGAGTAGCCACCAGGGGGAGTGGCGGACCCAAGAGGACTTGAACCTCTAGCCTCCGGTTGCGTAGACCGGTTCTCGTGGTTTTGGCTCGCCGCAGTAGCGACGGCATCTACGCGTCTATGCTGCATTTTGCGCAAGTCGCTTGCAACCAGATCGAGAAGATCATGACCGCCACCACCACCCCCGACGAAAGCAAACCCAAGCGCGAGCCATCCAAGCCCTCCCATCTTCTCGGCGAGGGCACGATCCAGTGCAAGACAGGCGAGAAGTTGGAGCTCTCGTTCCGCAAGGAGCGCGCCGACGCCGAGTACCCGGATCTGCATCCGGGGAACGCAACGGCTCATGACCATCTCGGTTGTGGGCCTTTTTCTTTTCGGCCGGGGCTGCGCACCCGCTGCGCGCCATCCATCCCCCGAGCGAAAGCCCTGCGCGTCCAGGAAAGAATTACGTATAGACGGCCTGCGCTCGGTTGAACCAAGATGCCTCTCCTATCGACGCGACAGGCGGTGCCCGTTTCTCTGCTCAGAAACCCACGAAAGGAGATTTGTGATGCAACGAATGATCATTCTGCTGACAGCGCTAGGATTGGCGGCTCTCGCCGGCTGCAACGATTCGGAGAGCGGAGTCGGAGTGTCCGAGGCGCATGCGAAAGGCCCCGCCGGGCCTAAGACGATACAGATCTTTGGGGACAGCTTCTTCATCCCTCCCCTCTTCCAACAAGATCCCACCCTCCCGCTCTCCTCGGTGCAAAGCGGCAATGCGAAGGGGTTCGGTAACGCTACTTTCACTGCCGCATCTCTAACGTCGCCTGGCGATCATGTGTGCCCGTTGTTTGAAGACTCGGTGCTGCAGGTCCCCATTGACATCACTTCGAACGTCGTCCTGACCTACCCTGATGGCTCGCAGCTCACTCTTAGTGGTGTTGGCGAAGGCTGCACGAACGAAGCCGTAAGTCAGTTCGAGTTGCTCTTCCTAGAGGAAGATAGCACCGTCGTGCTTGGCACTGGACCCCGTTTCGAGGGTGCATCTGGCAGCTGGGGCGGCCCCTTCACCTCGGTGGCAAGCCAGCTCCGAGGCGAGGTCTTCCTGAACTTGAGCTTCAACTAATCCCAGAGCTCGGCCACAACGAAGCCCTGCCCGGAAACGGGTGGGGCTTTCTTGTGCGACGTCGGCGCGTTCGAGGTGCAGCCGTAGCCATTCACCCAAGCTCCCGCACCGCCTCGACCATGAGCCGGGTTGTGCCGTCGGCGCGGGGTCGGGGTCAAGACGCAAGAGCTGCGCCTGAAATCAACCGCCTATGAAAGAATTACGTATGGCCCGGCCCCGCCCGGTGACCCCACGTCACCTGTGTCGGGGCGAGGAGGTTGTCATGCGACACTGGTTCTTTCTCATAGTGTTCCTGCTCGCGCTAGGGGCCTTGCGCATGGTGGGGTGCGGGGATGATCGGTCGTGCGTCGAGGATCAGGATTGCGACGACGGCAACCCGTGCACTATCGATGAATGCTATTGGTACGACCCGGACGCTCCGCAAACGTGCGAAGTGGTGTCGAGGTGCTTGTATTCACAAGTGACCAATGGGACGTCCTGCGGTTCGGACAACGTCTGCGTCGATGGCGTGTGCGGACAGAACCGCTGCGAAGACGTCGTGTGTGACGACGACGATGCATGCACCGATGATGAATGCGACTACGTGGACGGCACGTGTAGCTTCCCACCCGCGACATGTGACGACCATAACGATTGCACCGAGGACACGTGCAGTCCGGCAGATGGATGCATGTTCACCCAGGACCCGGACAGGGACGGGAACATCTGCGAGGGTGATCCTGGCGGAGTTGGAATGTGCGAAGCCGGTGCTTGCGTGGGCTGCGACCCCGCATCCGAGGAAGAGCTGCCGTGCCCCATCGAGGGTTTGGAAAACTTTCTCTGCTGTCCCGGCGCGGAACTCTGCTCAGAAACGTGTGCTCCCTGCGACCCTACATCCGAAGTAGAATATCCGTGCCCCGTCAATGAAGGGGCGGTCTGCTGTCCTGGTAGCGAATACTGCATGCCTCAGTGTTCGTCCGGCTCCTAATTGGACATCGGCGCGTTTGAGGTGGAGCCGTAGGCTTGCGTGATCGGAGACGGCCCAGGGAAACCTTGGGCCGTTTCTTCTTCGGCTGAGGCCACGCACCCGCTGCGCCCGGCGTCGGCTCGTTGGGAAACAATTACGTATGGCCCGGCACAGCCGGGCGACCCCACGTTACCCATGACCGGGCGGGAGGTTCCTATGCGGTGGGTATTCATCTTCTGGTTTGCACTCGCGCTGAGCCTCGTGCTCATGGCCGGGTGCAGTGATGAGAATGGTGAAGGTGGGAGCGGTGGAACCGCCGGCACCGGTGGCTCGTCTGGGACCGGCGGCTCGGGGGGCGTCATCGGCGATTGCACGGGCGCTGAAGACTTTGCAGGGTGCACGTTCGGGGACCTTGAGGGCCTTTGCCTGGGCGGTGTCTGCCACGTCACCGACTGCTCGGCCGCCGGAGATCGAACCTCGTGCGCCCTGTTTGATGATATCGACGGTTTTTTACCGGGGCTTTGCGTGGCCGGCGTGTGCGAGGCCGAGTGCGGCGTCCTCGATGACGGCAGTGCTTGCCATATCGGTGACGAACCAGGCGTGTGCGCAAACGGCCATTGCATAATGTCGTGCGAGAACGACGACGACTGCAGTGACTACACAGATTGCACATCAGACGTGTGCCTCGGCAATGGTCTCTGTGAGAGTACTGCCGTCTTCGACGGCACGTCCTGTGCGGGCGGAACATGCCAGAGCGGTGCCTGTGTTCTAGACACCACGGTTCTGCCTTGCACTGATCAAGGAGTTCGCAACGCTGTCGCCGCTGGTGGTGGTCCCTACACCTTCGATTGTGAAGGACCACGGACGATAGTGACTCGGGCGCCCATCGCGATTGAGAAAAACGTAGTCCTGAACGGCGAAGGAAATCTGACGATTGATGGGCCGGACAGTGCCCCCCCGCTAGACCGGGACGATGGCCGCGAGCTCAGCGTCTTTTACGTGACGGCGGGTGTGGCTGCAGAGCTCCAGGGACTCGGGGTTACCGACTCTGTCTTCTCAGGTATCATCAATGAGGGGACCCTCACCTTGACGAACATCATTATCTCCGGGAACGAACGCAGTGGCCTCGGGAACGATGACACCGGAATACTGAGCGCAACGGGCGTGACCATCGCCGCCAACGACTCCCTCAGCGGTGACGGGGGTGGTGTCTTCAATACCGGAATCCTGACCTTGTCCGATAGCATCATCTCCGAGAATCGCTCCTCAGGAGGGGGAGGCGGAATCATGAACGGTGCTGGGACCGCGACCCTCGTCAACACGACCATCTCGGGAAACACCAGTGTGGGCGCTGAGGGAGGCGGGATTAGCAACGGGGGCACGCTCACGATGATTGGCTGCACCATCTCGGGTAATACCTCGGCCGACGGGGGAAGCATATCGAACATTGGCTCGATGACGCTTAACAACGCGCTAATCGACGGTGATTGTGGAGGGACGACCGGTCTGGCAGTTCCTGAGAAGACGCCAATCTCTGCCGGCTACAACATCGAATCACCCGGCGACACCTGCGGCTTCGACACGAACAAGGGCGACCAAGTCAACGTCACTGCAGAGCAGTTGAACCTCGGCGAGCTTGCTGACAACGGTGGACCGACCATGACGCACGAGCTTCTGACGGGCAGCGTCGCGATTGACGTGGTTCCTGAAGTGGACTGCGTGGATGCGGACGGTGCGCCGTTGACCACGGACCAGCGCGGCGAGCCACGACCGGAGACGGGTGGCACCATGTGCGACGTCGGCGCGTTCGAGGTGCAGCCGTAAGCTGAGTGATCGGAGACGGCTCAGGGGAAACCTTGGGCCGTTTTCTTGTCGGCTGAGGCCACGCACCCGCCGCGCCCGCACGACCCAAACGCAAGAGCTGCGTGTGAAATCGACCGTCGAGGAAACAATTACGTATGGCCCGGCACGGCCCGGCGACCCCACGTTACTGATGACCGGGCAGGGAGGTTGTCATGCGTTACCCATTCGGTCTCGTGTTGTTTCTGTTGGCGCTAGGGGCCTTACGCGTGGTCGGTTGTGGTGATGCGAGTCCTTGCGGAAACTGTGACGACGGCAATCCGTGCACTACGGACAGCTGCGCGTCGTTTGACGTGGGAGACATTTGCGAGGCGACCGAGCACTCGTGTCAGAATCGGCCGGTGACTGATGGCACACCCTGCGGTTCGGGCGAAGTCTGTGTAGAAGGGGTGTGCGGAGAGAACCTCTGCGAAGGCGTCGTATGCGAAGACGACGACATATGTACAGATGACACGTGCGACTACACTGACGGGCTATGCAAATTCCCGCCCACGGTATGTAGCGACGGCGATCCGTGTACCGTAGACAGGTGCATTCGGCCGGACGGGTGCGACTTCACGACACTAGCCGAGGACGGGACACTCTGTTTGTTGAAAAACATCAGCCCTCTGAGTCTCGCACTATGCAAAGCCGGCGTTTGCGTGGCTCCCTGCGACCCCGCATCCGTCGAAGTAACACCGTGCCCGATCGAGGAATACGACGATGACCTCCTCTGTTGTCCCGGCGCGGAAGGCTGCGCACAACAATGCTAGGCCGGGGCGTTTGAGGTGCAGCCGTAGGCGCTGATCATCATCGGCACCACACCCAAGCGGCTCAGGGGAAACCTTGGATCGTTTCTTTCGACGCGCACCCGCTGCGCCCCCACATGCCCAAACGCAGAGCCTGCGTCGCGAACGTGACGTTCCCGAAATAGAATTGGGGGTCGGAGCTGGCACGGCCGATGCACCATCAAGTCCAACGAGATTGGTGATGCGAAAGTTGATTCTACTGGTGATTCTAGTTCTGCTCGTTGCCATGCCGATGTGCGGGCCATTTGAGAAGTGCCTCCTCGACAGCGACTGTGACGACGGCAATCCGTGCACGAAGGATGTCTGCAACTGGGTTCCAGCGGCGTACGTCGAAGATCTCCCGTGGTGGTGTGACTCGACTAATAACTACTGCGCATACCGCGACATCGACGATGGCACCCCGTGCGAAGTAGATGAAGGATCCGGGTTCTGCGACGCTGGAGAGTGTAGGCTGGACGGCGAAACGCCCGATGGGGGTGTTTGAGGTGCAGCCGTAGGCTTCGCGATCGGAGACGGCTCAGGGGAAGCCTTGGGCCGTTTTCTTTTGGGCGGCTCTCCCGCGGTCACATGGCGACCTATTGGTCTGCCGGCCGATCCCCGGACGTGCTAGACCTCAGCATAGTTCAGTTGGGGAATTCCCCACCTCATCATCACCAAGAAAAAGCCCGGCAGCGTTGCAGCGCTCCGGGCATGGATCGGAAGGACACGGGCAAACCGACCAATCAAAAGGCTAGCGCGAGGCGGAGCCAACTAGAGCGCTCCGACGGTGCCCGC
>JAHEEE010000004.1 GCA_024640845.1 Myxococcales bacterium | reverse complement strand
AAAAGCGCGGGAACTCCGCCTACTATACAGTGGCGGATCCCGCGGTTTTCGATCTCTGCGAGATCGTATGTGGAAACATCGAACGCGTGCTCGAGGAAGAGCGTCGCGCGTTCAGCGGCTAGCGATACGCAAACGCCATGTGCATCTGTTCCCGCGCGCGTGTTCGCGCACGCTGCACCTGACGCTCCGAGAGCTCGACGAGCTCGCCGAAGACTTGCGCCTTGTGCGCATCGAAGCGATGTCCGCGGCGTCCATAACCATGCCCAGGATAGGCTACGAGCAGTTGCCGGCGAAGCGCATGCAGCCGATGCACATACCGCCCGTTGTCCCGCCTCGCACTCGACTCCTCGATCTCGCTTTGAATCCACGCGTGTGCTCGGCGTTCAGCGGCGCGCTGTGCGTGCGGATCACGCCGACGGGTCGCTCGAGTCCAACGATCGACGATGCGCACGATCTCGTCGTGGTCTCGCTGTTCATTGTAAAACTCGCGGCGCGCCTCGAGGATTCCCTGGGAGCGCTGGGGCCGCGCGCCGCGGTAATCGTACCGAGGAGGCATGGGGTCGACCGGCGCCCGCACGGGCCGCGCGCTTGGATGATTGGTTTGGGGCGCGATGACAATCGTGGTACGCCGCTCGCGGCGCCGGCCACCGTCGTCAGCACTGGCCTGGCCTACGGCAGTCAGCGCCAATGCAAAGAGTGCTAGATGAATTAGTGCTCGCATGATGATCCCTCGTCTTTCCTGAGTGACTGCGGGGCTTGGCCCGCGATTCACTTCTCGGACGAAGCAAGATCTTACGAAGCTCTTAACACCCGGGGGCAAAGGCGTGTGCCCGCCCTTTCCCGGAACTGAAAGTGAAACGATTTCAATCCATTAGGAGGGCGCGAGACTTATTGGCCTTCTCTAGGACGGCCGCGACGCGAGGGTCCTCGGCAAGCGCACCCCATAGGAGCGCTGCTCGCGCGCGGTAGTCGTCGGGGCTCAAGCGGCCTCGCAATATCTCGGCTCGGAGGAAGACGAAGGTCGTTTGGACGACGTCGTGGAGGCAGTAGTCGCGAATCTCGGCGTGCTTGCCTTGCTCATGCATGCTCTGCACCTTCGAGCCGTCGACGCCCATCTTTCCGGGCATGCCCACGAGCTGAGCCAACGCATCGAGGCTCGGCATGCGACTGGCGCCGAAGTCCGTCATCACATCTGCCAGGTCGAGGTGACCCTCATCGCTGTATCGATAGCGGTAGTCGGGGCCGCCGCTTCGACCTGCGTAGTAGGCCGGAAACGGGACGCCGTGCTTCAGCATGCGGTTGGCAAGCACGGGAAGATCGAAGCGTCGCCCGTTGAAGGTGACCATGGTCGGATGCCGCTCTCCGATGAAGTCCGCAAACTCCTGAAGCACCTTCGACTCGTCGGGCGGCGCGTCTTCCTCTCCGCCAAAGGCACCGAGCTTCCGGAGTGAGTGATCACCACCGAGCCACAGCACACCAAGCGCGACCACCTGGTGAAACGGCGGCGGCGGAAAACCATCGACCGCAGCGTCCCATACCAGCTCTGGGTCGGGGACGGTCTCGATGTCGAGGACCAAGAAGGAGCGCGCCACGAGCCGTAATTAGCCCAGAATCGAATGGGCGGAACGAAAAATCGTCCGGGTTAAGAGTCGCGTAAGGTTCGGGCCGTTTACTTCATCAGGGGAATCGTACTCCCCAAGGAAGGAAGACTCATGCAGCTCATCAACAAACAAACCATCATCGCCGCCCTCGTGGGAGGTGTTTCGGCGCTCGCGCTCACCGTAGGCGGCGTCGCGCTCGCGCATGGCACGGCCGGCGGTCCCTACGGAAAAGGGGGCCCCTGGACGGGGGAAAAGATGGAAGAGCACCTCGCGGAAATGAGCGAACGGCTCGATCTCAGCCCCGAACAGGAGGAGCAGGTCCGCACGATCATGGAGCAGGCGCGCACCCAAGCCGAAGAGATCAAGGAGATGCCGCGCAGCAAAGAGAAGTTCACCGCAATGAAGGACCTCCATTTCGCGACGGAGGATCAGATCTATGCCAATCTGAGCTGCGAGCAGCGCGAGGAGCTGCGGCTGCTGAAGCGCGAACACAAGGTCGAGCGGATGCAGCAGCGCTTCGAGCGCCACCACGGCTCCGACGATCACTAAGGGAACCACTCGTGCCGACTCGAATCCTGCTCGTGGAAGATGACGCCGCCCTTGGACAGCAAGTGGTGGAAACACTCTCGCGGGCGGGATTCGAGCCACACTGGGTCCGAGACGGCGACGACGCGCGCTCGCTTCAGCCCGACGAGTACAGCGTCGTCGTCTTGGACCTGATGCTGCCCGGCACCTATGGGATGGACCTCCTCAAGCGCTACCGCGCCAAATCCGAGGTGCCGGTGTTGATCTTGAGCGCGCGCGACGACACCGCCGACAAGATCCGCGCCCTCGGGCTCGGCGCCGATGACTACGTCACGAAGCCCTTCTTCCCGGAGGAGCTCCTCGCCCGAATCCAAGCCTGCCTCCGACGGCCCAACCTCTCGAGCACCGAACGCATCGTGGTCGGGGCGATCACCGTCGACTTCGAGCACCGAGAGGTGATAGCAAGCGGCGGCACGCTTTCGCTCACGCCGGTCGAGCTCGAAATCCTGTCGACGCTTGCACGCCGAAAGGGCGCCGCGGTAACCCGCGATGCGCTCGTCGAAGCGGCGCTCGATCCGGCCCAGGAATCGAGCCGACGCACGCTCGATGTCCACATCTCTCGACTCCGTAGCAAGCTCGGTGAGAACGCTGCTCAGCTCGAAACCGTTTGGGGCATCGGCTACCGCCTATCGGAAGGTCCATGAAGCTTCGCGCCAGACTCGCTCTGACTCTCGGGATCGCGGCCGTTTCTCTGCTCGTCATCATGGGTTGGGCGCAATCACGATGGCACTCGCGAATGCGGGTGGACGCGCTGGCGGAGGCTGCCGTGCACCGCATGGAGTCCGGAGGTCGTGAGCGCTGCGAAGCCAATCCCGAAGGCTGGCCCACCCCGCGACGCGACGCAGAGTCGCGGCGGCGAGCGGGCCCGCGAAACCACCGTTTGCCCCCGCATCGGTTGTTCGCCTACGACTCTAGCTTTCAAAGCCGCAATCCCGCGAGCCCAGTGTTCCCCACGGAGCTCGCACAACAGCTCGGGACAGGAAACGACGTCGCGGTATCCCGCTCCGACGATCCTCGGCGAGCTCAGGTGGCGGTGCGGATGCCTTGGCAGGAAGGTCCTTGCGCCATCGTTCTGATGCGGGCGAAAGGCCCGCCACCCTGGTTCTCAGCCGCCGTGCTGATGCCCGCGCTCCTCGTAGCCCTGGTCGTGATCATGGTCGCGCTCTTTGCAGCGGGGCCGCTGGTCCGGCGCGTGCGTCAGCTCACGGAGTCGGTGCGAAGACTTGGAAGCGACGCCGAAGCGCCAATCGAGATCGACGGCAACGACGAAATCGCCGAGCTCGGCGCCGCATTCGAACAGAGCCGCCGAACGATCGAGGCACAGCTCGCTTCACTTCGCGATCGTGAGGCAGCGCTTCGCAACTACATCGCCAACACCACGCACGACGTGATGCTCCCCCTAAGCGTGCTCCAAGGTCATCTCGTCTCCCTTCAGCAGCGGATGGAAGCGGGAGAGACCCTCGACGCCAACGCGATCGTGCCGAGCATCGAGGAGTCGCAGTACCTCGGCTCGCTCCTGCACAATCTGAACGCTGCAGCCCGTCTCGAGGCAACCGAAGGTTTGGCCCACCGAAACACAGTCAACCTCAACACGCTCGTCGAGCGGGTCGTCGAACGGCACAGGCCCGTGGCAAGCCGAAAGCAAGTCGCGCTCGAGATGGCGGTGCCGGAGCGCGCTGTCGAGCTCGAAGGCGACCTCACGCTTCTCGAGCAAGCGCTCGGAAACCTCGTCCAGAACGCCGTCCGCTACAACAAGGCCGGTGGTCACATCGCGGTGGTCCTCCGCGGTGACAGTCGCTCTTGGTCGCTCGACGTGATCGACGACGGCCCCGGCATACCCGAAGAGGATCGGGACCGAGTGCTGAAACCGTCCTTCCGGGGAACGGAAGCACGGACTCGCCACCCGCACGGGATGGGTCTCGGGCTTCACATCGTCAGTGATGTCGCTAGGCGTCACAGGCTCGCGCTCGCGCTCGGCGAAACCGAAGGCGGCGGCCTCACGGTAACCCTCCGGCCCGGACTCGATACTTGACCCAGGGCCTCGTCCGTGCGGTGATTACGGTGCGGAGGGGCGATGTTCAAAGAGATTCTTCAAGACCTCGTCGAGCGAACCGAGGGCGGCGTGGCTGGCCTGTTGATGGCATCGGATGGAATTGCCGTCGATCAATACTCGAGCGCTGACGGCGCATTCGACATCGAATCTGTCGGTATGGAGTACAGCGTCGTGCTCAAGGGCGTGCAGCGCGCGGCCGAAATGCTCGATGCCGGGGAAACCAAGGAAGTGTCGGTGCAGACCGAGCGATTGACGACGGTCGTGCGGATGCTGAGCGACGAGTACTTCGTCGCTCTTGCCGTCGAGCCCGGCGGAAACGTTGGCAAGGCGCGTTACCTGCTCAGGACCAGCGCGCCGGCCCTGATCGAAAACCTCTGATCAGATGGCGGGCTCGCTCAAACGCGTCCTCGTGCTCAACGGCCCCAATCTCAATCTGCTGGGAACTCGAGAGCCCGATGTGTACGGGTCGACCACGTTGGACGACATCGCCGAGGAGCTCGCCGACTTGGGCAGCGATCTCGGCGCGACCGTCGAGTTTCGCCAGTCCAACCAAGAGGGTCAGCTCATCGATTGGCTGCATGAGGCCCGTGATTCCTTCGATGGCGTTCTCATCAACCCTGGCGGCCTCACGCACACGTCGGTTTCGCTCCGCGACGGCATCGCCGCGGCAGGTCTGCCGACGATCGAGGTTCACGTTTCCAACACCCCGGCGCGCGAATCATTTCGCCATCAGTCTGTCACCGCGGCCGTGTGTATTGGCTCGGTCATCGGCTTCGGCAAGAACAGCTACGCGCTTGGCCTTCGTGCGCTTATCGACTATCTCAACGCTCAATGAAGCTGGACCTCGAGCAACTTCGCGAGCTCATCCGTCTCCTCGACGAGGCAAACCTCACCGAGATCGAAGTCGAGCACGACGATGACCGAATCCGGGTGCGTCGAGACCCCGCTGCCATCGTCGCCGCGGTTCCCCAATCCGTCGCGCCGACTGCCGAAGGGGCCGCAGCGGCGGCGGCTGAAGAGAACGGCTCGTACGTGACATCTCCGTTCGTCGGAACGTTCTACCGGTCGCCCTCCCCCGATAGCGATCCCTTCGTCGAAGTCGGCGACGAGATCGTCGTCGGCCAAGTGCTCTGCATCGTCGAAGCGATGAAGCTCATGAACGAGATCGAAGCGGAAACAGCGGGGACCGTCGTCGAGGTGCTCGTGGAGAACGGCAAGCCGGTGGAGTACGGCGACAAGCTCTTCCGGATTGAAGCGACGTAGCCGTGTTCGAAAAGGTCTTGATCGCAAACCGGGGGGAAATCGCGCTGCGCGTGATTCGTTCCTGCCGAGAGCGCGGCTTGCGCACAGTCGCAGTCCACAGCGAAATCGACGCTGATGCGCTCCACACCCGCCTCGCCGATGAAGCGATCTGCATCGGGCCGGCGGAAGCCGCGCGAAGCTATCTGCACATTCCGGCCATCATCGCGGCGGCCGAGATCACAGGCGCGGACGCCGTGCATCCTGGCTACGGTTTCCTGTCCGAGAACCCGGAGTTCGCGGAGACCTGCGCCCAATGCGACCTGGTGTTCATCGGTCCGACGCCAGAACAGATGCGCCAGTGGGGCGACAAAGTGAGCGCGCGCGCGCTCGCGAAGTCACTTGGCCTGCCCATTCTCGAAGGCACCGAGCTCTTGACCGACGTCGACGACGCCGTGAAGAAGGCCGAATCACTTGGTTTCCCGGTGTTGCTCAAAGCATCAGGCGGGGGCGGCGGCAAAGGAATGCAGGTGCTCCGGTCCGCCGAAGACGTACAGGCGAGCTTCGAGACAGCCCGCGCGGAGTGCCTCGCTGCGTTTGGCAACGATGCGCTCTACTTCGAGCGGTTCCTCGAGCGGCCAAGGCACATCGAGTTTCAGATCCTCGGCGACAAGTACGGGAACATCCAGGTTCTCGGCGAGCGCGAATGCTCGATTCAGCGGCGCCACCAAAAAGTGCTGGAAGAAGCGCCCAGCGTCGCGCTGACCGACCAACAACGCACTGACATGTCCGAAACGATTCGACGCGCCATGTCCAAAGCCGGGTACCTGTCGGCGGGTACGCTCGAGTTTCTCGTCGACGACCGCGGAGAGCTCACATTCCTCGAAATGAACCCGCGGATCCAAGTGGAGCACCCAGTCACCGAGCTCATCATGGGCGTCGACCTGGTTGCCGAGCAGATTCGGATCGCCGAAGGGGAAGCGCTCGAGGTTCGGGACCAGCCGCTCGCTCCGCGCGGCCACGCCATCGAATGCCGCATCAATGCCGAGGATCCGGACACGTTTGCGCCTTCCCCAGGCGTCATCACGGAGCTCCACATGGCGGGCGGGACCGGGGTGCGCATCGACAGTGGGATTTACGGAGGTGGCCGGGTTCCGCCGCACTATGACCCTTTGGTCGCCAAGATCATCGTACATGCCCCGACACGGGCGCAGGCCATCGCGAAGATGCAGCGGGCGCTCAGCGAAACGATCATTGGCGGCATTCGCACCAACATTGCCCTCCATCAGCGCATCCTCCAGCACCCCGCTTTCGAAGAGGGCCGCATCTCGACCCGCTTTCTGGATGACCTTCGGGGCTAGCGCTTGTTGACCGCCCCCGTGCGGCATTAGTAGACTTGTGTGGGCGCACTGAACGCATGGGGGCTGAGTAGGGGCTTTGGGCATCAATCGAAACAAGGTGTTGGACGCGGCGCGTAAGCACCAGGCGCGCGGCCAATACGACAAGGCAATCGCTCAGTACAAGAAGCTCGTCGAGGCCGACAAGCGAGACGTACGCTCCCTGCTGAAGATCGGGGACCTGTACGTCCGCAAGGGCGATCGGGGCTCGGCGATCGACACGTACCGACGCGTCGCCGACCACTACGCGCAGCAGGGCTTTTTTCTGAAGGCGATCGCGGTCTTCAAGCAGATCCTGAAGCTCGACCCGTCGAGGCTCGATGCGCAGGTGCAACTCGGCGAGATGTACGAGCAACTCCAGCTCATCAGCGATGCGATGAGCGTTTTCGAAGACGTGTCGAACGGCTTCATGCGCGCGGGCGACACCGACGAAGCGCTACGCATGCTTGGTAAGATGGTCGAGCTCGACCCCGAACACATCCCGGTGCGCATCAAGTATGCCGAGGCGCTCTCGCGTGCGGGCCGCACACAAGCCGCGGCGGACGAGTTTGAACAAGGCGCGCAGCTCTTGAAAGAGCAGGGCCGTCTCGACGACTACATCAAGGTCGCCGAGCGTCTCCTCTACCACCGGAGTAACGACGTGCGCGTCGCCAAGGACCTCGCGCAAACGTACATCGAGCGGCGCGACCCGAAGCGCGCACTTGCCAAGCTCCAGAGCTGCTTCAAGGCCGATCCGCGCGACGTCACGACGCTGTCCCTTCTCGCCGAAGCCTTCCTCATGCTCTCGCAGACGGACAAGGCGATCAGTGTATATCGCGAAATCGCCCGACTCCATCGCGAAGCGCATCGACCACGAGAGCGGATGACCGCGCTCCACAGAATTCTCGAGCTCAACCCGAACGACAAGGAGGCCCGAGCGGCGTTGGACCGAACCGCCGCAGCGTCCGGCCAGCACTTCGTGCCGTCAGAGCCTGCACAGCCCGCCTCTGTCGCCGGTTCGGCGTCCACGATGCAGGTGGGCCGCGAGCTCAGCGCGCCGTCGCAGCTCAGCTCTCCATCGGTGGCAAGCGCATCCGGCCTTAGCGGCGCGTCCGGCATCATGTACCTCGAGGAGGACGTCGAGGAGGAAGCGAGCACGGTCTCCGGCTCCCTCCCCGCAATCGCGGAGACGACCATCGAAGTCGAGGAGAGCTACGAGGTCGAGGAGCTCTACGCCTCCGAGCCCCCAGCGCCGATGCCGCCCGGCGGTGGTGGCGGCGCGCGCGTCATCCCGATGCGCACCCTCAGCGCTATCAGTTACGACGAATTTCTGTCGATTCCACTCGCGGGCACTCAGACCCAGGTCACCGCAGCAACTGCAGCGATCGCACCGAGCTTGATGGAACAGACCCTCGAGCTGGCCGATTCGTATCTCGTCTCCGGCCTGTTTTCTCAGGCGCGTGCCATCGTCAGTGAGCTTCAGCTCACGCTTCCCGATCACCCGCTCGTCCTCGACAAAGCGCGCGAGGTCGAGGAGCTCGCCGCGGCTTCGTCCGGCGTGTCGGCGGTGGCGCAGCCACTTCACCCAGGGATGTCGTCGACGCCCGCTGCCATGGCATCCGAGCCACCCGAGCTCGAGATGGAGTACGAGGAGCTCGCGCCCGGCGACGAGGGGTTCGACTTCGCCGAGAAGCTCGCCGAAGAGCTGGCCGAGGTCGCAGAGATCGCGCCGATGGACGAAGGCGCCGAGATGATCGACGTCGAGACGGTATTCGAGCAGTTCAAGAGGGGCGTCGCGGAACAGGTGAGCGAGGACGACAGCGACACGCATTTCGATCTCGGCATCGCGTACAAGGAGATGGGGCTTTTTGCGGACGCTCGACGCGAGTTTCAAGTCGCGATGAGCGACCCGCGTAAGCGCTGTCTGTGCTGGACGATGATCGGTCTCATTTACCTCGAAGAGGGCCAGCCGCGTGACGCCATCGAAGCCTTTCAGTCAGGCCTCGAGAGCCCGGCCCAAACGCCCGCCGAGACGATCGGTCTACATTACGAGCTCGGCCTCGCTTGCGAAACGGCGAGCCTCTTCGATCAGGCGCGGCTTCACTACGAGTACGTTTTTCGGCGCGATCCGGAATACAGAGAAGTTGGTCACCGTTTGCAGCGGCTCGGTGGGCCCTCCGGAGACGCCGACGATATGCTGATGGAGTCCATGGACGACGTGAACCGGGCGTTCGACGCGTTGATCCACGAGGATTGAGCCCTATACACTAGGCCACCCATGGCTGAAACAGTTCAGACGTTCTGCCGGATCTGCGAGGCGCTTTGCGGCCTCGACGTCACGGTGGAGGGCGACGAAGTCATCGACATCAAGCCCGACAACGATCACGTCGCGACCCGCGGCTACGGTTGTTTGAAAGGGCTCAAGCAACACAAGATGTACGACACGCCCGATCGCTTGTTGTACCCGATGCAGCGAGTCGACGGCGAGCTCCAACGCGTGAGCTGGGATGAGGCGTCGTCGAGCATCGGCCAAAAGGTGCGCGATCTCATCGACAACCACGGTCCCGACAGCATCGCGATGTACGTCGGAACGGCGGCTGGATTCGGAGTGTTGCACCCGGTCTTTGCCGCAGGGTTCATGCAAGGCGTCGGGTCGACGAGCATGTTCGCGTCGGCCACTCAGGATTGCGCGAACAAGTTCGCCGTCGCGCACCAGGTTTACGGTTTCCCCTTCACCCAACCTTTTCCCGACCTCGACAACATCGAATGCCTCATCATCGTCGGCGCGAACCCGGCGATATCGAAGTGGAGCTTCTTGCAGGTCTCGAATCCAATTCGGCGCCTCAAGGAGATCGAGGCACGAGGCGCAAAGATCTTGATCGTCGATCCGCGACGGACCGAAACCGCCAAGGTCGCTGGCGAGCACGTCTTCATTCGACCGAACACCGACGTGTTCTTCTATCTGTCGTTTCTGCACGAGCTGCTCCGGACGACGACGATCAATCGAGCTCATGTCGACGAGTACATGACAGGCTTCGACGAGCTATGTGCCGTCGCCGAGGCGTGGCCGCCCGAGCGCACCGCTGAAGTCACCCAGATTCCTGCGGACGTCCTTCGCGAGATGGTTCGCGCGTATCGGAGCGCCGATGGGGCCGCGCTCTACTGCTCGACCGGCGTCAACATGGGGACCAACGGCTCACTTGCGTTCTGGCTGCAGGAGGCGATCAACGCAATCTCCGGGAATCTAGACCGCCGGGGCGGTACGATCGTCAGCACCGGCGTCATCGACTTCGCGGCGTTCGGCAAGAAGACGGGCGTGCTCCTCCAGCAGAACGAGAGCCGCATCGGAGGCTTCAAGTCCGTCAACGACGCGCTTCCTGGCGGGATCCTAGCCGACGAGATCCTCACTCCGGGCGACCGACAGATCAAGGCTCTCTTCGTCACCGGCGGTAATCCTCTCATCACGATGGCGAACTCCGAGCGACTTCGCGATGCGTTCAAGGAGCTCGAGCTGCTGGTCGTGCTAGACATCCAGCCGAGTGAAACCGCATCGGTTGCAACGCACGTGCTTCCGTGCACGTCGCCTTTCCAACGCCCCGATCTTCCATTCGTGTTCCCGTTGATGCTCGGGCTTCAGTCCAAGCCGTACCTTCAGGCGACTCGCGCAATCATTCCGCCCAAGGGCGAGCAACGCGATGAGGCGACGATCTACGTGGACATCGCCAACGCGAGCGGAATCAACCTGTGGGGCTCCGCGGTCGCGCAACGCGCGATGGAGCTCGCGAAGCGGCTCAACGGGATTGGGAAAGGCGACACGCAGCCTTCCATTCCGCAGGAGCTGCTTCTCTCCGGACTTCTTCGAGCGACCAAGCAGGGCAGCTTCAAGAAGCTCTTGCAGGACAAGCACGGCCGGCTTCGGCCCGAGCACGAGCCGGGGAGCTTCCTCGGCAAGCGCATCATCCGCGAGGATGGGAAGATGAACCTCGCTCCAGAGGTGCTCCTGCAGCAGACGCAAAAGCTCGAATCCGATTTCGAGCTCGAGCGCGCAACCAAAGACAAGCTGAAGCTGATCACCAAGCGCGCCATCACGACCCACAATTCGTGGACGCACAACATCGAGGATTTCGTATCCGGCGAGCGCTCCACCAACCATCTGTACATGCATCCAGACGACGCAGCGCGGGTGGGAATCGAAGAGGGAAACCTCGCAGACGTGTCGAGCGAGACCAGCACGGTTCGCGTGCCGGTGAAGTTGCTGTCCGATCTGATGCCGGGCACGGTCGCCCTCCCCCATGGATGGGGCCACCAGGACAGCAAAATGGGCGTTGCGAGCAAGACCACCGGCGTCAACGTGAACCTCTTGGCCGCCGACGGCCCCGACAAGCTCGAGCGGGTCTCGGGGATGGCGCACCTGACGGGGATCTTGGTCGACGTTCGCCTCGCAGCAGGCGCCCTCAATCCGCATCACTGGTCGGGAATTGGGCGCGAGGCCCGCTAAAAGACCGCTCGGAAAGATAGGTTCGGGAACCAAATGGCGGTGGTGTAGCTAATCGCGCAAGGCTCCGCGGGAACTCCGACGCGTTCTCGGCAGGCCGACCGCGGCGGCGCCGACTCCGAATCGATCTGCTGCGAATCACGGGCCCGGGTGACGTTGATCCACTCGAACCCGATCCGCATGCGGCGGCCTGGCTTCGCCCACTCGTACGCGACCATCAGGTCGAGCCGCGTGAACCAAGGCACACGTTGCACGTACTGCTGAACGATGCCGGTGTCGTCGTCGAACCAGACCCAGCCCTCGGCACGACCGGATCTCGATTGTACTCGGGCCGAGAGGATCAGACCGAACTTGGCCTGCCAGGCGAGCGCGGCGTTGATCACGTGTCTCACGTCGTACGAAGGCGTGAGGTCGAAGGTCTGTGGCGCGAAGCCCGTGCGTGGGTCGAACGTCGTGGTCGCAGTCAGCTCGCTGAACCCGAGCGTGTAGCTCGCCAGTGCGTTGATGCCCATCTCGAATGGGCGCTGCAACAACAGCTCGAGACCGTAGCTCTTGCCGTCGGCGGAGTCGTCGAGGGCCCCGACGGGCAGAGCAATCGACCCCGTGTCGACATTGACCTCGGGGTTGGTGAAGATGTCGAGGAAGCGCAGATCTGTGTAGAGGTTGAGATAGCCTCTGGTTTCGAACGTGACGTCGCCAGGGAGGAAGAAACGGACACCTCCTTCGCTCTGGTTGGCGCGCTGAAGTCCCGGCTCGAGCGGGACGTCGCCGAGCCCGGGAAGCGGGATGGCGAACGTCGCGGGCCGGTACGCGAGCCCCCAGCCGACGAAGACATCGACAATGTCCTTCGCATGAAACGTGGCCCGGGCCCGAGGCCCCACCCCTGCCTCCCGATTCCCTCCCGTGTTCCAGACATCCGCTCGGAGCCCGAGCGAAAGGTCGAGCCACTTGACCGCGGAGACATTCGCGTCGACGAACGCGCCCCCGATGATTCGGCGATTCTGTTGGGCAAGGAACTCGTTATCACAGGGGATCGACACGCTTTGCGCACCTCCGAAGCACTCGACCGGTCCGAAGAGAGCCGACATCTGGCCACCGATCCGGACCTGGGCCTTCCGGGCCCTATAGGTCGCCCAGAAACGGGGACCGACTCGGTGAAGGTTGGCGCTTGCATCCGTGATGGCCGATCTCGACGCGTCCTCGATTTCGGAGAAGTCGTAGCCGTAGAGCATCGTGCCAACGAAGTCCCACTTCTTCACCCGCCCGATGAAGCGGGCCTCGAACCGGTGAAACTGAATGTCGAACGCGAGCCTCTCGGCCGGGTTGCTCGAGTCGAAGACCGACCGGTCGCGACCGCCGAGCGCAACCACCTCGAAGCGGGAGCGAGGGCTCATCGCGACGCCAGTCCGGTATTGGTAGTCCCAGAAATTGACGTCGGCGTCCACGTCGATCGCGCCGAGGATCAGATTGGGAAAGCCGTACCGACCGGCAAAGGTCATCGAGCCCTCCTTCGGCATCGGCACGTTGAGGAGGGCGGACACATCGATGATCCGCAAGTCCGTCTCGCCATGCACCCGATCTTGGTCGAACTGCCGGGAACGGGCTGCCGCCACACCGCCGGTGGCGCCCCCGTAGCGCGCGGGCGCAGCACCCGAAAAGATGTCGATGCCTCCGATCAAGCCCGACTGGATCGTCGCCGGCCCGAGGACCGAATGGAAGAGAAGCGGAATCGGGATGTCGTCGTAGAGATAGACAGTTCCCGAAGGCGGCGCGCCGCGCACGTACACGTACGGCTGCCCGTTCGCCACGGGAACGGTGCCTGGCATGAGCGAGAGTGTTCGAAAGGGCTCCCCAAGGGTTCCCGGGATGTTTCGAATCCCCTCGAGCTCGAGCTTGATCGGGATCTGCACGCGGGCGTCGACTTCCGCGGTCTCCGTAAACACGAGCTCTCTTTCCACATGGGCGGCGGATGGCTCCAAGACCGTCTCGGAAGCCGACTCGTCGAGCGTGGACTCGCGCACCCTCAGGTCGACCGCCACCTCGGAAGGCACCGGATTGCCGTCGCGGGTCGCGGGCGAAAACTCGGCGTTGCGAATCGCGTCGGCGACGAGATCACAGAGCAAGCGAGCTGCGTCGCAGCTGTCGACGGTGCCGCGGCCATCGCGATCGATGCGAACCCGTACCCGAACGAGTCCTCCTTCAGGCACCTCGACCCCGGGAGGCACTTCGATGCCCGGCAACGATTTGACGCGGGGCGCGACGAGATCCTGCGCGGACGCGGTTCCGGCCAGGACGAGCAATCCCAAGCATAAGCAAAGCGCGCGGCGCATGACCTCTTGTATCATCCCCGCAAGCGCCTTGCTTGACGCCCCCTGCGAGCAAGGCTAGTTCTTGCTCCTCTTCGCGGGTGTAACTCAGTGGTAGAGTGCGACCTTCCCAAGGTCGAAGTCGAGGGTTCGACCCCCTTCACCCGCTCCAAGATTGGCTAGTTGTTACGGGTGGTTTTTTGAGCCCCCGTATTTCGACCGTCGGTCCGGGCCGCCTGCGAAATCGAAAGAGTGGGAGCGCGTCGGGTAGATCGAGCTGTGAACCGCAGACGACTTGCGCGAAGGGAGGTGATCTGCGCGCGATGACCGTACCCTTTTCTTCGCCCAAAGCTTAGGATAGCCTCGCGGCTTTCTGGCGCTTGATGGAAGAGATGCTTCTCGAAAACTTCGCGCTTGCGATGGTCGCAATCCTGAACCCTCTGGGAAAGATTCCAATATGGGTCAAGGCGGCTGGCGACTGCGATCCGCCCGTACAACGCCGATTGGCTACTTTCGTCACGGGAACCTCGACGCTTCTTCTCTTGGCCTTCCTGTTCTTTGGTAGGGAGATTCTTGACTTCCTGGGTTTGGACCTCCCTTCGTTTCGCATTGGCGGAGGCATCATCATCTTGCTGATCGCTCTCGACATGCTTCGCGGTAAGGCAGTCAACGTCGACCGGGATGGCGGTGAAGACGCTAACGATGCGTACGACCGTGCAAAGGCGCGCTTTCGCGACGTGGTCGTTCCGGTCGCGATCCCAATCCTCGCGGGCCCGGGCTCGATCACGACCGTCCTGCTCTTCGGCTATCGAGCGCAGGATTGGTCGGACCGGCTGTGGCTGGCGGCCGTGCTCGTCGGCCTGATGTCGTTGGTGCTGGTCTTGCTGCTGCTCGGACCACGCATTCAAGACGCCGTGGGCGACCTGGTGCTTCGCGTGCAAACGCGGATATGGGGACTGCTGCTGACCGCCATCGCCGTGCAGCTCATCGTGGTGGGCCTAGGCGAGTCCTTCCCGGCCTGGCTGGAGCCTAACTCGCCCATCGTGGATGACGTTCAGCAGAGCTCCGACATGCAGGACGCTGCTGAAGAGGCCCATTGACATCCAAGCCTGCTACACGAGAGGAATGGGGTATCGCGAAAGGAGCTGAGCCATGCTGCGCTATCGTCCCCTCGGAAACTCCGGCCTTCGAGTTTCCGAAATCTGCCTCGGAACCATGAGCTTCGGAGAGGCCTGGGGGTTTGGGGCCGACGAGGCCACCAGCTTCAAAGTTATGGATGCCTACGCCGAGGCCGGCGGCAACTTCCTCGACACCGCCAACAAGTATCATGGGGGTGAGACAGAAGAAATCGTGGGCCGGTGGCTACGAGGCAGGCGCGATCGCTTCGTCGTCGCGACCAAGTACACGCTCGCGATGGACCACGAAGACCCGAACACCGCAGGTAACCATCGCAAGAACCTCCAACGCTCTCTCGAAGAAAGCCTGCGACGGCTGCAAACGGATTACATCGATTTGATGTGGGTCCACGCGTGGGACGAGCTGACTCCGTACGAAGAGACGATGCGCGCGCTCGATGACGCCGTTCGCTCGGGCAAAGTGCTTTACGTCGGCGTGAGCGATACACCTGCATGGATCGTCTCCGCATCGAACGTGCTTGCCGAGCTCCAGGGCTGGAGCTCCTACGTCGGGCTTCAGATCGAGTATAGCCTCCTCCAGAGGACACCTGAGCGCGAGCTTCTTCCAATGGCGGATCATTACGGGCTCTCCGTGCTCGCTTGGGCCCCGCTCGGGGCCGGTGTGCTCACCGGCAAGTACACGCGCCCAGGCGCAGACAACGACTCGCTCCGAAGCACAAGCAACGAGCAACGAGGACGCACCTCGGAAAAGAGCTTGAGTGTGGCGAGAGCTGTCGACGCAGTGGCCGACGAGATCGGCGTATCTTCGGCACAAGTCGCCACCGCTTGGGTGAAGTCGCACGGCAATCGCTACATCCCCATCGTGGGTGCCCGCAAAGTATCGCAGATACAAGACAGCCTCGGCGCTGCCCGCGTCGGTCTGAGCGATGCGCAACTTCAGCGGCTCGACGAGGTCAGTCGTGTGGGCCTTGGTTTCCCCCACGACTTCCTTTCGACCGACGGCGTCCGCGACCTCGTCTACAGCGAGCAACGCTCACGCATAGACCCGCGCTAGCGGGCCCATCGAAAGGTCAATGGCCCTCTAGCGGCGCGTTCGAGGACTCTGCGTGCCGCGCAACGGCGGTGTTGCAACTTGGGGTGATCGGAGTGATTCTTGGTGAATGCTTCGCGCTTTGGTGTCGTGTACCTGCCTTTCGCTCTCGTTGGTCGCGTGCTCACAGGGATCCGAGCCGACCGAGATCGTACCTACGATGACGCACACCTTCGAGGCGTTGCCGATCGATGTGGGGGAGGAAATCACCGATGTGTGTCAGAGCTGGACGCTCGACAACGACGAGCCGATTTACGTCTCCAAGGTTCGGCAACGGAACGACGGCGCCTGGCATCACTCGAATTGGTACTTCGTTCCGGAGGACGTCTACCCGGGGCCGGATGGCACTTGGGATTGCAGCGAGCGCGGCTTCGATGACGTGCCCGCAGCCCTTTCCGGGGGCGTGTTCTTTGCACAGTCGACGCAAACACTCGGAGAGCTTCAAGCGTTCCAAGACGGGGCGGCGCTGGAGATCCCTCCTCGCCACAAAATCGTCGGCGGCGTGCATCTGGTGAACATCTCGGCGGCGCCGCTCGAGACCTCGCTGAGCTTCGACATCGAAACCGTGCCCGAAGACGAAGTCGAAATCCGACTGCGCCCCATCAGCTTCACGAACACGGCACTCGACATCGAGCCTCAGGCCGAGTCGCGGTTCCAGATGACCTGCGACCTCGGGGAGCAGTTCGAGAGATTTCTGGGAACCCCACCGGACTACAACATCTATTACGTGCTCGCGCATTACCACGAGTGGGGGAACTACTTTCGTCTGAGCTTCGTCGATGAAGACGACACGGAGCGCACCATCTTCGAGCTCGCGAATTCGGTCGGGGAACCGCTTGGAAAGACGATGGTGCCACCAATCAGCTCGGAAGGCGCGCCCAAGCTCCGCGTCGAATGCGGCTACATCAACAACACCGACCGGCGCATCGTGTACGGCCTCGGCGGACAGGAGATGTGCGTGTTCTTGGCGTATACCGACGCGGACCTGATCATCGGTGCGACTTCGGGCACCAATGCGCCAAAGGGCCAGGATCCGCAAGGCATCTTCAGGAACGAGACCAGCTGCGGGATCGTGCTGGCGGTGCCCGCCCCCTAGCCGAAACAGGCTTGCCAAGAAGGCACCCACGTGGAACCTGTGTTGCCGGATGGAACCTAGCCTACAAGCGGCCATCGATGTGGTGGAGGCAGCGTACAACCTCGAGCTAGCGGCCGGGGATTGGTTGCCCAACGTACTTTCGGCCGGCGAGTCGTTGTTCGACCACGGCTTGGGCTACTACGGTATCATTGGCGCGGGGGTCACGGAGGAAGGCATTCCGATCTTCACGCAGGCGCTCGGCAGCCGGGGCGCCGAGGACCTTCCGATGAAGGTCATGCGTTCCGCGCAGGAATTCGACCCGGACATCGTGCACCGAGCCAGCGCGGACGTTCAAGGACGTGTGTACCTCTTGTCCGATGTCTGCGACCGATGGCCAAACGTCTGCGAGAGCATCAACCGCCATCTTGGAAGCAAGGACCTCCTTTCATTGACTGCAACGGATCCCGACGGTTGCGGCGTGAACATCAGCATGCCTCTACCGGAGCGAGTCGCTCTCGAGCGCTGCGAACGCGAGTTCTGGCAGATGTTGGAGGTGCACCTGGCAGCCGGACATCGATTGCGGCGCGGCCTCGGTCAACAGGGAAAGGTCGCCGGCGCGCCAATCACCGAGGCAACACTCGATGCGGAGGCGCTGATCGACCCTTCGCGCTTCTTGCTATCGCACGCCAACGGCGAAGCCGCCGATCGAGGGGCGTCAGAGAAGCTTCGTGAAGCCGCACGGCTCGTCGACAAGGCGCGGGGCCCGCTTCGCAAGCAGGATCCCAAAGAAGCGCTTCGGCTCTGGGAGGGGCTCGTCCGGGGAAAGTGGTCGCTGGTCGATTGGTTCGACACCGACGGCCGCCGCTTCCTGGTCGCCAAGCCCAACGCGCCGCGTATTCGGGATCCGCGCGGACTCACGGAACGCGAAGCTCAAGTTGCCACCTACGCCTCGCTTGGAGAGACCAGCAAGATCATCGGATACCGTCTGGGGCTCTCGCCGGCATATGTCTCCCGCCTACTCCACGACGCAATGCGGAAGCTCAACGTGAAGACCCAAGCCCAGCTCGTGGAAAAGATGCGCACGGTTGACTTGAAGGCGCCACCCGCTGCCTAGTCGCGTGCAGGAGAAGGAGACTGGAACTTTCCACTCTCCCAAACCAAACCGCTGTAAATAATTACGTATGGACCCAATACCGCAAAGGAAGGATCCTCTGCGTTGCCTGTGGGTTGGTGTGCGTGAAGCACCCCGTAATAGCCACCCACGGCTAGGCGCCATTGGACAGCGTTGGCTCAGCGATAATTGATTTCACGGAGGCGGCTTACGACCTCGAGTTGGATGACGAGGCGTGGCTGCCAAGTGTTCTGAAACGAGGTCTTCCGGTACTCGACCAGGGGCTCGGCGTCATCTGCATGGACTACGGTCTTCCCCCGGATGGCGCCGCGGTCGAGCTGCGCGGCGTGCATGTCGGTTCGGGTCCGCCGGACTTCGCCGAGCGACATCTCCGCGCACTCGAGAGCACGCCCCCCGAGGTGCTTCGGGAGCAGTTCCGCCCGGGAGGCGCCGGCACCGCCTCCGCGGAATGTGGTCACGACCCGAAGCAGCTGGCTCACTACACCAGCCACGTCAACCACTGCAAGGACCTCCTCTACATCACGGCGGCCGACGAAAGGGGCGTTGGCGTGGCCATCGTCGCTCCGCTCGCCGAGGTCAGATCGCTGACGCCCCATGAATCCGAGCGATGGCAGATGCTCGCCGCACACCTCGAGGCGGGACACAGGCTACGATGCGGGTTGGCGGCTAAAGACGCGGGAGACGAGCCCGGCACCGAGCTACCCCGCCATGCCGAGGCGATCTTCGACGCGAACAGCTTTCGGATCACCGATGCTGTTGGAAGCGCCAGGGAGAGCGCCGCCGCGAAGAAGCTCCGCGCGGCGGCTATCGCGGTCGACCGCGCGCGCGGAAAGCTACGAAAATCGAATCCGGAAAAAGCGCTCGAGATCTGGAAGGCGTTGGTGCGAGGGCGCTGGTCCACCGTCGATTGGTTCGACTCCGACGGCCGGCGGTTCGTCTTGGCGATCCCGAATTCCCCCGATGTGACGGACCCGCGGGGCCTGAGCGAGCGCGAACGCCAAGTCGTCCGATACGCTGCATTCGGTCAGACGAACAAGATGATCGCCTATCGCTTGGGCCTTTCGCGGTCGCGCATCTCGCTACTGCTGAGGAGCGCCATGCGGAAGCTGGGTGCCAAAACGCGAGCGCAGCTGGTTCAAATGGTTCAGACCCTCGATGCGTTGGAATAGTCGAGTGGACAGAGCGGCACAACGGCGGCCCGGATTCAGCGAGGGCAAACGAGCGAGCCGCGGGTCGGGATGGCTCCGAACGGCAAGGCCATGGCGGTCTGGCGCGAGGGGGCCAACATCTGGACGTCTGTCTCCGAGTAGGGTCCGATGAAACGCGTGCTGGTCACGGGCGCCGCGAAAGGGATCGGTGCGGCGATCGTGCGGCTCTGCGCCGCGGCTGGGTACCGGGTCGTGGCCGTCGACGTCGACGAGGAGCGGCTCTTGGAGCTTCGCGGCGAGCTCCCTCAGATCGAAACCGACGTCCTCGACGTTCGAGATCTCGCCGCGTGGGAGCGGGTGGCCAGTCGCGTCGAGTCCCGCGGAGGCCCTATCGACGTCTTGATAAACAACGCGGGCGTGTGTCTACCCGGCCCTTGTGACGAAGTGTCCGCGGAAGACGACCGCCTGACGGTTGAAGTGAACCTGCTCGGCGTCATGAACGGAGTGAGGACCCTTCTGCCGCGCTTTCTTGCACGGGGGCGCGGACACGTGATCAACATCGCCAGCATGGCGGCCTTCGCCCCGGCGCCCGACCTCGCGACGTACTGCGCGACCAAACACGCGGTTCGGGCCTACACGCACAGCTGCGCGCTCGACCATCGGCACGCGCCGGTGCACTGGACGCTTGCGTGCCCGAGCGCCGTCGAGACTCCGATGCTCCAGGGGATGCGGAAGAAGCGCGCCGGCGCGGTGGTCTTCACGGAGAAGCCGATGCGGCCCGAGCGATTCGCGACCGCGATCTTGGATGCGATTCGAGCCCCCAAGCGAGAGGTGCTCGTGCCGAGCGCACGCGGCAAGGTCATTCGATTGCTCGGTCTCTTTCCAGGCCTTCTCACGCGCGGCATGGACGACGCCGTACGAAAAGGGTTGGCCACCCTCGACGACTGAGGTCGGATCTCACCCGCGGATGCCGGAACGGCGCTGTCCAAAACCGTCGAGAATAGCGCGAAGCACCTCGCGCCTGGCAACGATGCCAACCACTCGGTTCTCATCGACCACCGGGAACCAGCGAAACGAGGTTGCGACGAACAGCATCGCGACGTCGAACAAGCTCGCTTCTACGTCGACCGTCTGCACGTGTCGATTCATGTGGTCGACGACGCGGCCGCCGCTCTCTCCATGGTAGCCCGCCACGACCACCGCCTGGAGGAACTCGCTCTCGGTGAGCACGCCGAGGAGGGTGCCGTGGTCATCGATGACCGGAGCGCCAGGGAGCCTTTGGTCGACCAAGACCCGAACCGCATCGAGGAGTCGACGCTCGGGTTTGAAGACAAGAGGCTTGGTCACCATGATATCCCGAACTCGCAGATCTGTGAGACTCATGCGCCGCGTCTCCTCGGGCAGGCACCCTCACCATCGGCCGAGCGTCCACATGCGCCGCAACCGTCGGGGTTGTTGAGCCCGCCGCATGTGCCGCGAATGCCGCCGCGTCCCGCCAACACGCCGACGCTTAGGCCACCAAGCGCGAGCACAAACACCGCAAAGCTGAGCAGGTACACCAGCATGGCCATCAACTCCCGAAGTCGTCGAACATGACGTTCTCCGGGGAAACCCCCAGGTTGGTGAGCATCCTCTGGACCGCGGAGATCATCAAGGGTGGGCCGCACATGTAGTACTCGCAATCCTCCGGGGCCGGATGGTGGCTCAGGTATTGGTCGTACGCGACCGAGTGGATGAAGCCCACCGGTCCGTCCCAATCATCGTCTTTTCGCGGAGCAGAGAGCGCCGCCGTGTAGGTGAAGTTCGGATGCTCCGCTGCGAGTTGCTGAAATTCCTCGTGATAAAAGAGGTCGCGCTCGCTCCGGACGCCGAACCAAAACGAAATCTTCCGCTCGGTCTTGATGCGTAGGAGTTGGTCGAGGATGTGAGAGCGCATGGGCGCCATCCCCGTCCCGCCTCCGATGAACACCATCTCGTTTTGGGTTTCCCTCGCGTAGAACTCGCCGTAAGGGCCGGCGATGGTGGTCTTGTCGCCGGGCTTGAGGCCGAAGAGATACGAGGAAACCACCCCTGGCGGCACGCTGTCGCCCGCGCTCGGGGGAGGAAGCGCGATGCCGATGTTGAGGAGAATGATGCCCTTTTCTCCGGGGTAGTTGGCCATCGAATAGGCCCTCGTCGTCGCCGTCTTGGTTCCTCCGACGTAGCGCCAGAGCTGGAGCCGATCCCAGTCGTCGCGAAATTTCGGCTCGATTTCGAAGTCGGAGAACTTCGCCCGGAACGGGGGACACAAGACCTGAATGTAGCCACCGGCGCGGAAGGGGATCTCTTCGCCTTCGGGCAGGTCGAGCACGATCTCCTTGATGAACGTGCTCACGCCTCGCGTGGAGCGGACCCTGCACTCCCATTGGCGGACACCGAACACCTCCTCGGGAATCCAGACGCGAAGATCCTCTCGAACGGCGACCTGGCAAGCGAGGCGCACATGCTGCGACGCTTCGTTTGGGCCGATCAACGATTCCTCTGTGGGAAGCAGCGGGCCGCCACCTTCGGTCACCTTGACCCTGCATTGGCCGCACGTCCCCTTGCCACCGCAGCCGGCAGGCAAGTGAAGCCCTGCGTTCGCGAGCGCCTCGAGGAGCTTGGAGCCGGCCGCGACGACGAGCTCCCTATCATCATTGACCACCAGGGCTACACTCCCGGTCTCGACCAGCCTCGCGCGCGCGGCGAGGATGATGGCCGAAAGAAACACGACGACGCCTGTGAATACCGTGACAGCCAGGACGATTTGCAGAACCATCCGCGCGACCTCCTAAAGCTGCACCCCGGCAAAAGCCATGAAGCCGAGAGACATCAGTCCGACGATGATGAACGTGATCCCGAGCCCCTGAAGGCCCACCGGCACGTCGCTGTACTTGAGCTTCTCGCGAATGCCCGCAAGGCCCACCAAGGCAAGCGCCCATCCGAAGCCACTGCCCACGGAAAACACGACGCTCTCGGTGATTGTGTAGTCGCGCTGCACCGCGAAGAGCGTCCCGCCGAGGATCGCGCAGTTGACGGTGATGAGCGGCAGGTAGATCCCTAACGCGTGGAAGAGACGCGGGAAGTATTTGTCTAGCACCATCTCGAGGATCTGAACGATCGCCGCAATGAGGCCGATGTAGGTGACCAACCCGAGAAAGCTGAGGTCGACCTCGGGTAGCCCAGCCCAGGCGAGCGCGCCGTCTTTGAGGACGTACTCGTAAAGCAGGCTGTTCGCGCTCACGGTGATGAACTGGACGACGATGACCGCAGCGCCGAGGCCGAAGGCGGTATCGATGCGCTTCGAGACGGCCAGAAACGTGCACATCCCGAGGAAGAACGAAAGCGCCAGGTTCTCGACGAAGACCGCTTTGATGAAGAGCTCTGCGTACTGGCCGCCCATCAGTGCGCCTCCGTTCTGTGGACCTCGTGGATGCGGAACTCGGGCTCCTCGACCTGCTCGGCCTTCCACGTTCGGACGGCCCAGATGATCAAGCCGATCACGAAGAAGGCGCTCGGCGGAAGCAGCATCATCCCGTTGGGGCTGTACCAGCCGCCGTCGGCCACGTTGGGGAGGATGGTGTAACCAAGGAGCGTGCCCTTGCCGAGAAGCTCGCGGCAGGTGGCGACGAGGATCAGGATGACGCTGTAGCCGAGTCCGTTTCCCAAGCCATCGAGAAAGCTCAAGCCCACCGGGTTCTTCGACGCGAAGCTTTCGGTACGTCCGAGGACGATGCAGTTGGTGATGATGAGGCCGACGAAGACTGAAAGCTCGCGACTCGTCTCGAACGCAAAGGCTTTGAGGGATTCGTCGACGACGATCACGAGTGAGGCGATGATGGTCATTTGCACGATGATGCGGATGCTGTTGGGGAGAACCTTTCGGATCGCGCTCACCGAGGCGTTTGCGAGCGATGCGACCACGGTGAGCGCGACGCACATGTACAACGACGGTAGAAGCGACGTGGTGACCGCCAGGGCAGAGCAGATGCCGAGCACCTGCAACGTGACGGGATTGTCGTCCACGATAGGGTCGAGCAGTGCGCGCTTGGCTGGGGAGCTCATGGGCCCTCCCTTTGAACCTTGCGCAGGAACGGACCGTAACCGTGGTCGCCGAGCCAGTAGCGAATCAGGTTCGTGACGCCGTTTCCGGTGAGGGTCGCACCCGAAACACCGTCGACGCGGTAGCCAGACAGCGGGTCGTCGGCCGCTGCGCGGCCTTTGCGAACCTCCAGGCGAACCCTACCCTCTTCGTCGTACACCAGCTTGCCAGGCCAGTCTGCGCGCCAGGCATCTTTGGTCACGAAATCGCCTATTCCGGCGGTCTCCCCGTGCTCGTAGAACACGATGTCAGCGACGGTGTTTCCGTCGGGCTCGAGGGCGAGGAAGCCGTACAACGTGGACCAGAGGCCGTACCCTGACACCGGCAAGATGATGCGGCTCACCTCGTCGCCCTCTCGCACGAGGTAGATCCGCGCGTGCTTCGCGCGGCGGCCGATACGGGCCAGGTCGAGGTCCGGGGGAATCGCAACGCTCTGCTTAGGATCCTTGGCTGCTCGAACCGAATCGAACTCCTCGGGATCGATGTCGTCGTCGTAGGCGCCGGTCTCGAGATCAACGATGCGCGGCTCGATACTGCCGAACAGCTCGTTCACGTCACCCCCCGGCTCCATGAGACCAGCGACTTCGAGGATGTTTCGCCGAACGTCGAGCAACGCGTTTGCGACCTGCCGCGGCTTGAGCACGACGGCCGCGGACGCCACCAGAGAAGAACACACGAGGCTGACGAAGAACGCGACCAGCAAGGTACGTGCGACGCTCTCGCGCTTGATGTTCTGCTCTTTGTGGACCTCAAGCACTTCGCTTCACCCTTCGGTTGATGTTGGCACGCATGACGAAATGGTCGATCGTCGGCGCGAAGATGTTGGCGAACAATATCGCCAGCATGATGCCCTCTGGAAAGGCCAGGTTGACGACTCGGATGACGACGGTGAGTGCGCCGACGAGAACCCCAAACAACCAACGCCCCGGATTGGTGACGCACGCGGTGACCGGATCGGTGGCCATGAAGACAGCGCCGAACGCAAAGCCGCCGAGCACGAAATGCCACTCCCAGCTCATTGCGAACATGGGGTTGGTATCGGATCCGGCTGCGTTGAAGAGCAGAGCCGTGGCGACCGTCCCGAGCAACACGCCGGCGATGATGCGCCATGACGCCACCCCCGTGTAGACGATGAAGATCCCGCCAAGCAGGCAAGCGACGGCCGATGTCTCTCCGAGCGAGCCCTGAATCGGTCCCAGGAACGCATCCATCCACGTGACACCGCTGTCGATGATCCCGGCGACACCACTTTCGGCAGCTATTGCGAGGGGCGTTGCCCCGGTGATGACGTCGACCGGAGGCACCCACACGGACTCGCCGGACATTTCGATGGGGTATGCAAAGTAGAGGAACGCGCGCCCGGCGAGCGCCGGATTCATGAAATTCTTACCGGTCCCGCCGAATACCTCTTTGGCAATGACCACACCGAACGAAATGCCGAGCGCGACTTGCCAGAGCGGTGTCGTCGCCGGAAGCGTCAGCGCATAGAGGATCGAGGTGACGAAGAAGCCTTCGTTGACCTCGTGGTTGCGAATGCCCGCGAAGAGGACTTCCCAAAAGCCGCCGGCCATGAGCGTGACCAGGTAGATCGGCAGGAAGTAGAGGAGCCCATGAAACATCGCCTCGCCGATCTTGCTCGGGTCGTGTCCGATACCGAGGGCCGTCATCACAGCGCCGCGCCAACCACTCGGGCCATCGAGCGCGAGGTTCGCAATCGCGAGGTTCGCCTGATATCCGGTGTTCCACATGCCGACGAGCGCGCATGGCAGCACGCCAACCACGACCAGCCCCATCACCCGCTTGAGGTTGATGGCGTCGCGAACGTGCGGGGCGCGGCGGGAGACGTCCGACGGCGAGTACAAGAGCGTGTCGAGCATCTCGAAGACCGCCTGATAACTCTCGAGACGACCGCCCCTGCGAAACTGGGGCTCGAGCTTGTCCAAGAGATTTCGAAGTGGATCCATCAGCCGTTCTTCTCGATCAGGTTCAGGCATCGCCTCAGGAAGGTGCCGTACTCGTACTTACTGCAGCAGACGAAAGAGCAGAGGGCGAGGTCTTCCTCTTCGAGCTCGAGGCAACCGAGGGCTTTGGCGGACTCGGTGTCCTCCACGATGAGCGCCTTGAGCAACGGCACAGGCAAGATGTCGAGCGGCATGACGCGTTCGAAGTTCCCGATGGGCACCATTGCGCGAGGGCTGCCTTGCTGGGAAGTGCTGAGCGCGAAACGATGGCTTTGCGGACGGAGCGTCGCGGCGAACGCTCGAATGGCCGAATACTTGCCGAAGCCCGGTGCCAGCCAGTCGAGAAAATGGCGAGAGTTGTCCTCGTGAAGAACGCTGAGTTGGAGGTCGTAGGGGCCTAGGTATCGCGCTTTACCAGCGGCGCGCCGGCCGCCGAGGATCGATCCGGAGACCACGCGACAAGGGACAGGCTCGACTTCGCCCTCGAGCAGCTCCTGGGTGCTGGCACCAACCCGCGTGCGAATCAAACGCGGGCGCCGCGCGAGCGGGCCTCCAAGCGCGACGACCCGTTCGGTGTGGACCCTACCGGTCGTGAAGAGGGCGCCAATCGCGACCACGTCTTGGTAGTGGATGTACCACACCGACTTGTTTTGGCTCACCGGGTCGAGAAAATGGATGTGGGTGCCAACCAGGCCGGCGGGGTGCGGCCCCTCGAACACGGCGTGTTTCACGCGTTCGATTGCTGGGAGCAGAAGACTCGGACCTGGTGCTTGGCAGACGTGGACCAACCCGTCGGTGAGGCGGCTGACCACGGCGAGGCCGTCGCGAAACTCTCGAGCGCGTTCGGCGAGAACGACCGCGGGATCGGCCGCAAGCGGGTTGGTGTCGATCGCGGTCACGAAAATCGAATGAGGGGAGGCGTCGGCCTGCGGCACCTTGCCAAACGGACGAGTGCGGAACGACGTCCATGCCCCAGAGCTGAGCAGCTTCTGTCGAACGATGTCGCGATCGAGAGTGGCCAGGGCCTCGGACTCGTGGGCGCCGAAGGTCTCCTCTTCGTCGCCCTCGAGGCGAATCACGATCGACTGTAATGCCCGACGGTCGCCGCGGTGTATCGCCACGACTTCGCCGCATCCGGGCGAGCTAAACATCACCTCGGGATTGTTCTTGTCGACGAGCAGCGGCTGGCCGAGAACGACGCGCCCTCCGACTTCAGCAAGCAGTCGCGGGCGAAGCCCTCGGAAGTCCCGAACCGCAAGCCCGACCCAGCCAGCGGGCTCGGCATCGTAGATCCGCTGCTCCGGCTCGCCCGCGATCGGGATGTTCAACCCTTTTCGAACACGGACGTGCATTGCAGAAGCCGGAGACTACCAATCCGAGTGCGGAGGGCCAACCCAGAAGCGCCGGTTTCGTGTAAGCTCTCTCGATGGTCGACTCGTCGGTTGTGTCGCGCATCGTTCACGAATCCTATGAACGCTCGGCGCCATTAATGCCCACAGGCCGGTGGTGGGAGCAGCTCGACCGAGATTTCTCTCGGCGGCCCGAAGCCTTCGACTTGGCTCGCGCCGATCGGCTGCAGATCGCCGCCGCAGCGGGGTTCGACCACATCGTCAGGGCAATTTTCGGCACGATGGTGGGCGCAACCGCCATTCCTTTCGGGTTCAATCCGATCGAGCTCCGGAGGTCGATGCGGAGCGTTGGGCTCTACGCGGACATGGCCGAGTCCCGCGATCCGACTCGGTTCTTTCGAGAGCCGCCTTCGGGCGTGCGCGTGCGAACGAAACGAGGGCGCTGGTTTCCTCGTTTCGAACCGGAGGATGGCATCTGCGAGGTGCTGCGTTTCGATAGCCCTTTTCAACCCGTCCATCCCGACCAGCACAAGCCGTATCTCCGCCACGACGAAAACCGCGTCGCGTACGCACGCCTCGTGCGCCACCGCAAAGGCCCACGACCCACGATCGTGGCAATCCATGGCTTCACTGCAGAGGGCTACCTCATCAACGAGTGGTTCTTCGCGCTCCCTTGGTTCTACCGAATGGGCTGCGACATCGCGCTCTTCACGCTTCCCTTTCATGGGCCGCGCCAAACTCGGTTCTCTCCGTTTTCAGGGCACGGCTTCTTCGCCGGCGGCTCGTCTCGATTCAACGAAGCCGTCGCGCAGTCGGTGTTCGATTTTCGGATTCTGCTCGATTGGCTCCAGCGCCAACAAGGAGTCGAGCAGGTGGGCGTGACCGGCCTCAGCTTGGGTGGATTCATCTCGGCGATGCTCGCAAGCGTGGAAGACAAGCTCGCCTTCGCATTGCCCAACGTGCCGATCATCACGGTGGCCGATCTGGTATTGGAGTGGCAGCCCATCGGCGCGCTGATGCGTGCGGCGCTCGCCGCGTCCGGGCTCAGCCCCGCGGATGCGCGTCGCCTCGTGGCTGTGAGCTGCCCGCTCACATACCCACCGGTGCTCCCACCCGAGCGCTTGATGATCGTCGGTGGAGCCGGAGATCGCCTCGCGCCGCCGAAGCATTCGAGGATCCTCTGGGACCACTGGAACCGGTGCCGGATTCATTGGTTCCCGGGGAGCCACAGCATACACCTCGATCGCGGCGAGTATCTGACCGAGATGGCCAGATTCATGGTGGGGCTCGGGTTCTTGACGCCTGGAGCCGCATCATGATCCCCGTTTCCAACCTCGACGCGGCAATGCTGTACGCCGAAACGCCCGAGATGCCGATGCACACGATGGGCGTCTTGCTCTTCGAGACCGATGAGCTTCCGCCCGCTACGAACGGCGAGCTGTCACGATTCGACGTCACTCGACGCGTCTTCTCCGAGCGGATTCATCTGATTCCCGCCTTTCGCCGCCGGATCGTCCAAGGGCCCTTGAAGATCGGCGATCCCCACTGGATTGAGGACCCGGCCTTCGACCTCGATCATCATCTCGTCCGCACCTCGCTTCCCGCACCTGGCGGCATGCGCGAGCTTTGTGACCTCGTCGGCACCTTTGCAGCGAGTTGCCTCGATCGCGATCGGCCGCTGTGGAAGGTGATGCTCGTCGAGGGGCTCGAGGGCGACAAGCTCGCGCTGATCATGAAGATCCACCATGCCGCCATGGATGGCGGCCGCGCGGCGGCGATTGCGGGCGAGCTGCTCGACACGACCCCCGAGGGCCGGGCGTTCCCACCTCCAGAAGAACCGTGGATCCCGGACCGCGAGCCGAGTGTTCCCTGGCTTGCTGCGGACACGCTTCGCACGCTGCTTGGCAAACCGCGGCGCGCGATCGAGGCCGCCGCGAAAGTCACCTCGGCCGTGAGGGCCCGTGTACCTTCCGAGTCGCACGCTTCAACGGATGAGAACCACGCGTCCAAAGGACCGCTCTTCGAGTCGCCCGCCACGCCGTTCAACGGCGCGCTGACCCGAAATCGCTCCGTGGCGCTCGTCGACGTTCCGTTCGAAGACGTGAAGGCCATCAAGCAAGCGTTTGGGACCACGGTGAATGACGTAATACTGGCGGCGTGCACGGCGAGCCTGCGCGATTGGCTCGCTCTTCATGGAGGGCTCCCCGACCGCCCTTTGGTGGCGACGGTTCCGGTCTCGGTTCGCCACGAGGGAGATCAAGCAGCCAATCGAGTCTCGGTCATTCGCGCGCACTTGCCTATCCAGGTCGCAGACCCACTCGAGCGACTGCTGCGAATTCACGAGGAAACCAACCGCATGAAGATGCGGCATCAAAGCGGCGGTGGCGGGGATATCCTCAAGAACTTCGCCGACGTCGTAACGAACATCACGGTCCCTTGGATGCTCACCCACGCAATGAGCCTCTTCTCCTCACAGCACCTGGCGGATCGACTCCCCCCCCTTTGGAACCTCGTCATCTCGAACATCGCGGGTCCGCCCGAGCCTCTCTACACGACGGGCGCGAGGCTCACGCACCTCTTCCCGCTTGGACCGGTGCAACAAGGCTCCGGGCTCAACATCACCGTCATGAGCGCAATCGACCGCTTGTGTTTCGGCGCCTTGGCCTGCGCCGATCTGGTCCCGGACCTGGAGGACATCGGCGCCGGCTTCGTGAGTGAGGTCGCGACTCTCAGAGCGCGGGCCTGACCGACTCCCCACCCGCGGCCGCTGGGACCTCACATCAGCAGGGCGACTGCTCGTAGAGATATCCGAGAACGTCCTCGCGGGAAAGGATGCCGATCACCCGCGTCCCATCGAGCACCGGGAGCCGGCCGATGTTGTGCGTCTGCATCTGCTCGAGGGCTTCTTGGAGCGGCGCGTCGGGACCGATGCTCGAGACATGGTGCGCCATGCAGCTCTTCACAGCGAGATGGCCTCGGCCTTCGCGTTGCGCGCGCTCGACGTCGCGGCGTGAAACGACCCCGACGAGTTGCCCATCGACGACGACCGGGGCACCGGTATGCCCCCACTCGCGCAACGAGCTCGCGAGCTCGGAAAGTGGTGTGCCGGGGCCGACCGTGCGAACAGGGCTCGACATGAGGTCGCGTACGAACTGCGGCTGGAGGCAGCAACGGTCGACGCCTTCCTCGAGGCGACTCACGATCTCGTCGAGCGAGAGACCGTGAACCGACGCCGAGCCGGCGCCGGCGTGCCCTCCCCCACCGAGCCTTTCGAGGATCGCACCAATGGGCACCGCGTTGGCTTGAGCACGGCCGACGATGTGCGACTTGCCGTTGGGCAAGCGATAGATGCAAAAGAGCGCGTCGTGAGACAGAATGCGAAACGCCTCGGTCGAGACGAGCGCGAGACTCGCGGGGACTTCTTCGGTTTCCAACGCCGAGACCCCGATCGAGACCCCGAATCGCGGCAGTTCCTTCACACCGTCGATCAGTCGAACCAGCAAGTCGCGTTCCATTCCGTTGAGCGCGGGTCGAAGGAATCGCTGCAGGAGAGCCGGTTGTGCGCCGTGTCCGAGGAGCCAAGCCAGAGCCGTGGCATCCCGCGAGCTCGAACGGGCGTACGAGAGCGATCCGGTGTCCTCGTGAATGCCGAGCGAAAACAGGGTCGCCTCTTTCCGGTCGATCTCGATCCCGCGCGCTCGGAGCTCCTCGACGAGCAACGTGGTGACCGAGCCGACCGGCTGCACGTGCTCTTCGTCAGCATGAAGATCGTCGGGCGACGCCGGATGGTGATCCCACACGATGACGCGCACGCTTCGCGGGTTGTCGACGGCTCGCTGGAACACCGGCTCGACATGCGCGAGGCGATGGCGCTTTCGAACGTCGGTCACGGCGAGGAGATCGACCTCGGACAAATCGAGATCCTCACAACGCTCGACGCGAAACCGATCCCTGTGGAGCGTCAGGTACTGGTGGACGTTCGAGGCGAACCCGCCGCTGAGGCCAATCACGGCCCCTGGCAGGAGCTTCTGAAGCGCTACACACGAGGCCAGCCCATCGAAGTCGGTGTTCTCGTGTGAGGTGACGAGCTTCACGCCTGTCCCAGTGTCTCCTGCAGCGCTCGCAACACGTCGATATAGCTCACGATGCCGAGCAGGTCGCCCGTGTCGAGGTCGCACACGGGAATCGCGCCAACGCGATGCACGAGCATGAGCTCTACGATCTCCCGAACGTTGGTCTCCGGATCGACGCGAATGGGATCGGTGTTCATGAAGTTGCCGACGTTCGAGCTTCGTGCCCTCTCGATGGCTTCGATCGCCTCGTCTTCGCTCGGCGCGGTGAAGCCACGAAGGTCACGGTCGCTCACGATTCCAGCGAGCTCGCTTCCGCGGACCACCGGGAGGTGGCGAACATCGAGCTCGTACAACAACCCGAGGGCCTCAGCTACGGTCATGAGCTCCGTCGCGGTCACGGGGTTTTCGGTCATGATGTCTTTTACCAGCACAAGCTTCTCCTCTAGAACATGGGAAACGGTAGGGTCGGTTCCACCGCGTTGAAATCCTGAATGATCCTTAGCGTCGTGACCACTGCAATCAGCGAAAGAAGGTTGGCGCCAACGAGGCTCCATCCCATCAGGCGGAGCCGGCGGGCCGTTGGCCGAAGGGCGGCCATCACGAGCACAGCAACGGCGGCGGGCACAGCGGCCGCCAACACCCAGAGCCCGACTCGGGTGCCAAACGGCGCGGCCACGCCGACCGCGATCACCCCCAGGCACAACAGGATGAGGCCTGTGCGCTTCAGGTGCACGGCCGCAGTCTCCTCCGCGGTCTTGGCCTTCGTGCGCGCGAGCGTCAGCCGAACGACTGACGTCCCGAGGAGCGCATTGACCGCCCAAATCAACGCGACGGCAAGCACAGCGGTCAGCTCCAAGTGGGCAGAAAGCCCTAGCGGCACCGCCACCGAAGATAATGCCGCGGCCGCCAGGGCTTCGCCGAACACGCTCCGCTCGAGCCCCTGAATCGCCAATAAGATCAGGGTCCCACCGAGCAATAGCGGCAGCACCACGGCAACCTGCGCAGCCCGCGGGGCGAGGGCGAGGCCCGAAAGCCCGGATGCAAGCGCGACGATTGCGAAAATCAGCAGCGCGCGATTGGCGCGGTCGCCCTCGTCGCGCTTTATCCGGGTGCCACGTTGCCCGACCAGCACGAGCAGCGGCTCGTTCGCGAGGAATGCAGCGATGGCGCCAAGCGCGAGCAAGCAGGTTGAGATCGTTGGCAAGCCACCCAAGAAAACCGTGACGATCGGGAAGAGAAGCTCCGCGTAGGCGCCGTGTTCGCGCGGGATCATGCGGCGTTCGGTTGCCATCGCCCCCTGGGGATAGCACCCGCCGGGCCGCGATCCACGGCATTTTCGCGGTGCTTCGGGGAGTGTCGCGCAAAATATGCGTCTTCGAGTATAAGGGAGACCCAAGAACCCGTGGCATATGGGTTGCGTGGTGACAGGCTGGATGACTGACCCTAACGAGGCCGTATGTGGACGGCTGTAATTGCCGGGGCTGCCGCAGGCCTCGCATCGGTTCCGCATTGCACTGCGATGTGCGGCCCTTTGGCGGCCTATGCATGCAGCGGAAGCCCAGGAGCACTGGGTCAAGGCCGCTATCAGCTCGGACGCTTCATCAGTTACTCCGTCCTCGGTGGGACCGCGGGCGCGGTGGGCGGCGCGACAGCGGTGAGCTTGCCAGGCGCATGGGGCAGCGCGCTTCTGAGCTGGTCGCTTGCGCTCGGTTTGGGTCTGGCCGCGTTTCGCTTGTGGCGACGCCCCGACCAAGCCTTGGTCTCGCTGCGTACCAAAGAGGAAGCGGCTTCGAAGTCGACCGGGTCCAACGTGGTTCGCGCGCTCGGACGCCATCCGTTCTTCGTGGGGCTCGGCACGGCGCTGCTCCCCTGCGGGGCGCTCGCAGCCGCGGTTCTCATCGCCGCATCGACTGGGGCCGCCACGGCCGGCGCTCTGAGCATGTTGGCATTCGCCATGGTGAGCGGCGTCGGCTTGGTCGGGGCGGCGTGGCTGTTCGAGCGCTTCTCGCGCCGCCCGCGACCTACGACCTCCCGCATTCTCGCAGTCGTGCTCGCGCTCGGCGCCGTCATGTTCGTCATTCGACCGGTTCACGCGCTGCGCCACGGCGACACGGCAGCATGCCACGGTCCTTCTGAGGAGGGCTCTGCGTCCGATGCCGGGGCCGCACACGAACACCATCAGCATACACCGTGACCGCTCCTCAACCCGCTGTCTGTGAGACCACGCTCGGGGAACCACTCCACGCCGGCTCGCGTTGTGTGCACTGCGCGCAACCGCTGGTCAGCGACGCATTCGCCCCGTACTGCTGCCGCGGGTGCCGGGCGGTGCACGCCATCCTCAACAAAGCCGGGCTGACGCGCTACTACGACCTGCGAAGTGGCCCCGGTCTTCCGCCTGCCGATCTCGATGCGCGTCACATCGATCACAAGTGGCTCGAGCTGATCGAGGAGGCGCGGGCCCACGAACGAGGTCTCTCTCGCGTCGAGCTGGACATCCAGGGGATCCACTGCGCAGCCTGCGTTTGGCTCGTCGAGGAGCTGTTTCGCCGCCAAGGGGGGGCGCAGGCCGGGCTCATGACCATCAACCCGGCGCTCGGCCGCATCGAGCTCCGCATCCCGCCAGAGTTCCCGCTCTCCGATTGGGTCGATTCGGTCGAGGGCCTTGGCTACCTGCTCGGCCCCGCCCGTTCGACAGGCGCGCGCCCTTCTGACGACCTTCTGTTGCGCGTCGGCATCTGCGCCGCGCTCGCCATGAACGTCATGCTGTTCGCCGCCGCAATCTATCTCGGCCTTCGCGAGGGGCCCGTCTACGAGATCCTCAACGACTTGAGCTATGCCGCCGGCGTGCTCGCGGTGCTGGTGGGCGGGTCGGTCTTCATCGGCTCGGCCGCGCGTGCAGTTCGGCGGGGCATCCTGCACCTCGACGTGCCCATCGCGCTCGGCATCGTTCTCGCCTTCATCGGCTCGACGTGGTCGTTCTTCTTCGCTTCGGGAGAAGCGGCCTACATCGACACGCTGACCGTGTTCGTCGCGCTGATGTTGGTCGGCCGTTGGCTCCAGCAGCGCATGCTCGAACGCAACCGCGCCCAGCTGCTCGCGGATGACGGCACCGAAAGCCTGCTCACGCGCGAGGTGAAGGACGGCGTCGTTCGCATCGTGCATTGCATCGGAATCCGCAATGGGGATCGCTTGCTGATCGCACCCGGGGATCTCGTGCCCGTCGATCTTCGGGTCGTCGACGACACGGTGCGCTGCTCGCTCGACTGGATCGACGGAGAGAGCCGACCGCGAAGATTCGAGGGGGGCGACACCATCCCAGCCGGCGCTTTCAACGTCGGCGAACGCGCGTTCTCCGGGGTTGCATTGAGCGACTTTGCGGCTTCGTCATTGGTGGGCCTCCTCGGGAGTGACCCGGCGAACAAAGGAGACGGACCCTTGGCGTCCGAGTGGTGGTCGCGGCTCTCACGCTATTACGTCGTCGGCGTCATTACGCTGGCGAGCGCCGCGATCGGCTTCTGGTGGTGGCGAAGCGGCGAGCCGCTCCGCGCAATCGAGGTCGGCACCGCGGTCCTCGTGGTGACCTGCCCCTGCGCATTCGGCATCGCCGCTCCGCTCGCGTACGAGCTGGTCCTCACCCAGCTCCGACGCCTTGGCATCTTCGTGCGCGTAGGCGATTTTCTCGACCGGGTCCGCTCGATGACCCGGATCGTGTTCGACAAGACGGGAACGTTGACGACCGGGGTCCTCGAGGTGGTCGATCCGGCCCCGTTGAGACGCCTCGCGGACGCGGAGATTGCCGTCGTCTACAACATGGCGGCCCGCAGCGCGCACCCGAAGAGCGTCGCCGTTCGGCGCGCGCTCGAAGGGCATCCCGCCGCGCGCTTCGCCGAGATCGAGGCCGAAGAGCACACCGGCTATGGGATCTCGGCCCGGCGGGCCGACATCGACTACCGGCTCGGCGCGCCGGAGTGGGCGGCGGGCCCCGCAAGGAGCGACGGCGACGTCGTCTTCTCTGCGAATGGGAAAGTGCTCGCGAGCATCACCACCGATGAGCAGCTTCGACCCGGCGCTCGCGACGAAATCGACAAGCTCGAGCAGCGGGGGTACGAGCTCGCGATCCTCAGTGGGGATGGGCAGCAGCGTGTGACGACCCTCGGCGCCAGCCTCGGCATGCCCGAGAGCAGGTGTATCGGCGGGAAGAGCCCTGAACAAAAGGCCGCGTATGTGCGTGAGCACGATCCGGCACGGACTTTGCTGGTGGGCGATGGCTTGAACGACCAAGTCGCGATGAGAGAGGCGGCTTGTTCGGGTACTCCTGCAGTCGATCGACCGTTCATGGCCTCGCGATGTGACTTCTACTTCGTGTCCCCAGGCTTGCACCCAGTGGCGCAAGTCTTGCGCGCCTCGGATTCGCTGGCGCACGTGGTGCGTCGCATACTCGCGTTTGCAATCGCATACAATCTGGTCGCTGTATCGATCGCCATGGCGGGTTTGATGAAACCATGGGTCGCAGCTGTGCTAATGCCGCTCAGCTCACTCATCACGCTCGCGTATACGGTGATGATGCTGTCGCGACGAGGGCGCCCATGGAGATCTTGATCTTACTGATTTTCGTTTGCGTAGTATTGGTTGGCGTCGCCGTGGCGTTCTTCGCGTGGACCGTACGGCAAGGCACGTTCGATCAGGCCGATCGCCTTGCTTTGCTGCCGCTTGACGATGAAAAGCCGGTGACCCCAACGACGGAGAGGGAAGAGGACGAGTATGGAAACTCAGCGGATCGTTTATAACGACAAAGTCGTCCGCCAGTTCATTTGGGCGTCGGTGCTGTTCGGCATCGTCGGCATGCTGGTGGGCATCATCATCGCCCTGCAGTTGGCGTTCTGGCCGGCGAACTTGCCGCCGTTCTTGTCGTTCGGTCGCCTGAGGCCGTTGCACACCAATGCGGTCATCTTCGCGTTCGTCGGCAACATGTTGTTTGCGGGTGTCTACTACTCGACGCAGAGATTGGTGAAAGCACGTTTAGCTTCCGACATCTTGTCCTCGATCCACTTCTGGGGTTGGCAGCTCATCATCGTATCCGCGGCGATCACTCTTCCGCTCGGCATCACGACCTCGAAGGAATACGCCGAGCTCGAGTGGCCGATCGACATTGCGATCGCCCTGATATGGGTCGTCTTCGCGGTGAACTTTTTCTGGACCCTCGCGAAACGGCGCGAGAAGCACCTTTACGTCGCGATCTGGTTCTACATCGCGACGATCATCACGGTGGCCGTCCTCCACATCGTGAACAGCTTCGAGATCCCGGTGACGATGCTGAAGAGCTACTCGGTCTTCGCCGGCGTCCAGGATGCACTCGTCCAATGGTGGTACGGCCACAATGCCGTCGCCTTCTTCCTCACTACGCCAATCCTCGGCATCATGTACTACTTCCTTCCGAAGGCGGCCGAACGCCCCGTCTTCTCGTACCGCCTCTCGATCGTTCACTTCTGGGGCTTGGTCTTCATCTACATCTGGGCCGGCCCTCACCACTTGCTCTACACAGCACTGCCCGACTGGGCGCAGAGCCTCGGCATGGTCTTCAGCTTGATGCTGTGGGCCCCGAGCTGGGGCGGCATGCTGAACGGCCTACTCACGCTGCGCGGCGCGTGGGACAAGCTCCGCGCCGACCCAGTCCTGAAGTTCTTCGCGGCAGGCGTCACCTTCTATGGCATGAGCACCTTCGAGGGCCCGCTGCTTTCAATCAAGAGCGTCAGTGGCCTCGCACACTACACGGACTGGATCATCGGTCACGTGCACAGCGGCGCCTTGGGCTGGAACGGTCTGATGGCCGCCGGCATGTTCTACTGGCTGGTGCCGAGGCTGTACGGAACGAAGCTTCACTCGCGTGGGGCCGCTAACTTCCACTTCTGGATCGCGACAGTTGGAATTCTTATCTACGCGATCTCGATGTGGGTCGCGGGCATCACGCAAGGCTTGATGTGGCGCGCGGTCAGCGAGACCGGCGGGTTGCTCTACCCGAACTTCGTCGAGACCTATCTCGCGATTCGACCGATGTACTGGGCCCGTCTCATCTCCGGGCTCCTCTACTTCGCGGGGATCATCCTGATGGCCTGGAACCTCATCGCGACCGCCCGCAGCGGCGCGGCGGTCGACGGCGAGATCGAGGTTGCTGTCGTCACCGAGCCACGCACCCGCGAGGTGCCGTGGCCGAAGCTCCTCTTCGGCCAACCGGTGATGGCGTCCATCATCGTGATGGCGCTTCTGTTTGGCATGGTGCTCTTCGACGGCTTGATCAGCACGGTCCTCGCGCTCTTCGCCATCATGTGGGCCGTCGCAGCGATCGCCATCATGATTCGTGACCGAGGCAGTGAGAAAATCCCATGGCACAGCGTGCTCGAAGGTCGTGCAGGCGTCTTCACGGTACTCGTAACGATCGGCATCCTGGTCGGCGGCGTTGCAGAGATCATCCCGATGGTCATCTCGGTGCCCGAGTCGATTCGAACTACCAAGAACGTGCCCTACACCCCGCTCGAGCTCGAAGGCAGGGACGTCTTCATCAGCGAAGGTTGCTACACCTGCCACTCGCAGATGATTCGACCGTTCACCTGGGAGACCGCGCGCTATGGCGCCGTTTCTACGATCGACGACTCGATCTTCGACCATCCGTTCCAGTGGGGCTCTCGCCGCATCGGTCCGGACTTGGCGCGTGTCGGCGGCAAGTACGCCGATGTCTGGCACTACAAACACATGATCGACCCTCGCGAGATCTCGCCTGGTTCCAACATGCCGCCCTACCCGCACCTCGCGACGTGGACCGTCGACTTTTCGGGCACCGCCGCGAAGATGCGGGCCCTGAGAAACGTCGGTGTCCCGTATAAGCCCGAGCAGATTCAAACGTCCGAACAGGACGCTCAGACTGCCGCCGCCGGAATCGCGGCAGGCTTAGCCGAGCAAGCGGGCGTGAAAGTGTGCGAGGCGGAAATCGAAGGCTGCGAGTTGGTCGTCAACAGCCGCCTGGTCGCGCTGATCGCGTACCTGCAACGTTTGGGCAAAGTGCCCGAAGGCGAGGCGCTCGCTGCGGCAGGAGAGGAGGCAGGGCAATGAGCCGGTTTGCTTCAGAGTTCTTCGCGCAGAGCCCCGCGTTGCTCTACCCAGTCATCGCGCTGCTTCTGTTTTTCACCGTGTTTCTAGTCGTAGTCGTTCGCGTGATGCGGATGAGCGCAGCCGAGGCGGATCACAACGCACGCATTCCCCTCGAAGAGGAGTTGGAGGTACCCCATGAGTGAGGGCAAGCGAACCGATGAAATCCAAGGCGAAATCCTCCACGTCTATGACGATATCGAGGAAGCCGACAACAACCTTCCGACTTGGTGGCTGCTCACGTTCTACGGAGCGATCGCCTTCGGGCTGGTATATTGGTTCTATTACCACGAATATGGGATCGGGAAGCTCCAGCCGGAGGTGTATGCCGAACAGATGGCCGCCGCCGCCTCCGAACGCAGCGTCGTCACCGACGAGTCCCTCATCGCTTTGATGGATGACGAAGCTGCCGTCGAGGCGGGCAAGAAGATCTTCACGACGCAATGCTATGCGTGCCATGACCAAGGCCAGGGCCGGGTGGGCCTCGGCTCGAACCTCACCGATGAATACTGGATCCACGGCGGCGCACCGAGCGACATTTACGCGACGGTTACGAATGGCGTGCCGGAGAAAGGCATGACTCCCTGGGGACCCATTCTCGGTGAAGAGGGTGTGAGCCAAGTGACTGCGTATGTTCTGACGCTGCGAAACACCAACCTCGAAGGGGGCAAGCCCGTCGAGGAGAACGCAGTGGTTTGGAAGCCCGACGGCCAGGTTGCCGAATAGGCCCTTGGCCCTAAAGGGGGCACTATGAGCTCGAAACTGCCAGTCGTCGGGGAACACGCTAGCTCTCTTCGGTCCGATGGCAGCCGTAACTACGTCCATCCCGCAGATGTGCATGGCCGCTTCACGCGACTCCGTTACATCTTCTTCGCCGCACTGATCGCAATCTACGTCGTGCTGCCCTTCGTGAAGATCGGAGGCCATCCCGCGGTGTTCATGGACATCGTGAACCGCCGTTTCTACTTGTTCGGCAGCGTGTTCAACGCGCAGGACTTTTGGCTCATGTTCTTCCTCTTGAGCGGTGTCGGCCTCTCGCTCTTGATCGTCACCGCCATCAAAGGCCGCCTTTGGTGCGGTTATGCATGCCCCCAAACCGTCTTCCTCGAAGGGGTGTTTCGTCGCGTCGAACGCTGGATCGAGGGCCCGCGCGCGCAGCGTCTTCGCAGGAATGCCGCAGGAGTCACTTTCGACAAGGTTTGGCGCAAGACCCTCAAGCACGCGATCTACATCGTGCTCGCGCTTCTCCTCTCGCACGTATTCATCAGCTACTTCGTTTCCCTGCCCTCGGTCGTCGACATGGTGCAGCGAAGCCCCGCCGAGCACCCGACCGCGTTCACCTGGGTGATCGTGATGTCCGGTATCCTCTGGTTCAACTTCGCGTGGTTCCGTGAGCAGCTCTGCCTGATCATCTGCCCCTACGGCCGCCTTCAGTCAGCGATGACCGACCGCGACACCATGGTGATCGGCTACGACTTCAACCGCGGCGAGCCCCGCGGCAAAGCAAGTGACCCTAGCAACGGCGACTGCATCGACTGCAAACGCTGCGTGGTCGTGTGCCCGACAGGCATCGACATTCGAAACGGCCTGCAAATGGAGTGCATTGGCTGTGCCGCATGTGTCGACGCCTGCGACGAGATCATGGAGAAAGTCGGGCGGGACAAGGGTCTCGTCCGCTACGACTCGCTCAACGGACTCGAGGGCAAGGCGAAGCACTTGGGACGCCCGCGCTTGTTCTTCTACGGCGGTATCGCGACATTGTGGCTCATCGGCGCCGCGTTTGCGTTCGCACAAAGCTCGCAGTTCGAGACCAACGTTTTACGCCTCGAAGGGGCCCCGTTCTCCGTCATCGATGGACAGGTGCGGAACGCCGTGCGCGTACACCTGATCAACAAGACCTCGGAACGGCAGACGTTCGTCGTCACACCCGAGACCGAAAGCGGCATCGAGTACATCATTCCGCAGACGCGCATCGAGCTCGACTCGCTAGGCAGCACATATCTTCCAATACTCGCCCAGTTGCCCGCCGAGCAAATGAAGCGCGGCATCAAGATTCGGCTCTCGATCTCGATGGAAGGGAACGAGGGCCGCAAGGGTACCCGCCTCGTCGAAGCGCCGTTCGTCGGTCCTGGGTCGTAGCGCTCGAGGCTACGGCACCGACATCACGATTGCGCCGCTCTTGTGAACGAGCTCGTGAGACACGCTGCCAAGCAGTGTCCGCGCCACGGCACCCTTGCCGGTCGTCCCGCAGATGATGAGTGGCGCATCGATCTCCTTGGCGATCGCCACGATCGCATCCGCAGGCTCGCCAGCGAGCGCGTGGCACTGAAGCTTCACGTCGTCCGACTTGACTGTACCGGCGGTCCGCATCTCGAGGAGCTTCCGGAGGTCGTCCAGCTCATCGCCGGCCGCGCCTGGCTTCGATTCCTTCGAGTCGAGGACCGTGACGACGTGGACATCCGCGCCGAGCTGCCGACCCATGAATACCGCGAGCTCGAAGGCCCGCCTCGCCGGGTCCGAGAAATCATACGCAACGACCAAACGTGGGATCAATGACACTAGCTATTCTCCGTGCTTCGGCTCGTGGTCACAACGACCCCGCACCACCAATACGGGGCACGGCGCATGTCGAACGACTCGCTCGGCGACGCTGCCGAGGAAGGCCCGCGATAGGCCACTCCGACCGTGCGAGCCCAGGATGACGAGATCCACTTCTTCGTCTTCGGCGATCTCGACGAGCGCCCGGCCTGGGGAAGGATGCTGAACCACGCTGAGCTCGACCTCGGAGACCCCCTTCAACAACTCCGCGGTCTTGCCGGTCAGAGTTTCGCGGATGGCATCCTCGATTTCGATGCGGATGCTGCGCTCCAGAAGGTCCGGACGGGACCAGACCACTGGCGGAACGTTGGGAGTCGGGTCGAAAATATGGGTAACGAGCACGCGGGAGTTGAAGGTCCTGGCGTAGAGAGACGCCGCTCGCAACGCTTCGTCCGAGATGTCGGAGAAGTCGGTACCGACGAGAATCGTTCGAGGCTGGTCCATGTTTACCCTTCCGCTATCAAGCTTCGTGCCAACCTGGGTTGCAGGTATTGGCTGCAAAGCATAGCGAGAAACACGCATGTTCTGCGAAACATTCCAGTCCGGCGCAGAACTTGCGTGTCCTGCGAAGCGAAATCCTGCTAAACGTTTGGCGCATTCTTTGCATCACATCCGAGCGGAAGATGAGGAACGGGAGGAACCCATGAGCGACGAACCGTTGATGCCCTCCGAAGTGCGGCGGAAGGTACTCAGTCAGCACCGTGAGATCGAACAGATGCTGTCCGAGCTCGAGACCGGTGTGACGCACCTAGGCGATGGCACGGTGGGCGCCGACCAGGTCAAGCGGGCCGCCTATGCGCTCCGCGGGATTTTGGAGCTGCACATGAACTTCGAGGAAGCCCACATGGTACCCGCCATCAACGAGGCGGACGGCTTCGGTCCAGAACGGGTCCGCCACCTTCACGCAGAGCACGCCGATCAACGCCAGGAGCTAGACCGCTTGGTCGATCAGATTCGCGAGGCGAGCTCATCGGACGATTTGAAAGCCAGCGTGGTGAAGCTGGCGCAGATGTTGCGCAAGGACATCGAAGAGGAGGAGCGGGAATACGTGAACGAGAAGCTCCTCCACGATCACATCATGCCGAATGATACCTTCGGCGGCTAGCGAGGCCAGCGACTTCACGAGACAAGAGAGGCCACATGCAGATCAATCAAATCCTCGTGCCCACCGACTTCTCGGACAACGCCCAGCACGCGGTCGATTATGCCGTCGACCTGGCCAAGCGATGGTCGGCAAAGCTACACCTCCTGCATACGCCCGTGGTTCCGACGTATCTCTTGATGGACTTGAGCTACAGCCCAGGCCCGGAAGCCGTCACTCGGATTCTCAACGATTCGCAGGAAGCGCTGGACGCGCAGGCCAAGACCATCGCTGACACGGGCGTCGAGCTTTTTACGGCGATCCGCGAGGGCACGGTGCACGAGGTCATTCGAGACTATGCCAAGGAACACGACGTCGACTTAGTCGTCGTCGGAACCCACGGCCGCACGGGCGTTTCGAAGCTCATGTACGGAAGCGTCACCGAGCGCGTCATCAAGACCGTGCACACGCCAATCCTCGTAGTTCCTCCGGGAGGACATGAAAAGCCGCCGACCTCCATCGTCATCGCGTACGATTTTTCCGGCCCGGCCAAGCGAGCAGCCGAAGTCGCGCGGGCGATTCATGGCGTGTTCGGCGGATCCCTTCACTTGGTGCACAGCTACCTCGACGTGTGGGGCGAGTACACCGACCGCGGCGCCGTCGTTGGGGAAGCCGCGGAGAAGCGTCGGGAGGCCCTTCGCCTCGGTCTTCAGGAGATGCTCGAGGCGGACTCCAAAGAGATCTTCTCGACGGACCCGCAGAACGCCCAAACCCACCTCGTGACCGGCGACCCCGCCGGGGGGATCCTCCAAATTGCGGAGGACGTCGACGCAACGCTCATTTGTGCGGGCACGACGGGGAAGAGCGGCATAGAACGCCTCCTCATCGGAAGCGTCGCTCGACGCCTCCTCCACGAGAGCCAGGTGCCGCTGTTGCTCACGCACGAAGGCCGGTAGGCCTAGCGCCACGCACGACCCGCAGACCCCTACACGGCTCCTTGAATGAACCCGCGGAGGGCGCATGATAGGGCCGAGATGCTCGGGCGGGTCATTGTCTTGGGGTTTGCGATGGCGTTATCGAGCGGCTGCGAGTGCGGCTCGAAGCAGGCGCCGGACGACGGGGGCATGCCCGAAAACTTCGACAAGGTGATGCAAGAGCATGCCGGCCTCTCAGTGGTTGCGCGAAACGCCTTGATCCGGGATGAGCTCGAGGTCGCCCAGCAGGCGATGCGCAAGCTCGCTTTCTTCATGGAACACGTCCCTACGCCTGAACAGGGCAAGGAGTACGCGCGCATCACCCGAGAGCTCGTGGAGCAGGTGCGCGAGGCAAGCGACCTCGAGGAGGCGTGCATGGGCTTTGCCCGGCTCTCTTATGCCTGCGGCCAATGTCACCATGCACTCGACCGCGGACCTCCCATCAAGCTCGAGCCCGCTCCCCACGGAGAAGACCTGAAGATGCACATGCGCCGCCACTACTGGGCCGTCGAGCGCATGTGGGAAGCCCTCCTGGCAGACTCCACAGCCGAGTTTCAGAACGCAGCAGAGCTTCTGGCCGAGGCGCCCCTTCATGGTCGGCACGACCCCGACCACGAAAGCCACACGGGTGTGACACGCCTCGCCTATGAGGTGCACGACTTGGCCTTTGCCGCCGCGGTCGAAGGCAAAGCACACGAGGACGAGTACGTCCCCAAGCCAGGTGAGCTCCTCGAAGACGATCCGACGAGTTGGGGTCAGGCAGAGATCTTCGGCAGACTCCTCTCGACGTGCGACCAGTGCCACACCATGCTCGAGGTCAAGCCCGCGCTAACGCCCGACGAGCGGCGAAAGGCCAACCAATGACCAAGCTCATCCGCACATTCGTTCAGGGCGTCTGCCTCGCCTGCATTCTCGCGGGCTGCGCGAGCGGCCGTGTTCGAGGCGCCCAGGGCACGGAGATGGGTCAGGCCGAAGAATACGAGCCTGAGAGAAAGGTCGACCCGCCGGAAGGCAACGTTCTGCGAACCTCCGGACCGCTGAACCTACCGAACCCACCCCCCGTGCTCGAGGTCGACCTGGAGCGACGCCCGAAGCCGCCGCCCGGAGAGCTCGAGCCGGAGCCCGAGCCGCAACCCCCTCGCACGAAGGACTAGCCTTTTTCCATGTCGAAGCTCTGCACCGCAGACGAAGCGGTCAATCACATCAACTCGAATCAGCGCGTGTTCGTTCACGGCGGCGCCGCCACGCCTCTGGCGTTGATCCAGGCGCTGCTCGGCGAAGCAAGCAGGCTCCGAAACGTCGAGTTGATCCACCTCCACACGTCGGGCGACGCGGAGTACGCAAGACCCGAGTACGAGCGCTCGTTTCGGGTCGCGAACCTGTTCGTGGGGGACAACATGCGTCGGCAACTCGACGGCGACCGGATCGATTACCTCCCCTGCTTCCTGTCGGAGATCCCGGCTCTTTTCCGCTCCGGGAGGCGCGCGCTCGATATCGCGTTGGTGCAGGTCTCTCCCCCGGACAAGCGCGGCTACTGCAGCCTCGGCGTTTCGGTCGACGTCGCGCGAGCCGCAGTCGACTCGGCGAAGGTGGTCATCGCACAGGTGAACGCGCACATGCCCCGTGTGCACGGCGACGGCTTCGTTCACATCGACGAGCTCGATTGGCTGATCGAGCACGACGAGCCTCTGCCCGAATCATCTCCCGCTCCGCCGACTGAGGAGGAGAAGGCCATCGGGCACCACGCAGCCCAGCTCATCGAGGACGGGGCGACTCTCCAAATGGGGATCGGCGCAGTGCCGGACGCCGTGCTGGCGGCGCTGAAGAGCCATCGTCATCTCGGCGTCCATACGGAAATGTGGTCGGACGGGCTTCTGCCGCTCCTCGAGTGCGGCGCTGTCGACAATAGTCTCAAGAAGGTCCATCCAGGTCGCACGATATCCGGCTTCGTCGTCGGCACGAGGCGCCTCTACGACTTCATCGACGACAACCCGTCGGTCGCGCAATACGACATCGGTTACGTGAACCGGGTCAACGTCATCAACCGGAACCCCAAGGTGACAGCGATCAACTCTGCCATAGAGATCGATCTCACGGGTCAGGTGTGTGCCGATTCGATCGGACACCGGGTGATCTCCGGTGTCGGCGGTCAAATGGATTTCATCCGCGGCGCGATGACCTCCGAAGGTGGAAAGCCGATCATCGCGCTGACCAGCCGTACCGCGAAAGGAATCCCCCGAATCGTGCCAACGCTCCGAGCGGGTGCCGGGGTCGTCACGACGCGGGCCCACGTCCAATTCATCATCACCGAGAACGGCGCGGTGGACCTTTACGGCAAGACACTCAACGAGCGAGCGCAATTGCTGATTTCCATCGCGCACCCCAATGACCAGGAGGCCTTGGAGAAAGCGTGGTACGAGGCGCGTGGCTAGAAAGGCGCACCGGTTGCGCGATGACTGCTTGAACCCGCATTCATTGCGCCGTAGGGACCGTTAATGTTGTCTGTTTGTGACGGAACGGCCCGGGTCTTCAGGCCAGGCTTTGGCACGCCTCCTGCTTAGGAGGATGCTTCTGATCCGGCTCTTCCGGCCGGACCTTTTTCTCAGGGGGTATGTGTCGTGATTCTGCCCAGTTGGTTTCCTGCTCGCTCTGATGGCGCGCCAGGGCTGCGTCTTCTTTCGAGGGAGCCGGGGAGCTCCGAGGACTCCACCGAAGTCACCGCCGCAGCGACGACCCCGGACGCGGAGTGGTTGAGCGTGAATCGGGGCGGCTCGTTCGCGATGGGAACGATCGATCGCTGCCCGCGCCGCAAGTATCACAGCCTTCTGACAGTTCGAGAGCCGGGCGTCGGTGAGCCACTCAACATGGTCGCGGAAGTCGAGGAGTGGTTCGACGTCGGAGCCGACGAGGAGATCGCGTTGCACAGCTACGACTGGGGCAGCACCGTCGAGCCGACGGGCGTCGACTACCTCACCCGATTCGAGCCGCTGCCCCGCTGGACCTACCAGTTCGCCGGTCTGACGGTGACCCGGGAGCTCTGGCTCGAGGACGACGCTGATGCGGTCTGGATTCGGTATTCGATCGAGGGTCTCCAGAAGCCAGTCGACCTTCGGCTCCGCCCACTGATTCGGTGTCGCCCGATTCACAAGCTCACTTTCGCGAACTCGTTCATGAACGGCGAAATCGAGGTCGAGCAGGGCGATTCGCTCCGGGTCGTCATGCATCCGTACAAGAACGTCCCTCCGTTGATCGCGAGCATGCACGGCGCTTCGAGTCGATTCCACGCTGACGGGCATTGGTACGAGGGCGTCCACTACGAGTGGGAGCGCGCGCGCGGCTACGACGACGCCGAGGACCTGTTCACACCGGGTGAGTTCCGGCTGCGACTCGAACACGACGGGGCATTTTGCATCCGACTCGGCACCACGCGGGCGACCTCCCACGAGCCCCAAGTGCTGAGCTCGGTCCTCGCACCTCATCGTTCCTTCGTGCGCGAGCTCGAAGATGCCGCGGATGCTTATCTCGTCGAGCTCGACGGAGGCCGCACGGGCGTCATCGCGGGCTACCCCTGGTTCGGAGAGTGGTCGCGCGACACCTTGATCGCCCTACCTGGCCTTTGCTTGGCCCGCGACGAGGTCGGCAAGGCTCTCGATATCCTCGAATCCCTGGCGAGCCGTCTCGAAAACGGCCTCGTCCCCAACATCCCGCAAAGCGGCGACGTGCCCTCCAACGGCGAGGCCATCGACGCGTCGCTTCTGTTCATTCGCGCGACTTCGCTGGTCTCGAAACGTACACGAAGCCAGCGAATCGCCCCGCTTCAGGAGGCATGCCTCGATCTGATCGAGAGCATCGCGGCGGGCGCTGATTCACGCGTCCGGATCGACGCACAGGGGTTCTTGTTCGTCGAGCAGGGGCCGTGGGCGCTCACTTGGATGGATGCGCTCGTCGACGGCCACGCGGTCACGCCCCGGCAAGGGTACGCCGTCGACCTCAACGCGCTGTGGCTCTCGGGCCTTCTTTCCGCTCTCCGCTGGGCCAAAAAGCTCCGCCCGGAATTCATCGAAACGTGGAGCGAAACGGCGAAGAAACTCTCCGATCACTTCGAGGAAAAGTTCTGGCTTCATGATCAGGGCTTCTTGACGGACACACACAACGGACATCATGGCGACGGCAAGCTGCGACCGAACCAGCTTTGGGCTTTGGTGTTGCCCGGCGTTCCGATTCAAAAGGAGCGAAAGCAACGGGCGCTGCGTGCGGTGCGCGACAAGCTCCTGACCCCCGTAGGGATGCGTACGCTTTCGCCCGACGACCCGGATTACCGACCGTTTTACCGAGGCGCGCAAACCGAGCGGGACCGTGCATACCATCAGGGTACGGTCTGGCCGTGGCTGCTGGGGCTGTACGCCGACGCGGTCGCCGCGGTCGAAGGTTCTGAGGCTGCGAAAGAAGAAATGATGCCCGCATTGGCGGCGCTCAGCGCACATCTCCGGACCGAAGGCTGCATCGGACAGATCGGCGAGGTGTTCGATGGAGACGCACCTCACCGTCCGGGTGGCACCCCCGCACAGGCATGGAGCGTGTCCGAGGTGCTCCGCGTCGCCAAGATGGCAGGCCCATGAAGATCTTGATGATCGGCTGGGAATACCCTCCTCACATCAGCGGCGGTCTTGGCACGGCATGCGAAGGCCTGACCACTGCGTTGGCGAAGCGCGGCATCGAAATCGACTTTCTCGTGCCCAAGCTCTACGGCGAGGAAGACGCGCCTCACATGCACCTGCTCGGAGCGGACTCGGCGGACCCGGCACCCGAGACTCGGGTGGAGACGCCGGCCCATATCCCCGCGCGCTTCGCTGCGCTGCTCGCCGCCGAGCCGGCGCTCGCGACGGATCCAAACTTCATTGCCGCGGTCGAGGCCACCCAAGCCGAAGCCCGCGAAGGCACGGCGACCCGAGTGCGGACGATCCGAGTCCCGGCGATGCTCAAGCCCTACCTCGACGAAGCGACGTATCAAGAGCTCATAGCGACCCACAAGCTCGCCCCCACGGCCGTCGAAAGAATGATGGCCCGAGGGCAGCACCGACCACTTCCTGGGCCCCCAGCAGCGATCACTCGCCTCGAGCACGTGCACGTCCCAGGAGGCGATCTGCCCCTCACAGATGAAGCGCCGAGCGATGCCCACTACGGCGAGAACCTCTTCGCCGAGGTCGGTCGGTATGCCATGGCGGCTACACGGCGCGTCGCGGGCAACAAGTACGACCTCGTGCATGCGCACGACTGGATGACCTTCCCGGCGGGCGTCGAGATCGCGCACCGCATCGGCGCGCCTCTATTGGTCCATGTGCATAGCCTCGAGTACGACCGCGCAGGTCACGGCGCCGATCGTGACATCGTGTCGATTGAGCGCTTGGGACTGGAGCATGCGACTCGGGTCATCGCAGTCAGCTACTACACGCGTAGCCTGATCAACCAGGTACACGGGACCCCACTCCGCAAGATCTCGGTCGTTCACAATGGCGTCTACGCCCGCGAGACGGTTCAAGCCTACAAGGAGCAGCGCAGAACGACCGGTCCGGTCGTCCTGTTCCTCGGCCGGGTGACGTTTCAGAAGGGGCCCGAGTACTTCGTCCAAGCTGCCGCACGCGTGTTGCAGCACGTGCCCGACGCGGTGTTCATCATGGCGGGGGCTGGCGACATGCTTCCGCGAATGGAGGCGCTCGTCGAAGACCTCGGAATCACCGAGTCGTTTCGCTTCCCTGGGTGGCTGCGGGGCGCCGAGATCGAGCGTGCTTTTTCGACCGCGGACGTGTACGTGATGCCCTCGGTGTCAGAGCCATTCGGCATCGCGCCGCTCGAGGCGATGAGCTACGACCGACCCGTCGTCGTGTCGAAGCAGTCCGGGGTTTCCGAGGTGCTGCGAAACGCGCTCAAGGTCGACTTCTGGGACGTCGACAAGATGGCGAGCCAGATCGTGGCGATATTGGAGCTGCCCGAGCTCCGGCGCACACTCGTCGAGCGCGCGCGCGAAGAGATTCGGCACATCCACTGGGATGCTGCCGCAGAGAAGCTCGTGCCGGTATACGAATCGGTCGTGCGGGGTTGAGGTGAATCATGCCGTCGGTTTGTTTTTATTTCGAGGTGCACCAGCCGTATCGACTACGGCCGTACGGTGCGCTCCAGGTCGGTCGCGACCACGAGTATTTCGACGACAAGCTCAACGCCGAAGTCCTTCGGAAGGTGGCTGACAAGTGCTACCTACCAGCGAACAACTCGATGCTGCGTCTGATCGAGCGTACCGACGGTCGCTTTCGCATCTCGTACGCGCTTACTGGCGTCGCCATCGAGCAGATGAAGAAATACGCGCCCGAGGTGATGGACAGCTTCGTGCGTCTCGCCGAAACCGGGGCTGTCGAGTTCGTCGCCGAGACGTATTATCACAGCCTTGCCGCGCTCTACGACAAGGACGAATTTAGAGCCCAGATCGACATGCAGATCGAGCTCATGAAGAAGGAGTTCGGCCAAACCCCCCGCATCTTCCGGAACACGGAGCTCATCTACAACGACGAAATCGGGCAATTCATCGCGGACCTCGGGTTTGACGCGATGCTCTGTGAAGGCGCCGACGACATCCTGGATTGGCGAAGCCCCAATTTCGTCTACAAGGTCGCCGGGCGCGAAATGCGCCTTCTCGCCAAGAACTACAAGCTCTCCGACGACATCGCGTTTCGTTTCTCGAACCGAGCCTGGGCGGAGTATCCATTGACGGCTGAGAAGTTCGCCGGCTGGGTTCACGGCCATAGCGGTGTCGGGGACGTCATCAATCTGTTCATGGACTACGAAACGTTCGGTGAGCACCAGTGGAAGGAGACGGGTATTTTCGATTTCCTCGAGCACCTACCCGACCTCCTGTTCACCCACCCCCATTGGGACATCCAGACGCCCAGCCAGGTGGTCGACCGCTACCCCGCCCTAGGCGAGCTCCCCTTCCATCGAACGGTATCCTGGGCCGATGCGGCTCGCGACATCAGCGCCTGGCGCGGTAACGCCATGCAGCAGCGGGCGCTGAACGAAGTTTACTCGATCGGCCCGGCGGTCCGCCGTCGCAACAATTCTCATCTTCTCGCCCTATGGAGACGCTTGCAGACATCGGACCATTTCTACTACATGGCGACCAAATTGGCCTCAGACGGCGAGGTGCACGACTACTTCAGCCCTTATGAGGGACCCTACGACGCGTTTATCCACTATATGAACGTCATGAAAGACTTGAAGCTCTCTGTGTTGGCGCCCGCGGAAAAGCGAACTCGACCATGAGCAGAGCGGTGTTCTTCGAAATCTCCTGGGAAGTCTGCAACATGGTGGGCGGTATCCACACCGTGTTGGCGAGCCGCGTCCCGGAGGTTCAGCAGCGCCACGGCGAAGACCGATACATCACGATCGGCCCCGACGTCCCACGCGCCGAGGGGGTCGCCCCCGAGTTTCGCCCCGATATTTGGGATAGCGCGCTTGCCGAATCGCTTCGAGACCACGAGATCGGGATCGAGATGGGCCGTTGGCTCGTGCCAGGGGAGCCTCGGTGCCTGCTGATCAATCACTCGAGCCTCTACCCGCGCAAGGACGAGATTCTCGGCCGCTACTGGGAGAAGTACGGGCTCGATTCGTTGTTCGGCGCCTGGGACTACTACGACCCGGTCTTGTTTGCACACGCGGCAGGCATGATCATCGAACACATTCGTGACCGTTTCCTGCTGCCCGGACGGCAGAAAGCCCTCGTGCAGGCCCACGAGTGGATGTCCGCCGCCGCGATTCTACACCTCCAGACGGCGGCGCCTGAGATCGGCACGGTGTTCACGACCCATGCAACGATGCTCGGACGCTCGCTGGCAGGACGCCGCGCAGACCCGAACTTCTACCAATCGCTGCCGAACGTCGACCCGGAAGTGGCCGCGAAAGAGCTCAACGTCTCGTCGAAGCATTCGATGGAATCCGTCGCGGCGCGCGAGGCAGACGTCTTCACGACCGTTAGCGAGATCACCGCGCTCGAATGCCGGTATCTGTTAGGCCGAACGCCAGACGTGATTCTGCCCAACGGGTTTGGCGCCAAACCAGTCGCTCACGAGCAACGCCAGCAGGCGAGAGAGGAGCTTTTCAAGCTCGCAGAGCTCACGACCGGCGACCGATACGACCGCGAAAAGACGCTCATCTTCGCGCTCGCCGGCCGATACGAGTACGTCAACAAGGGCGTGGACGTCTACTTCGAGGCAGCCTTCGGCCTACCGGAAGAGCTTGCGTCTCGCGACGGCAAACGGGTGATCGTATATGCCATGCTTCCGGCCGGTCACGCAGAGCCGAAGCGCGCGCTGTGGGATCGCGCGCATGGCTCCGCGGCGGGGTCGCCACTGCGCTGCACGCACGACCTGGTCGACGAGGCGAACGATCCGATCACCAATCAGCTCAACGCGTTGGGCGTCGAGAACACGCACGGCGCACCCGTGCACGTCGTGCATGTCCCGATCTACCTCGACGGCACCGACCTATTGATTCGCCAGAAGTACTGGGACCTCCTTCCCGGGGCGGACCTCGGCGTATTCCCCTCCTTCTACGAACCGTGGGGCTACACGCCGCTCGAGGCCGTGGCCTTCGGGGTCCCCGCGATCACGACCGACCGCGCCGGATTCGGGCGCTGGGCCGCCTCACTTGGCGAAGGCAAGCGCACCGGTGTTCGCGTGCTCAAGCGCGAGGGAGTGTCCTTCGACGAGGTGAGCGACGTCCTCAAGAAGGCCATGCTCGAGTTCATCGATCTGCCACCCGAGGATCGCGAAGCTCTCGGGCAAGCTTCGCTCGAAACCGCGGCGCTGACCGACTGGTCGAACTTCATGGAGCACTATGAGCGGGCACACCAGCTCGCGCTGGAGGCCGGCGCAGCCCGACGCAAGGAACTGCCCATGGAGCGGCTGAGCGTCCCGTCGACGCCAACGATCTCGGGAGATTCCGGCGTCTTCGGTGCATTCGTGATCCCTCCCGCCAAGGAGGGCGAGGAGGCCGCCCCCTACACTCGCACCTTCTCGGTGACCAACGCGCTCCCGAGCGAGCTGCGACCGCTTCAAGACATCGCCGCCAATCTCTGGTGGCGCTGGCACCCCGAAGTCGCCTCCTTGTTCAAGAAGATCGATCCCGAGCTGTGGTTCAAACTCGAAGAGAACCCGCACGCTCTTCTCGATCAGGTCAAGCCCGAGCGTTTGATGAACCTCGCGTTGGACGAAGGCTACGTCGCCGACGTTGCACGGTCCGCTCGCGAGATGTCCGAGGCGACGCAGGCCAAGGACCCTAGAATTGCGTACTTCTGCATGGAGTTCGGCATCGCTGGGTTTCTGAAGCTCTATTCGGGCGGCCTCGGCATTCTCGCCGGCGACCATCTGAAGGCCGCCAGCGACTTGGACTTGCCTTTGTGCGCCGTTGGCCTGGCCTACCATGATGGCTACTTCCGCCAAATGATCGACCGGGACGGACACCAAGAGCACCTCAGCGACACCAACGACTTCGGGAGCCCGCCGTTCAAGCAGGTGATGGCTGGTCAGTACGCGCCGCTCAGGGTGACGGTTCCACTGCCGACTGGGCCCGTGCAAGTGAGCGCTTGGCGACTCGAGGTCGGACGGGTGCCGCTGTTCTTGCTCGATACCAACCTGCCCGAGAACCGTCCGGAGGACCGAGCGATTACCAACCGTCTTTACGGCGGCGACTCTGCGCATCGTCTGCGTCAAGAGATGATCCTGGGCCTCGGCGGATACCAAATGCTGACCGAGCTCGATATCGAGCCAGACGTGTTCCACATGAACGAGGGGCACAGCGCGTTCTTGATCATCGCGCGCGCGGCTCACTTGATTCAGCGCCACGGTCTCAGGTCACGAGAAGCATTCGAGTACATCCGCAACACGACTGTCTTTACGACACACACTCCGGTGCCAGCAGGGCACGACCACTTCCCCGAAGAGATGGTGCGCCCGTATCTGACGCGCTTCGAGCACGTGCTTCGTATGGATTGGCCGCGCCTGATGGCGATCGGCAATACACCAAACGGCGCTCCGAACGAGTTCGGCACGACCGCGCTCGCCGTGAGAAACTGCGAGCGGATCAACGGCGTGAGCGCGAAGCACGGTGAAGTCGCCCGCAACATGTTTCTCCAGTTCTATCCCGAGCTCGACGACGCAGACGACGTCCCTTGCACCAGCATCACCAACGGCGTCCACGTCTCGACCTGGGTGGCGCCGCGATGGCAACGCCTCTTCGAGCGCGAGATGGGGCACGATTGGCGCAACAGGATCGAAGATCGGTTCCAGTGGAAGTGGCTCCGCAAACACGACCCGGCTGAGATTTGGTCGATTCATCGCGAGCTGCGCGCCGACTACATCGACTGGCTGAAAGAGCACCTGACCCAGAGTTGGACGAGGCGTCGCGAAGACCTGTCGCTGCTGCGGGACATCCTCGACCACCTCGACGAGGACCGTCTGCTGATCGGCTTTGCGCGGCGCTTTGCCCCGTACAAGCGCGCCGACTTGTTGCTGGCCGATCCCGAGCGCCTTGCCAAGCTCCTCGAAGGCACCCTGGGCGCCACGATGATCTATGCCGGCAAGGCCCACCCGGCCGATGGGCATGGCCAGGCGCTCCTCCAGCGAGTCTACCAGGCTTCGAAGCACCCCTCGCTTGCGGGCCGCGTCATCGTCATGGAGGACTACTCGATCGACGAGGCGCGCCGGATGGTTGCCGGGTGCGACGTCTGGCTAAACACGCCAACGCGCCCGCTCGAAGCGAGCGGCACCTCGGGTATGAAAGCCGCCATGAACGGCTGTGTGAACCTCAGCGTCGATGACGGTTGGTGGCTCGAGGGCTACCAAGGGGATAATGGCTGGGTAATCGACCTGCCCTCGTCTTCGATTCACGATCCGAGCGCGTACGACCGTGCGATCACGATGGCGCTGCTCGAGGGCGAAATTCTGCCCGAGTACCACGATCGCAATGCGGAGGGCGTGCCGGTCGCGTGGGTCGAACGCATGAAGGCGAGCATGGCGAGCATCATTCCGCGTTTCTCGTCCCGTCGAATGCTCACGAACTATGCGGACATGTTCTATGAGCCCGCCATGCAAGATGCGATCGCGCTTCGCGAGTCGAACTATCGTCCACTCTTCGCCCTCGCCGACGTTGCCGAAGAAGTCCGCACGCACTGGAACGACATCACGATGGAGAGCGTGCGCTTTGGAGGTCTGAGCAGCAACGAGATCGTCGTCGGGACGCACGTCTCGGCCGAGTTGACGCTCCACCATCCCGGGCTCGACGCCCGAGACCTCGAGGTCGAAGCGGTCGTCTCGTTCGGCCGAAAAAAGAACGAGCCGTCATCCCGGATCGTCGTCTCCTTTGAATCGGAGGGCGCCGAAAACCGCAGCACCTGGCGAGGCGCCTTCGCCGTGAGAGCAAGCGGCGGCCACGAGCTTCGCTTCCGGGTACTCCCAAGGAACCGAGCGCCGATGAGGCCAGCGGCGCTCGGAATGCATATTCAGAAGTGGTTGTAGGCGGCACTGGCACTGGCACTCAAGGCTGGCATTGGCAGCCCCAAAGACATGCCGGGTCGCGAGCCGGAACGGCGAAGCCCGGCGCAAGCGCGCCGGCAAGCCCCGAGCGAAGCGCTGGGGCGCGCAGGGAGGATTACGGGCGGGGGTGGGTGGGTGGTGTAAGTGAGACGCTGACGCTGACAAGGGGCCCTCACCCCATCACCCTCGCGAAGTCCAAACCACCGACGATTCCCGATACCCCGAGATCATCTTCGATCAGGATCCGGCGCACGTTCATGCTCAGGGCTTGTTCCGCGGCGCGGCCCATTCCGATTTCGCCCGGCAGGATCAAGATGCGCACGTCCATGGCGTGCTCGACCGCGGTGCTCGGTGGAAGGCGACGGGACTCCAAGGCGCAGGCCTGATCGAAGACGCCAACGGGGAAGCCACCCTCGACGACCACCAAACCGTGCTTGTTCGAGAGGTCGAGCCTATCGACCGCCAGCGCAATCGGGTCCTCAGCCTTCACCTTCACGACCGAGCGAGACGCGATCTCGGCGATGGGCGCCTTCAGGCGCTTCTCACGAACTGCTCGCATGAGGTCGCGAGTCGAAAGCACGCCCTCGGGCTGCTCACCCCTGGTGACGAAAACCCGGTGCACGCGATTCTTGAGCATCAACTTGGCGGCGTCCGCGAGGCTAGCATCCGGACTGACTGCGACGGCCGGCGATTGCATCAGCTCCTCGACCGGACGGTCGGGCACGCGAAAGGTCTCGCCATGGGCGTAGACCGCCGCGTGCAGAACGTCCGTTCTGGAGATCACGCCTTTGAGCGCCCCGTTGTCGTCGACGACGCCTAACGCAGAAACCCCCTGTCCGACAAACAGCTCGTTGGCAGTGATCAGGCTCTCGCCGATGCGAACGGTCTCGACAGGCGTGCTCATGTAGTCAGTCACGGGCATCTCAAAATTCGCCATCTCTTTTACCTCTTCGCTTGCTTCGGTCGCTGCCAGAGCACGCCTCAAACGGCCATGACCTTTCGAAACGATCGTCCGGGACGGTCGATATCGATCTCGCCGTCGGGCGCGCCCGCCTGATGGGCCACCACTATCCATGTTTTGGCCATCGCCTGATCTAAGTAGCGCAAGTCGAAGAGCCGGCAACGTGGGCGGGCGACCTGCACTTGGTATACTGGCAGAGCACCCGGCAAAAACATGAGCCAAGTGAAAACAGACCTTCAGGCAAGCGGCTTTGAGCTGATCGAGACCCACATCTCGTGGGTCTTTCTGGCGGAGTCCGAGGTGTTCAAGGTCAAGCGGCCGGTGAATTTCGGCTTCCTCGATTTCACGACGATCGACGCGAGAAGACAAGCCTGCGAGTCGGAGGTGCGACTCAACCGGCGGCTCGCACCCGACGTGTATCTCGGGGTAGTACCGGTGACAGTCGATGAAGATGGCATGCACGCAGTCGATGGAGAGGGCCGTATCGTCGACTGGGCGGTTCACATGCGCCGTTTGTCCGACGAGGACCGAGGCGACACTCTGTTGACCAAAGGGTCCCTCTCGCCCGAGCGCATCGACGACCTTGCTGACCACGTGGCGGAGTTTCACGCGCACGCAAAGTGCGACGCCGAAACGGCCAAGCACGGCGAGGTCAGCACGATCCGCCAAAACGTAGTAGAGAACTTCGCGCAAACACGCGATGCGATTGGCGAGTACCTGACGCCGGAGCAAGCGCGAGAAATCGAAGCTTGGCAACTTGGCATACTTGCCGACGCGCCCCGTTTCAACGCACGGATCAAGTCGAAACGCGTGCGCGACGGGCACGGGGATCTACGCCTAGAGCACGTCTACTTCGAGCCTGATGGCTCGATCGCCATCATCGATTGCATCGAGTTCAACGACCGTTTTCGATTTGGCGACGTGTGCGCCGACATCGCGTTCCTGTCGATGGATCTTGCATGGCACGGACGTGTCGACCTCGCGGAGAGATTCCTCGCCCGTTACGCGCGAGCTACGCACGACTACGGACTGTACTCGGTCGTCGACTTCTACGAGAGCTACCGCGCTTTCGTTCGGGGAAAGATCGCCTCTTTCCTGGCAGCCGATCCGGAGACGTCCGCCGCGACGCGAGATCGCGCAAAGCGCGAAGCGCGGCGCTACTTCATGCTGTCGCTGGCGTACGAGCGTCCGCCGCTGCTCTCGCCCAGACTCGTCGCCGTGGGCGGGATGATCGCGAGCGGGAAGAGCCGGACAGCGGGTTTCCTCGGGGAGCTGCTCGCCGCGCCAGTGGTGAGCTCGGACCGCACCCGCAAGCATCTCATGGGCGTCGCGCCCGAGGCATCGTTGCCGGGTGGCGCGTGGTCCGGAGCTTATTCGCCAAGCGCAAGCGACGCCGTGTACCGCGAGCTCTGGTTGGCGGCAAGCACAGTCCTCGCTTCGGGACGTCCTGTGGTGATCGATGCGTCATTTCGGAGCGCGGCGACGCGCGCGGCCGCGCGCGCGCTTGCGGCGCGGCAAGGAGTGCCTTTCACGATGGTCGAATGTGTCGCCCCGCGCGATCTGCTGCTCGAACGCTTGGCAAAGCGCGAGGCGCGCGGCACCCATGAAAGCGACGCGCGAACCGACCTGCTCGACGAGTTCGAGGCACGCTTCGAGCCCATCGACGAGCTACCGCAATCCGAGCACGTCCGTCTCGACACCTCGGCGCCGGCCGAGGAGAATCGGCGTCGACTCGAGGCGCTCTTCGAGACCTGACGAATCAGGGACGCACGGCAAGCACAGGCACCGGAGAGTAGCGCAGGCAGTACTGCGGGGTGTCTCCGAGCATGATGCCACGCAGCCGCCCATGCCCCCTGCTGCCTACGAAGAGCAAGTCGGCCTCGGCTTCGGCGACCGCATTGCAGAGCATCTTGCCAACCGCGCCATCGAGCACGCGAATCGAGGTATTGGGTGCGAGCCCCTCACTGACGACGAGTTGGGTGAGCCGTGCATGTGCAGCCGAAGCGAGCCCCCTCAGCACGCTCGGCCATTCAGTGGGCAGCATGGTTTCGGTGATCGGATGAGGGACCACGTGAAACAGGGCGACCTCCCCGTTGACGGCGCTCGCCACGTCACGGGCCCAGCGAACCGCTTCGATGCCGTGAGGCGAGAAGTCGACCCCGACCGCGATGCGAGCTCCTTGGTAGTCCTCTCGAGTCCGCCCGCAAACCACCAAGACCGAGCAGGGCGCCTGTCGCACGACCCGTTCGGCGGTCGAGCCGAGCAACCGCTCGGGCAAGCCAATTGAGCCCGCCGGATCGCCAACGGCGATCAGGTCGGCGTTGACCGAAACGGCCGTTCGGAGGATCGTCTCCCACGGCTGACCCTCTTCGCACGAAGTCTGGCAACTCAAGCCCGCGGTCTCGCATTCCCTGCGCTCGCTCTCGAGCTTCTGCAGCGAGCTCTCGAAGCGTCCCTTGATCCGCTGGCGCAGCGCGTGGGCGGCAACGCCGAGCGGCGACTCGCGCAGTCCGTGCTCCAAGCCGACCTCGCTTGCATGCACCAGCCAGAGCGTTGCGTTCGTCGCTCGGGCAGTTTGAACCGCCAGTTGCATCGCTCGCCGCCCGGACTCGCCGAGATCGGTGCCGACGACAATCGTCTTGATGGTCATGCACCATACTGCAGCAAGCACCGTGCCAGGTTTGGAGCTCGGGTCTGCCGGGAGAGGAGTGCGGGCGATCAGACCCCTGGATCAGACAAGATTCGAATTGCGTAATCCACGAAATCCGCCTCGGTTAAGATGCCAACCAAGCGACCATGCTCGACGACAGGTGCGCATCCATATCCCTGTGACCGCAACATGAGGGCTGCCTCGAGCGCGGGTGTTTCGGGATAGACCGTGCGCACTTCTTTCGTCATCACCCAACGTGCTTCGATCCACCGGTTCATGTGAACTTGTTCTTCTGACGGCGAGCCAGAGAGGCTCCCCTCCTGGCTTCGCAAGACATCGCGGTGCGAAATCAAACCGAGCAGGCGTTCCGTATCAGGCTCGACCACCGCTACGTGGCGAACTCGGTGGGTCTCCATGAGGTTGATCACTTCACGAAGAGGGCTCATTGGCCCGACCGTAATCACCGGCTGGGTCATCAACTCTCGCGTCAGAAGCTGAGACATCGTCCTCCTATTTATCCGATCTTCAGCGACAGGGCTGGTGTTGAGGAGGGGTGGCGCATATTATGCGTCTCCTAAAACGCCATACGCATCGTTTGCACCCTCCGCGGGCCTGAGAACACCTGTCAATCGCAATATTGTTGGAAACACGTATGGGCTCGCATCTTGCTAGATAGGACCGCTGCCATGCCGGATACATTCCACGAGCGTTTGAGCGCCCTGGACGCCACCTTCCTGGACGTCGAAGCGAAGACGGCGCCGATGCATGTTGGCGCTGCCCTCCTCTTCGATGCCAAACCCCTGATGTTGGATCATGGCGGTCTCGATATCGAGCGACTCACGCGGTACACCGAGGCCGCTCTCGACTCGATCCCGCGTTACCGGCAGCGGGTGGAGTACGTGCCTGGCCTGAAACACCCGGTGTGGGTCGACGACGAACGGTTCAACATGCACTTCCACTTGCGACACACCCGTTTGCCGATGCCAGGCGACGAGCGTTCGCTGAAGCGGCTGGTTGGAAGACTGTTTTCTCAGCATCTCGATCGCAGCCGTCCACTCTGGGAGTTTTGGGTCGTCGAAGGCGTCGAGAACGACAGGTTTGCGCTCGTGGTCAAGGTGCACCACTGCATGGTCGACGGCGTCGCGGGTGTGGAGCTTCTCCAGGCTCTCTTGCAGATCATGCCGAACGCAGAGGAGCGAGTACCCAAGGAATGGAAGCCTCGCCCTGCGCCAGGGCGTCTCGAGCTCGTCCGGTCCGAGCTCAAGCACCGGGTGGAAGGTATCCGCGAGCTTACACACTTCATGCCTCGAGTTCGCGACAACTTCCAAGGCGTTCGCCGTCTCCTCATGTCAGGGATGATTCCGGCCCCCAAGACCATGTTCACGGAGCGCGACATCAGCCCCTACCGGCGGTTCGACTGGACGTCACTTCGGCTCGATGACGTCAAAGCGGTCAAGAACACGCTTGGCGGCACCATCAATGATGTCGTGGTCGCTACCACGACCGGCGCGGTCCGCCGTTTCCTCATTCGTCGCAATGAAGACGTCGACGCGATCGAAGGCTTCCGAACGATGCTGCCGGTGAACACGCGCAAGGTAGGCGGCGCGTCCGGCGGCAACCACGTCGCCATGTTGCTCGCTGATTTGCCGATCTCCGAGCCCAACCCGATCGAGCGGCTGAAGAAGGTGATCGCGATCACGACGAAGCTCAAGAAAGAGTCCAACCAGACAGGTGGCGCCGAGCTCATCGAAGAAATCGCGGACCTCACTACCAAGCGCATCGTCTCTGAGCTCTACAAGGCTGCGATGCAGCTCCGCACCTACAACCTCGTCATCACCAACGTGCCCGGACCGCCGCTTCCGCTGTACCTCCTGGGCGCACCGATGAAAGCCATTTTTCCGATGGTGCCACTGATGCGGAACCAGAATCTCGGCATCGCGCTATTCAGCTATAACGGTGGCCTGCACTGGGGGTTCAACGCGGATTGGGAATCGTTCCCGGACGTCCACGAATTCGTCGAAGACCTCGAGAACGCGTTCGCCGAGTACATGGAGCTCGCCGCCGCTAGAGCTCCTGAGATTTCGGGGGGCAAGGGAGCCTCCGCACCGACTTAGACACCAACTAGATGCCGAACAGAAATACCATGACAAGCGTAACCTCAGCCTCAGCATCCGACCTGACCACAACCCTCCCGCTGCGTTCCGATGGACGAAAAGGGAAGATCCTCGTCGTCGACGACGAGGCGAATGCGCGGAACGCGCTCGCGGAGCTACTCGACGATGCTGGGTACTCGGTGAGCACCGCCGCCGACGGGAGGACTGCGCTGCTGCAGGTGGAGCAAGCCGACCCCGACGTCGTACTGACTGATCTCAAGATGCCCGGAATGGATGGGCTGTCCCTCATCGAGCGGGGGCGTCCGATCGCGCCGCACGCGACTTTCATCGTGATGACTGCATTCGCGACGATCGATACCGCGGTCAAAGCGATCAAGCTCGGAGCGGAAAGCTATCTGACCAAGCCACTCGAGCTCGATGCTGTCATCGCCATCGTCGACCGCGCGCTCGAGCGAACGAGACTTAGCCGTGAAGCCGCCCAGCTTCGCCAGCGCGTCGACGAGCGCTTTCAGTTCGGCAATATCATCGGCGAGCACCCGTCGATGCAACGGCTGATGAAGAACGTCGCCCAGGTGGCTGGGAGCCGCGCAACGGTGCTCATTCACGGCGAAACCGGGACGGGCAAAGAGCTCATCGCGGCCGCGATCCACCAGAATTCCAAGCGAAAAGACAAACCGTTCATTCGGCTCAATTGTGCCTCACTGAGCGAGACGCTCCTCGAGTCGGAGCTGTTCGGTCACGAGCGCGGCTCCTTCACCGGCGCGGCGGGTAGACGTGAAGGTCGCTTCAAACAGGCCGATGGCGGCACGTTGTTCCTGGACGAAGTCAGCGAAATCCCACCGAGCGTGCAGATCAAGCTTCTGCGCTTCCTCCAAGAGCGAGAGTTCGAGCGCGTTGGCGGCAACGAAACGCTCAAGGTAGATGTCCGCGTAGTCGCGGCGACGAACCGCAACCTGAAGCAGCGCGTGGATGAGGGTCGATTTCGAGAGGACCTCTACTACCGGCTCAAGGTCGTCCAGCTAGACGTTCCACCGCTCCGCGTCCGGCGGAGCGACATTCCGCTTCTGGCTCAAGGGTTCCTCCGCAAGTACGCCAAGGAGAACGATCGGCCGGTGAAGGGCCTCACTGATGAGGCTCTGCAGCACCTGATGATCTACCCATGGCCCGGCAACGTGCGCGAGCTCGAGAATGCGATCGAGCGCGCTGTGGTCATGTGCGAGGGCGATCTGATCCGACGCGATGACCTACCAACCTCTGCGCACGGCGACATGCAGGATGGTTCGATCTTGGCCCTGATTCCAGGCATCACGATGTCGGAGCTCGAACGAATCGCGATCCTGCGCACGCTCGACGCAGTCGACGGCTCCACGGCACGAGCCGCCGAGATTCTCGGGATCAGTCAACGAAAGATCCAGTACCGCGTCAAAGAGTGGGGTTACCAAGCGCCCGCTCTCGACTAGTTGTCTTCTAGCCCCGGGATGGGATCCAGAAGGATGCGCGGGTCCCGCCACTCGGCTCCGGGGCCAGGGCGGCCCGTCCGCCGTGCAGATCGATGATTCGCTTGACGATCGCCAAGCCGAGACCCGTGCCCGCGTCCTTGGTGGTGACGAACGACTCGAACGCGCGAGCGCCGACCTCGGGGGAGATGCCAGGCCCGTTGTCGATGACCGCCACCTCCCATCGCTCGCCGCCCGCGCGGCTGGTGATTTGAATGCGCGGTTGGCCGCTTTCGGCCACGGCTTCGACCGCGTTCGTGATCAGGTTGTTGACCACCTGCTTCAAGCGATCGCGCTCGGCATCGAGCTCACAGGGGGCGCAGTCGATGTCGTCGATGAACTCGATACCCTGCGACTCGATCTCAGGACGCCGAAGCTCGATGACCTCGGTGAGTAGCGCACCAGCTTCACATCGCACTGGGTCGAGTCTGCGCGCGCGCGCGAGGTTGAGGAAGTCGTCTAGCAAGAGTGACAGCCTGCGAAGCTCGTCCTGTACGAGATTGGTGCGACGCTCGATCTTGCGTCGAGTCGATTCCTCCTGCACGGCCGCAGCATTGCGTCGCAGCACGTCGAGTTGAAGCTTGGCAGCGTTGAGAGGATTCCTCACCTCGTGCGCCAAACCTGCCGTGAGCCGGCCCATCACTGCGAGAGACTCGGCCTCGGCCGTCTTTTTGAGAACATAGTCCTCTCGATAGGTCTCGAGCATGATCGCGAGCTCGATGTCACAAATCTGGTCGATGGCTCGGTGATCGAGGACTTGGGCCGGCCCGGGGGTGGAGATCTCCGACAAACCACGGTGCAACCCCACGCGAATCACATTCATGGCGGAAAGCATGTACCGCTGCTCGAGCCCCACCTTCACGTGCATGCGGCCGATTCGCGCGCGCTTCTCGAAGTACTGCTCATCGTAGGGCCCAGACAACAGGCCTTCGAGCCAGTCCCGCAACGAGACCTGGAGCCGGCTCACCTGCGCTTCGTTCTTCAGGACCGCGCGTGCGCCGGGGTCTTCGAGAATCGCCTGGTAGAACTGGTCCACGACGCCCTGGTAGAAGCGACGCATCCGCGGCGCGAGCCTCTGCAAGCGCTGAGCGGATGCATCGTCAAACCCCACATACTGGCGGAGTGTGGGGAGCAGGCTGGGGTCGGCCATGAGGTGTGGCTCACAAATTGCGCCCTTGGTGTCAAGCACGCAAAGCGACCCCGGCGCTCAGAAGGCAAAAAGGCCGGGAAGCCGCACCACGCTGACCGGGCACGGGGCGTCCTCGACGAGGCGCTTGAGATCCGCGGCGCTGATCTGGTCGGCGGACGCCATCAGTTGGATACCCACCAAAATCAGGTCGACACGAGAGCGCTCGGCGCTCTGAAGCACGAAATCGGGCCACCGCCCTTCCTCGTAGAGCTCGGCACGGCACCGCACACCGCGGTCGGCGCACCACTGGCGCTGACGCTCGAGGAGCTGGCCTTCCTGCCGGAGCCTCGCCTCGACCTTTTCCCTCCAGCGATCTGGATTCCGGCGCTCACTGGGCGGAGGCTCGGAACGTCGCCCCCCACCAGCCCCGCCATAGGTCGACACCAGCACGACCTCGCCGTCGGTCGGCCCCGCAATGAAGGCCGCGAACCCCACGAGCTTGTAGCTCGCAGATGTCAGATCCGTGACTGCAAGAACGGTAGACCCCATGAGATTCATCGAAACCTGAACAGCTCTTGGAGCAAAGTGCGTGCCACAACGAGAAAGCCCGTGAAACGTTCGACTCGCTCGCCGAGGGGCAGGAAATGCTTGCGGATAAACGAAGTTATGCGCATTTTTTGCGTCCAAACGTGGCGCCACGTCGCCCTCCCCGTACTCGAGCAACGCGCCAGAAAAAAGGGTCAGACCCCTTTTTGAAGCGGCTAAGCTCGTGGGCATGGGGGATTCCCGCCGTCACCGCGGTCCGCATCCCGAGGACACCCTGTTGTTTTCGAGCGATGCACTGCCCCGGCTGAAACAGGCGGTTGACGACTTGAGCTGGCTTCGAACGCGCGGCTACGCAGAGCCATCCGCGATCAAGCTCGTGGGCGATCGGCATCAGTTGCGTCAGCGCCAGCGCGTCGCCGTCGGACGGTGCGCGTGTGCGGACACCAAGCGGGCCTCACGTGCAAGGCGCGCCCTCCGGACCGGCGAGCTCGCGGGCAAACCCTTGTTCGTCGATGGCCTCAATGTGATCACGACGATCGAAGTAGCGCTCGCGGGGGGCGTGCTGCTACTCGGACGGGATCAATGCTTGCGCGACATGGCGAGCTTCCACGGGAGCTATCGTCTCGTCCATGAGACCGAACGCGCCGTGCAAATCCTTGTCGCCGTCGTCGACTCGCTGCAACCGTCGGAGGCGGTCGTCTACATCGACCGCCCGGTCTCCAACTCGGGACGCCTCGCCGAAATCGTAAGGAAGGCCGCCGCAGCGGTCAATTCGAGGCTCTGCGCCGAGACCGCTGATAGCGTCGACGAGACACTCAAGCGCTCTCATGGCGTCGCCGCGACCGCAGACAGCGCGATCTTGGACGACTGCAGCCGCTGGTTGAACCTCGCCCGCATCGCCGTCGAGCGGCACCGAAGCGAGGTCGAGCCAATGTGGCTACTCGACCTCTCGCAGCGCTAGATGCACTTGCAAGAACTCTAGGGTCGACGCGATGATGCGACTGCGATGCGGTTCCACCGTGATCTCCATGTGCTCGCACGAGAGCTCCGTAATCATGGCGCTCATGCACCGCTTCGCACGCCGGGACGAAGAGCCAGGCCCGGCAAAGATCATTGCCGCTCGGTAGCTCGACGTCGGTCTCACGAATCGACAAGCGCTAAGACTCTGCGATCTTCAGCGCTTCATCGAAACTTCCGCGCTTGGCGATCAGCATTCGGAGCTGGATGAGCTTCGGCGGCCGATTGAACGCAACGACAGCCACCAGCCTCCCTGCGCGGGCGTAGAGGGCCACGAGCTTGTCGTCCTCCGTGGGTCCGATCAAGGTCAGGTCGTCGGTGGGTCGAGGGCGGCCCGCGCCCTGAATCCTCAGATCGAATTGATCGGACCAGAACATGGGCGCTGACGAGAAGGGCTTGGCCTCGTCTGAGGCCCCGAGCAATGTGCCAACCGCATGCCGCGCCTGTTCGACGGCGTTGGTCCAGTGCTCGACGCGCATCCGCTCCTCGAAGAGCGGGTTTTCCCAGTTCGCAACGTCGCCCGCGGCCACGATACCCGGTACGCTCGCGGCCAGAGTCTCGTCGCAACGCACGCCGTCGTCCAACTCCACCGCAGAGTCCTCGAGCCAAGAAACCGAAGGGGCCATGCCGATGCCGACGACGACGAGCTCACACTCGACAGTCGTCCCATCGTCGAGCGTCAATCCCGTGACAGTGCGAGTGCCCTCGAAACGTTCGACCGTTCTGCCGCAGAGGACCCGCACGCCCCTGCGTTCATGCACCTGCTGTAATAGTCGCCCGAGCTCGGGGCCGAGCGTGCGTGCGAGCGGCGTCTCCAACGCCTCGATCATCGTGACATCGAGGCCGAGCTGACGCGCCGACGCGGCCACCTCGGCACCGATGAAACCTGCTCCAATCACCGCCACGCGCGGCTTGGCGCCGAGCGCGGCGCGGATCGCCAACGAGTCGTCGAGGGTCCGCAATGTGAACACCCCATCGAGCGCCGGCTGGTTCGGGAGTCTCCGTGCTCTTCCTCCGGTCGCAATGACCAACCCTTCATAGGGAACCGTCTCGCCGCCCTCGAGGACAACCTCGCGAGTGTCGGTTCGTAGCCCGACGGCGCGCCTGCCGAGCACGAGCTCCGCATTCAAGTCGTCGTAGCTCTTTGGGCGGAGCGCAATGCGTTCCGGCGTCCACTCCCCGCGAAGGACCTCCTTTGACAGCGGCGGCCGGTCGTACGGAAGGTGCGGCTCGTCGCCGATCAGGATGAGCTGCCCATCAAAGTCGGCTCGCCGAATGAACTCGACGGCACGCAAGCCGGCGAGAGATGCGCCGACGACGGCGATCTTCCGAAACCGGCTCATCGATCGTCGTGGTCGTTCTTCTTGTGGCTCATCGTAAGAGCCTGCGTGAACAGCGTCCGCAAGTCTTTGGCGGCGCCTCGGGCAACCTGAAAGAGCCCAGCGACGAGCTCCGTACGGTCCTGTGGGACGGACTCGAGATACGACGCGGCGCGGGGAGGCGGCGGGAACGACGAGGGAGGTGGGGGAACGACCGGCGACACTGGCGCTGGCGCGGGTGCTGGCGCTGATACGGGCGTTGGCGCTGCCTTCTTGGCCCGGGGGCGTGCAGGCGTGGTCGGTCGATTCGCCGTCGCGGGGGCTCTGCTTGCGCGCTTCTTCGCAGGCGCTTTGCTCGCTCGCTTCTTCGCGGATGCCTTTCTTGCGCGCTTCTTCGCGGGCGCTTTGCTCGCTCGTTTCTTTGCGGGTGCCTTGCTAGCCCGCTTCTTTGCAGGAGCCTTGCTAGCCCGCTTCTTTGTCGGTTGCTTCGTCGCCATGGCGTCTCCCGAAGCGGTCACCTTATCCGAATCGTTCAGGCTGGCAACCTCGACGTGGGCGTCAGCCTTCGACGACGTAGACGAATTCGAGCTGTTCCGGACGCGCCGGGCTCTTGCTCGATGGCGGAATGACGCCGACTTCATGGTATCCCACCGATTCGAGCACGCTGACCATGAGAAAATCCCGCGTTGGAACACGGGCGAACAGGTACTGTAGTGGAGTGCGCGCGGCGTGGCGGACCGCGTGCGTAGCCAACGTGCGACCAAGGCTCGCGCTTGGACGGCCAAGAGCCGTGGTCGTTTCGCCGGTCAGCCGTCGGCTCGCCGGATCTCCGGTGAACGCCGAAAGCATCTCCCAGCCGACGACGGAGCCCTGCCCGTTCTCGGCGACCCAGAACTGGAACACCTCGTCCTGCTCATTGAGCGCGCGCTCGAAAAACGCGGACAAGCCAATCTCGCTCCGAAGTCGTCCGTCCCAGTATTCGGCATGCATTTCGCAGACCCGCAGGACCGCACCAAGGTCGGCCGCGCCGCCCTGCCGAATCAACAGCCGGTTGCCCGGCGGAACCATCGAGGTACGAAGCACCGGACTCAACCGTATATCGCCAGTCGCCGTGCTTGAGCAATCCCCCGGAATCGAGACCCCTGACAACGGGACGCGCGCGACGAGCCGTTCAAATGAACTTAAGACGCAATATTACACCACTGCCACTCCGCTTCGTTTTCCGAGCCGGAGCCGATCGCCTATAGTGAAAGCCGATGGCCCGAGCCCGTGATTCGATCATGCCGTTCGTTCGAAACGGGGTGGATAAGGCCGCGAACCGCGTCTCGCGACTCGGCTACGGGTTTCTGCCATGGGTCGTGCAGAGTTGGCGGGATGTGCACGTCGAGCACAACGTGCCTTACCGAAACCCGCGCAGGCGCTCTCATCTTCTCGACGTCTATCGGCGCAAGGACGCGATTGGGCAGCTCCCCTGCGTCCTCTACATCCATGGTGGCGCCTTCTCGATGATGTCGAAGGACACGCATCGGATCATGGCCTACGTGCTGGCGGCTCAGGGCTACCAGGTTTTCAACATCAACTATCGGCTCGGACCCGTGCATACGTACCCGCGCCCGCTGAAGGACGCGATGGCCGCGTTCGAATGGGTGCTCGACAACGGCGCGAAGTACGGTGCCGACACCAATCGTATTGCGATCATCGGTGAATCCGCGGGTGCAAATCTCACGGCCGCGCTCGCGTATTGCATCACGCACCCGCGGCCGGAGCCGTTCGCGCAGCGCGTCTTCGAGCGCGACGCCCAACTATCTTGCGTCGCGCCACTCTATGGGCTGCTCGATCTTCACGACGTCGAGCGCTTTTGGCGGGACCCAAAGAAGAACAAGCGCATGGCCGGATGGATCAAGGGCGAGATCCGAGGGACGGCCTATTCGTACCTCGGCCGACGCGTGAGCCGGACCCTTCAGTTCCCCCTCGCGAGCCCGCTTCGTCTCTTCGAGCAGGCGCCCATCGCCGGAAGCAGAGCGCTCCCGCCGTTCTTCAGCACCGTTGGGACAGCCGACCCGCTGCTCTCGGACACCATTCGACTGCGCGATGCGCTCCACAAGCGAGGCACCGAATGCGACCTTCACGTCTTCAGCGGGGAGATACACGCGTTCAACGTGATGCTGTGGCGCGCGGCCGCACGGGAGCAGTGGGGTGCGCTGTTTGGTTTTCTCGAGACTCACATGCACGGCACGAGCCCAGAGGCTCCCGCGGAGGCGCCCCACTACATGTCACTTGCAGAAACCTTCGCCGAGTAGTCGCGCATCTCGACAAGGCGGGCATAGGGCAGAGGTTCGATCGCCCTGCCCCGGTGGTTCGCCCAGGCGCGTGTGAACACGGCCCCGATCAGAAAGATCTGGGTGGTGTAGTAGATCCACAAGAGCAACACGATGAGCGAGCCAGCGATCCCGTAGATGGACCCTGGACTCACCTGACCGAGATAGAGGCCTATCAAAAACGAGCCTCCAAGGACGAACAGGCAGGTCGCCGCGGCGCCCACCCACACGTCTCGCCACGCGATCAGGGCATCCGGCAACCATCGGTAGACGAGCGCGATCAACGGGGCCAGAACCGCAAAGGCGCTTCCGAACTCCGCCAGCGTCAGCGCGTAGGTATTGTCGCCGAAGAGGTGGGCCGCCGCACTGGCTGCCGAGTGAAGCACCACCAGTACGATGAGCGAGCTTCCGAATACCAAGACGATGGCGAAGGCGAGCAGCCTTCGCTCGAGGAGTAGGCGCTTCTCGGAGCGGCTCGATTGCACGAACAGCTTCGGGCGGATGCCCCACATGTGATTGAGAGCGCGCCGGAGCATCGAGAACAAACGCGTGGAGATGTAGAGCATGAAGAGCGCGCCGAGAATCGGCGCTGCATAGCTCGTCGCCTCGTCACCGAGCTTGACCATGGCGTTCACGAGGAACATGGCCATCTCCGAGCCGAGAAAGGACTCGAGCTGTCCCACGAGCTGCTCGCGCGCCGCGTCTTCGGGCATTACGAGCGACGCGATCAGCAAGGCGACCACACCCAACGGTGCAATCGCCAAGGACGCATAGAAGGCGATTGCTCCGGAGAGCAATCGCCCGTCATGCGACGTGAAGTACCGCCAAGTCTCGATCAGAAGCGAGACCATGGGCCGTCAGTAGCGATAGTAGCTCGGCTTGAACGGTCCCTCGGCGGGAATGCCCAGGTATTCGGCTTGCGCATCGGTGAGCTTCGTGAGCTTGACCCCGAGCTGACCGAGATGCAGCTGCGCCACCTTCTCGTCGAGCTCCTTCGACAGCACGTACACTTTGCCGTCCTCGTATCGCTCCCGCTCGGTCCAGAGCGAAAGCTGCGCGAGGACCTGATTGCTGAACGAGTTGCTCATGACGAAGCTCGGGTGGCCGGTGGCACAACCGAGGTTCACCAGGCGACCGCGCGCCAGCACGGTGATGCGCTTTCCGTCGGGGAAGATGAAGTGATCGACCTGCGGTTTGATCGGCTCTTCGACGATGTTGTTGGCCGAGTCGGTGAGCCAGGCCATCTGGATCTCCGAGTCGAAGTGACCGATGTTGCAGAGGATCGCCTCGTTCTTCATCACCTTCATGTGCTCGCCGGTGATGACGTCACAGCAACCAGTCGCGGTGACGAAAAGGTCGGCAATCGGAGCGGCCTCCTCCATCGTGACGACCTGATAGCCTTCCATCGACGCCTGGAGGGCGCAGATCGGGTCGATTTCGGTCACCAGGACCCGCGCACCGGCACGGGCCAGCGCCTGCACGCAGCCCTTGCCAACGTCACCGTAGCCGGCAACGACGGCCACCTTGCCAGCAATCATGACGTCCGTCGCGCGCTTGATGCCGTCGACCAAGGACTCTCGGCAGCCATAGAGGTTATCGAACTTCGACTTCGTCACCGAGTCGTTCACATTGATTGCGGGACATTTGAGCGAGCCGTCGTTCTGCATCTCGTAGAGGCGATGCACGCCGGTGGTCGTCTCCTCGGAAAGACCGAGGATACGGTCCGGCCCCTCGAACAGCTCGGGATATTGCTGGTGTACGATCGCGGTGAGATCTCCGCCGTCATCGAGCAAGAGATTCGGCGCTTTGCCGCCTTCGAATGCGCGAATCTGCTGGAGGATACACCAATCGTATTCTTCTTCGGTCTCGCCCTTCCATGCGAATACAGGTATGCCGGTCACGGCGATCGCCGCGGCAGCGTGGTCCTGGGTCGAGTAGATGTTGCAGCTCGTCCATGTCACCTCCGCTCCGAGCTCACGCAGAGTCTCGATCAGGACGGCGGTTTGAATCGTCATGTGAAGGCATCCGGCGATGCGGGCGCCAGCGAGTGGCTTCTGGGCGCCGTACTCTCGTCGGAGCGCCATCAATCCCGGCATCTCGTGCTCGGCGATGGCGATCTCCTTGCGACCCCAGTCTGCCAACGAGAGGTCGGCGACTTTGTGCTTCAGATCTGGATTTGGGCTCATGATACTTTGGTCTCCTAGTTGTGTCCGCGTCGCGCTGCGAGCACCTGCCACTGCAAATGGGCATCGGGGCCAGGCCCGTATCGCGTTGCGGGAATTGTAAATACTTCAGGGTCGATCAACCCGGCTGATTTGGCGAATCCAATAAGCTCCTCGCGTTCGAACCCGAGCCATAGATCGGCCCGGTGCTCGCGCATCGTCTCGTCGTCGTGGGCGCAGTAATCGATGACGACCACCTGACCGCCCGGCTTCGCGAAGGACGCGAGCAAGGACACTACCTTCTCCGGCTTCGGCGCGTGGTGGAGTAAGCGGACCGCGAACACGGCGTCAGCGAGGCCAAGCTCGTCTAGGCGCGAGGCGACCGCGGCATCGTCGTACTCGGCTCGAATGAGCTCCACGTGCTGGTAGTAGCGGCTCGCCAGTCTTCGCTCTGCGGCTTTGACCCGCTCTTCCGAGCGGTCGACCGCGACCACACGGTCGAACAGCGGCGCAAGAAGCTCGACCAGCGCGCCATCGCCGGTGCCCACATCGACGGCGAGCCCTCGCTGCGGCACGAGTGTACGAAGCGCAGTGAGATAGGCGGACCACTCGCCGAGGCCAGAGGCGGGAGCTTCGGTCGGCGGCTGCTCGAAAAAAGCGCGCGCATCTTCGTCCCGCGCGCGAATGACCTCGGCGACCCGCGACAGGCTCCCGTCGCGCGAGCAGAGCTCTCGGCCGGAGCGAACCGCGTCGGCCAGCACGGGATCGCCGTTGAGCTCGGGTGACAAGCGCGCGAACGCGCGAGTGCCTTGGCGTCGAACGGCGACCAAGCCCGCCTCGCGCAAGAGCTTCAGGTGCTTCGACACGTTGGGTTGAGCTTCGCGGGTCAGCTCGGCAAGCTCGCCGATCGACAGCTCGTCCTCCGAGGTGAGGCCGAGCAGACGAAGGCGCCGCGGCTCTCCGAGTAATCGGTAAAGCTCCCAGCGCGGAGATTCAGCGGCTGCCCCAACCATCTCCTTCATATATGCCCCCATTCGCATAGATGCAAATTATGTTGGGCTGAATTCGTATAAATGTCTGTAATTATGCGTTTTTTTCACGCAGAGCCCGCTGGTAATATGTGTGGGCAAAGTCCCCACCGCGCTCGCAGGCCTCTTCGAGGAACGGCACCGCGTCCGCGGGTTTTCCTAGCTCGACCAAGACAGCACCCTCGAGCGCGGGGTCCGGAGCCCGGTCGCCGGAGAGCGAACGCAGAGCCTCGTACGCCTCGTTCGGCTCGCCGTTGATCAGTCGCCCCCAGGCGAGCAAGTGAAACGCCTCGTCGAGCTCTTGCGTCGTATCGGCGTGGGTAATGAGCTCCGACGCGACGCGAATCAGCGCAGTTCCGTCGCCGCGTTCGAGCGCCTCGAACGCCTGCTGCACTGGGGTCTGCACGGGCGCGTCATCGTCCGGCGCCATCCCCAGGCGCTGCCGTTCGATCCGAAACGCTTGATACGTGCTGAAGCCGAGCAAGAACAGGAGAATGGTTGCTGGGTATTGCTCGAAGAACACCGTCACCACCAGCAATGCACCAATGGCCGCGAACGACACGTAGCAAGCGAGCAGGCGGCCGCGGGACGGAGACAGAAGCTCCATCAGCGAGGCGACGATGTTTCCGCCGTCGAGCGGAAGCACGGGCAGCAGGTTGAGCAGGCCCCAACCGAGGTTGACGTAGATCACGGAGAAAAACGCGTAGTCTGCGATGGAACCCTCCGGAACGATCAGTAGGTCTCTCACGACCAGGGCGATGAGTCCGACCACGATGCCCACCGCTGGTCCGGCGACGCTGACGCCCAGGCTTCGCACCGGGCTGAGGGGCTCTCGCTGCTCCCACCACGTGAGCCCGCCGAGCGCGATGAGCTCGATCCGAGGCTGCCGTCCAAACGCGCGGCCGACCAAGGCATGGCCGAGCTCGTGCATCAAAATCCCTTGGAACACGACCGCAACCCAAATCAAGAGGCCCGCCCAGCCCTGTTCGCTATTGAGCGTCCAAAGCCACAAGGCCATCAGCCAAAACCACAAATGAATGCGGACCGGAATGCGAAACACGTTGAACTCGACGCTCATCGGATCACGAATATGGGTCGCCAGCGCGGTGGGGACCAGGGGATGGGCTCAATCGCGCCGTGATTCTTCCGCAATTCGCTTCTTCGAGGCCGTCCAGCTGCAAATCGGGCAGCTCTCGAGGTCGTGCCCACGGGCGGGACAGTGTTCGCGGCCGAAGTAGATGATCTGAAGGTGTCGGCGATTCCAGGTGTCCTCGGGAAACACCTTCTTGAGATCCGCCTCCGTCTTCACGACGCTCTTGCCATCGCTCAGTCCCCAGCGGGCAGCGAGACGATGAATGTGGGTATCGACCGGGAAGGCCGGTTGGCCGAACGCTTGGCACATCACGACCGACGCGGTCTTGTGACCAACGCCCGCGAGCTGCTCGAGCGCGTCGAGGTCGGCAGGCACTTTGCCTCCGTGCCGTTCGAGAAGCTGCTCCGCCATGCGCTTCAAGTTCTTCGCTTTCGTCGGAGCGAGCCCGACGGTTCGAATGTGCCCGAGGATGCGCTCGACCGGCAGCGCGGCCATCGCCTTCGGGTTCGAGGCCTCAGCGAAGAGCGCCGGTGTCACCTCGTTGACCTTCTTGTCGGTCGTTTGCGCGCTGAGCATCACCGAGACGAGCAGCGTAAAAGGGTCTCGGTGGTCGAGCGGAATCGGCGGCTCCGGATAGAGCTCGTCGAGGATCTTCCCGATCCGCTCCGCTTTGTCTCTGCGCTTCACGACCTTGGACTACAACTCGACCGCAGACTGGTTGATCTTGTATTTGGCCACGAGACTCGCCTGGCCGAGCACGTGCCCTTCGATTGCCGCTTTGACGTCCGCCGCGGTGAACTTGCCGTCCACGGCGACTCGATCGACGTCGAGGGCAAAGGCGGTGAACTCGTAGTGGTGGACGATGCTGTCGTTGAACGGAGGACACGGGCCGTCGTAGCCGTAGTAGTCGCCGGCCATCTCCGGGTCACCCGCGAACCAAGCGGTGTAGTCGTTGATGCCCTGGCGCGTTCCCATCGGGCCTTCTGGGCCGTCCTTGCCCTTGGCCGTGATGCCGTCGCTGAACGTTGCCTCCTCGATGCTCGCATCAGGCGGCACGTCGACCAGAACCCAATGGCTGAAGTCCGCACGCGGCAGGTCCGAAGGTACCATCCGACCTTCCTGATTCACGTCGTCAGGCTTGGTTGGCACATCGTGGTCGATGCAGAGAATCGCGATCGACTTGGTCCCTTTCGGCAACTCGTCCCAAGCAAAGTGCGGACTCTTGTTGTCGGACAGATCGATCTTCCCTTCGGAACTAGTCTTACCAAAGGCGAACTGAGCCGGAAGGAAATCACCGTCTTTGAAACTGTTGCTTCGAAGCTTCATGAGGCAGAGATCAGCATTGACCGGGCAGGTAGTCAATCCGCAAGCCGGGCGCTAAGACCCTTCTTCATGCGCGTCCTGTTCGTCTCGCACTCTTTCCCCCCTGCCGATGCGCCGATGAGCAACATTGGGGGGATGCAGCGGGTGGCGACCGAGCTGCATGCGGCCTTGCAAGGGCGGGACGACGTGGCGATGCGCACCCTCGCGCTGCGCTCGAGTTGGAAGTGGGTCCACGTCAAAGCGGTGCCCTTCCTAGCATCACTCGCCGTCCGGCTCGGCCGGGAAGCGGCATCTTTCCGCGCAGACACGATCCTGTTCACCAGCATGACCACCGCGCTTCCGCTTCTCATCGCGGGGCCGGAGCTGAAGAAGCAGGGCATTCGCCTCGGCGCTATCGCCCACGGCCTCGACGTGACCGACCCGAACCCGGCCTACCAAGCCGCAGTGAGACGCCTCTGCGGACTCATCGACGTGGCCATGCCGGTGAGCCACGCAACGGGCGAGGAGCTCGTAGTCCGAGGACTTTCGCGCAACAAGGTCGAGGTCGTTCCGAACGCGGTCGACTTGCACCGATTCCAGGGCGTTGCCGAATCCCGCGACGGCGCCGGCATTCGCATCGCCGGGGCCCCCACACTGCCCGATGACGCGTTCCTAATCGTCACGGTCGGTCGACAGGTCCGCCGCAAGGGCTTCGCGTGGTTCATCGAAAACGTCATGCCGAAACTGCCAGCGCGTGTGGTCTTCTGGCTGGCAGGCGACGGCCCGGAGCGAGACAACATCGAGGCCGCCGTTCAGCGGTCGGGGCTTCAACACCGGGTCCGTTGTCTCGGAAGGATCTCCGAGGGGGAGCTCATCGAGCTGTACCGCCGTGGCCAGCTATTCATCATGCCGAACATCGTCGTTCCCGGCGACATGGAGGGCTTCGGCATCGTGATGCTCGAAGCCGGCGCATGCGGTCTCCCTACTTTGGCCGCCGACCTCGAGGGAATCCGCGATGTAGTCGAAGAAGGCGTCAACGGATGGTTCGCGCCGAGCGGCGATGCGGACGCGTTCGTGGCGCGGATCACGACCTTAGTCGGCGACCCCGAAGCGCTGCACTCCGCGAGTCAGCGCACGGCAGAGTACGTCGCCCGCACCTTCCGGTGGGACCGAACGGCGGAACGATACTTGGACGCATTGCGGTCTCACTGACGCTGGCGCTAGCGCCGGCGCCGGCGTTGCCAGTGTCCGCGAACGCGATTGGCGTCGGGAGGTTTGTTTACATCCGCCCGCCCACCCCCACCCGTAATCCTCCCTCCGCGCCCCTTGCTTCGCTCGGGCTTGGCGGCGCTTCGCGCCGGGCTTCGCCCTGCGGGCTCGCGCTGCCGCGCATGTCTTGCGTGCAGACCCTGTCGCAGCCCTTCTGTGCACAGAGTCGTTCATAAGGGGCTCGGAAAAACGCGATAGGGGTTGGAGCGGGCGTGCGAAGTGACAATCGGCACGACAGCAATCACCCCCGATTGGCGCGCCGCAACGAGGGGCGGCGTGCGTGGCCTGACCCTCCCAGTTCTTCCGGCCACATCTGCAGGCCGCCCCGTCCCGTGAAACCCCTATCGCGTTTTTCCGAGACCCGTGTGCACCTCGACGCACGGGCGTCCTGCGTGCCAGTGCCAGTGACGGTCGAAGGATGCTATGGCTCCGTATGATCATCGAGTCCTTCCCCGTGGCTCCTTTGGGCTGCAATTGCGTCATTCTCGGCGACGAGGAGCGAAAGACAGCGATCGTCGTCGACCCCGGTGGTGAAGGACCGCGGATCATTGCGCGGTTACAGGAGCTCGGGCTCACATGCGAGGGTATCGTGCATACGCATACCCACTTCGATCACATCGGTGCGACCAAAGACGTTCAAGAGGCGACCCATGCGCCGACGATGATCCACGAAGCCGATCTGTTCCTGTACGAAGGGGTGCAGATGCAGATAGACAGCTTTGGGGCTCCCTTCCGCGCGCCTGAGATGGCGGAGATCGATCGCTTCCTCTCGGATGGCGACACCGTCTTGGCGGGCGGACTCGAAGCCGATGTCGTTCACACCCCCGGGCACTCGCCAGGCAGCATCTGCCTCACCCTGGAAGGCGATCGGCCCGTCGTGCTCGCGGGCGACACCTTGTTTGCGCGGAGTGTCGGCCGCACGGACCTGTGGGGCGGCAACACGTCGCAGCTCGTCGAATCAATTCAGAAGAAGCTCTTCGCTCTCCCCGACGAGACGCTTGTCATCTGCGGGCACGGCCCCAACACGACAATCGGCGAGGAACGCAAGCTCAACCCGTTCGTCGGCCAGCGCTGAGTCTATGCATCCCAGAGCCGCTGCGCGCCACGCATGGCTTCAGCCAGCGTGAACAGCCGCACGTTGTCGGGCAATTCCGCTCGAATGTTCTGCGCGTTCCCGCCACCGAGGTGAAGCATGTCGTAGTTGAAGATCGGCGCGATCTGAGCCAGCGCGTCGAGCACCCGCGTCGTCCATTCGATCGGACCAACTCGCTTGAGCTCGCTGTCGCGAACCAGGTCTTCGTACGTCTTCCCGTCGCGAAACGGGTGATGCCCGAGCTCGAGGTTCGGAACCAACGCCCCGTTTGTGAACAGCGCCGCCCCCATACCCGTGCCGAGCGTCAGTACCATCTCGACGCCCTCCCCTCGAACGACGCCAAGCCCCTGGAGATCGACGTCGTTCGCGGCGCGTACCGGGCGCTGAAGGAGCTCCGCCAGTTTCTCGCTCAAAGCGACGCCTCGCCAAAGCTCGTCGCCGAGATTCGGCGCGTTGAACGTCACCCCCTTTTTCACGACACCCGGGAATCCAACCGACACTCGACGGTGCGGCGGGAGTGTACTCGCCATGTCCCGGATCAACTTGAAGACCGCGTCCGGAGTGGCGGGCTTCGGCGTCGGCTCCGCGAGCGTCTCGGTCACTAGCGCGCCGTCGGGGCTCAGCGCGACCAGCTTGATGCTACCGCCTCCGATGTCGACTGCGAGTGTGGGCATCCTTACCTCTTGTGGTCCCGATAGTACTGGATCAGTCGTTCGGTGGAAGCGTCGTGGTTGCCTTCGGCTCCACTGAGCTCGGGCAGGATGACCTTCGCAAGCTGTTTGCCAAGCTCGACGCCCCACTGATCGAAGCTGTTGATGTTCCATACCACGCCCTGCACGAAGATCTTGTGCTCGTAGAGGGCGATCAAACGCCCAAGAGCAGCCGGCGTGAGCTCATCCATCATGAAGGTGTTGCTCGGCCTGTTGCCGGCGAAGGTCTTGTGCGGAACCAGAGCGGCGACCTGATCCTCGGGCAGCCCCGCGGCTTCGAGCTCGGCCCGCGCCTCGTCAGCGGTCTTTCCGCGCATGAGGGCTTCGGACTGCGCGATACAGTTTGCGACCAGGATGTCGTGATGCTTGCCAATTGGATTGTGACTCTTCGCCGCTACGATGAAATCGCAGGGGACCAAATGTGTCCCCTGGTGGAGCAACTGGTAGAACGCGTGTTGCCCATTGGTCCCGGGCTCGCCCCAGACGATGGGTCCGGTGGTGTAGTTGTCGATGATTGTGCCATCACGCGAGGCGCTCTTGCCGTTGCTCTCCATGTCTGCTTGCTGCAGGTATGCCGGAAACCGGTGGAGATACTGGTCGTAGGGCAACACCGCTTGCGACTGGGCGCCGAAGAAGTTGTCGTACCAGATACCGAGCAGCGCCATGATCACAGGGAGGTTCTTCGCGAGTGGCGCCGTCCGGAAGTGCTCGTCCGTCTCATAGGCCCCTTCGAGCAGCTCTTCGAAGTGGTCCATCCCGATCACGGTTGCGATCGAAAGGCCGATCGCCGACCAGAGCGAGTAGCGGCCGCCTACCCAGTCCCAAAACTCGAACATGTTGTCCGGGTCGATCCCGAATTCGACAACCGCATCGCGGTTCGTCGAAAGCGCGACGAAATGTTTTGCGACGGCCTCCTCTGCGCCCAAGCGCTCCACTAGCCAGGCGCGGGCGGAGCGGGCATTGGTCAACGTCTCCTGCGTGGTAAAAGTCTTCGACGCGACGATGAACAAGGTGGTCTCCGGATCGACGCGCCGAAGCGCCTCGCTCAAATGCGTCCCATCCACGTTCGAGACGAAGTGCACGCGGAGCCCGTCTTTCCAATACGGGCGAAGCGCCTCGGTGACCATCACGGGGCCGAGGTCGGAGCCGCCGATCCCGATGTTGACGACGTCGGTGATCGCACGCCCGGTGTGGCCGAGCCATGTGCCCTCGCGGACGGACGTCGTGAAGCTCCGCATCTGGTCGAGCACCCGTCGAACATCCGGCATGACGTCGACACCATCGACGAGCACCTCGCGGTCGCCACGGTTGCGGAGCGCGGTGTGCAAGACGGCTCTCCCTTCGGTCCCGTTGATCAGGTCGCCGCCGAACATGCGCTCTGCCCAATCACGGACCCGGCACTGCTCCGCGAGCTCGAGCAACAACGAAAGCGTGTGTTCGGTAACTCGATTCTTCGAAAAATCGAAGAGCAGATCGCCGAGGGAGAGCGAAAACCGTTCGGCACGCGCCGGATCACCGGCGAAGAGGTCGCGCATCCGAAGCTCGGCAACTTCCTCGAAGTGAGTGCGAAGCGCCTTCCAGGCGGAGGTCTGAGTGGGGTCGCCCATGACCCCTACCTTAGCTCCAAAGAAAAGCCCCGCGAGGCCAAAGGCCTGCAGGGCTTCTCGAAGTAGGACTCGCGAGTCCTAGATGGCGATGAGCGGTGCGAGAACCAGCGCCACGACGCTCATGAGCTTCACGAGGATGTTGAGCGATGGACCCGCGGTGTCCTTGAAGGGGTCGCCGACGGTGTCGCCGACGACGGCCGCATTGTGGGCGTCGCTGCCCTTCGGGTGAACCGAGCCGTCGCTCATCTTGTAGCCGCCGCCCTCGAAGGACTTCTTCGCGTTGTCCCAAGCGCCGCCGGCGTTCGACATGAAGAGCGCCATGAGAACGCCCGAGACCGTGACACCGGCAAGCAAGCCGCCGAGAGCCTCGGGGCCCATGGCGAAACCGACGATGACGGGAGTGAGAATCGCGAGCGCGCCCGGCGCGAGCATGCGCTTCAGGGACGCCTCGGTGGAAATCTTCACGCAGCGCGCGGTGTCTGGCTTGGCCTTGCCCTCGAGGAGACCGGGAATCTCGCGGAACTGGCGACGAACCTCTTCGATCATGTCCATCGCCGCCACGCCGACTGCCTTCATCGCCATCGACGAGAAGAGGAAGGGAAGCATGCCGCCGAGGAAAAGGCCGGCCATGACGAGAGGCTTACTGATGTTGATGCCGCTGATGCCAGCGGTCTGTGCGAACGCAGCAAACAGCGCAAGGGCGGTCATGGCTGCCGAGCCGATGGCGAAGCCCTTGCCGATGGCCGCCGTCGTGTTGCCGACCGCGTCCAGCTTGTCGGTGCGCTCGCGCACCTGAGGCTCCTGGCCGCTCATCTCGGCGATGCCGCCCGCGTTGTCGGCGATGGGGCCGTACGCGTCGACCGCGAGCTGGATGCCCGTGGTGGAGAGCATGCCGAGCGCCGCAATGGCAACGCCGTAGAGGCCGGCGACCTGGGCCGCAACAACCACGCCCGCGGCGATGACGAGAATTGGAAGCGCCGTCGACTGCATGCCGACGCCAAGGCCCGCGATGATGTTGGTCGCGGTGCCGGTCTTGCTCTGCTCCGCGATGCTGTCGACCGGGGGCTTCCCCATCGAGGTGTAGTAGGAGGTGATGAGACCAACGAAGACACCTGCGAGGAGACCGGCGACGGTCGCCAAGCCCACGTTGATCCAGGTCACCGTCACGCCGTCCGCGTTGGTCGTGCCACCCTGGGGCCACATGTAGTACGCGATGCCGAACGTCGCGCCGGCCATGACGAATGCGGCGCCGAAGGCGCCGGCGTCGAGCGCGTGCTGCGGGTTTCCGCCCTCTTTGGTCCGGACGACGAAGGTCCCAACCATCGAACAGATGATTCCAGCCCCAGCAATCACGAGCGGCATGAGGACCGGACCGATGCTGGCGCCGTCTTTCACGGCGGTGAAGCCGAGCGCGAGAACCATGGCACCGATGATCGCGCCTACGAACGACTCGAAGAGGTCCGCGCCCATGCCAGCAACGTCGCCGACGTTGTCGCCGACGTTGTCGGCGATGACGGCGGGGTTGCGTGGGTCATCCTCGGGAAGGCCCGACTCGACCTTGCCGACGAGGTCGGCGCCGACGTCCGCTGCCTTCGTGTAGATGCCGCCGCCGACACGCGCGAAAAGCGCGATCGAAGAAGCGCCCATCGAGAAGCCTGTGATGACATTGACCGTGCGAGTGAGGTCCCAACCGAGCACGGTCGTGAAGACGATATAGAGAACGCCGAGGCCGAGCGTTGCTAGGCCGACGACCGTCATCCCCATGACGGTGCCACCAGAGAACGCCACGTTGAGGGCTGGCGCCAAGCCGATGCGGGCAGCTGCAGTCGTGCGCACGTTCGCGTTGGTCGCAACCCGCATGCCGATCCAGCCCGCTGCAGCAGAGGAAAGCGCACCGACGACGAACGCACCGGCGATCTGCCAACCGCGCGCAGGGTCGCCGTAGTAGGCGAGACCGAGAATCGCGGCGACGACGAGCACGAAGATCGAAAGGACTCGGTACTCAGCCCTAAGGAATGCCAGCGCCCCTTCCTGAATCTGCGCGGCGATCTCGACCATGTTGGCCTCGCCTGGGTCTTGCTTCGCCACCCAACTCGCCTTCATCCAGGCGAACATCAGAGCCAGCACGCCCGCTACTGGGGCTGCGTAAATCAGATTTTCCATAGTCGCTGAACCTCTATTTGCGCCCGATCCCGGTTAACTGCTGTCGGGCGGCCGCTTTCTACAAGAATTGAAAATCAGGTCAAACGGAGGGGGCCGGACCAGGTCAGGGCTTTGAAATTACAGCGAAATCAGCTTGCTCGGGCTTCGGCGATGGCCTCTTTCGCCGCATCGAAGTCCGACGGTCCCTGCACGCTGACCCTTCCTGCATGCTTGTCGATTCGCACCAAAAGCCCGCTAAGCACACGTCCGGGACCCACTTCGACGAAAAGCGACACCCCATCGTCCATCATTCGGCGAACGCTTTGTTCCCACAAGACTGGCCGGCTCACCTGTCGAATCAACGCTTCCTTCACGACGGCGGCATCGGTCACGGGCTCGGCGTCTACATTGACGTACACCGGCACGCTCGGATCCGAAAACGCGATCTGTTGGATGTCCTCGCGAAGACGCGCCTCCGCGGGTTTCATCAGCGACGAATGAAACGGCGCGCTCACCGGCAACGTGCTCGTACGCGCGCCGGCCTCCTTGAGCTTGGCGCCCGCATGGCTGACGGCGTCGGTCTCGCCTGCGATGACGATCTGTTGGGGCGAGTTGTAATTGACCGCCTCGACCAGCCCGGGCACTTCGGCGCAAATCCGTTCGACCAAAGTACGGTCGGCTTTGAGCACCGCCGCCATTGCCCCTTGCCCGTACGGCACGGCCTCCTGCATGTACTGACCTCGCTTGCGCACAAGCTGCACCGCGTCGGCCAACGACAGTGTTCCCGCGGCCACGTTCGCCGAGTATTCTCCGAGGCTGTGCCCGGCAACCACGTCAAACGGCTCGTCTAGCGCGCGTAGAAGCGCGATCGACGTTGCCAACACGGCGGGCTGCGTATTGGCCGTGAGCTTGAGGTCCTCTTCTGGCCCGTCGAAACAAAGCGCCGACAGCGCTTCACCGAGTGCAGCGTCGGCTTCGTCGAAGACCGCACGCGCAGCGGCGGACAAATCGAACACCTCGCGCCCCATCCCGACCTTCTGACTGCCTTGCCCTGGAAAAACGAATGCGACCTTGCCCATCGCGAGGCGACATAGCACGATCTCCACGGGAGCCGCGTGGAAGAAGAAGCAAACGCAGAGGACCGAGAGCATCTGAGCGCCTTGTCGATCGGGCATTTCATTCTCGCTGGCGTGGCTCTTTTCAGCGGGATCCCAGCACTGATGTGGGGAGTCGCCGGCGCGAAGCTCATCGACGAGGTGGGCAGCGACTTATCGATCGCCATGGGCGACATCACCGGTCAACAGGCAGCGGACCCGTTCGGAGGTGGCGCCGACGCCATGATCCAGGATGTGGAGAGGCTTCTGATGACCGCCATCGTGGCCGGCCTCACCATCGCTCTCTTGAGCGCGGTTCACCTCGCGGTCGTGGGCGTGCAGATCCGCAAGCGCCGCTGGTGGACGTTTTGCTATCTCACCGGCTGGGGCGAATGCCTGATGTTTCCATTCGGCACCATCCTCGGCATCTTCACGATCATCGTGCTCGGTCGCCCTTCCGTGAAGAAGCTGTTCGGGGTGCGGTGAGCCGGCGCCATATTGACAATCGCCCCACCCGGCCGTAGCTCAGGTCGCTGGAGGCGCGGACCATGGTTGAAGCCAAAACGCTCGAGGAACGCATCCGCCAAGGTGTGGGAGAGGTGTCCCACATCGTGGTAACCGACCTCACGGGCACGAAAGACCACTGGGAAGCGGTCATCGTGTCGGGAGCGTTCTCCGGGAAAAGCCGCATCCAGCAGCATCAGATGGTCTACACGGCCCTTGGCGAGCTCATGGCCGGGCCGGTCCATGCACTTGCGCTCAAGACGTACACGCCCGAGAGTTGGACGGAGGAAAAGGGATAGACGATGGAAGAAACGCTCCGCGACCGAATTCAAGGCATCATCGACAGCAACGATGTCGTGCTCTTCATGAAAGGCACGAAGCATTTCCCCCAATGCGGTTTCTCCGCCACGGTCGTCGAGGTGCTCCGCCGCTCGGGGTCCGAGTTCCAGGACGTCAACGTGCTCGAAGATCCCGCCATTCGCCAGGGAATCAAGGAATTCGCCAACTGGCCGACCATCCCCCAACTCTACGTTCGGGGCGAGTTCGTCGGTGGCTGTGACATCGTCCGCGAGATGTACGAGAATGGTGAGCTCGGCGCGCTGCTTTCGCCTCAAGAAGGCTGACGACGTCTCACCCTCCTCATGACAGAGCTGCTTGGCGGCAAATACGAAGTGCTAGAGCTCGCCGGCGAAGGCGGGATGGCGAAGGTTTACCGTGGACAGACGCATGGGGCCGCCGGATTCACGCGGCCGGTCGCGATCAAGCGCGTCCTCGCGCCGCTGAGTCAGAACCCGGAGTTCCTCAAGATGTTCGTCGAGGAGGCGCGCGTCGTCTCCGAGCTCGACCACCCGAACATCGCACAGATTCACGACTTCGACCGCGATCGATCGGGCGAGTACTACCTCGTGCTCGAATGGGTCGATGGTCTCACGCTCTCGGAATGGCGCCGGGCCCACGAGGCGCGCGGCAACCACGTTCCATGGAACCTCACGGCGGCAATCGGCATCGAAGTCCTCAAGGCGCTGCATGCCGCGCACGAGCACGAAGACCACCATGGAAGCCCGGCGCCGATCTTCCACCGTGACGTCACGCCGCATAACGTAATGGTGAGCAGCTGCGGCGTGGTGAAGCTCACCGACTTCGGTCTCGCGCGCGCGATGGATCGCAGCTCCATCACCAAGCCAGGCTTCGTGAAGGGCAAGATCTCGTATCTCGCACCAGAGCTCACCTACGAAGCAGAACCGAGCGCGCAGACCGACGTCTTCAGCGTGGGGGTGGTCCTTTGGGAAGCGCTCGCCTGCGAGAAGCTCTTCAAAGGGAATGACCCGCTCGAAGTGGTCGGTATGATTCGGGACACGGAGGTTCCAGACCTGTCGGAGTTTCGCACTGATCTACCGGACCGGCTTCGAGAGATCATCGCGAGAGCCCTCCGGCGGAACCCGATCGAACGCTACACTTCGAGTCGAGAGATGGCGCGCGACCTCGCGGCTCTTCTGCGGTCGACCGAAGACTCGACCGACTCTCAGATCATCGCTGAGAGCGTGCGTTGGGCCCGCGCGGAGCTGGCCCGCTCGCGACCGAGCGAGCCGGACACGAAACCCTTTGCCGCCGAGGAAGCTTTGGCCAACGCCGGCGCCGCCGACGAGACCATTCCGGACCCGAGCATCCCGCTCGTCCGCAAGAAGTGAGCGCTACAGAAGGTCGAAGCCGAGGCCGGCGAGAACCGAGAGGATTACGAAGGGCGGAGTCATCCCTATGGCGGCCGCAATCATGTAGTCGCGGAAACTGACCCCGGACATGGCCAAGGTGTAGTTGACCGGCGGGATCGCCCAAAGGAACAAGCGGATGATGATCATCGAGCGGATCGGGCGGTCCTCGAGTTGGTCGAGGGGTCTCTGAAGGAAGGGCTTCTTGATGCTGATTTCTGCAAGCGGCTGTCCACCGATCGTGCGCACGATGACGAAGGAAACGGCGACCGAAATGTTCGCCGCGATCAGCGATGCGAAGGAGCCCCAAAGAGGCCCGTAGGCGAGGCCGGACACCATCACGAATACGAAGCCCGGTATGTAGAGCAACTGGCCGACGCAAAATGTCGCGATGAACACGAAGAACCCGCCGACACCGGCCTCGCGCATCGACTCGCGAATCCCGTCTACGGTGAGCCCGTCGGTGAAGCCGGTCATCTTCCCGATCGCAACGACGCCGAGCAGAAATAGGGCCAGCAAGACCAACCGCGCCCACGGCTTCATCAGTCCAGCTCTAGCATGTCGAGGGGGTTGCGCGTGACGCGGTTCGACCCGTCGAGCGAATTGATGTCGATGCGGCTGAGGTCCACCCTCGGCGAGAAGATCTCGGCGTGAAACGCATCTACGATGCGCTGCTCGTAGGCTCGACCAGTCTCGTCTTCCTCGAGCTCCACCTCGCCGCAACCCCATGCCGTGCCGGTGCGACCAAAGAGACAAATCCGGGCCCCGTCGACTTGAACGCGCAGGCCTTCGCTCGACGATTCGAAGCGCGGGGAACGCAGGATCGCTTCGGCCAGGTCGCGGTCGATCGCTGCGTCGCTCGAGCGAACCTCGACCGGAAGCGACCATCCGAGGCGCCTGAAGAGCCCGGGGTCGGTCGACAGTATTTCTTCGTAAAGAGCCGTGGTCTGTCGCGGATCGGAAAGCGACTTAGCGAGCACGGCCCGAACACGCTCCCGAAGGAGCGCATCGCCAGGCTGAAGCCCGCGTAGAGAGCGCTCCGCATGCTCGACCGCCTCGGCGTACTCTCGCTGGGCGAGCGCAACCTCGGCAAGAACTGCGTCGTAGTACGCCGGGGCGCTCTCACGGTTATCCCGGACGGAAACTCGGCTGACGGCCGCCCGCACCACGCCTGGGCCGAGCGCCCCGATGAGCTCGCCGAGGAGCCAGGGCGGCATGACTGCGCTTCGCGCCGTGCCGATCGCGAACGTACCGGCGAGGCGAGCTTCATCGTCGAGAAAACGCGCCGCTTGGCGCCCGCTCATCCACGCCTGAAACCGCAGCCAGAGCGCCTCTGCACGCGCCCACCAGCGGGCGTAGAATGGCTCTGCAGCAGCTCGCTCGACCGTCATTTCCGCCAGCATCAGCCGCGCTTGCCGGTCGAGGAGGGCCACGATGCTTCGGTCCTGCTGAGCGTCTCGGCTGTTGTGCGCTCGGCGATCGGGCAGGACCGAAGCCTTGCCGGTAATCCGCAACGCCTCGTCCGGCCGTCCCATCAAGAGCAAGAACGCGGCAAGGGAGCGGCGAGCTTCATTGCGATCGGAGTCCCGAACGTGCGCCGGGCGCGCGGCTCGATGGCGAGGCACTTCGCGCAGCGCGGACAGCGCCTCGGCAAAGCGGCCTGCCCGCATGTAGAGATCTGCGAGCTCGAGCCATGGATTACCATACCAAGAGAGGCTGGTCTTCGATGCTTCCATGAGCAGCCGCTCTGCCTCATCGAAGCGAAAGACCGACCGCGCAGCCTCTGCAAAGTTCCCGAGGTCGACCGCCGTTGCGCTGCCGAAGTGGTCGCGACCGTAGTCCACCGCCTCGGCGCAAACCTCGTAGCTCTTGACGTCGTTGCCCGCCTCGAACTCGATCGCGCAAAGCGCGTTCTTCGCGCGTTCTACTTGGTAGGGGTCGCCGGTCGCCAGGCCCTCCTCGGCCGCAAGCCGAGCTTTCTCGAATTCCCGCTTCTTCAGGAGCGGCCATGCGAGCTCGGCCTTGAGCTGCGGGGTATAGAGCTCGTTGTACCGATACATGAAACCAAGCTGTTCGTCGTAGTGCTCTAGATCTCCGTGCGCACGCGTGAGCCCGATCAGGATGCGCGCATGCCAGCGCCACGGCTGGCTTTGCGTTGGTGTCGCGCCCTCCGTAGCTTCGAAGAGCTCGAGCGCACGTGCCTCGTGGAAAAGGGCTTTCGGAAAATTCGCCTCGCCATAATGCTGCGCCATCCCAAGCACCAAGTGAGCGACGTACGAGCTCGGGTGCGCTTCCAGGTATGCCTCAGCCTCCTCGCGCGCCTTGACGTATCGTTGACGCTCGATGAGATCCCACAGCGCGAGCTCCTCGGCAGATGCGTCTTCACCCTCGAGGAGAATCGGGGCGATCATCTCGTCGGCGCCGGCAATCGACGCGCAGATCGAAGCACAGATCGACGCCACTCCGAGGGCGACCGCAAAACGAGCTGACGAGCGACCGCGCATCGTCACCCGCGGCGCAAGCTCGCGCGCGCGAGCTTTTCGATTTCGACGGACGTCGCTTCGGCGATCAGCGCGTCGACATCCTCGACGCCAGGGGCGCATTCGAGACGGTGCTTGAAGACATACGGCGCCAAGACCTCGATGTCCTCGGGCGAAACGAAGTCGCGACCCTTGATCACTGCGCGCGCTTGAAGCGCCGGAAGCATCAGAACGAGCGCTCGAGTCGAAGCGCCTTGCAGAACGCGTGAGTCGCTTCGAAGGAGCCGCGCCAAATCGACGAGCGCTTCCTTCACGACCGGCGCTACATGAACCGCCCCACGCGTCTGGCGGCGCGCCGTGATCACCTCGTCGCGTGTCACGCCAGGAAAGTCGCGCGCGACCTCGAGGCTCGCACGAGGGTACTGGTCGAGCACCTCGAGCTCGGATGCGCGGTCGATGTGCTTCATCTCGATCTTGAAGAGGAAGCGATCGAGCTGGGGTGTCGGCAACGGATAGGTGCCCGCCAAGTCGAGCGGGTTCTGGGTGGCGATGACGAAGAACAAATCGTCGAGCAGGTGCGACTGGTTGTCGACGGTCACTTGCTTCTCCGCCATCGCCTCGAGCATGGCCGCCTGGACCTTGGGCGAGGTGCGGTTGATCTCGTCGGCCAGCACGATGTGGGCGAACACGGGCCCGCGGCGGAACGAAAACCGACTGGTCTCGACGTCGAAAATGTTGGTGCCGGTGATGTCGCTCGGCAGAAGATCGGGCGTGAACTGAATTCTGCGAAAAGCCGACACCCCCACGGCGCCGTCTCGCTCCTCGAGAGCGTTGCCGAGCGCGCGGGCAAGCGTGGTCTTCCCCGAGCCCGGGTAGTCCTCGAGCAGCACGTGACCGTCAGCCAACAACGCGACGAGCACCAGCTCGACCACCTCATCCCGTCCGCGAACTGCGGCCCTCAGGCGTGCGCCGAGGCGCTCCGCAACTTCGCGCGCGCCGAGGAGGCTATCATCGATGGGTGACTGGATCGCTTGCTGCATGTCAGCTCCGGACTCCGTGGAAGGATGGCATCATTTTGAACGTAACCAAGACCAGGGCGTGATTATCCCCAAAAAACGCCTCCACAATGGGAAACCAAAACGCACATCCCGGCGTACCCGGGCGGCTTCCGCCCGCAACATACCCGGATCCGGCGCGTGCATCCCGAAGGCGGCCGCAATGTGGGCGGACGTCAGGCCCTCGAACGCCGGGAGACGATCGCGAAGCCTTGACGCGAACGCTTCGCGCGATTCGCCCGGAGCCCTTCGCACCGAGACTTCGCCAAGGCGGTCGAGCTCGGCTCGGTAGACAACCCTCGGCAGCGAAGGCGCCCGAGCGAAGCGCGGCGCAAGCCGGCGCCACACTTTCACGACGTACAAGAGCAAAAGCACACCCCCGATGATTCCCAAGAGCCAAACCCCGGCGGTGAGCGTGACACGGCGAGCGAGCTCCTTGAGCTTCGGAAGGTCCGTGGCTGAAAGGGGAATCGGCGACGCACCGCGCGCCAGCTCTCCGAGGAGCCTTTGGAGGTCGGCGTCCATCGGTTGCTCGGGCGGATCGAGCGCGCGCTCGGGGTACACGTCGAACACCACCCAGCCGAAGTCATCGATGAATACCTCGGGCCAGGCATGGGATGCGGCGCCCGACAGCAAGAGCGCAGAGCCGCCCTGGCGAGCCGACTCGCTCATCGCGTAGCCGGTCGCCACGCGCGCAGGGACGCCCACGCTACGCATCAAGTACGCGGCCGCGTGAGAAAAGTGCACGCAGTATCCAGTGAGATCCCCGAACAAGAAGCTTGCCGTGGGATCCTCGGCCCCACTGTGCTCGTTCTTCAGACTGTAGATGCCTTCCTTGCTGAGCCAGCTCGTAATCGCGAAGGCCTTCGCAATGCCGTTGTCGCGAAGATCCTCAGGCAACCGCGAGACGATCTCCGACGCGAGCTCGGCGTATCGCGCGTCCGGTGGCGCCTCTGTGTAGTGCGCCCACTGCTCCCTCGACCACTGCGCCGATCCCATCGGGGCGTCGAGCAAGGTCATGTAGTCAGCCGTCAATACGCCCGACATCGCCCGGTAAACGCGGCGGAAGCGGTTGGGCGACGGATTGTCGAGCGGCGCAACCTCGACCGGCGCCTCGAGCGCAAACGGCTGCATGTGGTCTGCCATCAGCGCGATGGTGGTTTCGAGCGGACCGCGATTCTCGTTCATCGGAGGCGCGCCTTCGATCTGAAAGGGTCTCGCGGGGAAAAAAGGAATCAAGTCTTGATCGACGTCACTGCGGCCCGACACGACCAGCTTGCGACCGTTGTACTGGCTGAAGGCGCCTTGCCTGAAATAGTAAACCCCACTCGGCGGCGAGTAATCGTCGTGGAACAACACGACTGCGACCGGAACGCGCTCGCCGCCCGTATCGTACCGATCGCGAAACTCGAGCTCGCTGCTGGAGCCGCTGCCGGACCGTCGCTGCTTGCCGTCGCCGTCCTTGGCATCGGAGGCGTCGGGCCGAAGCCCAAGGCCCCCACCGCCGTCGGGAGGCGGCGGCATTCCTACCAGGGGCGTCGCAACGACGATCAGGGCCAGCAGGATGCCGATGATGCCGAGGTTCAACACGGCACGGCCGATGCGCTGCTCACGAAGCAGTAGGACCAATCCGAGGACGGTGGCCGTCCCACCCATGAATAAGAAGAGCCAAGTAGGATCCCAGCCGAGCGCGATGATCCAGTCCGCGAGGTAGAAGGGCCGGTTGATGGCGCCGTGGCGATGCGGGATGAGCAACTGAGCGAAGGCGACCGCGATGAGCAAGAGCTCGAAGACGGCGAAGATAGCCCGTCGCGTCGAACACGCGCGCAGTGTCGCGCTCACGATGGTCGACGCCATCAGCGCGGTGAGCGTCGTCGCGACTCGGAGCGCACTCACTGGGCCGACAACCTCAGCCAGACCGGAACTGTCGGTAAGCAAGGAGCCAAACCAGGCAATCAGCACGAGGCCGACTACCCCACCGACCAACAACGCTGGGGTCCGCACGCGTGTTCGACCGAGCCTCGCGCCCCAAAGGCAACCAGCCATGCCGCCCGCGAAAGCAGCGGCGGCCGACCCCGAGGGGGCCATGGTGGCGACGAGCACGCTCCAGCCGAGCCCGTGGATCACGGCCCGAGCAAACTCGGCGAACGCGCCGGCAGCGCCTCTCCGATGAGCATCGGCGGTCGCGTTCATGCGGCCCTCAGCGGCGCAACCGACAGTCGAACCCCGTCGCCCAGGACTCGACCGCTCACGCGGTCGATGATCACGACCTCGCACCGCAACTGGCTCAAGATCCGACCCACTCGCTCGATCTCGGCCCGCGCCGCTCCAACCGAGGCGGTGGGAGTCAACAACCAGCGCCGCCACGTCGACGGCTCGTTGGGCTCATGCACAGCGTCGACCGCGATGACGACCCGCACTCGGCCGTATCGACGCATGCTCAGCGTTCGCATCTCGTCGAGCCAACTGCCCATCGTAGGCGGCGCGAATACCACGAGCGCCGCCGGGCCCCGCGGGTCGACCTCGGCCAAGAACCGCTTCAGCCCGCTGCCGCTTGCGCCACGAAAATCCGAGGAGGTCATCACCTTGTGGACTGCCTGGTGGCGATCGGAGGTCGGCTCAGGGGCCCCATCCGCGGCGAACTGCCAGTCGGTGCCGAGCGCCTCCTCTTCGATCGCGGCGCGGGCGGCCGCGGCCGCGGCCTCGTCCTCTGCCCCTGCAACCAGATATGCCACCGTTCTGCGCGCTCGGCTCAATGCGCGCTCCGGAACTCGGACCATGAGCTTGCGTGTGCGGCCGAAAACCTTCCAATGAATGAACCGTGCGGAGTCCCCGGGCACGTACCGGCGGAGCTCGACCCTGTCTCCGTCTTCGAGGCCCATGGGGTGTGGGTGCTCCTCGCCGCCCGTCAGCGAAGTCAGCACGGGCAAGCGGCGAAGACCGCCCAGGTGAGGCAGGACCTCGATCGGGCCATGCTGCCGATGACGAAACGCGACGCGTGCCAAGCCGAAGGCGTCCTGCACGATGACCCGGCGGGTGACTTGGTCGACGATGCCGCGGCGGCCGAGCGTTACGTGCTCCCGCAGCCGCCCGCGCTCGGGGGTCTGGTCAGCCGCCGCCCGTTCTGGAGAGACCCACACCCACCGAATTTGGACCAAAGGGAACCACCAGAGACTCGGAAGCGAGAAGCCGGTTGGCAGTCGCATTCCCGTCTCGAAGGTCGAGGTCAACCAAGCGATCGACGCGCGGCGAAGCGCCAGACGGAGGCCGAGACCGCTCGCCGAGACCGCAATGCAGGACAAGGCGAGGAGCCCTATGCCGCCATAGCCGAGCACGAGCAGCACCAAATCGAGCTTTTCGAATCCGAAGCTGAAGAGAGCGACGAACGCTACGACACCCACGGCCATACCGAGGGCGGTCAGCGGCCATACGTCTGCCACTCGACTCCACGCAGCGCGCACGCGGGGAGCTGCTCGACGGAGCGATGCAGGGAATACCTCGGACGGCTTCATGGTTGAGAGCGTGCCACGGGAGGGGTGTCTTGACAGCCCTAGAGCCTTGGCTAACCTCCGCCAGCCCTGGAAAAAACCGCCGTGGATCACACGCGAGGGAGTTTATGAGCGATGTGATGATCGAGGCGCGGGACCTGACTAAGCACTACGGAACGGTCACCGCCCTGAAGAACGCAACTTTCGAAGTCAACCGCGGGGAGGTCGTTGGCTTTCTGGGCCCGAACGGCGCCGGCAAGACGACGACGATGAAGATACTGACCTGCTTCGTCGCGCCCTCAGCCGGAACCGCACGCGTCGCCGGCGCGGATATCTTCGAGGACCCGATCGCGGTCCGAGAGGCCATCGGGTACCTCCCGGAGAGCACGCCGCTCTACACGGAAATGCTGGTTCTCGAGTACCTCGAGTTCGCTGGAAAGATGCGTGGGCTGACCGGCGAGGGGCTCCGGGCGCGGCTTCGCAAGGTCGTCGAGGAGACCAGCCTCGGCGACGTCATCGGCAAGAGCATCGGCGAGCTCTCGAAGGGCTTTCGGCAGCGTGTGGGACTCGCCCAGGCGCTGATTCACGAGCCGCCGGTCTTGATTTTGGACGAACCGATGAGCGGCCTCGACCCGAACCAGGCTGCCGAAATCCGTGAGCTCATTCGGGAAATCGGCCGCGAGCGGACGATCATTCTCTCCACCCACAACCTCGCCGAGGTGCAGGTGACCTGTGGACGCGTGCTCATCATCTCGCGGGGACAGCTCGTGGCCGACGACACCCCTGAAGAGCTCGCAGCGAGGGCCGGCAAGCCCCGTTTCATTGCGACGGTGCAGCGTAACGGCCAGAGCCCGACCGACATCAGCGAGGTATTCTCGAAGATCGGCGACGCCCAGAGCGTGAAAGAGCGCGACGGCAGCGCGCCCAACGAGCTGGTGGTCGAAGTGGTGCCGAAGGGCAACCAAGACCTTCGGGCCGATATTTTCCAGGCGGCCGTCGGGGCCGGCCTGATCCTCGTCGGCCTCGAGCAACGAGGGGAGAACCTCGAAGACATCTTTCGACAGCTCACCACCGGTGGGGCGGGGGCAGAACCATGAAACACATCCTCACCATCGGCGGCCGGCAGTTTCGGAGCTACTTCAACGGGCCGGTCGCGTACATCGTCATCTGCATCGTCATGCTGACGCTCGGCTTCTTCTTCTGGAAGACATTCTTTCTCTTCGGCCGCGCGAGCGCGCGCGAGATGTTCCGTTGGCTCGGGCTCATACTCGTGTTCGCCCTTCCCGCCCTGACCATGGGTTTACTCGCCGAAGAGAAACGCACCGGCACCATCGAGCTGTTGATCACGATGCCCGTCACGGAGGCCCAAGTCATCCTCGGGAAGTTCGTCGGAGTTCTCGGACTGTACGCCGTTCTACTCGCGCTGACCTTGCCCTACCCGATGAGCGTCGCCACCCTCGGCGATCTCGACTGGGGCCCCGTCTGGGGCGGATACCTCGGATTGCTGCTTCAGGGCTCCGCGTTGCTCGCGATCGGGTTGATGGCTTCCAGCTGGACCGACAATCAACTAATTGCGCTCTTCGTCGCGTTGACTTTGAGTGTCTTCTTCTGGGTGCTCGACAAGTTCCTCGCGCTGCTGCCCACGAACGCAGCTTCAGCGCTCGAGTGGCTTTCGTTCGACTACCACTTCCAGAGCATGGCGCGCGGCGTACTCGACTTGCGCGACATCTTGTTTTTTCTTTCGGTGACCATCGTCGCGTTGGCCGCGGCGTTTCGGGCGCTGGAATCGCGACGGTGGAGCTAAGCGATGTCTTCGAGATCACAAAAGCGCACCGCCAGCGAGTCACTGATCTTTCTGTTGATCGTCGCCGGCATTCTCGTTCTGCTCAACGTTCTCGCGGCTTCCTTTCGGTCGCCCCGGATTGACCTGACTCGAAACGGACTGTTCTCTTTGGCGGAAGGCTCTGAGCGATTGGCCGCCAGTCTCACCGAGCGGGTCGAGGTCACCGCGTACTTCACCGAGAATCTTCCGCCTCCCTTCAACGCGACCGAGCGCCAGGTGCGGGACTTGTTGTCGGAGTATGAAGCCGCGTCCGACGGGCAGATCGTCGTCCGGTTCGTCAACCCAAATGACGAGACTACACAGCAGGCAGCGATGGCCGACGGCGTGCAGCCGGTGGCGCATCAGAAGATTGAAGAAGACCAGGTCGCCGTGGTCGAGGGCTACCGCGGCATGGTGCTTCGATACCTCGACAAGAGTCGGACAATCCCCGTGATTCAAGACACCACGGGGCTCGAGTACATCATCACATCGGCGATCAAGGAGCTCATCGGAGAACGCAAACCGATCGGCGTCGTGGGTGGCCACGGCAGCCCGAGCCTCACCGAGGGTCTGACTAGCTTGCAGTCGGTGCTGTCGCTCTACGACGCTCGTGAAATCGACGCGTCCCAGGAGATCGACCCGACCCTCGCGGCGCTGCTGATCGTAGGGCCGCAAGAAGCGTTCACCGACGACGAGCTCCGGCGTATTGATCAGTACGTCATGCGTGGCGGCTCGCTTGGAGTCTTCGGCGGCTCGATCGCAGTGGACTTGGGCGGCCAAACCGGTCCTTCAGCACGCCCGGTCGACACGCGGCTCGACGGCCTGTTGAGCGGCTGGGGGGTGGAGCTCATTTCGAAAATCGTGGCCGACGCACAGTGCAGCCGCGCCCCCATGCGCGGTCCGCTCGGGCTTCAGGTGCTGGTGCCCTACCCGCCGATTCCAGTACTCCAACTCGACGAAGCGCAACTCGAGCACCCCGTGATGTTCAGGCTCGCCTCTCCGATGCTGCCGTTCGTGGCGCCCCTCAAGGTCGGTGACGCTCCCGAGGGCGCCGCGCTCACCGTATTGGCTCGCTCCTCGGACGACTCCTGGACGATGTCGGGCGCGACGATCGCACTCGAGCCCCGCAACCCGCGCGAGTGGTCGATGAGCGAGGAAGCCGGCCCGTTCGATTTGATGGTAGCAATCGAAGGGAAGCTTCCTTCGGCCTACGCAGCGCCCATCAACGAAGACGCGGCGACTACCATCGAGGCACCACCGTTTTCCGAAACCGAGGTACGAGTGCTCGTAGTCGGCACGAGCACGTTCCTCGAGGACTCGTTCATGCCTCCCCGACCGCCACAAGGTGAGGTGCAGATGAACGCGGCCTTGGCGCTCGCGCTCAATGCCGTGGACTGGCTGGCCGCGGACTCGGATCTCATCGCAATTCGCGCCAAGACAATCGAGGAGCCGGCGCTCGATATCCCCGACTCGGTGCTCGCGGCCGAAGGCAGCGTGCTCGCGGCTGCCGAAGAAGGAGACGAGGCAGGCCTACAAGCCGGACTCGAGGAGAGGCGCGCCGCGATCGAGTCTTGGGATGCGAAGAAGCGAAGCTATCGCTGGCTCAACACGCTCGGCATTCCGTTCCTCGTCGTGCTGTTTGGTCTATTCCGCTGGCGGCAGCGCTCGAACAAGAAGCAAACGCTCGAGCTCTGAGGGAGACGAAGGGGACGATTCGACATGAACTGGCGAAAAAACCGAATCGCGATTGGAGCAGCGGTGTTCGTCGCGCTGCTCGGCCTGACATTGTGGGCCGTGAACCGTGGCAATCGGCAGCCCGCAGGCGCGTCCGAGGTCCCGGCCGTGGAAATCGACAAAGGCGCAATTACTTCGCTCGAGGTCATACGACCCGGAAACGAAACCGTCGTGCTGTCCGAAGTGGACGGAGCGTGGCGCGTCACAGAACCGCTGGAGGCGGAAGCGGACGAAAGCAACGTGGATTCGGCGCTGAACCGGTTGGCCGACCTACAGCTCGTACGGGTCGTGGCAACGCAACCGGACAACTACGCGCGCTTGCAGGTTGACAATGCCAACGCGGTCGAAGTTGTCGTCAAGTCCGGGGACGAGACTCTCGCGACTCTTGCCATCGGCAAGTACGCCGACGGCATGACGATGATTCGCCTGGACGATCGCAGCGAGGTGTTCGGCGCGAGCGGCTCGCTCCGGTACGCCTTCGACCGCGATCTCAAGGCCTGGCGGAACCGAAGGGTGGTGGTCGAGGAGGCGAGCGCCGTGCAATCGATCCGATTCGAGAGCCCCAATGGAACGTTTGCGTTCGAGCGGGTCGAGGACGGATGGACACCGACCGAAGGAAAAGAAGCTCTGGGCGATCTCGACCCGAAGAAGGTCACGGGGTTGGTCTCCACGGCGGCTCGACTCACCGCGTCGGGCTTCGCAGCGGAGGATATCTCGCAGGCGCGCGCAGGGCTCACGGAGCCCAAGGCGACCGTCACGATGACTTTTGCCGAGGGCGTCGAGCCGATCGTGCTCGAGCTAGGCGACGCGACTGAAGAGCAAGGCGAGCTCTACCTGCAGCGCCGCGGCAATCCGACTGTCTATGTCGTGTCCGAATACCTAGCGAACCGGTTGCGGCCCGACAGTAAGGCCTTCGAGAAGGTCGACGCGCCGCCGGCTCCGCCCCCCGACATGCCGGCGATGCCGCAGGGACAGGGTCAGCCTCAGTTGCCCCCGGAGGTCATGCGGCAACTGCAAGAGCAGATCCGCGCGCAGCAACAGCAACAGCAGCGCTAGTGATCCCCCGAGCCAAGCCGAAAGCCAGCGACCGCCACGGCGCCCCACCCGAGGAGAAAGAGCAACCCGCCAAATGGCGTGATCGCCCCGAGCCTCGTCTGTCCGGTGACGGTCATCAGGTAGAGGCTTCCGCTGAAGAGCACGACCCCGCCGACAAACGACCAACCGGCCACGTTTGCGACTGCGCCGACGCCCCGATGGAGCAGCCACGCGGCCAGCGCGAGCGCGAGCGCATGGGTCAAATGGTAGTGGGCGGCGGTATTCCACCACTCCAACCGCTTGGCACCGTCGGGAAGACTTTGAAGGCGCGACTGCAGTCCGTGCGCACCAAAAGCGCCCAAGGCAACGGCGGTGAAGCCGAGCAGCCCGGACAGAATGACGAAGACCCTGGACATCGCCCCAATGATGGGTCAGTTGGGTGATTGGAGCTACGACTCAGAGATGAGCGCAGAATTTGGCGTAAACCAAGGCCTGGTCGAAGAACAGTTTCTCAAGTGGGTGGACAACCCTCTCGCCGTCGACGAAGCGTGGCGTGAGTACTTCGAGAGCCTCGCACCAGACGATCTTCCTCGGATTTCGAGCGCGGGAACGATTCTCGCGCCCGTCACCGCGGTTGGGATGCTCAGCCCGGCACCACGACCCTCAGGCGGAAACGGGGCACCTGCCCACGAAGCCGTGCAGCGCGCAGAAGCGTCAGACGCAGACGAAGGCGCGCGCAACTCCGTGTTCCTACCGCCCACGGCCGAGACCTCGCTCGACCCGGTCCTCCCAGACAATCCTGCGATCATTGCCCGTGCGTCGTTCCTTCCTTCGTCCGAGGTGTTGGCCGCAACGGAGCTCCAGGCGCGCTTGTCGGCTCTGATCAATACTTATCGCGTTCGCGGGCACTTGTTCGCCAACCTCGACCCGCTCGGCCTCAATCGCAAGCTGCCCGAGGACGACTTCGTTTTGAAACGCTACGGGTTGGCCCACGTCGATCCCGATACGATTTTCTCGACAGGCGACCTTGCAGGGCCTGCCAACGAGTCGCTCCGCTCAGTCATCGCGCGCCTGAAAGACACCTACGCTCGAACCATCGGCGTCGAGTACACGTTCCTCGAGAACCGCGAGGCCCGAAACTGGCTCCGCGACCGCATGGAGCTGACGGGAAATCACATCGACCTCAGCCGCGAGCAGCAGATTCGCATCTTGACCAAGCTGTCCGATGCCGAGATCTTCGAGCAGTTCCTACATACGAAGTACACGGGCGCGAAGCGATTTTCGCTCGAAGGCGGCGAGAGCGTGATCCCGATGCTCGACATCCTCACGGAGCGAGCATCCGAGCTCGGTGTCGAGGAGATGGTCATCGGAATGGCCCATCGCGGCCGGCTCAACGTGATGGTCAACATCATGGAGATGAACGTCCGGCAGATCTTCGCGGGTTTCGAAGATGACGACCCGGAGGCGTACGTCGGTCGTGGCGACGTGAAGTACCACCTCGGCTACTCGCTGGATCGAAAGACTGCCAGCGGGAACGACATCCACATGACGCTCGCCTTCAACCCGAGTCATCTAGAGTTCGTGAACCCGGTGGTCGAAGGTCGTGTACGCGCCAAGCAGGATCGCAAGGGCGACGAGGCACGGGTGACCGTCCTTCCGCTTCTCATTCATGGCGACGCCGCGTTCGTGGGTCAGGGCGTGGTCGCCGAGACTCTCAACCTGAGTCGGCTGCCAGCCTATGAGACCGGCGGGACGATCCACGTCGTCATCAACAACCAAATCGGCTTCACCACGAACCCTGAAGACTCCCGGTCAACCTCGTACTGCACCGACATCACACGAATGCTCCGCTGTCCTGTCTTCCACGTGAACGGCGAGGATCCAGAAGCCGTCGCCCAAGCGGTCACGCTCGCCACGGAATACCGGCAGCGCTTTCATGGTGATGTCGTGCTCGATCTCTTCTGCTACCGGAAGTACGGCCACAACGAGGGCGACGAGCCTCGCTTCACGCAGCCGGAGATGTACGCAGCGATCGACAAGAAAAAGACCGTGCGCGAGGTCTACGTCGACCACTTGGTCAAGAGCGGAAAACTGACCGAGGAACAGGCCGAAGAGATCAAGGTGCGGCGCCAGCTTGACCTCGAAAATGCTCTCGAGGACACCCGCAAGAACGGAAACTACAATCTGATCCCAGCGTCGATGCTCGGTGTGTGGGAGGGCTATCGGGGCGGCAGCGACTTGGACGTGCCCGACGCGGACACGAGCTTTCCTCGTGCGGAGCTCGACCGGATTCTCGACGCGATGACGAGCTACCCCGACTGGTTCACGCCACACCCGCGCATCCAGCGCTTCGTGCTCGACAAGCAGCGCAAGGTGCTGAAGTCCGGAAAAGGCGTCGATTGGGGTACCGCCGAGAACCTCGCGTTCGGCTCGCTCTTGGTGGAAGGAACTCGCTGCCGCTTGACTGGCCAGGACGTTCGACGCGGCACGTTCAGCCACCGCCATGCAGTGATCTTCGACAAGAACACGGGGCGCCGGTACACGCGGCTCGGTCACTTGAGCCCCGATCAAGCGCACTTGGAGATCTACGATAGCCCGCTTTCCGAGGTGGGCGTCGTCGGCTTCGAGTGGGGCTATTCGCTCGACTCGCCAGACGCGCTCGTGTGTTGGGAGGCACAGTTCGGTGACTTCGTGAATGTCGCGCAAGTCATCGTCGACCAGTTCATTTCGTCCTCCGAGGACAAGTGGCACCGTTTGAGCGGCCTGGTGATGCTTTTGCCACACGGGATGGAAGGTCAGGGTCCCGAGCACTCGAGCGCCCGCCTCGAGCGGTTCTTGCTCCTGTGCGCAGAAAGCAACATGCAAGTGGTGAACCTGACCACACCGGGGCAGCTCTTTCACTGCCTCCGACGCCAAGTGATCCGACCGTGGCGGAAACCGCTCATCGTGATGAGCCCCAAGAGCTTGCTCCGTAATCGAAGCGCAATCAGCACGATGGACGAGCTCGCCAACGGTTCCTTCCAGCGCATCATTCCGGACGACCCCTCGATCGATCCAAAGAAGGTGACGCGCGTCCTTCTTTGCAGCGGAAAGATCTACTACGACATATTGGAACGGCGTGAAGAGGAAGGCCGCGAGGACGTAGCGATACTCCGCATCGAGCAGCTATATCCGCTCCGCGCCAGCGAGCTCCAGGAACGCCTCGCCCCTTATGCCTCAGCGGTCGACCTCGTATGGGTGCAAGAAGAGCCGTGGAACATGGGCGCCTGGTACTTCATGCGCGCCCGCCTCCCGGAGATCCTAGGGAGCGACACCCCGTTGCGCTGTATCGCCCGGCCCGAAAGCGCCAGCCCCGCGACCGGCTCGGGCGCCTCGCACAAGCTCGAACAGAAGATGTTGATCAACGAAGTGTTCGCGTAGGGGACGCGCCGAGGCGCGCGCGAGACACCCAGGCGTCAAATCACGGACCGGCGAATCGGTCGCGACGCACGCCAATGACGCTACTTCTTGCCCACATTCACCGAAATTTGTTTCGGTGTCGGGGCTTCCTTCTTTGGAAGCCTCAGCTCGAGCACGCCGTCCTTTAGGTCAGCGCTGATGCTGTCGGCATCGACTGTCTCAGGAAGACTAAACGAACGAGAGAAGCTGCCGTAGTGTCGCTCGACACGCCGGAACGTTCCTTCCTTCTCTTCTTTCTCGACCTTTCGCTCACCACTCAGGGTGAGAACGTTCTTCTCGACGTCGACCTTGACGTCCTCGGCCGACAAGCCGGGAACCTCAGCGTCTACGTAGAAGGCGTCCTTCTCCTCGCGAATGTCGACCGCAACTCGAAACGCCTGCTTGGAAAGCCCCTTGCCACTAAAGAAGTGGTCTTGGAGGCGACTCATCTCTTCAAATGGATCCCAACGAACCAACATGATGCACTCCTCCGTCGACCTGCGCTCGCAGGCCCGGCGATGTTGGAACAGGTGCTCGGCGAAACCATCACGCTCGAGCCGCTCCCAACGATGGGCACAAGCTAAGCACGGAAAATGGGGTGTCAACACTCTCGAATTGACTGCTTTTTCGGGCGCGATAGGCTAACCGGAGATGAGGGTGAAAAAGCTCCTGCTCGTGCTGGCGCTGATGGGTGGCGCGCTACCGGCCGGCTGCGTCCAAGACGTGCGATTCAATCCCTCAGGGTGCGACGTGCAGGTACGCGGCCGCTGGCTCGTCGATGGGCAGGACCCCAATGCGGAAACCTGCCAGAACATCGCACTCGTCGAGCTAGCGATCATCAACGATCCGGAAACCCAGTTCTGGTCGGCGCCGGAGTTCACACTGCGTTGTGACGCGGAAAGTGACTCGAACGCCGTCGTCATCGATGGCGCCGCCTACCTCGACACGGAGATCGTCACGAGAAATCGCTGCGGCGGCACCGGCGAGATCCTGGAAGATCCTCAACCGCCGGCTCCACCCGGCGTATACAAATCACGCTGGCGCGCCACGACGGACCTCAAGTTCGTCGTCGACTGCACGCCGATCGTCGAAACGCCAATATCCGAGATCGACGGACGAATGGTCCTCGACCTCGGGACGATCGACTTTCAAACTCGAGATGGAGGAGTGTTGTGCCCGGGGCCCTGAAAGTTGCCAGCCCGCCACGGGGTCACTAAACAAAGACAGTGTTTCGCTTTCCGCCACTGACACCGTTCGTCAAAAAGCTGCTGATCGCGATCTTCGGAGCTTGGATCGCCCAGATCCTTCTTCAGAACTGGGCCGGCGTGCCAATCGTCGACATCCTCGCGCTCCACACGGGCAGCTTGGGGGTGCCGACTCTTTGGCAGCTCGCTACGCACGTGTTCGCCTTCTCGACCTCGCCGCAAGCCGTGTTCTCGATGTTGATCACCCTGGTGTTCCTGTGGTGGATGCTCGCGCCGTTCGAACAACGCTTCGGGCAGAAGCGAACGATTCAACTCTGCGTCGCCTCGGCGTTGTCCGCAGCGGTCCTCGGCCTGATCGTGGGTGCTCTCGTACCGAACCCGACCCCCCTCTACGGGGCACAAGCGCTCATCTTGGGCGCGATCGCGGCGTTCGCGTGGTCTTATCGCGGTCAGGGACGCATGAGCTTCTTCGGCGTCATCGACATGAAGCCGGTTCACATCATCTACCTCGTGTTGGCCTTGAGCGCGTTGATGTTCCTCACCTCTGGCGACGCGGTGCATCTAGCTGCCGACCTCGGTGCGATCGGCGGCGGGATAGGCTTCATCGAGTGGCTCAGGCGTCCGCCGAAACGCCGGCGCCGCCCGAAGCGCCGAAAGAAGCAAAGCTCCTTCGATGTCGTCCAGGGTGGCCGAGCGGACGAGAAACGCTGGCTGAACTAGCTCCATGCATCGAGCTTCTCGCCTGCTAGTCGCGTCGGTTGCCGTAGGGGCGCTCTTGGGTTGCTCCAGCCGTAAACAGGTGCCTTTCGGGCTCGAGGACGCCGAGCCGGCCGCCAACGAGACCACTGACGAAACCGTGGAGGCCCAAGCTCTACCCGTCGGGCAGACATTCGGTCCCGACCAGGTCGAGATCCCGATCGGCGAGTCGGCGCTCGTTCTACAAAAGGGATACGCTCTCAGCGCCTTGCAGATCGATCTCGACGGGAGGGATCCGCTCGACGCGATCGTCGTGTCGGCCGACCCACAAGAAGTACGGCTACAAGCCGCCTTCCAACGAGGGCTCACCGTGGCGCCGCGGATGATCGATTCCTTCCTCGTACCGAGCCACTGCAGGGATCCCAAGGCGGAAGTTCGCCAGCTCTCGGCTTCGTTGGTGTCCGTGCAAGTGGAGCACGAGTGCGAAACCGGAACTCGGACCAACGTCTGGCTGCTCACGGTCGAGCCGCAGCCGCGCGTGCGCGAACGCATCACGGTGCTGCCGCCAAACGAGGACTCGTCAGCCCCGATCTCGATTGAGCTGGCCGTCGAGGATCGCGACGCCGACGGCTACGAGGATGTCGTGGCCAACGTCCACATCGGGGAGGTCGAGGTCCCGCTAGCGTGGCTCAATCGACCCGGCGGGTTCGCGCGGGACGCGTCGCAGCCCGAAGCCACGTTCCGACTGCTCGCCGATGATGCTTGGGCCTTCCTCGATTCTGACCGAACCGGCTCGGAGAAACGAGCGCACGGCGTGCTCGACGCGTTCATCGCGCTTTGCAGAGAGAGTGGCGCCGCCCGAATTGGGCTCGCGGGCACGCAAGGCATCCAGTGCCAACAGTCCGCGGCCGCTGCGCGCGCCGTCGCCGTGGCCATGGTCGCTGCAATTCGACGTGGTACGTTCGTTCGCGCGCTCGAGCTTCAGCGTTGGTGGAACGCAAGCGGCATGCTTCCCACGGCGGAAGAACAAGTGCTGGTGCAGAGCGCCTGGCAAAAGGCCAAAGCCAGCGCACGTGCCAGTTGGCGCGTGCTCGACAAAGTGAGCTCGACCGCGGGCCTCTACTTCACGGATGACGACACCTTGATGATCGACGGCTTTTCGCCGAAATCAATCGCGCTCAGCACCGGAGCCGTGACGCACGTGCCGAATACCGCCGTGGTGCCCCCAACCCGAAGTCCCAACGGCCGTTTCT
>JAHEEE010000137.1 GCA_024640845.1 Myxococcales bacterium | reverse complement strand
CGTCGCCGCCGCCACTGCTGCAGCCGGTCACCGCGATTGCGATTGAGAAGACTGCGGACATGAGAAGCCGCACACCCAAGCTCTGATTCCTAATCATCATTGTCACCCTATTCCCATCCCTCTCGGACGGAGTGAGTTTCCACTTTTCGTCGAAAAAATCAAAGGATTGTCTCTGAAAAACGCTTTCAATAGCACTGCGTGATATTGGTATCGGGCCGCGCGCAAAATATGCGCGTCAACACCAATTATGCGCGCGATTGCTTCGCCGCATATCGACATCCTTCGCAAACCCTCATTCACGCAGAGCCGTGATGCAATTCGGGTACCAACTTCATGAGGACTCGAGGTCGACGCGACTTCACTCGATGGGCGCGTCGAGCGCGTCGACGCATGCGTGGTCAACCAAGCTACGCATTGTGTACATCTGTTCCGCGCCGAGACCTTGTCCGATCAAGGTGGCACCATAGACGAAACCAAATAGCGCGACAGCAGCGGGTACGATGACGAACGCCCAAGGTGACTGACCAAGTGTGTACTGCACGATGCCGTACGAGAATCCGCCGAGTGCGATGATCGCGAGCAAGATGTAAACGCCCATGAACATCGTCCATACGTTTGGATGCGGGGAAAAACGGCCCCGAATCGCCGAACCATCCGGCTCGTCCTCGACCTCCAAATTCAAATACGGTGACCAGAACGTTCGCTCTCCGTCTCGCATTTGAACGACGGCATGCTTGCGGAACACCTGACCTCGCAACGCGCCGTCCTCCTTGTCGAGGAGCGATTTGAGCGCAGCGAGCCACCGCTCCCGTTTCACTGGGAGCTGGAGCTCGAACCGAGGCCGCATGCGCGGAGGCGCCATATGCGCAGAATACAAGAATCATCGCGGCGAACCGACGCGAAAAATATGCATCAAGTATCGGGTGGAGGCGGGGCGGACGTGGTCACGCTCGGGGGCGGCGGCAATCGCGACGGACGCATGAATTCTCGCTTCTGGATGTCGACCTGGCGATCGGGGAAGAAGTCTTCGAACTTGAGTGAGGTGGTCGTGCGCAGTTGCTCTGCAACGACCTCCGCGAGGCTGGTGTCGAGCAACATGCCCTGCTCGGCGAGGTCTCCGCGCAGACGATGGCAAAGCTGATCGATCCGTTGAAGCGCCGAGAGATAGGCACCTCGCCAGATCTCGAGGTACGGCCGATGGTCCATCGGGTTCGTCGACAGCAAGCGGCGGAGCGTGTTCGAGGGCAGGAAGGTGTACGAGCTGACCTCGGGGTTCTTGCGAAGCGCGGCATCGCGTGCGCGCTCGAATCGAGTGAAGGTGATCGTCCGGATGTCCTGGTCGATGTTGTAGAGCACGCCGCGCCGATGGGCGACGCCCGGAAGCTTCGACACGTAGGGCACGAACGGATCCAAGGTGACGACGAGTGTCGCGCCGCGTTTGATCGCTTCGACGAAATTCGAGGTCCGCGTGATCGCGCCATCTTCGTAGTACCGGCCGTCGATCGGCACCGACGAAAACGCGGGGTTGACGCTGAGCGACGCCTGAATGGCCCTGCTGATCGGCACGTGGTCGTAAGCTTCCGAGCCGAACAACACGTGAGACCGAGCATCCTGGTCGGACGCCCCGACGAAGAGCTCGACCGGAAGCTTCCGGAAATCGTTCGTGCTCCCCGACAACTGCAGAATCCTACGCAACATCACCTCGAACTCGGCCGAGTGAAACGGGGCGCCCACCAAGCTGGTGTACTCCAGAAAGAGCGCATCGGCCGTGTCACCGCCGCGGCCGCGCATCGCATCCCAGAACGCGCGCGCTGCGGTCTTTGCAGCGATTCTCATGCGCCATCGCATATCTTCGTGATTGAAGTGCGAAAGCCGCAACAAGCTGAGCGAAAGAGGCGGGACGCGGCCTCCCGACACGCCGGCGATCGCGGCGAGGAGCTCGTCGGGCGTGTAGCCAACCGAGAGAAGGCCGGTGACGACGGCGCCGGCACTGATACCGAACATCATGTTGAAGTCGTTCACGCCGCAGTTGGTGAGGCAGTCATCGAGACACTTGAGGACACCCATCTCGAAATAGATGCCAGTGATCCCGCCACCAGAAGCGCAAATCGCCGCCTTGCCAATCCGGCGCGAGCTGGTGAGGTCTACCGCGTAGCGCAGGACACGTTGAGCAAAACCCCGATCACTCGACCAGGCCGGTCGGTCACCATGGAAGTCCTGCCGCAGGACGTGCCTCACGCCCACGGCTCCGAGCTCTATGATCAAGTCGTCGAGACGGCTTTGGTCGGGTCCCGAGATGAGCACGACGATGCGGTGGAAGCCGTAGCGCTGCTCGACGTCCTCGTCGTGATCGAGCTCCTTGAGAAGTCGTTGGATCTCGGCGACGCGGTTTTCGAAGTCGTCGCACCACCGAAGGTCGATCAAGAGTAGATTCACGTAGGCGGAACGAAGCGCGTCCGTGGCCCCGCGCGTATCCCAGACGGGCACGAGCTCGACCTCTCGGTCTCGCACCTTCAAGACCGGGTAGACCTCGGACGTCATCCGCTCGATGGCCCGGCCGTCGCTCATGTCGCTCACGAGCGACTCGAACGACCGCAAGCCCGAACCCACGTACAGCACGCGCTTTCGCTTGCTGCCGGGCTGGTACTGACAGGGATCCTTGCGGGTCATGGGAGTGTTGTCATTTGGGGGGGAGCGATCTGACGTAGGACAAACCCTGCTCTACCCAGGCTCTCAGGCTCGGCGCTCGCCGGTGCCCACGCGGGCCGACGTATACCATGCCTTTGAGCGGGCGGCCTGTGAAGTCCATGGGGCGGGCGCCGGTCTTTCTCAAGGCCGACTCGTAGTCGTCAGGTCCTACGCGCACCATCAAATCATCGCCCTGCACCCCGCAAGCCATGTGCCCGTTCACAAGAAACGCGAGGCCCCCGAACATCTTCTTCTCGCTGATGCCGCGGCGACGCTGGAGTACCTCGCGAATCCTCTGCGCGAGCTTTTCATCGTACGCCATGACTCCCTCAAAAGAACCTGATGCTGATGTCGATGAGCTTCTGCTTGAGCGCGTTGTACGGCGCGGTCAGGAGGTCGAGCGCGGTGAAAGGCATGATCTGCTTCAGCACGCCTCGAGCGTTCGAAAACGCCTCGAAACCGAAGAAGCCGTGGCCTTTGCCGATACCGCTGTTGTTGGCGCCGCCAAACGGAAGGTAGCTGTTGAAGAAATGCACCGCGCTGTGATTGATGCAGGTGCCGCCCGCTCGTGTGTTGTCCACGATGCGCCGCTGATTGGCTCGGCTTCGGCTGTAGATGTAGAGCGCAAGGGGCTTTTCCTTGGAATTGATGACTGCAATTGGCTCGTCGAGTGACTTGAAGGTGGAGACGGGCAGAATCGGTCCGAAGATCTCTTCGGTCATCACGCGCGAGGTCGGATCGACGTCGGTGAGCACGGTCGGCTCGATGTAATCTTCACTGCCTTCCGTCCGGCCGCCATAGGCGACCGTGGCGCCCTTCTCTTTGGCATCTTCGAGATAGCCATTCAAACGCTGATAGTGGCGGTTGTTGACGATTCGCGCATACGAATCCGACCTCCGAGCATCGATCCCGTAGAACTTCTCGATGTTCTTGGTGAGCTTCTGCAGGAACTCGTCCTTCTTGCTCTCG
>JAHEEE010000083.1 GCA_024640845.1 Myxococcales bacterium | reverse complement strand
CGCCTCGTCGAGCCTCGACTGCGAAGTGGGCGCGATGCGGTGCTTTGCTTCTGGGATGGCGACGGAGCCATGCACTTCGGCGGCGACTTGGGTCACAGGGCCTCCTTCAATCGGCGAGGCTGGAGGATACCAGCAGGGCACGAACCTCGTCGAGGGTGTCGCACACCCGAGCGGGAGGAAGGCTCCGCATGAAGACCTTTCCATAGCCCTTCCGTCGAATGCGCGAGTCGAGGATGGCGACCACACCGCGATCTTGGGTCGTTCGAATGAGACGGCCGAATCCCTGTTTGAGCGAAAGGGCAGCGGCGGGCACGAGATACCGCATGAAGGAGGATTCGCCCGCTTCCTCGAGCCTCTCGCAGCGTGCCGCGACGACAGGGTCACTCGGGACTTCGAACGGGAGCTTGTCGATGACCACGAGACGCAGAGCAGAGCCGGGGACGTCCACCCCTTCCCAGAAGCTCGCGGTCGCAAACAGCACTGCATTGCCTTGATCGCGAAACCGATCGAGCAGGGTTTGCTTTGGCGCGTCCCCTTGCACGAACCACTCGTATTCGAGCTCGTCACCGACTCGCTTTGCGAGGATGCGCATCATCCGAAGCGAGGTACACAGAACGAACGCGCCGCCTTTCGCCATGCGGATCAGCTCCAGGATTTCTCTCGCGGCGGCGTCGACAAAGTCCGACGCACGCGGATCCGGCAAATGGGTCGGCGCATAGAGAGCCGCCTGTTCCTCGTAACGGAAAGGCGACTCGACAACCTCCTCGCTGACCTCGGCATCGATACCCAGTCGACGCTTGATGAACTTGAAGTCGCCACCGGTCGTCAGCGTCGCGCTCGTGAATACGATGCACGGCACTCGCTCGTGTAGCCGTTCCCGGAGCAGTGGGCCGACGTCGATCGGGCTCGACCCCACGGAAGGGCTCCGCGCGCCGCCGAGCGACCAGCTCACCTGACCCGGTGCCTCGAGCGAGCCGAGCGCGTCGCGAAGCTGATCGGCGCGCCGCGCAATCTGGAGGACGTTCTCCGCGATAGGCTTCCAGTTTCGGCATGCCGCGCTGAGCTCTGCCAAGGCATTGTCGAGGGCGAAAAGATCTTCCTCGGGGACCGCATCGGAAGGAAGTGGGGCGCGTCCACCATTCGGATTGGTGGGGAGCGCCGCGAAGAAGTTCGAAGCGCGCTGAAGGACGGCGTCGAGCAAGCGTGTCTCGTGGCGCTTGCCCCCAGTCTCTCCACGAACCGCAACTCGGGCGTCGCGAACCAATTGCTCGATCATCGCGGTGGAGAAGCGTGAACCGAAGAACAGTGTTGCGGTGTCTTCGAGTTGGTGAGCTTCGTCGAAGACGACGGCATCGTAGTCAGGAAGCACCGAGGCGAAGCCAGTGTCGCGGAGCGCCAAGTCGGCGAAGAACAAATGGTGATTGACGACGATGAGCTGCGCCCCTTCCGCGCGGCGGCGCACGCGTGTCACGAAGCAATCGTCGTAGTGCTCGCAGCGGGCGCCGATCCGCGTGTCCGACCCGCTGACGACGCGCGCCCAGATCGGGTCCTCCTCGGCAATTGCAGCGAGGTCGGCGCGATCGCCGGTCTTCGTGGTCTCGACCCAGCTCCGAAGCACCGGTAACGTGCGGGCGAACCTCGGCTGCATTGCGTCTGAGCTTCGTTGAAGCTCGCCAAACCGACGCAGGCATAGGTAGTTGCCTAGGCCCTTCACACAAGCGGCGTCGATCTCGATACCGAGGTGCCGCTCGAGCGCGGGCAGGTCCTTTTCCATGATCTGGTCCTGGAGCGCGCGGGTCCCGGTCGAGACCAACACTCGTCGCCCGCTCAACGCGGCGGGGATCAGATATGCCCACGTCTTTCCGGTCCCGGTGCCTGCTTCGACGAGGAGCATGCCGTCGTGCTCGAGTGCGTCCTGGACTGCGCGCGCCATTCGGATTTGACCGGGCCTGTGCTCGTAGCCGGATACGCCCCGAGCGAGCGGTCCATTTGGTCCAAGCAGGTGCCCGGCATCCATCCTGCGTCCTCTAGCACGCGCCCCTGCCAGTGACTCGGGGGCGCGCTATAGATGGCTAACGTGATCCCGATTCGCGACCTCAATCAAACGCGGCGCACGCCGGTCGTAACCTGGACCCTCATTGCGGCCAACGTGCTGATCTTCGTCTGGAGCTCGTCGGGGGGCGCTGCGGGCGCAGAGGCATTCGTCATGCGCTTCGGGGTGATTCCCGACGTACTCGTAAACGGAAGTTGGACGCTGCCTCGCGCCGCAGGCGGCGCGCTTGGAAGCTGGGTCACCCCGTTCACCAGCATGTTTCTGCACGGCGGCCTGCTGCACCTCGGCAGCAACATGCTCTTTCTCCACATCTTTGGGGACAACGTGGAAGACGTGCTCGGTCGCGGCCGCTTCCTGTTATTCTATGTGCTCTGTGGGCTCGGCGCAGTTGGCGGGCAGATCTTCGTCGACCCGACCAGCATGGTCCCGATGATCGGAGCGTCGGGCGCGATTTCGGGAGTGCTTGCGGGCTACGTGACCCTGTTTCCCCACGCGCGCGTGGTCACGCTCATTCCGATTTTCATCTTCATCCACTTCATGGAAGTGCCAGCCGGCATCTTCATCGTGCTGTGGTTCGTCCTGCAGCTCGTGCAGGGCTACCTCTCGCTCGGAATGCTCGCGGATGGCGCCGGTGGGGTGGCGTGGTTCGCGCACATCGGAGGCTTTCTCGTTGGCCTCGTGTGTGTTCGCTTGTTCTACAAGAAGCCTAAGGTGCGTCGGCGGCGGTTGGCTCGCTAGATGCGGGGGCCTCCTCGACTGGCGTGGGAGCAGGCTCGGCTTTGGCCTCTGGCCGCGGCTCCACGCCTGCAGCGGAAGGTGCCTCTTCGGCGGTCTCTTCCCGCGTGCGCTCCGTAGGCCTCGGTGCGGCGCGCGCGCCTTCCTCCGACAGTGTCACGCGAATGGAAGTGGCCATGCGTGCTTTCTCCTCGACGAAGCTCGATCGGGAAACGCTCTTGGTGACCGTGTTGTACCCGTCCTTGGAGATGACGATTTGCCGCGAGGGCGGCATCGAGCGGAAGGTGAGCTCGCCTGGGGTCGTGACTTCGCCCCCGCCCACAGCGCTCGCGCGCGCGCCAACCGGATCTGTGACGACCTCGACTACGTAGGGCAGTGGCGAAAGGATCAGCTTGACCTCCGGCTGGCCGGCCTCGACCGTGACCTGCTGGCGACGGGCCAAGAAGCCGCGCGCCTTAGAGAAGAACGAGAGCTGCGTCCCGGCCTCGTACTCCAGGCTGAGCGGGGTTCGACCCACGCCCTTGCCGTTGACGCTGACGAAGGCGCCGGTCGGAATCGACACAACGTTCAACTTCACCAGACCGGCTTCGGACGCCTTCGGCCCAGCAGCGGCTTCGTCGGCCACCTCGTCTCGAGTGCTCTTCTCCGCAGCGCCTTTTTCAGCGGCAGGCGGCTGTGCCACGGGCTCGGCCTCGGCGGAATCGACCGGCCTCGAAGCCCCTTGCAAGACCTCAGCGGGCGTACCGACGGGCTCCTCGAAGAAGCCGAGATACGGCGCTGCGAAGCTCATGAGCTGGTCGGCGAGACCGAGCTGCCACACGGCGACACCTGCGGTGGCGAGCAAGAGCATGAAGAGCACAAAGAGCATCCCGACACGAGGCTTCTTCTCGACCTCGGTAGGCGTCGTCCGGACTGGCGCGGGCGCTTGCGGCACCTTGAAAGCCTCGGAGGGAAGCCCAGCAACCTCGGGGACCGCGCCTCTTGGCAACGCTGATGCCTTGGGCGGCACGGTCGCCACCGCGGGGTCGAGCAAGCTCGCGTCGATGAGCTCGCCGGGCGCGGGGCCGAAGGAGTCGGGTCCGAACAAGTCCGGCACCGCCTGCTCGAGCGGAGAGCTCGACTCCATGGAGGCGGGCACGACCGGGGTTTGATTCCGTTGCTCGAGGAAAGGCGCTTGAGACGCGATCACAGTCGCAGCAGCGTCCGGGAACTCCGACGCGCTCGGCAGCTCCTGCACCTTCGTGGTCTCGTCGTCGAGGAAATCGTCTTCGGCGTCGAGCTCGTCCATCGCCGGCGCCGCCGAGCTGCGCATCCCGGCGCTCGCGCTCATTGCAGCGCCGCCAAAGGCCGACATCGCGCCTCTCGCGGGCGCTTCGGAAATCGATCGGCTTCCGCGGCTTGCGTCGAGAGGTGCGCTGAACGCGCCTCGGGCCGTGCCGATCGGTTTGCTGGTTCGCCGCGCGCGCTCTACCCCAGCGCGAGCTTCGCGGGTGGTGGCCTCACCAGCCCCGCCCTCTTCCAAGGCCGACGCGAGGAACTCGCTGACGTGCCGCACCTTGGTTTGATCGGCACCGAGCTCGTTGGGCTCGGAGACGGCCGCGGTCGGTGCTTCAACGCCCTGTTTGCCGTGCTCGAAGACACCGGGAAGTCGGCGATCCTCCACGATGCGTTGAACGACCGCGCGCGACTCGGGGTCCATCTTGATGAACTTGATCCCCATTCCCGATGGGTTGTTCGGGTCTGCTTCGGCCTCTTCGCGCCGCCACGCGACGCGGCCTACCCCGTGAATGAGCGTCGACTGATCCTGAAGCACGAACTCGAACTTCAAGAGCGTGCCCACCGCCAACGGCCTCTTGGCTTTGATGAATACACCACCGCCCGAGATGTCCATGCTGTAGCGTTCGATGAAATCCTCGAGCGTTGCGCTCTTGTAGCGGATCTTCAGCGAAAGCAGCGTGCGCCTATCCTTGCGTGCGTCTGCCATGTGCGTTGTCTGAAACCCCCAACTCCAGACTAGCCAGCGATTCGTGAAGCAACAAACGTTTCGACCTTAAAATGCGCCTCCGGTCGGGTCGGGGTTAATTGAAAGACGGACTCGCACGGCTCGGTGGGCGCCAGGGGTAGTCTGCAAGCGCACATTGGCGGCACTTCGCACACCGCAGTTTCGGCCATGAAACTGGGCGATCCACTGAGACTGCGTACAGTCGCTGATCGTCGCGCAATGCACTTCGAAGCCGCTGCGAAGCAACTCTCGCAGCGCCTCCTCGAAGTACTCGGGTGACGGGCCAAGCACGGCGTGCCGCGTAGACCATGCGCGCCCGAAGGTTTCCGCGGAGCGCACCGATAGAGCGCAAGCGTCGGCCATGGAGTCTGCCTCCACCTCCACGTCGACGCGCCCCGAGAACACATCGCGGCGGACGATCGCAGTTCGCCCCCATCGCGGCGGCGCGCCACCTGCCTGCGCAAGCGCCTGAGCGTAGACCGGCTCGAGCTCCGGCGCGACTTCGAGAAGCGGCCCGAGCGCGAAGCTTCTCTTGGGAAGCTCGGGGTGTGGAACGCTGAGTCCGGTGGACTCGTGCGCCCCGCGCTCATCCCAGAGCAGATCCAAATCGACGCTGCGCGGCCCCCACCGCAGGTCGCTGCTTCGCGTGCGTCCCAACCGGCGTTCGGTTCGAAGCAAGACCGCCAACAAGTCGTTCGGTGAAAGCGACGTCTCCAGTCGAAGCGCAGCGTTCAAGTAGTCTCCTTGCGGCGGCCCAAGCGGCTTGGTCTCGTGGAGCGCGGACGCCCCGGTCACATCGATGTCATCGCGCGCATCGAGCAAGTGACCTGCTGCGACTACGGCTGCCTCACGCGCGCCGAGATTCGTACCTACTCCGACGATGGCGACGCTCAAGATCGTCTCCACCAGAAAAAGGAGCCTAATCCCTTTTTCGAAGGGTTCATTGCGGCTAGGTTCCTCCCATGGCGGAGATGCCGCTCTTCGAGCGTCTTGAGAGTGAGGACCACGACGGTGAAGAACGTGTCTTCCGCGTGAGCGAAGTCAACCGCGCCGTTCGCCTCGAGCTCGAAGCGGAGTGGGCGAGCGTGCTGATCGAAGGCGAGCTTTCCGACGTGAAGCGTTCTCAGCAGGGGCACGTCTACTTCTCACTGAATGACGAGGAAGAGCCGGCACAGCTTCGCGGCGTCATGTTTCGCTCCGACGTCGGTCGCACGAAGGCGCCTCTCGAAAACGGGGCACGCGTGCGGTTTCGCGGAAAGCTTTCGCTCTACCAAGCGCGAGGTCAGTTCCAGCTCATCGCGCGCTCGGCCAAGCTTGCTGGCGAGGGCGACCTGGCCGCTCAGTTCCGAAAGCTGAGAGCAAAGCTCGAAGCCGAAGGTTTGCTCGACCCTGCTCGCAAACGACCGCTGCCAGAGCTGCCGCGCGTCGTCGGAGTGGTGACCAGCCGAACGGGCGCCGCTCTTCATGACATCATGCGGGTGGCCGCCGAGCGATGCCCTGTGCACATCTTGGTGGCGGACTGCCGCGTGCAAGGGGAGACCGCGCCGCGGAGTATCGTCTCTGCGCTCGAGCTCGTGCAACGCGTGAACGACTTGGATGTTGTGATCGTATCGCGCGGCGGCGGGTCGGCGGAGGACCTCTGGGCATTCAACGATGAAAGCGTCGCTCGCGCGATCGCGGCCTGCCGCGTTCCCGTCGTGAGCGGAGTCGGGCACGAAGTCGACGTCACCATCGCCGATCTGGTGGCCGACGTGCGGGCGGCCACGCCTTCGAACGCCGCCGAGATCGTGGTTCCCGAGCGAGAAGCGTTGCTGCGCGAGGTGCAATCTTTGGAGAGGCGCTTGAGCCAGGCGTTCGATAGTCGGATCGGCGGCCTGCGGCTCACGCTCGAGCGGCTGCTTCGCCCCCTATACGACGCGCGACGAGTGATCGTACCGGTGCGCCGTGAGCTCGCGACGCTCGGCGATCAGCTGGCAAAGACGCAGCGCTCTACGCTTCGGCGCCACCGCGAAGCGCAGGCCGATCTCCACCGCCGCCTGATGCGCCTGGACCCCCGTTCGGTGCTCCGACGCGACCAACGAGGCCTTGCCGCGCTTAGCGCTCGCCTATCGAACGCGGGTCGCATTCCGATCGGGCGTCAGCGAGAGCGCCTGGTCGCGCTCAGGGTCGCCCTCGCGGGGCGCGCGCGACCGCTGGTACGGGAGAAACGCGCCGCTTTCGCTGAAGTAACGACCCACCTCGACGCGATATCGCCACTGCGCGTGCTCAAGCGCGGCTACGCCATCGCCCTGCACGAGCGGACCGGGCGCGCGGTCCGGAGTCGAACCGAAGTGAAGACGGGCGACCGATTGCGCGTCCGAGTGTCCGATGGCGAATTCGGTGCCAAGGTCGAACCCCATGAGTGACGCGATTCAGCTGGGGATCTTCGGATGGCCGGTGGCCCATTCGAAGTCGCCTCAGATGCACGAAGCTGCGGCGCGAGCCCTCGGCATCGCGCTCCACTACGAGCGCTTCGAAGTGGAGCCAAGTGGTCTAGCCGAAGCAGTGCGGGAGAAACACGCTGCAAAGATCGACGGGTACAACATCACGGTCCCACACAAGCAAGCGATCATGGCGCTGGTGGACGACGTGGAGCCCAAGGCCCGTGCGATCGGCGCAGTCAACACGGTCATCCGGACCGACGACGGGTACGTTGGGCACAACACGGACGCGCCTGGCTTCGTGCGCTCTCTCGAAGAATCAGGCGTCTCGACGAAGGGCGCCCGGGTGGTGGTCGTGGGAGCAGGCGGCGCAGCACGCGCCGGCGTGGTCGGTCTTGCCGACGCCGGGGCAACCATGATCACAATCCTCTCTCGTCGTCCTGAACAAGCGCGAGGGCTGGTTGCGGCGCTGTCGGGCCATGTTTCGTGCGAGCTGATCGCGGCGCCTCTCGGTGAAGCGAAACGCTGTTTTACAGTCGCGTCACTGCTGGTTCAGGCCACGAACGCTACGCTCGAGTCGAACCCAGGCGCCGAGGCTTTCGCAGCGGCGCTCCCCATCGAAGCGCTCCCGAAGGACGCCGCCGTGGTGGACATGGTCTACCAGCCACTCCGAACCGCGGTACTCGAGCGGGCCGAAAGCTACGGACTCGCGACGGTCGACGGGCTCGGGATGCTGCTACATCAGGGCGCGATCGCGTTCGAGATGTGGACGGGCTTCGAGCCGCCGATCGACGTGATGCGCGCTGCTTTGAACGACTGAGCGGGACTACATCAACACGCCGTCCACCGGCTCGATGGGCGGCGGCAGGTTGGTTTCGCCAAGCTGCTGGCGGAGGTCGATCTCGATCGTTCGGCAGAGCGCCGTCATGGGCGTGTCGTTGTCGAGGTTCTCGAACGGGTTCTTGAGCGAGGCTCCGAGCTGCTCGACGACCATGAAGCTCAGGGAAATCACGATGACTGCAAGCACTTCCAGCATGTGAATCTCGGTGTTGGCGCTGAGAAACGCAACCGGAACCGCAATGGAGCTCAACCAGACCATCGCCTTCGAGACGAAACGGACCTCGTCGGGAAATGCGGTGTTCTTGATGCGCTCACAACCGCCTTGGATTTCGAGTAGTCGACTCATCGTCGTGTCGAGACGGGTGAGCAGTACGGACTGGGCTACCTTGGGCTCGAAGATGCTGTCGAGCTGCTTTGCCTGCAAGAAGGTCAAACGTGTGGGCTTGTTGACGTAGCCCTCGACCTCGCGAAGCTCGCTCGGGCTCAAGAACGGGGCGAGCTCGTCCCATGATTCCTGCTTGCGGAGGCTCAAGCGAAGCGCGTTACAATACGCGAGGTGACGGTAGACGAGCTCACGCTGGACGCGCCTGGCTTCGTCGGCGGAGCCGAGCTTTGGCGCGCGCTCGGACGTGATGAAGGTCGTCACCTCGCGCGCGAAGTTGCGGCTTTCGTTGACGAGACCACCCCACAGGATGCGCGCCTCCCACCACCGTTGATACGCCTCGTTGAAACGGAAAACGATGAAAATGCCGACGACGGTGGCCAGCAGACCGACGGCTGTTGCGGAGAATACGTCGGTCTCTAAGACGTCGGTGTAGCGTGAGGCGACGATGATGATCTGAACCGACGCGAGCACAGTCAGGATCAGCGCCCAGTTGCGAAAGACGAAGCGCTTCATGGCGCGCCGAAAGCCGGTTCCTCGCGCGACGATCATTCGGGTTCTAGCTCTGCGACGCCGAACATCTCGGCAGCGTGAACGAACACGAGCTCTTCGGCTTCCATGATGGGCTCTGGCGAAGCGTCGATGCCGAGCGTGCAATCCTCGATCGCGAAGAACCGCTCCGACTGCATGAGCTCGTCTGAAACGCGGACGCCTTTGGGCAATGGCAACGTGCCCATCACCAAACCTCCGCTGAACAAGCAGGCGACCTCGTGACGCACCCCCTGAGGGTGTTCGTCGAGCCCAAGCAACGCCTTCTCACCAGGCACCACGATCAAGACGGCCTTCCGCTGTAGCGCTAGGAACGGAATGGTTCGTGGTTGCTCGGGCAAGCTGACGTTCGTCATCCGAAAGAACGCCTCGCCCGAATTGAGAAACGGAAGCAGCGCGGTGTCGGCGGGAAGGTGCATCGTCCCGATGACCCAACCCGTAGGCGTAAACAAACGCACCGTTGTCGCTGATGGGGACACGCTCTAGGGTCCTAAATACCCGAAATCGCCCTGTTCCTGGGAGAAAGATCGCTGGGACTCTCACGCAGGGTCGCTGCGATCTTTTCGGGAGAACGCCTGTTATTCCGGGCGGTTGAGGGGGTGGAGCGTGTCCCCGACGTGTTTGGCGACTGTGCGGCGGTCGATGCCTAGGGTTTGGCCGGCGCGGGAGTAGCTTCCCTCTTTGGCGTAGACCCAGCGGCTGTACGTCGAGACGACCTCGTCGAGGTCAGCCTGGGCGGCGCGCATTTGGCGGAACAAGGGCTCGAGAGCGTCCGTGGGTGGGGCCTGGCGTGCTGGGAGGTAGCGCCCATGGATGAGAAGGTTTCGCACGCACTGGTCGAGCTCGCGCATGTTGCCTGGCCATGCGTAGTCGAAGCCTACGCTGCGCTCGACCCCGCACATGATCTCATCGACGGTCTTCGAATCGGATGTGCCGAGGGTGCGTTGAATCAAGACGCTGACGAGGTGATTGAGCTCTTCGGTGTCACCGGCGATCTGCTCATGGAGCGACGGCGTTCGCACCACGTCCGAGCACAGGCGATAGTAGAGGTCCTCTCGAAACCGGCCCTCTGCGAGCGCACGCGACAGGTCTCGATGGGTCGCCGCGATGACCTTGCCGCCGAAAGTCCGAGGCTCCGAGTCGCCCAAACGGTGAAAGGTCCGCGATTGCAAGACCCGCAAGAGCTTCACCTGAATTTCGTCGTCGAGCTCCCCGATTTCGTCGAGGAAGATCGTCTCGCTCGCAGAGCGTCCTTCGAGATGCCCCATCCGGTCCGCGATCGCGCCGGTAAACGCGCCCTTCTTGTGTCCGAACAGCTCCGATTCGATGAGCTGCTTCGACATCGCAGCGAGATGCAGCGGATGAAACGCCGTCCGGAAGCTACGGGCGAATCGACGGCGTTCCGCGTCGAACGGGATGAAAGACGACAATCCGATCGCACTGGCGACGAGCTCCTTGCCGGTCCCGGTCGGGCCGAGAATCAAAGTGCTCGCCTCGTGCATCCGTCCCTGCAGATGAGCGAGGTAGCGCCAAGGGTCGTGCGTGAAAAGCGATTCCCAAACGGTCTCTCGAAGGCTCGACGCTGCGGATGAAGTCCCGAGTATCTGATGGAAGACGAAGTGAAACGCGCGCCGTGTTTGAAAGAAGATCGCAAACAGACGTGCAGGCTCGCTTGCCCACGACGGGGGCGCTACCTGGGCGAACAGCGCTTCGTAGTCCCGCACGAACGATTCGTAAAAGGCGACCTTCTCTGCGGCTGCATCCGTGGCGATGAGCGCGTAGAAGGGCGCGTCGTAGCGATAGTAGAGGACGTAGAGAGCAACGCCCTGAATGAGCGCTTGGTCGCGGGGATCTAGCGTGCTGCCATGCCGAAGGGCCGCTTGGACGGCGGCCATTTGGCGCTCTGCTTCCTCTGTAATCGCTGCGATCGCCGGGTCGCTGCGCGGCCAATCGAGCGAGCGGCTCCAAGGAGCAGAGCGCGCAACATCTCGGCCGACGATGATGCTCTCGAGCTCGGGCCGTGCCGCGCCGAACGGATTGCTGAAGCCAAGCTTGCCGATCGCATCTAGGCGGACCGCGGTTTCGGAGTCAAACATGCACATTTATTGTACAGCACTAGTACATTTCTTGTATGCAACGGCGTTGAGCGGAGGCAATTACTCAATGATTTCATATAGTCCTCTGACTGGCACGGTCCATGCTCCACCAGGCAGAGGAGGTATCGAATGAACCGAATGCACCGCTGGAAGATGAGTGTGACGGGCTGGGTCGACGGAGTCCTTGCCCAGATCGAGAACCACGAAGCGACCGTCAGCTCTGCGATTGGGCGCGTTCGCCAGGCCGCCGCACGGGCCCGGGTGCAGCTCAAGCGCGTCGAACGCGACCAGCGAGCGCTCCGGGAATTGCTCCTCAAGGAAGAAGGCGCGGTCGAGGCCTGGCTGCGACGCGCGAAGGAGGCGAGCGAAGAGGAGAAGGCGCTCGAATGCCTCCGACGCCACAAAGCATCAGCGCGGCGCGCGGAGGCGCTGCGGCAGCGTTTGTCGGAGCACGAGCGCTCGCACAAGGAGCTGAGCGAAGGCATGCGCATGCTGAACGAGCGGCTCAGCGAGCTGAACGAGCGGCGGAACCTGATGCGCACCCGCCAGTCTCGCGCGGAGGCGGCGCACGGCATGGTTCATGCGAACCGACCGATCGGAGACCTCGAGGATGTCTTCGAGCGTTGGGAGGCGCGCGTCGGCGAAATCGAGATCGCATCGGAGTGCGAGCGACCGATCGATTCATTTGAAGCGGAGCTCTTGGGCGCTGAGGAAGACGCGGAGCTACTCATCGAGCTCGAGGAGCTTCGGCGCGAGGAAGGCTAGGGAAAAGCCATGAACAACGACACCAAGCTACAACAATTGTTTCACATTCTCCGCCTCTGCGGGGCCGGTATGATCGTAGCGGCCGCGGGAACGTTTCTCGTGCAGAGCTGGGACGAAACCGCCGATGTCAGCCGCTACCTGGCGCTGCTCGGAACGACCGCGCTCCTGCCGGCCGTGGCGTACGTATGTGGAGTTCGCTTTCAGGAAGGCCGAAGCGCACGCGTGCTCGTGTTGACGTTTCTTGCGCTCGTACCGATTCATGCGGGTGTCTTAGGCGGCTTCGTCCTTTCCCAGTTCGGGGCCCCTGCTGCTGCGCTCGGCTCGGTCCCTCAGTGGGTGGCACCAAGTCGGTTCGCCGCGATCGCATTGGTCTTGGGTGCCGCTGCTGTGTTGGGGCCTTTGATGTGGGGCGCGTTCCGAGTGCTCGCAAGACCGCACGCCGGGTTGCTTACCGCCGTCAGTGCGGGAGCCCATGCGCTCTTGCTGATCCCCGATCGAAGCATCCGCGCGGCCACGTTTGCGGTCCTGCCCGTCTTGGCGGCCGCCGGCTGGTCCGCCTGGCGCACGAAGCCGGCGACGCGGGAGGCAAAGCTCGCCGTCGCGTTCCTCCTCGCCCCCGCGGTGGTGATCGTCTCTCGCCAGGTCCTCTTTTACGAGGTGTCGAGCGCGTTCTGGGCTGCCATCCTCGCGGCGTTTGCAATCGGCCTGTTCATAATGGGGCGGAAGAGCGCTGACACCACAGTCGAGCGTTTCGCGATAGTGCCGACGGCGCTTGCAACAGCGGCGATCATGGTCGACTCGTCGCTCCTCCGACACGTCCGGTTCTCGACCGAGTGGCTCCTCTATGGCTGGGTGACAGGATTGGCATGTCTCGGTTTCGCCTTGGCCAGCCAGCGATCCAAGCGGTTCTTCCTGAGCGCCGCCGTGACGTTGAATGCACTTACCGCCGCGACGACCTTGCTTTGGATGCCGCGACCACTGGCTGCGCTTCAGGCGATTGCTATCGGGCTCGGACTGATGAGCTACGGCTTCCTCGGCGGTCGCAAGAGCGCTCTCCATTCAGGCGTCGCACTCGCCGGCTTTGGCTTCATCATCGAGGTCGCACATGCCATCGAAACGTTCGAGCCGAGTGGCTGGCTTGCACTCGCGGGCTCGGGCGCCGGGTTGGTTGCGATGACCGCATGGCTCGAGCGCCGGGCGCGGGTCCTGCGCTCCACCGGAGCGACTGCCAAAGTGTCCGAACCAGAGGCCGTCGGGCTGCCATGATGGCACTGCTGGGCTGAGGCCGGGAGTCCCCACCCCTTGTAATCATTGATGATTTCTGCAGGACGGCGATGGCATGCGCCGTGCAATACCAGAACACAATGCGCCGAACGGGCATCTATCTCCTTGTCACCCTCTCGCTCGTGGTCGGGGCCGCGATGGTCACCGATGCCATCGTGGTCACCGATCGCGAACGAATGGACGAGTTCATCGACTCGGTAACCGGCAAAGTCTCCGACAAGCGAATCGACGGCGCGTTGAGCTACGCGAACCCGTCGAAGGTTCCCATCGAGCTCGTCCACCAAGGGCACCGCCGCAAGTACGGTGAGCGCAATGCGTCCAAGCTCAAGCCCGACGCACGAAAGGCGCTTGCGTCACTCGAGGGGTCCCGACTTCACTTGATTCAGGAGAGCATCTCCCTCGACGGCGAGCGCGCGCGGATCGCGCTTCGTGTCCGCACCAGCGCCGGCTTGGCCAATACAGTCTTCGACCTTCGCCGGCAGAACGACGAATGGCTCCTTCGCCGAGTCACCGT
>JAHEEE010000032.1 GCA_024640845.1 Myxococcales bacterium | reverse complement strand
GCGGCGAGCTCTTCGATGAGATCGCCTTGGCTCTCCTGCTTCTTGTCCGCCGGCTTGGCTTCCTCCTCATCGACTTCGTCGAGGGAGAACTCCATCTGGGCCTGGACCGCCGGCGGCAGCGTCAGCCAAAAAGCCGCCATGAGTAGCGCAATCCCCCCGAAAACTCGCATCGGCCTCTGGCCTTCCCCCCCCGAGTGCCTCGGCCCCCACCTTGGCAACTCGCTGAAATCACGTAACAAGTGTCCGTTTCCAATCGGACAGCAAGACTATACCATGGCGATTATCGCACTACCAAATCGTGAGGCGATTTTCGATGAAAGTGGCGTAGTCGCGGAGAGTTAGCTGGCGTTTGCGGCTTCCGCTGAGGATTCGAGATCCTCGGGCGCCTCGAACAAAGCCTCGAGGAAGGATTCGGTGTCGAACGCTTTCAAATCCTCGACTCGCTCGCCAACTCCGATGAACTCGACCGGGACCTCGTGGCGGTCGACGATGCCCAAGATGACGCCGCCTTTGGCAGTGCCGTCGAGCTTCGTGAGTACGATCCCACTCACCGGAAGGGCGTCCTTGAAGAGCTGAGCCTGTTGAATCGCGTTCTGGCCGGTCGTTGCGTCGAGGACGAGCAGCACGTGATCTGCGGGGCGCCCGAGCGCTTTCTCGACAGTGCGCCCGAGCTTCTTGAGCTCGTCCATCAAGGGGACCTTCGTGTGAAGGCGACCCGCGGTGTCCGCGATGACGATGTCGAGGTTTTCGTCTTTGGCTTTTTGAATCGCGTCGAAGATCACCGAGCCCGGATCGGCGCGATCCTTGCCCTTCACGACCTCGCAACCCACGCGTCGGCCCCACACCTCGAGCTGCGTTACCGCGGCGGCGCGGAAGGTGTCGCCCGCCGCGAGTAAGAAGCTCTTGTTCTGCCGGTCGAAGCGGCTCGCGAGTTTGCCGATTGTCGTGGTCTTGCCGACGCCATTGACGCCCACCACGAGAATCACCGTCGGCTTGTGATCGATCGCGAGGCCCCCGCCGCTCGACGCGAGGATCGAGCGCGACTCTTCGCGAATGGCTTCCCAGGCATCCTCCGCTGATCCGAGCTCGCCGTTGCTTAGCTTCGCGCGAAGCGCTTGGAGGATACGCTGGGTCGTGTGTACGCCAACGTCGGCCGTAATGAGGACTTCCTCGACCTCGTCGAGAATCGAGGCGTCGAGCTCGCGGTCCTTTCGGAACACACCGGCTAGGCGCGAGATCAAGTTTCCGCGGGTGGACCGGAGACCGCTCCGGAACGCGCTGAGGTCGGCCGGCGGCCTTGGGGGCGGTACGACCGTGGGTTCGGGAATCAGAGTCGGCAGCGGCTCGGGGGCGGGGCCCGGCACGAGGTCCTCGATTTGAATCGGCTGCGTCGGTTCGGCCGTCGCTTCGCGAGCCTCCGGCACCTCGATCTTCGGTCGCTCTTCTTGGAGCGCTTCTGGTTCTGGAGGTGCAGGCGCTGGCGCTTCGAGAGCCGAGCGCTTTTTTCGCGCGCGGACGAACCCGATGATGATGCCGATCAGGATCAGCGCGGCGACTGCGGCAATGGCGCCGAGAACGGTTGGGTTGTTTAAATCTAGTGACTCCATTCGACCTCTGATGACCCCCCGATGGTCGTTGGGACGGTCGCAATAGTGAGAGCCGAGCACCGGTCCGTCAACGCGGCTGCATCACCGAATCGTTTGCCGTCCTGCTTCTGGTCCTGTGATAATGGAAGCTCGGGGAAGGGCGGGCGCGTTTGGAGGGGCACATCGGCCGATGGCACTGTTGGCGACTGTTGGTCATCGGGGCGCTCCTCGTTTCGAGCACAGCCTACGCCAACGGCAGCGAGGACTACCTGCTTCGCCTGCTCCGGAGCTCGGATGCCTTTCGTGTTCGCGCCCAGGCAGCGCTCTCGCTCGGCCAGATCGAGCGGACGAGCCGCTCGGTGGCGGCCCTCGAACGCGCGGTGCGGGACAAACACCCGGCCGTGAGGGTGTCGGCGATTACTTCGCTTCGGCGCTTGGAGTCCAAGCAGTCACTCGAGGTGGTCGAACGAGCGACCAAAGACCGCAACCAGTCGGTGAGAAGGGCTGCGCTCGAGGCGGTGGAGGCGCTCGAGGCGATCGGAGAGCGGCAGCGGGGGCCCGGTCCGCCGAGATATCTGGTGACGGTGGGGATGCCAGGAGCCAAGGCCGAGCGCGTCTCGCGGCAGATGCTCTTCGATGCGCGTATTTATCTCTCGGAGCAGTTGATCGAGCTCCAGGGCGTCGAGCTTGCCCCGGACGATCTCAGCCCGGCCGATGTGAAAGCCGAAATCTCGCGGCGCCGATTGAGCGGATTTCATCTCGAAAGCTCGGTCGTGACGCTCGAGCCCAAGGGAGCGGGGGTGAGGGCGGTCGTGTCGATCATCGTCCTGTCGAACCCGGGTCGGGACATGCGGGGCATGCTGCGCGGCGCAGCAACGGCGACCGGCCGCTACAGCTCTGCGACCGCCGAGCAAGCGATTCAGGGCGCGTTCGTGGGCGCGCTCCGGCGTTTGCCCACGGTGCTCGAAGCCGCGAAAGCCAGAGGAAGCCTTTGACCCGCGTAGAGCGATGAGCGTAGGAAGTGAGTGACGCGATGGGGGACAAGAAACAACGCAAGATGAAGAACTACCTGCTCGATCGGCGTTTTCAGCTGAAGTACACGGGCATGGTGTTGCTGGTCACCCTCGCCGTGGCCGGTGTGCTCGGCTACATGGCGTACGATTTCTCGAAGGGGCAAACCGAGGCCTTCACGGCACAGCTTGCTGCGCAGCCCGATCTCGATCCGGAAACCGCGAGCGACCTAGAGCGGTTCGCCAAGCAAGAGGACCGGAAGGTACGCAACGCCATCATTGGGGGCGTGCTGCTGATGACCCTCGCGCTTGGCATCACCGGCATCATGGTCACCCACCGCGTCGTTGGTCCGGCGTATCGAATGAGGCGCTTGTTCCAACATGTCGGCGAAGGCCACCTGGAAGTCACCACCGGCATCCGAAAAGGCGACGAGCTCCAGGAGCTCTATCGCTCGTTTGCAGAAATGGTGGAGTCGTTGCGAGACCAACGCGCAGAAGACATCGAGCGCCTCGAGGATACCCTCAGCAAGATGGAAGCATCCGGGGTTCAGTCGGCGCATCTGACCGAGCTCCGCGCGGTACTAGACCGCATCCGCAAGAGCGTCGACTAGCCCGCGGTCCTCCTCCAAGCCATGCGCGGCACCGCGAGCCGCAACGGCGAAGCCCGGCGCCAAAGGCGCCGCCAAGCACGAGCGAAGCCTGGGGCACGAAGGCACGCTGCCCACTCGGGTGAGAGTGATGCTGGGACTACCGGCGGGGATCGGCGGGTGGCGTTGGATCGCTCACGCGTGCCTCAGGGGAAACGATACGTTTTCATAGTACTCCACCCGCGGTTCCCCGTCGCGGCCGTCGAAGACGACCGCCGCTGCATCGATCCGTGCATGCACGCGTCCGAGCTTCCGCTCGCGCAACAAGATCGCTGTGGCGCGTCTCACGCGCTCGAGCTTCTTGCGTCCGATTGTCTCGGCGGGAAACACCGGCCGCGCGTTCGTGCGTGAGCGCACTTCGCACACCACGAGCAGCGAGCCCCGGCGCGCAACGACATCGAGCTCCAATCGGCCGACGCGCACGTTGCGCCCACAGATCGTGAAGCCCCGCTTCTCTAGCAGCGATGCTACGAGGGCTTCGCCGCGGCGAGCGAGATCACTCCTGTGGCGTCGCGAGATCTTCGCGGACGCAGTAGCTTCCGCGCAGTCCGTCGCCGCCGGTCTCGAGGACCTCTTCACATTGGAAGCCGCTGGGACATGCGCAGGTCGGGAGCCCGCTTCCGGCCGGTGCGCCGCATCGGCAGGAGCAGTAGACGCTCGCCGCGACGTCGCTTGCCGTGACGCAGGTGTCTTCGCCAAGTGGGCAGTCATCTTCCTGGAGATTGTTCGGGTCACCGTCGAGTTCTCGGACGAGACACACGCGAGTTGCGCACTGGACCGAGCTGGTTTCCAGATATGTTTCCGAAGCGAGGAAACCGCCCGCCGGCACCTGTTCCGGCACACAGGCATCCCCAACGCCCGTCTCCGAGCAGGCGCCCGCGCTCAGTGCGAGCAAGACAAACCCCATCAATTCAAGCCATTTCCTAGACATCATGTCCCCCTAAGCAGCCCCCGGTCATCCTCAGCATAACGGCAATGAGAGATGGGACCCAAACTTCCCCCGCCGTCAGGGGTCAGAAAGGGGAGAGGCAGGGCAAGCCCATCGCTCCCTGTAGGAATTTGTCAGGTTCATGCGCCGGTTTCCACCATCAATTGCAGTCAGCCCGTCAAAGGCTCAATGGGACTATACCTTGACGACCCCTTGGGCCGCTTTCTATGATGGTACGCGAGCGAACCGGAAGGGGCTGGTTTCGTTCGAATTTTGGGGGACTTTATGAACTGGATCCGCTTGTGGGCGCTGCCTGCGTTGGTCTGGGCTCTCAGCGTGGGCACGCCAGCAGAGGCCCAGGACATGAGCTTTGGCCTCGAGGAGACGGGGCAGAGCGAAGCGCCCGTGAAGCTCGGTAAGCCGTCGAAGCGACTCACCGACGCGCTGAACGCCTTCGACTCGAAGAAGTACGAAGACGCTGCGATGGGCTTCGAGCGTGTTGCCGCGGGGAAGTCGAAGGACGGCCGCGGGAATCGCGACAAGGCGCAGTTCATGTTGGGACAAACGCTCTACAACATGGGCTTCTACCAGTCGTCGCTCACCGTCTTCGACGACATCAGCGCACAGGGTCCACGTCACCTGTTCTTCGGCGAGACGCTCGAGTGGCTCGGTTTGTTGGCTTCGAAGCTTCCCGAATCGTCGGGGATCATCGAGAAGGTCGGCCGCTACGGCATCGGCGCGCTCGAGGAGTTCAAAGAGAAGGATCCTGATCTTTACAACCAGCTCCTCTATTTGATGGGCCGTCACCTCTACTCGCAGGCGTCGTTCCGGCAGGCGATCGACGTCTTCCAAGAGGTTGACCCCAAGGCCAAGGAATACGCATACGCGAAGTTCTTCGAAGGCATCTCCTTCATTCGCATGCGAAAAGCGCGCCCGGCCATCGCGTCGTTCCGCGCCATTCTCGATGCGATCGATGCGGGCGACGTAAAGGGCGTCGACGAAAAGCGCATGGAGAACCTAGCCTGGATCTCGCTCGCGCGCGTCTACTACACCGCGGCGAACCAGCAGCAGAAGAGCGGCCAGATCGACGGCACGCTGCTTGGCCAGTCGGTCGAGTCGTGGACCAAAGTCGAGCAGTCGAGCGAGTACTGGCTCGACTCTCTATTCGAGTCTTCCTGGGCGTTCTTCCTCGCGGACGAGTACTCGCGCGCGCTCGGCAACGTGCACACCCTGTACTCGCCGTACTTCACGGACGCGTTCTATCCCGAGGCGCTCGTGTTGAAGGCCGTCACGTTCTTCGTGAACTGTCAGGTGGACAACGCCGAGGCGACCGTCGCGCAGTTCCACGATCAGTACGATCCGGTGAAGCAGGAGCTCGACGCCGTGCTCCAGAAGAACCAAGCGAACGCCGACTTCTTCGAGTTCCTCAAGCAGGTGCAGAGTGGTAGCGCAGACCTATCGCCGCGCGTACGCCCAATCGTGTCGACCGCGCTCAGCGATCGCACGGTGCTTCAGCACCTCGAGTACGTCGCGATCCTCGACAAGGAAGAGGAGCGGCTCGGCAAATCGAGCCAGGAATTCCAAGACTCGCCCGTAGGCGGTCAGATCCTTCAGGACATCGCCCTCGCCAAGGCGTTTGCCGTCGACCAGGCAGGTGACCTCGCGCGCGGCCGCTACCAGCGGCTCATTCGCGAGCTCAAGGATCTGAGCAATCAGGTCGACACCGTGGAGCTCGAGATCGCGACCTTCCGTCGGGGTCAAATCGACCAGGAGCTTCAGCAACAAATGACGCTAGCCAAGCAATCGAGGGGCGGCGACGTCAACGTGGACGAAGAACATCAGCTCTGGCCGTTCAATGGGGAGTGGTGGCGAGACGAGCTCGGCTTCTATCGACAACAGGTGACTAACCTATGTACGCGCTAAGAAACACCAAGTACGTGGCGGGCTTCCTTTTCGGGTTGTTCGCAGTGGTAATGGGGGGCGAGGCCGCTGCGGAACAAGCGCCTATGAGCACCGCCCCGATGTGCATTCCGGCCGACACCGAGCGAGCGATCGCGGCTTGTCCGGCAGGTGCCAAGAAGGAAGTGGCGAAGGAGGGCGGCAATGCGCCGGTCTCCCGAATGACGGCCGCAGAGCGGAAGAAGATCAAGACCGGAGGCCCGACCGGCCCTTCGCTTCAGATCGACATGAGCACACGGCTCGGACGGGAACAGACCCGTGCGAGGGCCGAGAGCTTGCTCGAAAAAGAGATCGGGATTCTCGAGAGGCTCGTCAAGAACAGCTCGGAGGACGACCCGAGGCGCCCAGAGGTGTTACTCCGCCTCGCCGAGACTCAGTTCGAGATGCAGATCGCGAAGAACGCCAAGGTGCGCTCTTTCGACGACCCGATCTACGAAGCATGCACCCGAGACCAGGACCAGGCCCGCTGCAAGCAAGCGCGTGACGGTCAGAAGGCCGCGGAAGCGGAGCTCGACAAGATCCGCGAGGACAGCATCCGGACCTACGCGACACTCGTTCGCGACCATCCGACCTTCAACCGAATGGACGAGGTCCTTTTCTCGCTCGCCTTTGCGCTCCAAGAGCTGAATCAGTTCGACAAGGCGCGCTCGGTCTATCGGCGGCTGATCAAGGACTACCCGAACAGTCGTTTCGTACCGAACGCGTACCTCTCGTTCGCCGAGTATTACTTCAACGATGAAGTCGACATGGAGGCGGCCGGGAAGTTCTACCGCAAGGTCCTCGAGTTCCCGCCCAATCGAAACTCGGTCTACGGCTATGCGCTCTACAAGATCGCATGGGTCGAATACAACCGCGAGCGCTACCGGCAATCGCTTCAGGGCTTCGTCGACATCCTCGAGTTCGCCCAGAAGAACAAGTACGCCAACGATGCGAAGAACTTGGCGAAGCAGGCCCGTAAGGAGCTCGTGCTTCCATACTCACGCTACGGCTCGCCCGGCAAGGCGCTTCAGTTTTTCCGTCGCTACGCCCGTAGCGACGCCGAGGCGCACGAGATGCTCGAGAACCTCGGTGAGCTCTACTACGACACCGGGCAGTGGCCGCAGGCGATCACCGTCTACCACAAGCTCATGGCCGACACGCCGCGCAGCAACTCGCTTTGCGAGTGGCAGACCAAGGTCACCAATGCCGTGATCTCGTCCCAGTCGAAGGACAAACAAATCGTCGAGCTCAAGCGGCTCGTCGACGTCTACCGGACCTTCAACAAGGGCGGCAAGCCACAGGACAAGGTCGAGGAGTGCAAAGCCGAGACCGCGACGACGATGCTTTGGCTCGGCACCTCTTGGCACCGCGAAGCGGTAGGCAGCGACGACGCACCGGGCACCAAGAACAAGAAGACCATGTCGCAGGCCGCGGTGCTCTACCGCACGCTCCTCAAGGAGTTCCCCGACATGGAGCAGATGGATTTCCCGAACATCGACAAGCGGGACTGGCCCACCAAGTACAGGATTTCGTACTTCTACGCGGAGCTGCTCTGGAAGATGGAGGAATGGGGCCAGTGTGGTCCGGCCTTCGACCACGTGGTCGAGATCAATCCTCAGGGTGAGTACACGAGCGATGCCGCGTACGCCGCGGTGCTTTGCTACAATAACCTCTACCAGCAGCAGTACGTCCCGCGCGAAACGACGACGAAGTTCATCAGCAAGACTGACCAGGCGCGGATGAAGAAGGCGAACGCGGTGCCGGAGAACGAGTTCGCACCCAAAAAGCTCACTCCGCTTCAGGAGGGGATGCTCGAGGCGTTCAATCGCTATGTTTGCTACGTCGACCAGGCGGAAGACCTCGCGACGATCAAGTATCGCCGCGCGCGAATCTACTACGAGGCCAATCGCTTCGAGGAAGCGGCTGTGCTCTTTCGCGACATCGCTTTCAATCACAAGGACAGCGAGCTTGCGGAGTACGCCGCGAACCTCTACCTGGATTGCCTCAACGTGATGGGCACGCAAATCGCGCAGCCGCGTGTCGCGTGCATTCAAGAGCTCGGCGCCACGATCGATCCGATGAGTGCATCGTATTGTGGGACCGAGACGCTTCAGGACGAACACCCGGACCTCTGCGGCACACTGAGCACGCTGCAGTGCCAAGTCCGACGCAAGGAGGCCGAGACCTACCAGAAGACGGGGGAGTTCAAGAAGGCCGCCGCGACATACGTTCGCATCTTCCGCCGGCATGAAGAGTGCGGCGAGATGGACGAGATGCTCTACAACGCCGCGATCAACTTCGAGGCGGCCCATTTGCTAGGCCGGGCCATCCAGGTGCGCAGCGTCTTGATCGAGCGCTATCCGGAGAGCGAGCTTTCGAAGAAAGCGATCTATCTCATCGGGCAGAACTTCCAGGCTCTCGCCTACTACGAGCAGGCCGCGAAGTACTACGAGCAGTTCGCCCGGAAGTTCCCCGGCGAGGACGGCACGCGCTGCACCGCCGAGGACAAGAAGAACGGTACCTGCCCGAACGCCATCGAGGGCCTCGAGCAAGCGACGTTCTTCCGGATAGGCCTGGGCGACGACAAGACCGCCATCGAGAACTCCGACCTCTTCGCGAAGAACTACCGCAAGAAGCTCCCGCGACAGACCTCGCAGGTGTTTTTCTCGATCGGCTCGATCTACGAGCGGCAGGAGCGCTGGTTCCAGGTGATCACGCACTACCGAGAGTACCTACAGAAGTACGGCAAGGTCGGCATGCCGCACCAGATCATCGAAGCGCACACCGCCATCGGCCGTGCATTCTGGGAGCTCAACAAGAAGGGCGAGGCCAAGCCTAGCTTCGCTGCGGCCGTGAAGACCTGGACGTCTGGCGCGCCCAAGCGGATCTCGGCGCTCAAAGCCTCGAAGGAGGACAAGGTGCTCTACCTTCGACAGGCCCTCGACAGCGCGGCGGAGGCGCAGTTCTACCTGTCCGAGTACGAGTTCGAGGACTTCCAGAAGGTCGCGTTCCCGCAGTACCGGGGCGGCAAGAGCATGGCCAAGGTGAAGAAGTGGTCGGACACCGAGTTCAAGAAATGGGTACAGCGAAAGCAAGGCGCGCTTCGCGCGGCCGAGGCCGACTACGCGAAGGTCGCGAGAATGACGGTCGACGCCGGCGGCGTGCAGATGAAGTCGGCGCCGTGGCAAATCGCCGCCGCATCGCGGACCGGCGAGATGTACCGAAGCTTCGTGGATGAGTTCCGCGATGCTCCGATCCCGCGGGAGATCGAAAAGGATCCAGAGCTCTTCGACATCTACGTGGGCGCGCTCGATGACGTGTCCGAGCCGCTTCAGCGGCAGGCGGTCGACAAGTTCGAGTTCTGCCTGAAGACGGCGACTCAAGTTCGGTGGTTCAACAAGTGGTCCCGAGCTTGTGAGCAAGAGCTCAACGGGCTCAACCCGACGAAGTACCCAATTGCAGCCGAGCTTCGCGGTGAGCCGAACTACGTGAAGGCGACGGTGGGCGATCCCGGTGTCGTCGACCTCGGCGCGATCAATCAACAGCGGTTCGATACCAAAGATGCGGTTGCCAATAGGGAGGAGCCGTGATGCGAAACCATAGCGTAAGTTTCATTGCCATCGCGCTCGTCGTCGGTTGCGGCGGCGGCGAGGGCCCAAGCAGCAGCACGACGGCGGCTCCGTCCGCGGACGTTGCGCGCACTGCGGGCGGTGAGGCCATCAAAACGGCCGACGGCAACGCCGTCAGCAAGAAGGCCCACGGCAAGTGGAAGTCTGCACTGGACGAGTTCGAGGCAAACGAAAAGAGCGGCTGGACGTCTGCCGAGTGCAGCTCGACGGCGAAGGCGTTCGAGCGCGTGTCCGATGCTCAGGGCGGGGGATTTGCTGAGGCGCTCTACATGGCTGGGCTGTCGCTCTCGCGCTGCGGCGACGACGGCGCGTACGACCACTACGAGGCCGCACTCAAGGTAGACTCGAAGTTCTGCAAGGCGCGTGTCGCCATGGGGCTTCGGGACCTGGAGAACGGCCGCATGAGTCAGGCGAAGTCGACCTTCGAGGAGTCGATCAAAGACGACCCTCAGTGCACGTCCGGGTACACGAATCTCGCTATCGTGCAGCGCGCGCAGGGCAACAACGACGAGGCTCTCAAGAACCTTCGGCGCGCCCTTGCCATCGAGTCCGACTACCTCGCGGCGTTCAACCAGATGGCGCTTCTTCACTACGATCGCGGTCGCCAGGGCAAGCCAGCGGAGCTCGACCTCGCTGAGGTCGTCTGCCGTCAAGCGCAGATGCTCGATGCGGACTATGCGCCGATCTACAACACGTGGGGGCTCATCAAGGTCTACAAGGGCGACGTCATCTCGGCGCTTCGCTACTTCCAACGGGCTATCATGCTCGATCCCGATCTCTTCGAGGCCCAGATGAATTTCGGCCAGGTGACAATCTCGTTCCGCGGTTACGAAGATGCGCGAGAAGCGTTCGCGCGCGCGGTGGCGCTCCAGCCCGAAAACTATGATGCCATCGTGGGCCTTGGTACCGCACTTCGGGGCCTAGGGCAGTTCTCCGAGGCGCAAGCTCAGTACGAGCGAGCCGAGCAGCTCAACGGGAACCGTCCGGAGGCCTACTTCAACCTCGGTGTGCTCTATCAGGACTACATGTCGGGCTCCGTCGCTGACCTGAAGAAGGCGAGGAGCTACTTTGGAGAGTTCTTGAAGCGCGCCGGCAACGCTCCCGAATTCCGCTCGAGCGTTCAGAACGTCAACACGCGCTGTGACCAACGGCAGAGCAAGAAGCGCGGGGCGCCCAAGTGCCGACCGGGCCGAATGCAGAACATCGACATCTCGATCGAAGCCATGCAGATGGCGGGGTAAGGAGACATTATGAGCAAATACTTTTCGAAGTTCATCTCGCAAACCCTCGTTTTTGCATCGCTAATCGTCGGCATTTCGATGATGGGTGCGCCGGTGTCAGCGCAGGGCGTCCCTGCCGCAGAGACCACGTACGACTTCGAGGATGACCTGGTCACGGGCGACTTGGTGCGGCCCGATGGAGAGCAGTTGATCGTCCGACGGCGCGGCCGTCGGGCTTCCCTGATTCAGATTCGAGAGCACTTTATTCCCGAGATGTTGAAATCTGTGGAAGATTTGTGATGGGGGTTTCGGGTGAGTGACACGAGCCACAATACGTCGGTCGCGTTTTCCATCTACGATGGGGAGCAACTGCTGAGCAGTGAAACGCTGAGCCAAGAGATCATCAAGATCGGTCGTCTGGCGACGAGTGATATTCGCCTGGACGACGACAAGGTGAGCCGCATGCACGCGGTGATCGAAGTGACGGCACCAGGTGAGGTGTTCATCATCGATCTCGGCTCCGCGTCGGGGACGCTCGTCAATGGCGAGAAAGTCAACAAGCGCAAGTTGCAGACCGGCGATCAGATCCAACTCGGCAACAAGCAGCTGCATGTCGACATCATCACCGGCACGGTGGCGGTGGCGTCGAGCCCGCCTGTCGCGATGGCTGCCGGTGCCGGGGGGCGCCCGACACCCGTCGTCGACGAAGGCGCCATGACCGCGATGGTCGACGAGGAATCCGAGCCGAGGATGAAGGCACCTCAGCCCGTCGCGACGCGACCCGAAGAGGACTCCGGTCCGAAGTTCAATCCGTTCGAAGTAGGCGCGAAGCGCAAGTCTCGTACGCCGTTTGCTTCGGCAGCGGCGAGGGTCGAAGAGGAAGGCGACGTCTACGGTCTGATCGCCACGGCGCCTGCCGTTCCTTCGCACGAGATCGAAACTGACGAGCGCTCGATCGAAGTCTCCGTTCTTTGGGGCGACCGCAACGTGCTCAACGTCGATTACCTCACGCCGCCGCGCGACTACTACGTCGGCGAACCCGGGAGCGAGGAAGACGTAGACTACATTCTCGGTCACGACGCTATCGGCGTAGACCGAATGCCGCTTTGCGTGGCCGAGGGAGCGGGCGTGACCGCGATCATTCCGGAGGGCGCGAAGGGTGAAGCGACGATTGGCGACCAGACTCGATCGTTCGATCTGATGCGTGGCCAAGGCGACTTCCGTGAGAGCGCTAACTTCCGTGGCGCGATGGAGTTCCCGGTGCCGGAAGGCGGCTCGGTGCGCATGAAGCATCGCGACTTCACCTTCATCATCAAAGACGTGAAGGCGGGCAAAAAGGTCGCAGGGCATGCCAAGCTCGACGTGCGCCCGATGATTTATGTCGCAGGTGCCGCGTTGTTCGCGAGCCTCGTGCTGACGATGTTCTACTTCCAACCGCCGCGTCCGCGGGGACTTTCGTCGGATTTGCTCAGCACCGATTCGCGACTGATCCAGTTCCTCATGGAGCCGGAGGAGCTCGAAGAGCCGGAGCCCGAGTGGCTCAACGGCTCGGACTCGTCGGGTGGCGGCACCGGCAAGGCACACGAAGGCGAACAGGGCCAGATGGGCGACGAAACCGCCGAGAAGACCAAGAACAAGTACGGCATCGAGGGTCCGGCGGACAACCCCGACCCAGTGATGGCGCGCGAGCAAGCCAAGGAAGAGGCGCGCACCGCGGGCATCATCGGCACACTCGCGTCGATGCAGGGTTCGTTCAATTCGCCAACTTCGCCATACGGCGCGGACTTCGCGCTCGGCAACGATCCAGCTAGCGCGCTCGGCGCGATGACCGGCAACGACATCGGCCAGAACTTCGGCTTCGGAGGCTTGGGCCTTCGTGGCACGGGTCGCGGTGGCGGCGGCATGGGCCAGGGCACGATCGGCATGGGCAACTTCGGAACGATCGGCCGCGGTGGCGGTCGTGGCGCAGGCGAGGGCGGCTACGGTCGCGGCGTCGGCGGATTCCGTGGGCGCTCCGCTGGGGTACCGCAGGTTCGCAGTGGCGGCGCCGAGGTGCGCGGCTCGCTCTCGAAGGAAGTCATCCGTCGCGTGGTCCGACGCCACATCAACGAGGTGAAGTTCTGCTACGAGCAGCAGCTCAACGCGCGACCCGACCTGAACGGCCGCGTCACTACGCGCTTCGTCATCTCTCCGACCGGCTCCGTGCAGTCGGCGATGGTCGGCAGCTCGAGCTTGCGGAACGAGGCGGTCGAGAGCTGCATCGTGCGCGCGGTCCGTCGATGGACGTTCCCCGCGCCCGACGGCGGCGGCGTCGTCGTCGTCAACTACCCGTTCTTGCTCGACGCAGCGGGTCAGTGACGTCCGGGCGATCGCCTGAAAAGCGAGATTCCGTCCGGATAACCAGGCTTTCCAGCCGCTGTTCCAGCGTGCAGGGAACATACGTGCGCCTGAAACTGGCCAAGATGGCGAAAATAGCCGAAAAAAGAGGCGGATTTAGTGTTGTTTGCAATGCGAGTAATGCTGTAGGATTGAAGTGCTTGTGAATTTCCAAGCGTAGGAGGCAAGCATGCGAGCTCGGACAATTGGGGTTGTGTTGGTGGGTCTACTCCTGATGGGCGGCAATTGTTCGCGCGCCAGGGTCGAATCGATGAACGAGATGAACGCGGGGGTAGAGCTCGCGCAGATGAAACGGTTCAGCGAGGCGGCAGAGAGCCTGCAGAAGGCTGGAGCGATCGATCCAACCAACCACCAGGCGTATTTCAATCTCGCCATCGTGCAGATCGAGCTGCGGTCGTTCTCGGCGGCGCGTGAGGCGCTCGAGCGGGCGATCGTCGCGAAGCCCGACGTGGCGGGCTACCACGAGAAGCTTGGCACCGTGCTGATGGAGCTCGAGGATTGGAAGGCCGCGCAGAGCGCGTTTGCAAAGGCGCTCGAGCTCGATCCATCGCTGTTCAAGGCGCACTTCAAGCTCGGCCGTTGCAGCGAAGAGCTCGAGGATCCGCAGAATGCGCTCTACCAATACACGGATGCGATCAAGACCGGACCGCGGTTCCTGCCTTCGTATTCCGCGCTTGGTCGGCTCTACGCGGATCTGAAGTACCCGGACCACGCGGCACAGGTGTTGAACGAAGCGCTCAAGGTCGCGATGCCCGGCACCGAAGAGGAAGCCAACGTGCACCATCTCTTGGGCACCGTGTATCAGCAGCAGCGAAAGTTCGACGAGGCGATCGGCGAATTTCAGGCCGCGCTCGCGATCGTCCCTGGCATGCCTGACGCCCTGTTTTCGCTGGGCTGGACGTATGCCCTTCAGGGCAACGACGAGGAGGCGAAGCGCTACCTGGACAAGTACGTGATGATGGCGGGCACCGATGCCCCTGATCACTACGTAAAGGCAGCGCGTGACCGTCTTGCAGAGTTGAGGACCGAATCGCCGTAGGGGGGCTGGGGCAAATGTCGGAAGAACAATCGGGGGATGAGGTTCGCGAGATGACGCCAGACGAGATGGCAGAAGTTGAAAAGCTTGACGACGCGATCGCGAAGTTCGAGGAACAGAAGCGATGGTCGGACATGATCCGCTCCATTCTAAAAAAGGCGGATCTGGTTCAGGAGCCGACCGAGAAGGTCGAGCTCTTCCGCACCGCGGGGACGCTCTACCTCGAGCGCTCGAGCAATCAGGCTGAGGCGATCAAGTGCTTCGAGCAGCTGCTCGAATACGACGCGACCGATGTCGACGCGATCGAGCGTCTCAAGCAGATGTACGAGAAGCGTCGCGACTGGGAGAAGCTGATCCGCACGATGGAGCGCGAGGTCGAGCTCCTTCCGGAAGACGATCGGCTCATTCGCTACGCCGAGATGGCCGATCTCGCGACGCAACGGCTGCGCAAGCCTGCGGTATGCATCGAGCTCTGGCAGAAGGTTCTCGAGGGGGATTCGCAAAACCCGACCGCGCTCAGCAACCTCGCGCAGCTTTACGAACGCGCCCGTGAGTGGGAGCCGCTCGCCGATGTGCTCGAAACGCTGGTCGAGAGCGATACCGACGTCAGCTCGATGAAGCAGCAACTTCAGAAGCTCGGCATGATCTACGCCGACAAGATCGGCAACGATGAAGGCGCCATTGGGGCGTTCAAGAAACTCCTCGAGCTCGACCCGTCCGACCGACGCGCGCAAGAGCAGCTCAAGCGCCGCTACGTCTCCCTTGGCGCTTGGGACGAGCTCGAAGCGTTCTACGCCGCCAACGAAAAGTGGGACGAGCTCATCCGCATTGTCGAGCGCCAGGCTGAAGCACAAGAGACTTCGACAGACGATAAGATTCCGCTTCTGTTCCGTGCGGCTCGCCTCTGGGAGGACAAGAAGGGAAAGCCGGACCGCGCGGCGCGCGTGTACGAGAAGATCCTTGCCGCCGATGGCGACAACGTTCAGGCCGCAGAAGCGCTGACACCGATCTACGAAGAGGCCCACGATGCGCGCAAGCTCGTGTCGGTCCTCGAAGTCCGATTCGCACATGCGAGCGAAACGGATTCCAAGGTCGAGCTGCTCGGAAAGATCGGCCATGTGTTCGAAGAGCGTTTGCGACAGCCGGAGGTTGCGTTCGAACGCTACCTCGAGGCGTTCGCCCTTGCACCGACGCACGACGAAGCGCGCATCGACGTGGAGCGCTTGGCCGGAGAGATGAACGGCTGGGACCGTTTGGTGTCGGGTTTCGAGACGGCGATCGAAGCGGTCTCCGATCCGCATCAAGCCGTGCCCATTCGACTGAGCTACGGCCAAACGTTGACTCAGCTCGATCGCATCGATGAAGCCGTTGAGCAGTACCGACTCGTGTACGAGCTCGAGAGCAACAATCTCGACGCTATCTCGGCGCTTGGGGACCTCTATCTCACGACGGAACGGTACCGCGATCTTCTGGAGATCTACGCGCGGCAGATCGAGCTCGAGCAGGATCCCGAGGTTCGTCTGCAGGTCGCCTACAAGCGGGTCACCGTTCTCGCCGAAGCGCTCGAAGACATCGATAGCGCTATCGAAGCGCTCGAAGGCATCATCGACGAGTACGGTGTGGAGCAGGACGACGCGTGCCGGGCCCTCGAGCAGCTCTACGAGGGGGAAGCGCGTTGGCAGGAGCTCGGCCAGCTTCTCGAACGCCGAATCGAAGCCGGCCCGGAGAGCCACGAAACGCTTGCCTCGCTCAAGTTCCGTTTGGGGCGTGTGTGTGAGTCGCAGCTGCAGGACAAGCCCCGCGCGGTGGATCTCTACCGCGAAGTGCTCTCGATCATGCCGGAGCACGATGGCGCGAGGGAACAACTCGAGAAGTTGCTCGTGGATTCGGAAGTGGCATCCGACGCATCGCGGGTCCTCGAGCCCGTCTACGAGATGGCCGAGGATTGGACCCAGTACGTGAACGCACTCCGCGTTCAGCACCGATACAGCAACGAGCCGCGGCAAAAGCTGTCTCTCCTCACGCGTGTCGCCGACACCTACTTCAACCACATTGGCGATGGCGAGCGGGGGTTCGTATCGCTGTGCGAGGCATTCCGTGAGCTGCCTTCCGACGCGGCGACACTGCAACGCCTCGAAATGCTCGCGACCGACAACGATCTGTTCGAGGCCCTCGCAGACCTCACAGGCGACCTGGCTGCGAGCATCGAGGACCCGACCTTGAGTCGTTCGCTCTGGATCAAGACCGCACAGATCCACGAAACGCAACTCACGGACGTCGAGGCTGCGGTTGCGGCGTACCGCAAAGTGCTCGAGATGGACCCCGGGGATTTCGAGGTGCTTGGCGCTCTGGACATCGTGTACCGCAGCGCTCAGCGCTGGCACGAGCTCGTGGGCGTTTTGCGCGCGCGGGCGGAGGCCTACACCGAGCCCGACGAGAAGATTGCAGTTCTCGCGGAGATGGGGCGCACCCATGCGGACCTCCTCGACGAGCCTGAGCAGGCCATCGCGCTTCAGAACGAGATTCTCGAGCTCGACCCGACCAACCGCGGGGCGTTGAGCGCGCTCGACGAGCTTCTTGCGCGCCAGGGGCTCTGGAGCGACCTCGCAGACAACGTCGAACGCCAACTTTCATTGGCCGAGGATCCGTACGAGCAAACCACGCTCTTGCTTCGCCTGGCCGAAATTCGCGAAGAGCGCATGGGCTCGACCGACTCCGCGATCGAGATCTATCGGGATGTGCTTTCGAACGACGCGAGCAACCCGGCGGCGCTCGGCGCGCTCGAGCGGCTTCTCGAGTCGTCGGAGTATCAGGCGGCCGTGGCCGACATCCTCGAGCCGATCTATCGCGACGGCGGCGCTGCGGCGCGACTCGTCGACGTCTACGAGATCCAGGCGCACCACGCGACCGCACCCGAGCGGCGCTTGGAGCTCTTCAGCGAAATCGCCAAATTGCAGGAGTTCTCGCTCACGGACCTCCGCAGCGCCTTCGAAAGCTACGCGCGGGCGTTCAGGGAGGACCCAGGCCATCCGAAATCAAAGGAAGAGCTCGAGCGGCTCAGCGCGGCGGTGGGCGCGGCCGATGCGCTAGCCAGCGTCTACGAGCAGGTGGTCGCCGAGGCTGACGACCCGCAGCTCGCAGTCGGCCTTCTGCTTCGTGCCGCCGAGATTCGCGAAGACGACCTCGGGCAGCTCGACCGTGCCATCGAGCACTACGAGCGCGTGCTTCGAATCGATGAGGAGCATCACGCCTCGGCCGACGCACTCGAGCGTCTGTTCCAGCAGTCGGAGCGCTACGAAGACCTCGCCGGGATCTACCAGCGCAAGGCCCGGATGCTGCCGTCTGCTACCGACCAACGCGAGCAGCTGGTGAAAGCAGCCGCGATTTACGAGGACATCCTCGACAAGCCGAGCGATGCGATTTCGGTGTACCAGCAGGTGCTCGAGATCGAGCCGGGCGACGCCGAGTCGATCGACCGATTGATCGAGCTTCAGATGCAGCTCGGCAAATGGTCGTCGCTGCTCGAAACCTACGAGCGCAAGGCCGAGGTCGTGTCGGACCCCGACGCGCGAAAAGCGCTCTTCACCGCCATGGGCCAGGTCCAGGAGGCGCAGCTCGACGACGCGGACAAGGCAATCGATGCCTATCAGCGGGCCCTCGAGATCGATCCTGACGACCTTCCGGCATTGGCGCACCTAGATGGGCTCTACGCGGAGACCGAGAAATGGCGCGACCTGCTGCAGGTCCTCGAGCGTCAGGCCGAGCTCGTCGATGACCACGATCAGCGAATCCAGCTTCGTTTCCGCATCGGAGAGCTCTGGCGGCGGCACCTCGAGGACCCGACGCGGGCCATCGAGATCTACCGGGACATCCTAGCCGAGGCGCCGCACCACCAAGCGACACTCGATGCGCTGACGGTCATGACCACCGACGCGGTCGAGCCTTTGGCCGCCGCCGAGGTCCTCGAAGAGGTCCACCTCGCCGCAGGCGAGTACCGCAAGCTCGCCGACGCGCGCGAGGTGAAGGTTCGCTTCACGGAGGATCCGCGCGACCAGGTCGAGATGCTCCAGCAGCTCGCCGAGATCTACGAGATCCAGCTCGAGGACCTGCCCGCAGCCTTTGGGGCGTTCGTTCGGGCGCTGCCTCTCGACAATCGAAACGAGCTGACGCTGTCGTCGCTCGAACGGCTCGCCGAGCAGACCGGTCGCTGGCATGAAGTGGCCTCTCGTTACGACGAGGAAGTACAGAAGAAGAAAGCGGAATTTCCAGAGGAGGTCATCCACCTCGCGAGGCGTTCCGCGGTCATCAACGAGGTTCAGCTCGACGACGTCGATGGCGCGATTTCCCGCTACCAGTTCGTCGTCGACACCGACCCATCGGACGTGGCCTGCATCGAGGCGCTCGACCGGCTCTACGAGCAGACCGAGCGCTGGGACGACTTGGCGGCGACGCTCCAGATCGAAGCGGCGGTCGCGACCACGCCCGAGGAGGTGCTCAATCTCCAATTCCGTGCCGGCCAGCTATTCCAGAATCAGCTCGCCAACATGGAGTCTGCCATCTCCCAGTACCGCGACATCCTCGCTGCGGCGCCGGAGTACGCGCCCGCGGTTTCGGCACTCGAAGAGATGTTCGCGAGCGGTGTCCGGCCCCTCGAGGTCGGCGAGGTGCTCGAGCCCCTCTACCGCATGCAGGGCAATTGGGATCAGCTCCTCAATGTTCAAGAGGTGCAGGTCGAATATCAGAAAGACCCGATCGAGCGCGTCGTCATGATGCACCGCCTCGCGGAGATCGCAGAGGACAAGGCCGCCGACCACGACCGCGCGTTCCGCTGGATGCAGAAGGCGCTGATCGAGGACCCGAGCCACGACCACACGATCGGCGAGGCCGAACGACTCTCGGCCATCGTCGACGGCTGGTCCGATTTGGCGACGACCTATGCGAGTGGTATCGAGCGCACGAGCGACGCCCTCAACAAGGCGGAGCTCGGTCGGCGTCTCGCCAAGGTTTACGAGGAGCAACTCGACGATCTCGAACGAGCCGAGGAGACCTATCGGTTCGTACTGGGTGTCGACGATCACGATGAAAACGCCCTTGCCGCGCTCGACCGCATCTATGCGAAACACGGCGCGTATCGAGCGCTCTCGCAGGTGCTCCGAAAGCGGATCGAAGGCTCGAACAACAGCTCGGATCTCGTCGACCTTCACTTCCGTCTCGGCACCGTCCTCGACCGAAACCTCGGGATGACCGAAGAGGCCATCGAGGCGTTCGACAAGCTCCTGAGCGAGTACGACTCCGAGCACGCGCCGGCGATTCAGTCGCTTCAACGAATCTACGCGAACACCGAGCGTTGGCCCGAGCTTTTCGCGGCCTTCGAGAAGGAGCTGAGCATTGCGCTGGGCGATTCGCAGCAGGCGGATGTGTTCGCGCGCATGGCGCGGCTCTCGTCCAATCGCCTCCGCGACCAAGAGAAGGCCATCGGCCTCTGGCAGCGGGTGCTCGACCTCCGGGGTGAAGACCCCGAAGCTCTCAACGCACTCGGTGACATCTACGCCGGTCAGGGCAACTGGCGCGACCTGGTCGACGTGCTCGAGCGCGAGGCGGGCGTCGCCGAGGATGATGCGTTCCGCGTTCAGGTATACTCCGATCTCGCTAGGGTCTGGTACGAGAAGCTCGAGCGCGAGCGCAACGCGATCGAAAACTGGGAGCGCGTGCTCGACATCGATCCGGGCAACACCTACGCTCTTTTCAGCATCGCCGAGATTCAGCGTGCGGGCGGTCAGTCGCGGGAAAGGGCCGAGACACTGCACCGGATCATCGATGTAGGCGCGGCGACCCTCGAGGATGCCGACCTCGTCACGGTCTACATGCAGCTCGGCCACATCTACGCGAACGAGCTCAGGCAGCCCGCCGAGGCCGCCGAGGCATACCGCAACGTTCTGAACGTCGACCCCACCTTCTTCGAGGCTCTCGATTCCCTCGAGCTCATCTTCCGCGAAGAGAACGACTGGGAAGAGGTCATCGGCGTCATGGAACAGCGCGCACTCGCGTTGTTCGAGCCCGGGGAGAAGATCCGGCAGCTCATTGCCATCACCGAGATGTGGGAACACGAGGTCGGCGACAAGGACCGCGCAGCGGGAGCCTTCAGCCGAATCCTCGACGTCGACCCCATGCACCAGTACGCGTTCTCGGAGCTTCAGGGGCTCCACCGTGAAGCGGAACGCTGGGACGATCTGATCGACCTCTACGTCACCCGTATCGAGGCTACGGAAGACCGCGCCGAGCGTATCGAGCTTCTTCGCGCGGCCGCCCGGGTCTACGAAGAGCGTCTGGGTGACGGCGAGCAGGCGTATCACACGCTTTACATCGCATGGACGGAGGACTTCGCGAACAAGAACACCGCCGTCGATCTCGAACGCGTCACTGCCGCAAACGACAAGTGGAACGAGCTGTTGACCTCCGCGAATCAGGTATTGCAGGAAGACCACGAGCCGGAGACGCAAATCGCGATTTGTCTGTGCTGTGCCAAGTGGTACGGCCAGGACCTCGGTCATCCGGAGTACGCGATTCCTTACTACGAGCAGATTCGCGCGCTCGACCCGAGCAACGCCAAGGCGTGGTGGCAGCTCGGCGACCTCTACGAGACGACCCATCAATGGGACAAGCTTGCCCAGGCCCTCGCGAAACTCGTCGAGCTCACGGACGACGACGAGGTCAAGGCAACTACATACGTTCGCATGGGTGACCTGGCCGACGACCGCTTTGCGATGCGCCAAGAGGCCGAAGACTACTACCGCCGGGCGCTTCACCTTCAGGAGAAGCACGTTGGAGCGCTCCGGGCGCTCGAGCGCATCTATCGCGAGGAGGGCCGCTCTCACAAGCTGCTGAACATCCTCGAGCGCAAGGCCGAGGCAGTCGAGGACGTCGACAGCATCGTGTCGGCGCTGCTCCAAGTCGCCGAGGCTTACGAAGAGCAGTTCAACGACTCGAAGGCTGCCATCGACAACTACGAGAAGGCCGCCGAGCTTTCGCCGTCGGACCTCAAAGCACTTCGAGGTTTGGAGCGCTTGTACTCGCAAGAGGGGCGCTACCAGGATCTGGTTGGCATCCTCGAACGAGAGTACGAGGTGGTGGCCACCGAGCGCGAGCGCATCGACATCCTGATGCGGCTCGCCGAGATGTGGGAGCGGGAGTTCCGGAAGCCCGACAACGCCGCCGAGCGCCTCGAGCAGGTTCTCGACATCGACCCCCTACATGACGACGCGCTCTGCCACCTGGAGCAGCTCTACCGCACGATGCAGCGCTGGGACGACCTCGTGCGCACCTACGACCGCCACGCGAGCGCGACGGCGGACACCGAAGAGCGGGTCCGCATCTTCCGCGAGCTCGGCGAAGTCTACGCGACTCACAAGGACGACGTCGAGCAGGCGATCGACAGCTATCTCAATGCGCTCAACCTCAACGAGCAAGACGTTTTCAGCCTTCAGGCGCTCGGAAAGCTCTACGAGCGCAAGGGCGACCATTCGTCGGCCCTCGACATCCTCGGTCAACTCGCAGTCGTGGTCGACGACTCGGCGGAGCAGGTGCTTCTGAAGCATCGTATGGGCCGAATCCTCGATCAGGAGCTCGGTGATCGCGTTTCGGCACTCGAGCAGTTCCAAGCGGCTGTCGACATCGATCCGGCGCACCTTCCATCACTAGAAGCGATGCGGAACATCTACGTCGATTCGGGTGACTGGGTTGCTGCGGCCAAGATGATCGCGCTCGAGGTGCAGCACACCGAGAAGGACCGCAAGCGCGCAGCGCTACTCGTCGAGCTCGGCCGGGTGCGTGCGGATCGACTCGACGACGAAGACGGCGCCGTGCAAGCGTTCGAAGCGGCCTCGCAAGCCGATCCAGACAACGAGGACGCGCTCATGCCGCTCGTTGACTCGTACCTCGGAAGCGAGCGTTACGAAGACGCATTCCCGCTACTCGAGGTTCTCGTGCAGCGCTCGGACAAGCGCGACCCAGACGAACAGCACCGGCTGGCGCTCATGCTGGGCGAGACGGCGACCAAGCTGGGTCGTGCGAACGACGCCGTCGCGGCCTACGAGAAGGCCTACGAGCTCGACAACGACGACTCGGACGCGCTCAAGGGCTTGGCCGGAAGCTATTTCCGCGCGGAGCAGTGGGACGAGGCCTTCAAGTACCACCAGGTGCTCTTGGTGCAGCACCGCGATGCGCTCGGCCGCGATGAGATCACCGAGGTCTTCTACCGGCTCGGCGTGGTGAAGCGCGAGCAGGGCGAGGACAAGAAGGCGCGCAACATGTTCGACAAGGCGCTCGAGGAGGACACGCATTTCGTGCCCGCTCTCGAAGCGATGGTCGCGCTCCAGAGCGCCGAGAGTGATTGGACCTCGGTGGTCGAGTACAAGAAGCGCATTCTCGACGTTGCAGACGAGCCTTCCGCGCGTGCCCAGCTCCTCATCGAGCTCGGCGACCTCTGGCACGAGAAACTGAACGAGCCCGATCAGGCTGCCGAGGCCTACACTGAGGCCCTCGACCTCGAACCGGACAACCATCGTCTCCTGCACAAGCTCCTCATCACGTACCAGGCGGCGGAACGCTGGTCCGAGGCCATCGACGTCATCGAGCGGGTCGCCGGCTTGGAAGAGCGGGACGACGCCAAGTCGAAGTACACCTACACGATCGGCGTCATCCTCCGCGACAAGCTCGAAGACGAGGACGCGGCGCTCGAGCGCTTCAACGAGGCGTTGGACCTCGACGCCACCCAGCTCAAGCCGTTCGAAGCGGTCAACAAGATCCTCAACACGCGCAAGGATTGGAAGGCTCTCGAGCGGGCGTACCGCAAGATGCTCCACCGCATCATCAACCAGGGCAACACCGACCTCGAGCACAATCTCTGGCACACGCTGGGAATCATCTACCGCGACCGTCAGCGCAACTTCGACGCGGCCGCCGAGGCGTTCAAGATGGCCGCGGCGCTCAAGCCGGACGACGCGACTCAGCATCAGATCCTGGCCGAGCTCTACGCGACGATGCCCGAAAAAACCAACGAGGCCATCGCCGAGCATCAGTGGCTCTTGCAGAACGATCCGAACCGGCTGGATTCCTACCGGGCGCTCTACAAGCTCTACTTCGACGCGCGTGCATACGACAAAGCGTGGTGCATCGCGCGGACGCTCGCGTACTTCCAGAAGGCCGACGAAGAGCAACAGAAGTTCTTCCAGCAGTACAAACAGGATCGCGAGATTCAGCCGACGACCCGGCTCAGCAACGAGAACTGGGTCAAAGACCTGATGCACCCGAGCCAGGACATCTATATCTCCAAGATCATGGAGGTGATTGCTCCGGCTGTTCGGGCCTCGCTGGCGGTGAGCGACAAGAAGCTCAATCTCCACAAGCGCAAGGCCGAAGACCTCGCCAATCCGAGTCTCGCGCTGGCACGGCAGTTCAAATTGGCGCAGGACGTGCTCAACGTCAGCATTCCGGTTCGCCTCTACATTCAAAAGGAGCTTTCGGGCGCCCTTCGAGACGAGGCGCGCAGCAACCCGCCCGCGATCATCACGGGCTACACGCTCCTGTCCGGATACCGTCCGATCGACCTGGCGTTCGTCTGCGGCCGTCACCTCACCTACTACCGTGGCGAACACTTCATCCGCACGATGTACCAATCCCACACCGAGCTCCGGACGCTGCTGCTTGCGGCGATGCGGTTGGTCGGCATGGGCGGCGGTGACGCAAGTGTCGAGTCTACGGCCAAGCAGCTCGGCAAGTACATGGAGCAATCGCACCTCGACGTCCTCAAGCAGGTCGTCCGCAAGTTCGTCGATTCCGGCGGACAGGCGGATATCAAGCGCTGGATGCAGGGGACGGAAATCACTTCGCTTCGTGCCGGCCTCTTGCTCTGCGACGACGTCGACACGGCGGTGAAGATGACTCAGCAGATTCCGTCGGAGTCGACGGCCGACCTCGCGCCGCGCGACAAGGTCAAAGAGATCGTCCTCTACAGCATTTCGGAGAGCTACTTCCGTCTGCGCGAGCAGCTCGGCATCCAGATCAAGGTGTAGAGCTCGTCTCGGACGGCGAGCGTGCGCCAAGCCCCATCATGTGCCAGGGCTTGTCGCATGCTCGAGCTCGAACTCGAAGATGAAGCGGCGACCGCGACTTTGGCACGTTCCCTTGCGGCCGTGCTCGAGGGTGGTGATGTCGTCGGCCTCGAAGGCGGGCTTGGCGCTGGCAAGACGACGTTCACGCGCGAGGCGGTCTATGGCCTCGGAGTGGGAGAAGAGACCCCCGTCACCAGCCCTACGTTCGCGCTCCTTCATCAATACGAGGGCCGGCTTCCGATCGGACACGCGGACCTCTACCGCCTCGCTGACGAGATCGAGCTCGAGGAGCTCGGCCTCGACGAGCTAGTGCACGACGGCGCCGTGCTGTTCGTCGAGTGGGGCCTGAAGTTTCCAGGGATGGCCGCTAGGACCGCCGTGTGGGTCGAGCTCGAGATCCTGTCCGACGATGCGCGGCGGGTGCGTTTGCGTGCCGGGCGCGCGCGCGGTGATGCGATCATCAGCGCTCTCAGCAGGGGGCTTTCAACGTGAACGATTCCCGGTTGCGGTGCCTAGGGGGCTCTGGTAAGCCCGCGCGAACGTCCAGGTTGAACTGAGTCCATGCCCCGCCGCGACGATATCAAAAGCATCCTTCTTATAGGGTCGGGGCCGATCGTCATCGGGCAGGCCTGCGAGTTCGACTACTCGGGAACCCAGGGCGCCAAGGCGCTCAAGGAGGAGGGGTACCGGGTCATCCTGGTCAACTCCAATCCAGCGACGATCATGACCGACCCGGAGTTCGCGGATCGAACGTATGTCGAGCCGCTGACGCCGGAGATCGTCGAAGCGATCATCGCGCGCGAAAGGCCCGACGCGGTGCTGCCGACGCTCGGGGGGCAAACGGCCCTGAATCTCGCGCTCGCGCTCGCGGACCGAGGGATTCTAGAAAAGTACGGTGTGGAGCTGATCGGCGCGAAGGTCGAAGCGATTCGAAAGGCCGAGGAGCGTGAGCTCTTCAAGGCCGCGATGGACAAGATTGGGCTCAACAGCGCGGTCGCGGAGGTCGCTCGCACCGTCGATGAGGCCAACGAGATTGCTGAGCGCATCGGCTTCCCGATCATCTTGCGGCCGTCGCTCACCATGGGCGGCTCCGGCGGCGGCATCGCCTACAACAAGACGGAGTTCGAGAAGGCGATTCGCTGGGCGTTCCAGTGTAGCCCCATCCACGAGTGCCTCATCGAGGAGAGCCTGCTCGGCTGGAAGGAGTACGAGCTCGAAGTCATTCGCGACAACGCCGACAACTTCAGCGTCATCTGCACCATCGAGAACTTCGACCCCATGGGCGTGCACACCGGAGATTCGATCACCGTCGCGCCGGCGATGACGCTCACCGATCGCGAGTATCAGCGCCTCCGCGATGCGGGAAGGGCGATCATCACGGAGATCGGCGTTGAAACCGGCGGCTCGAACATTCAATTTTCGGTCAACCCGAAGGATGGGCGGCTCATCGTCATCGAGATGAATCCCCGGGTGTCTCGCTCGAGCGCGTTGGCGTCCAAAGCCACCGGCTATCCGATCGCGAAGATCGCCGCCAAGCTTGCGGTCGGCTACCGGCTCGACGAGCTGCAAAACGACATCACCGGAACGAGCGCTGCCTTCGAGCCGACCATCGACTACGTGGTCACGAAGATGCCGCGCTTCGCGTTCGAGAAGTTCGCGGGCGCCGATCCGCGCCTCACCACGCAGATGAAGTCGGTGGGCGAGGCGATGTCGATCGGCCGAACCTTCAAGGAATCGCTTCAGAAGGCGGCTCGCTCGCTCGAGACCGGCCGGGACGGGCTGACCTCGCTGATCTCCAAGGTCGATTACCGTGACCTGGCGGCCCAGGTCCGACGACTGATCGAGACCGGGGAGGCGATCAACACGGCGAAGCCCATTCTCGCCGACCTGCCGGACCCGAGTGAAGAGGCCCTCAGGGACGCGATCCTAGACCTGGTGCGAACGCCGCTTGCGGACCGGCTCTGGTACGTCGCAGACGGCCTTCGCGTGGGGCTCAGCGTCGAACAGCTCCACGAGGCCACCGCGATCGACGTCTGGTTCCTCGAGCAGCTGCGTCAGCTCATCGAGTTCGAGGGAGAGCTTCGGGCGTCGGAAGGGGGCCCGCTCGACGAGCCCTTCCTTCGCCGGGCCAAATCTCTCGGGTTCAGCGACCGTCAAATCGCCGCGCTTCGAGGAGAAAGCGCGCAAGAGATCCGCGCACAGCGGGCCGCCCTCGGAGTGAATCCGGTCTACTCGCGGGTCGACACCTGCGCCGCCGAGTTTCCGGCGCTGACGCCGTACATGTACTCCACATGGGGGCTCGATAGCGAAGCCCGCCCCGAGGGAGACAAGAAGAAGGTCATGATCCTCGGCGGCGGCCCGAATCGGATCGGGCAGGGCATCGAGTTCGACTACTGCTGCGTTCACGCCTCGTTCGCGCTCAAGGAGATCGGGTTCGAGACCATCATGGTCAACTGCAACCCCGAGACAGTCTCCACCGACTACGACACCTCCGACAAACTCTACTTCGAGCCGCTTACCTTCGAGGATGTGATGCACATCGTCGATGTCGAAAAGCCCGGCGGCGTGATCGTCCAGTTCGGTGGGCAGACGCCGCTCAAGCTCGCGGTGCCACTCTCTCGCGCTGGGGTTCCAATTCTGGGCACCACGGCTGACGCGATCGACCGTGCCGAGGACCGTGAGCGCTTCGACGAGCTGCTCACCAAGCTCGACCTCAAGCGCCCGAGCGGCGGCATCGCCAAGGGCGGCAAAGATGCATTCGCCGTCGCCGAGCAAATCGGCTTCCCCGTCGTCGTGCGCCCGAGCTACGTACTTGGCGGCCGTGCGATGGAGATCGTGCACTCCCAGGAGGAGCTCGCGCGGTACATGACCGTCGCCCTCGAAGCGGTGTCTGACGCCGAGACCCAAACGATTCTGGTCGACGAGTTCTTGAAAGACGCGATTGAGGTCGACGTCGACTGCGTGTCCGATGGCAACGATGTCGTGATCGGCGGTCTCCTTCAGCACATCGAGGAAGCCGGGATTCACTCCGGCGATTCTTCGATGGCGCTACCCGCGCACGCGCTTCCGCCGGATGTGTTGGCCACGCTTCGCTCCTCGACACGAGCGCTCGCGCTCGAGCTCGGTGTCGTCGGCCTTATGAACGTGCAGTTCGCTGTGCGGGGCAGCGAGGTTTACGTCATCGAGGTCAACCCTCGGGCCTCGCGGACGATCCCATTCATCAGCAAAGCGATCGGAGTTCCGCTCGCGAAGATCGCGGCCAAGGTCATGGCCGGTCAAACTCTACGCGAGCTCGGCTACATGCATGAGATTGTCACCGACCACATCGCAGTGAAAGAGTCGGTGTTCCCCTTCACGAAGTTCCCCGGCGTCGATACGATTCTCAGTCCGGAGATGCGCTCGACAGGCGAGGTGATGGGCATCGCGGACAACTTCCCCGACGCCTTCTACAAGGCGATGTTGAGCGCAAATTCCGAGCTTCCCGACGAGGGCAAAGTGTTCATCAGCGTCAAGCAAAGTGACAAACCGGCCGCTGCGAAGCTCGCCCGGCGCCTCAAGAACCTCGGGTTCGACATCATCGCCACCGGAGGCACGCGCGACGTGCTCGAGCGCGCTGGCATCGAGGCCGAACGGGTCAACAAGGTCGGCGAGGGCCGGCCGCACATCGTCGACCGTCTGCAGAGCAATGAAATCGCGCTCGTGTTCAACACCACCGAGGGCGCCAAAGCGATTCGCGACAGCAGGTCGATGCGACGGCAAACCGTGCTCAGCAACGTGCCATACTTCACTACCATTGCTGCGGCGGTCGCTGCCGTCGATGCCATGGAGGCGCGAAGGCTCAGGTCGCCTTCGGTTTGCTCTCTTCAGGAGTACCACGCCAAGACGCGTGAGCTTGCGACCTTGCGACCCCCCCCGTAAACGGGACGCTTCGCATCCTCCACGTGGCGTCGCCTCCTTGCGAACCGAGGGGCCGCGTTATACGTAGGGGGGATGGACCGGGTACCAATGACACCCGAAGGGCACGCGGCCCTGACGGCGGAGCTTGCGGCGCTCAAAGCTGAGCGCCCGAAGATCTCCCAAGAGATCGGGGTTGCCCGCGAGCACGGGGATCTCAAAGAGAACGCCGAATACCACGCTGCGAAGGAAAAGCAGGGCCTCTGCGAGGCGCGCATCGCGGAGATCGAGGACAAGCTCTCGCGCGCCGAAGTGATCGACCCTTCGACGCTCAGCGGCGAGAAGGTGAAGTTCGGCGCCATCGTCGAGCTCGAAGACATGGACAATGGTACGACGGTCACATACCGCCTCGTCGGCCCCGACGAGTCCGACATCAAGCAGGGCAAGCTCTCGATCACCTCTCCGGTTGCGCGCGCGCTGGTGGGCCGCGAAGTAGGCGATGAGGTGCGTGTCCAGGCGCCAGGCGGCGTCCGCAACTACGAAGTCAGCGACGTCCGCTGGGGCTGAGTGCCGTCGCTCCTGGATCATCCCGTCGAGTCGTTGCCCGGCATTGGGCCTACCACGGGGGCGCAGTTGCGGCAGCGCGGATACGCGACGGTCGGCGACTTGTTGTGGCTCTTACCGCGCGGCTACGACGATCAGCGCAGGCCCACACCGATTCACGCGCTCCGCGACGGTGAGTACGCCGTTGTCGAGGGGGTCGTTCGCGAGGCGCATTCCTTTCCCCGTGGAGGCCGCGTCGGCTTCGACGCGCGCATCGAAGACGACGGCGCGCCTGCGGGGCAAGATGGCTATCGCGAGCTGAAGCTCGTTTGGTTTGCCGCGATCCCCGGGCTCGGGCGGCGCTTTTCGGAGGGGACGCGAGTGCGGGTCGCCGGCCGCGTCCAGGAGTACCGGGGCACCGCCACGATCGCGCATCCGGAATCTCTGTCGGCGGAGGCGCCGGGTGCGATCGTGCCTCGGTACCCCGAGGTCCCCGGCGTGCGCAGAAAGGCGCTGCGAAAAGCGATCCGGGCTGCGGTCGACCGCGCCGCGAGCGCCGTTCCCGACTTGATCCCCCCCGGGCTTCGCGCCGAGTTGGGTGTGGAGCCGTTGGGTCAAGCGCTCCGCGCGATTCACGTCCCCGATCCGGTCGCGTTCGATGCCGACCCCGAGGCGCCGCCGCCCGGCTACCGCAGGCTTGCGCTCGAGGAGCTGGTGCTCTGGGAGCTTGCGCTTCGCTTGCGTCGCGCTTCGGAGAAAGGTGGGCGCGCTGAGCGGTTCGCAGCCGGGCCCGTCACGGCGGCGTCCGAGGCGTTCCCCTTCGAGCTCACCCCGGCGCAGCGCAACGCGGTCTCGGAGGTGAGCCGGGCCCTGGACAGCGAGAGCCCCATGAAGCGACTGCTGCAAGGCGACGTCGGGTGCGGAAAGACAGCGGTGGCACTCGTCGCGTGTGCGCAGGTGGCCGGAGGGAAGGCCCAGTCGGTCTTTCTGGCGCCGACCGAGCTGTTGGCGGAGCAGCATGGCGAAACCCTGCGCCCGACGGCCGATGAGCTCGGGCTTCGTCTCGGCCTCTTCACCGGCACATTGAGCAAGGGAGAGCGCCGCTCCATGCTCGATCGGATGGCGACGGGGGCGGTGGACATCGTCGTCGGCACGCATGCGCTCCTGAGTGGCGAGGTGCGATTCGCAAATCTCGGCTTGGTGATCATCGACGAGCAGCACCGCTTCGGGGTAGCCCAGCGTTTGCGCCTCGGCACGCGAGGCGCCACCCGTCGGCCGCATCTGCTGGTGATGACGGCGACGCCGATTCCGCGAAGCCTCGCCCTCGTCTTGTATGCGGGGCTCGATCTCACCACGATCGACGCGAAACCTCCGGGCCGTGTGCCCTCGATCACCAAGATGGTGTCTCGAAACGACCGCGCGAAGGTGTTCCGGCAGATCGAGCGCGCGCTCGAGGCAGACGGGAGAGCGTTCGTCGTGTGTCCCGCGATCTCGGAGTCCGATGAGATGGTGACGGTCGAGGAGACGTTCGCGGAGATGTGCGCACATTTTGGCGAGCGCCGGGTGGGGCAGGTGCATGGGCGCCTTTCGAGTGACGCGCGCCGCGAGGCGATGCGGGGCTTTGCCGCGGGGGAGCAGCAAGTGCTGGTCGGCACTACGGTCCTGGAGGTCGGCGTGGACATTCCCGACGCAAACATCATCGTCGTCGAGCAGGCCGAACGTTTTGGTCTCGCGCAGCTTCATCAGCTTCGAGGCCGGGTGGGGCGGGCCGGCCAAAAGAGCGCATGCTTGCTGACCTTCGGCGAGCCGCTGACCGAGGAGGCCGAGGCCCGGCTTCAGGCGCTCTGTGACTGCGATGATGGGTTCCGGTTGGCCGAGCGCGATCTCGAGCTCCGGGGCGCAGGTCACCTTTTCGGCTATCGCCAGTCCGGGGCGAGCGGCCTCCAATTCGCGAATTTGATCGAAGACAGGGCGCTCCTTGGGCGCGCGGCGGACCTCGTCGACCGCATCGTTGCAGCCGATCCCACGCTCGACCTGCCGGACCATGCCCCAGCCCGAGCTGCCGTGGACCGCTGGGAGCGCGCTGCGGCCGTCCGCGAGGATGCAGGCTGACCCCCGTGCAATCGCGCCAGCTTCTTGACGCTTTCGTGGGACCCAGGTAGTTCCGAGCTATGGCCCTGATTCTTCACGCGCAGCGGGAAATCACGCTCAAAATCGCCTACTACGGCGTCGGGCTCGGGGGCAAGACCACGAACCTCGAAGCCATCCATTCCCAGTCGCGACCCGAGTCGCGGGGCAAGCTCGTCACGGTCAACACCGAGGCGGAGCGCACGCTCTTCCTAGACTTCCTGCCGCTCGAGCTCGGCACCTTCCGTGGTTACAACGTTCGCCTGCATCTCTTGTCGGTGCCCGGGCAGATCGCCCAGGACTCCACGCGCCGGCTCGTGCTTCGTAACGTCGACGGCGTCGTCCTCGTGGTCGACAGCCAGCCCGACGCGCTCGAGGGCAACAACTTCAGCATTCGGAACCTCGACTACAACCTTCGCCTGCACGGCATCGATCCGGATCGCGTGCCGCTGGTCGTGCAGTACAACAAGCGCGACATTCCCGGCGTGCTCGACGTCGAGGAGCTCGGCGAGCGCCTCGGTGTTCCCGAGGGGGTGCCCGAGCTCGTCGCTTCCGCGCGCGAGGGGTGGGGCGTCTTCGAAGCCCTCAAGTCGGTGGTGCGCATCTCGATGCGCCAGCTCGGTGATCCGGCGTTGCTGCCCGAGGGCCGTGTCGAGTGCTTGCTCGACGAGCCACGCGACCGCTTCTACCCGAGCGGCCCGGTCTCGATGATCCACGCCCTGGTGCCCGAGGAAGAGGAACACGAGCTCGACCTCGACGACATCGAGCTGGTCGGCAGCGCCTGAGGTCGGCATGGCGTCGGCCAGCTCACCGCCGTTTGCTGATCGCGTCCGGGCGGTTGCGCCCACGATTCAAATGCTTCCCGTGCGTACGCCGACGCTTCCGCCGGCCACGCACACCAACACGTTCCTCGTGGGCACCAAAGAGGCGGTTGTCATCGAGCCGGCCACCCCGTACCGCGAGGAGCAAGACCTCATGGTCGAGTGGGTCCATGCCGCGCGCCTCGATGGCATCGAGCCGATCGCGATTCTCGCGACCCATCACCACCCTGATCATGTCGGCGGCGCGATGGCCCTCAAGGAACGCCTCCAGCTCCCGCTTTGGGCGCACGCCATGACCGCCCAGCGCCTCGACGGCATCGTCGAGATCGACATGCTGATCCAAGACGGCGAGCGTATCGTCCTCGACGGCCCGACGCCAACGGCGCTGAGCGCGCTTCACACCCCCGGCCACGCGCCGGGTCATCTGTGTTTCACCGACGAGGCCAGCAACATCATGATCGCCGGCGACATGGTGGCCTCGGTCGGCACGATCATCGTCGAGCCCACCGATGGCGACATGCTGCTCTACCTGGAGTCGCTCCGAAAGATGGCTGCGCTCGAGCCGACGGGTCTTCTTCCGGCCCACGGCGACCTGATCCCGGAGCCCCAAGCGATCTTGAGTTTCTACATCGAGCACCGCCTGATGCGAGAGAAGAAGGTGCTCGACGCACTCGAGGCAAGAGGCAAACCGTCCCGCCCAAGACACCTGGTCGCCCAAGTGTACGCGGATACACCGAAGCACTTGTGGCCGCTGGCGCTGCAATCGATCGAGGCTCATTTGATCAAGCTCGAACGTGAGGGTCGGATCGCCAAAGAGGGCGACCGCTGGTCGCCGAGCTGAGCCTCAGGCGGGACGCCCGTTGCTCAACTAGTGGTAACTTCGATTATTCGTAGTTAGTCGCGACGCACGAGATCGGGCGCGACGACAAGTGGAAACGCGTTGATGGAAACCCCCAGGGGGTACCGGTTCCTCCTTTCACCTCAGCTATTACCGAGGCGGAGGGGGCCCACAGACACGCACCGACCCTCTCCAAAACAACGCACCCGCCGTGCCCCCAAACGTAGGCGCGGGCTCTGCGATGAGAAACAATTACGTATAGCCGGCGCTGCCCGGCGACCCCACGTTACGGATGACCCCTCTGCGGGTCGGGCGAGAGGTTGTCGTGCGTTACGTATTCGGGTTTCTATGTGTCTGCGCGCTCGGGGTGATGCCCTTGGTTGGGTGCGGCGAGGATGGAGGGGGCGGTGATGCGTGTGCTGACTGGGCCGGCGAGTGGATAGCCAGCAACGTGTCCTGTGATGGTGTTGCCGAAGAGCTTCCCAGCGTTGAGTTCGCTCTTACCGCCGACTGCACCGGCGAGATGATCTTGACTCAGAACACGACCTGCCAGAGCACCATGCAGATGACCTTCATGGCGGCAGCGGGGGGCGCCACAATCGTCGATGCGGGCGCGATCACCTGTAGCCCCGGCTGTGAGGGAGAATGTGAGGCGACGGCCGACGGCGGTCAGCCCTTCGCGGCCACCATCACCGTATCGGACAACACGTGGACACTGAGCGCCCTGACGACCGCGCAGATGTTCTCCGATGACCTTAGCCTCTGTCAGATTGGACAAACCTACGTTGTCGTTGCGGTTCCCAAGTGAGCTGCGGGCGGAGACCTATCGACCGCACGCCGAGCGCGAGTAGAACATATGACTTGGCGGCGTTCTGATGAGGTCGAGTCAGGTGAGGGAGATCGTTATGCGTTACGTATTCCGAATCATCTGCGTACTGGCGCTGAGCATCATCGGGTGCAGCGAGGCAGCAGGCACGGGTGGAGCGGCTGGTGACGGTGGCTCAGGTGGCGCCGGCGGTGAAATTGGGGATCGATTTCCTGCGATTGACACGTTGGCACTCACGCTCAACAGGCTGTATGAGGACGGTGATCAGCGGGGCGACGAGCAGTACACGTTTCAGGTTGCCGAGCTAGCGGTCACGCACGAGTGGCTGCGGAACTCGGTTCCGCCGGAGTCGCTTCCTCCTGCGACCCGTGAGACGATGGACCAGCTCGTGAGTGTCGTGCAGGGCGTTTCATACCGCATCAATGAGGACTGTGAGACGTGGGCGGTGGACGGCGTACCATTTCCGCCGGTGCTGTCTGTCGTGCACGCACAAGACCGGTTGGTCCTCAGCGTGAGCGACAGAAAATGCGCAGACAACGACCATAGTTTCATGGGACCAGTTATCAGCTGCTCAGATTTCGAGAGGGTCTTCGCTGCCATTCGCGAGATCGTGCCCGAGGTCGAGTCGGAAACCTGCGCCGACTACTGGTGATCGGCCTTCACTCGCTCAAAGGGTCGTCGGAGCGTTGGCACGCCGCCACCCGGCAGCACGATGTGCGACAGTCGGCGCGTTTGAGGCGCAGCCGTAGGCGCGCACCCGCTGCGCCCCCACGCCCCAGGCGCAAATGCCGCGCCTGAAATCGGCCGCTTAGGAAACAAATACGTATGGACCGGCACAGGCCGGCGACCCCACGCTACTTGGTGACCGCCTAACGACCTGGGTGAGGAAGGGAGGTTGTTATGCGCTCGATAACGAGTTTGTTTCTCGTGCTCGCGCTGGGGGTCTTGTGTGTCGTGGGGTGTACGGATGAGGATGGCGTGCCCGAGTATCCGCGGTGCCTTAGTGATGAACAGTGTGATGATGGTGATCTGTGCAGCATCGATGACTGCACCATCGATGGCGGTGATGGGTACTGCGAGCACTGGGACAAGCCATGCGAAGGTAACTGGCACGAGGACTGCTCAGACTTAGAGGCCTATTACTGCGACCCGGAGACGGGAGTGGTGGAGTGCACCGGGCACACCGATTGGTTCCACGGCCAGTCTTGCTGTATTGAATCAGAGTTTAGCTGTGAGTCGTGGGACTGTTTGCCTTTCTGTTGCTGGGACCGCTGCATACGTATTGGTTGGTGCATCGACGGTGGCTGCGTTGACGGCAACGGATATCCCCGCGACTGCACCGGCCGTGATGCCGCGACGCCGTGCGAAGTCGGGAACACCATCGGCCTTTGCTGGAAGGGCGACTGCGCGGTGCTCGATTGTCGGGGCCTTGGTTCCGGGACCCTTTGCTGGTTCACTGGCTACGACGGCCCGGGCGAGTGCCAAGAGGGGGACTGGCGGTGTTTCGCTGCGGAACCGACCGGCGGCGGTCCTCCGGGCTGGACCTGCTCAGGGGAGTACTACGGAACCGGCGACGGATGCGACTGCGGCTGCGGCGTCATCGATCTGGACTGTGCCGACGGCACGGCGGATTCATGCGACTACTGCGGCCAACCGGGTTCGTGCAGCCTCTTGATGTGCCCCCTTGGTATCGACCCGGCCCAGAACTGGCTTTGCAGCTTTTGACCGTGGACCAGGCGGCAGGAGCAGCCTCGGAGGGGGCTGGGCCCGCGTGCGACGTTGGGGCGTTTGAGGTGCAGCCGTAGCCCTGGAATAACCCACATTATTCGTGGTTGGACCACGCCATTCGTGGATTGCGTTCGGATAGCCCCAGGCCATGTTTCGCTGACGCTGACGCTGACGCTGACGCTGACGCTGACGCTGACGCTGACGCTGACGCTGACGCTGACGCGAAAGCGTAACCCGGGTCGGGTCGACAGAGTACTTGACAAATGTTCAGTCTTTGAGCATATAAATGCTTGTAATCATGCGGGGATCCAGTTTGGAGTTTGCAAAGTTCGAGGTGGGCCAGCTTGCCAAGGGAAGCCGGCTTGCCGAAGTCGGCCGGGTCGATGAGGTCGGCCCGCCGGGCGGGATTGGCCCGTTCGACGAGGCCGAGTGTCTCGACGAGGAGCTCTACTGGCTCGCACGCGGTGCCGGCCGGCTTCGGCTTCGCATCGGGCAGGCGCTGCATCGGCTCGGGTTGGGCTATCGCGAGCTTGGGTTCTCGACCTTGGGTGCTTACGCGCTCGAGCGTTGTTCGCGGGGCGGTCGGTGGGCGGCGGACAGCCGCGCGTTGGCCGGGCGGCTGGAGCTGCTTCCACACTTGAGTGCTGCGCTCGAAGCGGGGTGGATCGGTTGGAGCATGGCGGAGCTCCTTGCGCGCCATGCGACGCCCGAGACCGAAGCCGCGTTGCTCGAGGTAGCTCGCGACAAGACGGTGCAGGCGATGCGCGTTGCGTTGAGTCCCCATCAAGAGCCTCACGATGATGACGACGACTCCCGCGCGCTGTCGCTCACGGTGCCCGTCGAAGAAGCCTGGGCGCTCGAGGCGACGCGCATGATGGTCGAGCACCTCGACGGCAAGTCGTCGGGTGAGCATTGGCTCGAGGCGGTGCTTGCCGAAGGGCACGCGTCGCTGCTCGCGCTTCTACGGTCGGGCGAGGACGACACCTCGTTGCAGATGGAGGCCGAGCATGCGGCGTGGCGCGCCGAGCTCGAACACCTTCAGCATCAGCACGCCAAGGCCGAGCTTAGGAGTCGTCCGCGGGTCAGCGCGGATCCCGTGGCTGGCCAAGCACCCGGGGCCGACGACCTTCCCAGCAGTCTCGAAGAGCTCGACCTTCGCATCCGTCAATACGCCGCGGAGCTCGGCAGTCGCGACCTCTTCTTCGGCCGCATCGCCCGCCGGTTCGTGGCGCTCGGCGGGTGGCAGTCGCTCGGGTTCGTGAGCGAAGCACACTACGCCCGCGAGCGTCTCGGGATGTCGCGCGCGTCATTGCGAAGCAAGATGACCCTGGCGCGCCGCACCGAGGGCCGCGACCACCTCGTCGACGCGCTCCAGCAAGGCCGAATCGGGTTCGAAGCCACGCAGCTCGTCGCCCGGGTCGCCACCGCGGCCACTGAAGAGGCTTGGGTCGACCGCGCGGCCCGCCGCACCTTCAAGCACTTGCGCGAGGAGGTGCAGTGGGTCGAGCTGAGCCAGCGGATTGCCGGCGAAGCAGCGCGCGAGCCTCCAAGCGAAGAGCAGCTTCGCCGGATGCAGGCCCTCGAACGCTCGATTTTGAGCGGGGAGCTCCTGCGTCGGGTCGTCGACCAGGCCGAGGACGCGGGGGCTCACGGTCTTGCAGAGGCGCCATCGAGTGACGCCCCGTCGGGCGCCGCACCCGACGGGCCCGACGAGTCCGACGAGTCCACTGCTGTCCAGATATCCGGGACTTTGGGAAGCCGGGTGACACTGCGCATGCGCGTCCCCGGCGACCTCCTCCTTCACTACCGCCAGCTCGAGCGGCTTCACCGCCGAGTCTTGCCCGGGGAGAGCTTCCTCGGATTTCTTTGCGGCAATTTCTGGCAACAATGGGTGCCGACCTTGGGCGTTTCGGACAAATGGGAGTCCATCTACCGCCGCGATCGCTACCGCTGCACGAGCCCGGTCTGCCATCAACGCAAGGTCACGCTCCACCACGTGCAGTACCGCGCGCACGGGGGCGACGACAGCCCCGACAACCTCACCTGCCCGTGCGCGTTCTGCCACTTGGAAGGCGAGCACGGCGGTCGGCTGAAGATCCTTCCACCCGGCTCCAATCCAACCTGGCTCCTCGGCCGAACGCCGGTGATGCGGGTCCAAGGCCGCGAACGAATCCTGCTCGCCTAGCGCTCTTCAGATTCGGGCGGCGTCACGCCAGCGCGTTCAACGACCAGTCATACCGATGATAGTCGAACGCGTAGCCGGCATCGAAGGCGCCTCGGAGCGCTTGACGCTGCGGGCCGGCGCTGTGCTTCAACAAGAAGACTTGTACGCCCGCTCGTCGACCGAAATCGCTTTCGTAATACCGAAACGTAATCGGCAACCGAATCACCTGCGTCGCGTCGTCCACTTGGACATCGGCAGCCACGTAGTTGTCCGCCGCCAAGTCCAGTTGCTCGTCGAGTTGGCTCTCCTCGTAGAACGAGACGGGGGGGCAGCTCGTCGAGGCGCATACCAACGCCGCGTGAATCCGCGGATCCACATAGTCGGGGCACAGCGCGAGCCTCGGATCGTCGTCGTCGAATAGGCGAGACTTGCTGGCCGGGTGGGGCGCGTTCCTGCGGAGGATGCCGTTTTCGATCTCATCCAACGTCACGACGAAGTCGCCGACCCGATAGGCGATCACTCCGAAAAACGAAGGGATCTCCATCACCGATTCTCGCACCCCCGTGGCGACGACGCCGTGAATCGCGAGCACGTTATACACGTTGATCCAGAATGCGATGCGTGCATCGTCGTTGACGAGCTGCAGCGGGTCGACGTGCTGGAGCAAGCCGCTCGTGCGCTCGAGCTCCGAAAACGTCGCCGAGGCTTGGAGCTTCCCGTAGTCGACTTGCCCGCCCGACCCGATCGCTTCGGCTTTGAGCGAGTGGCCGAGCGTTCGAAGCGCCTCTGCGGCCTCGACGGCAGGTACCGATCCGCCCGCTCGGGGGGCATCCAGATTGAGCACCCTTCGCGTCAACCACGCGTTTGGCACCAGCGCCTTGGCGAGCTCCGCCGGGTTCCTTGCCCGTCGAAGCACATCGCTCGCGTCGCGGAGCTTGCGAAGCCAATCGACCATCTGACTCGAGCGTACGCCCGACCCGGAGGTTCGTCACGGTATCGTTGCGTCGGGCAACCGAACGAGGGCCCCTGGCGAGGTTTCTAGTGGCCTCACCTGGACTGGCTCGTCGGCCCAGTTCTCGCCGGCCGCGTCGTGGCGCGCGATGATCCACACGGATCCAGCCGGGACCCCTCGCAAGCGAAACCTGCCCCGAGCGTCCGTCCGTACGGAACGGTGCCAGCGCGGTGGGTCGTCCCAGGTGACTTCGGCTCCAGCGACCGGGTCGGCGTGGCTGTCGAGGACTTCGCCCTCGACGACCCCGCCCGGCACGAGCCGAACCCGATCGAGCTCCTGTGGGCGGTCGACGTAGCGCGGAGGCTCGATGACGACACGCTGCGCCTGCGTTTCATAGTCCGGGTGCGAGAGCTTCACATCGTATGTTCCGGTCGGGAGCTGCCGAAACACGAACGTGCCATCGCTTCTTGTCTTCGTCTCGGTCTTCATCGGCCCGTCCAAGCGAACGCTCGCGTTCGGAAGCCCCTCGTTGGTCCAGTCGTCCAGCACCTCGCCGAGCAAGGTCACACCCGCCGACATGACCACCTCAACGTCCTCGATCTCTTCGAGCTCCGATAGTCGCGCTTCGCTGAACGAAGGGTGTTCGGCGCGAAGCGAGTAGGGCGGTGCAGGAAGTGCGGGTACGGAGAACGTACCATCGGCGTCCGATTTCGCGTTTCGTCGGGTGGGAGTCCGAGGGTCGTTCGAAGAGACCGTGATCAGCGCGCCGCTGACCGCGAACCCACGCTCATCCACCACACGCCCGCGCATCGTGTAGAGCGAGCTGGAGAGCGCGAGCTCGACGGTGATGGGCGCATCGCCTTCGATGGTGACTGTCGTCCGCGCGGGGGGGAGGTCGTAAGGAAGTGCTGTGACCGTCACCTCGCCGCGGACCCCCTCGAAAGAAAACGAGCCATCGGAGGAGGTCAGCGTCATGCGCGGCATTCGCTCCTCGGCAGCTCGGAGCTCTACCGGAATCGACTCGAGGCCGTCGCCCCGATCGTCGACGACGCGGCCCACCAGTTTCGCCCCGCGCTCCATCGTGATGCTCACGCCTGAACGCGTCGCGCCCCCATCGACTGGGACTCGCTCGATCGCTGCGGGCGCGAAATCTTCGTGACTCGCGGCGACGGTGTAAGGCCCGGGTTGCAGGTTGCCCAGCGAAAAACCGCCGTCGGGCGCCGTCGTCGCTTGCCCGATGAACGCGAGCGAGCTGTCGCCCGCCGCGGAAATCGGCGGCACCGGTCCGTCCGTGACCCCCAAGAAGTCCGTGCCTGGAGCCGCAGCCGTGACCTGCTCGCTGAAGGCGCGAATTAGCGCCCCCGCGATCGGTCGTCCGCGTGGGTCGACCACCCGACCCTCGATGCGCCCAGCGCGCTCCAACCGAACGACGAGCGAGCCCGAATCGATCGTGTGCGTCACCGGTCCGGCAACGATGTAACCATCGGCCTCGACATAGAGGCTTTGTTCGTCGCCAATGATTCCTTCGAGCGCAAAGCGCCCGCTGCTGTCGGACTCAGTCCCGCGCGAGTGCAGACCGAGGGCTCCGGTGGCCACGGTCACGTCTGCGCCCAGGACGGCGTCCCCGGTGGCTGCGTCGACGACGCGCCCGCTCAGCGTCCAGCCTCTGCCAAGCTTCACGGCGAACGCGCGGCGAGCGCCCGCATCGAGGATCAGCCCCTCGATCGGCGGGGCGACCAATCCCCCCTTGGAGACCCGGAGCTCGTAGATCCCGGCCGGGATGTCGGGCCAATGGAAGCGGCCGTCCGCCTGGCTCTGCACCGCTCGCGCCGGCCAGAAGCCGCTGCCCCCGAGTGAGACGATCGCGCCTTCGACCGGCTGACCGCCCTCATCGTACACGCGGCCCCCCAAGGCCGCGAAGCCCGCGTCGAGCTCTTCCTGAGACGCCATAAGCCGAGCGTCCGGGCGTCCGAGCCTTGACACCGGGTCTCTTTTCGCTGTGTAGGTGCCTGGAATTACAAAGCTCCCCAGCACCATCAGCCCGGCGATTGCCCCCGCGTTCCGCATCCTCTCTGGTTGTATCGTTGATCAAGCGGTCGTGCGAGACCGCATTCTTGCGGCACCCGAGTGCCAGTGCTACATCCGGCCTCCCTGAGGAGTCGAAACCGGTCATGGCACAGACATGCGATTTTTGCGGTAAGAACCGCCACAAGGCCCACAAGGTGAGCCACTCGAACATCAAGACCAGGAAGTGGCAACAGCCCAACCTGCAGTCGATTCGGGCGCTCGTGGAAGGTCAGGTCCGTCGTGTCACGGCCTGCACGCGCTGCATCCGTTCGGGTAAGGTTGTCAAGGCCGCGTAGACGCCCCGAGGTTTCTCTTCCACCGGGCTGCGATCCGGCCTCCATCCTCCTCACGTTCCCCGTCGCGCCCGAGCATGCCGGGCAGCGCCTGGACCGCTTCATCCAGCATCGTATTCCCCGCCTGTCGCGCACTCGCGCCCAGGAGGTCGTGAAGTCATGCGCCTATCGCGCGGACGGAACCCGACGACGGGCGAGCGAGCGTGTCCGGGCGGGCGAGACGGTGATTCTGGTGCGCCCGGCCTTCGAAGAGCCAAACGTGCCGCTCTACTTCGACGTGCTGCATGAAGACGACGCGATCCTCGCACTCGACAAGCCGGCAGGCCTGCCCGTGCATCCGTCCGCGAGCTATCACAAGCACACGCTCACGTATTTGTTGCGCCAACGCTATGGCAAGGATGCGCCGCAGATCGCGCACCGCCTCGATCGCGAGACGAGCGGCCTGATTCTGTGCGGGCGGACCCACGCGTCCGAGCGTGCGCTCAAGATCGATTTCGAGAACCGCCGCGTGAGCAAACGCTATCTCGCCATCGTCCGCGGCGAGATGCCGGACGATTCAGGTCGCATCGCGTTTCCAATGGACCGTGCGAAAGAGGGCCTCCACATCCTCATGGAAGTCACGCCCGAAGGCGAAGGCTACCCGTCGGTGACGCGTTACCGTGTGCTGGCGCGCCGCGATGGCGCAACCCTCGTGGCGCTTGCTCCGGAGAGCGGCAGGCAACACCAGCTTCGCGTACACCTCGCAGCGCTCGGCCACCCGATCATCGGCGACAAGCTCTACGGCCCTGACGGCGTGCAAGCGTTTCTCGACTACATCGAGACGGGCTTGACCGACTCGCTCCGCGACCGCCTCGGCCACGATCGGCAGGCCTTGCACGCCTACGAGCTTCATTTCACCCACCCCGACACGGGGGAGCCAACGACGCTCTGCGCACCGCTCGCAGACGACCTCGTCGCGCTTTGGCGAGAGCCCCTTTCCGAGGCGATCTTTGCTTCGGTCGGGGCGTGCTAGGCTGCCTGTGGTGCGTGTGCTGATCGCAGCCATCGCGAGTTGGGGGATCGGGTGTGCGGGGGCCGCTTCGAATGTGCCCGCGACCGACTTCCGCGCGTCCGACGTTTCGCTTTTCGACAACTCGGTCGACTTGGTGGCCGCGCCGGTCATCGTTGAAGGCGCGTCCGGTGCGTTCGAGCGGCGGGTGGCTCGCGCCGATCTCATCGCTTCGATCCGTGTGCTGTCGCTCCACGCCGAGTTGATCAAGCACCGCTCCGCGTATCGCCTCACCGCCAAGGTGAAAGACCAACTCAAAGGCGCCTCCACCAAAGAGATCGAGCTTCGGGTGAGCGATGACGAGCGCGGGTACCGGAGCGTCGAGGTGAACGAGGACCGCTTGCTCCACGATTCGTTCATCGCGTTCGTCAAATGGAAGTCCGACCCCGCGTCGTCCGAGCTGATCGCCCATTGGCACCTATCGCCCGATTCCGAGGCGGTGCGCCGCAAGATCGACTACGTCTTGCGCCGCGCCGCCCCTGACCCCCATACCGAGGTAGAGGTGGTCGAGCCCCGCTAGCGCGGCTTGCGTAACCTCGACCTCTCCCCAGAGTAAGCACGGAGACATGCAGATGCGTATTTGGACACTCTTTTCAATCCTTTCTTTGGTGCTTGCGGTAGGTGGCTGTAAGGACAGCCCACCGGCCCCGAAGCACGATCACGCGCAACACGACCATGCGCAGCACGAGCACGACCAGCCCGCAGAGCCGAAAGCCGACGAGCCTGCCGGGCCGCGCATCGAGACGGGTGCCTTCCTGCTTGCCCTCACACCTGCGCAGCCAAAGTATGCGGCCGGCAAGGCGGGCGAGCTCGAGATCGCCCTCGAGAGCCGCGGCGAGTGGCACGTCAATCAGGACTATCCGATTCGAGTCGCCATCGAGGCGGCGCCCGGTGTCGCGATTCCCAAGGCAGAGCTCGTGAAAGACGATGCGAAGGAGTTTGGCGATGAAAAAGTGCGCTTCTTGGCGTCCGTCGAGCCCTCCACCGCGGGCACGCACGAAGTAACGTGTGACGTTTCTTTTGCCATGTGCACCGAAGAAAACTGTATCCTCGAGAAGCGGAAGGTCGCGATGGAGCTCGAGGTGCAGTGAGATGAGTGAGGGGGGACTCAACACCGCGTTGGAGGCGATCCGAGAGGACGTCAAAGCGCGGTTCGAGGCCCAGAAGCGGGTGCTCTCGTTTCGCGAGTACTTGGCCCTCGTTCAGGACAACCCGCGCCGGCACACGCGCGACGCCGCGCGCTACCTCAAGGACTCCATGGACTTCTTCGGCTCGTACGAGGTGCATAGGCCGGCAGGGACGCGCAAGCGCTGGAAGGTCTTCGACCTCGAGCTCGGGCGCGAGAACAGCGGCCATCAGGCAGAGCTGAAGTTGCGCGACCGGCTTGCCGGTCAAGAGGCGGCCCAAGCGTCCTTCTATCGGATCCTGGACGGGTTCGAGCGGGAAGGGCGCGCCAACCGGCTGGTGTTGATGCACGGCCCGAACGGAAGCGCGAAGTCGACCTTCGTCGCGTGTCTGATGCGCGGGCTCGAGGCCTATTCCGAAACCGATGACGGCGCGCTCTACCGGTTTTCATGGATCTTCCCGCGCTCTCGCGAGGGTGGGGGCATCGGCTTCACGACGGCGGCTGATGCCCTCGGTCAGAGCGACTCGTTCGCCCACCTCCCAGACGATCGAATCATCGCCAAGCTTCAGAGCTCCGTCCGCGAGCATCCATTGCTCCTCTTGCCGCGCGACGTCCGTCAGCAGCTGATCACGCGCGCCTACGAAGCGGCCGATGTTCCCGAAGCCGCTCCCGATTGGGTGTGGACGGGGCAGCTCGCTCGCAAAAACCAACAGATCTTCCAGGCGCTCTTGACGGCCTATCGTGGCGACCTCGACTGCGTGCTCGCGCACATCCAAGTCGAGCGCTTCTACATCTCGCGCCGCTATCGGGTTGGCGCGGTCACCATCGGCCCGCAGATGTCGGTCGACGCGTCGGAGCGACAGATCACGGCCGACCGCTCGATCGAGTCGCTGCCGGCCTCGCTGAGCGCGTTGACGCTGTTCGAGCCCTTCGGCGAGCTCGTCGACGCCTCCGGCGGCATCGTGGAGTTCAGCGACCTGCTCAAGCGTCCGCTCGAGGCCTGGAAGTATCTGCTGTTGGCAATCGAGAACGGCGAGGTGTCCCTTCAGATGTCGAACCTGCCGATCAACGCCGTCATGGTAGCGAGCTCCAACGAGCTTCACCTTAGCGCGTTCCGGCAGCACCCCGAGTACAACTCGTTCCGCGGTCGCATCGTGCGCATTCGCGTGGGCTACTTGCTCGACGTCCACGCCGAGCGCGAAATCTACGACGGACAGATCATTCCTCAGATCCCAAAACATGTGGCGCCACACACCACGTACGTCGCAGCGCTCTGGTCGGTGCTCACGCGGCTTCGCAAGCCAGACGCATCTTGGTTCGCCGACAGCGAGGTTGGCACCATCGTCGCGTCCCTGACCCCGCTCGAAAAGGCCGACCTCCTTTCCGATGGCAACGTCCCCTCGCGCTTTGATTCCGACCAAGGGAAGATCCTCGCTGGGGCCATTGCCGAGGTGGAGCGGGAAGCGGCGTCCGTGTCCGACTACGAGGGCATCAGCGGCGCTTCTCCTCGCGAGATGCGGATGCTCTTGCTCGACGCCGCGGCCGACCAGGACGA
>JAHEEE010000031.1 GCA_024640845.1 Myxococcales bacterium | reverse complement strand
CAAGGCGTCCGCGAGATCCTCGAAGCCGTCGTCGAGCGCATCCCGCCCCCCACGACCGAGGACATCGGCACGCTCCGCGCGCTCATCTTCGACAGTTGGTACGACAGCTACCGAGGCGCGGTCTGCATGGTCCGCATCAAGGACGGCACTGTCCGAAAGGGCGACAAAGTGCGCCTGATGGCGACCGGCGCCGAGTATGAAGTCACCGAGTTAGGGGTGTACACGCCGTTCCAGAAGGAGCTCGACCACCTCGGCCCCGGTGAGGTTGGTTATCTCGCGGCCAGCATCAAGTCGCTTCAGGACGCCAAGGTCGGCGACACCATCACACTCGCGAATAAGCGCGCCCAGACACCACTCGCCGGTTTCAAAGAAGTGAAGCCGATGGTGTTTTGCGGGATCTTCCCGACCGACAGTGACCAGTACACCGAGCTACGCGACGCGCTCGAGAAGCTGAACCTGAACGACGCCGCGTTCATGTTCGAGCCAGAGACCTCCGACGCGCTCGGCTTCGGCTTCCGATGCGGGTTCCTCGGTCTTCTCCACATGGAGATCATCCAGGAGCGGCTCGAGCGCGAGTACAACATCGGCCTGATCACCACGGCGCCGAGCGTAGTCTACCGGGTGCACACCGAGCAGGAAACGCTCGAGATCGACAACCCCTCGCAGATCCCGGACGGCCGCGTGCGCATCGAGGAGCCATATTTCACGGTCTCGATTCACGTCCCGGCCGAGTACGTGGGCGCGGTCATCAAGCTCTGTCAGGATCGCCGCGGTGAGCAGCAAGGCATTCAGTATGCCTCGACCGATCGAGTCATCATCACGTACCTGATGCCGCTCGCCGAGGTGCTGTTCGACTTCTTCGACAAGCTAAAGAGCGCGACCAAGGGTTATGCCTCCATGGACTACGAGCTGGCGGGGTACCGCGAGAACCCGCTCGTTCGCCTCGACATGCTGCTCAACGGCAACAAGGTCGATGCGCTGAGCGCCGTCGTGCACAAGGACAAGTCGTACTACCTCGGCCGCGCCCTCGCGGCGAAGCTCAAGAAGATCGTTCCCCAACAACAGTACGAGGTCGCCATTCAGGCCGCGATCGGCTCCAAGGTCATCTCGAGAGAGACGGTCCGCGCTCTACGAAAAGACGTGACCGCGAAGTGCTATGGCGGCGACATCTCCCGAAAGCGCAAGCTCCTCGAGAAACAAAAAGAGGGCAAGAAGCGAATGAAGGCGGTCGGCAGCGTGGAAATCCCCCAAGACGCATTTCACGCGATTCTGAAGATCGACGAGTAGCCTCTAAAGGCCTGCGCGGGTGGGCGGGCGGTCACAAACCAGATGTGTTCGCGATCTGGACTTCGAACTCCTCCGCGACCTCGATGGTATCGATGCCTTCCGCCGTCTTCACGAGGATACGATCCTCGCCCTTCCCGTTTGCGGAGGCGTCTGACTCGAGGGCGTCGAGGTCGAGGATGATCTGACCATCGGCCTGCGCCATCATGGTTTCGACTGAGATCTGGATGCCCTCGTCGGGGAACTCGATGGTTTGGGGCATCGCCATTTGCTGCACGGTCACGTTGAGCATGACTTCGTCGCCGGCACGGTCGACCAAGGTGTAGGTGTTGACCTGCTGAACCTCGAACCCATAGGCGCTGATTTCCGTACGGACCTCCCAGCGCGCGCCAAGCCCAATCTTCTCTTCGGGCAGGCGCACGCGCGTGAGCGTTTCGCGCGTGTTGACGAGCATCCTGAGGAGCCGAATCGGTACGTCTGAACGCTTCGTTCGCTGATTCAGCTCGGCGGCCAGCATGTTGCCCCGGTCGTCGATCTCGACCCATCCGCCGATGTCGTTCGCCACCGCTGCGCCCTCTCGAAGCTCCTGGGCGAGTTGCTCGTCGAATCCTCGCGGAATGACCGCCTCTGACTTCACGACATCGACGGCAAACCTCACGCCGCGCTCGGTGAGCGAAGCGGGCCCAGACACGATGTCGAGGCGAAGCCCCGGCAGAAGAGTGACGGCCGCCTGGTCGGCGCTGGTCGCGAGGGTGGTGACCTTGAAGGTAGTGGTCGACGATGTCGTCGTTCCCGCTGGTATGTTGTAGCGAAGGACCGACCGCGGACGGTCACCCTTGTCGAGCACACGAATTCCATCGTCATCTGCTGCGCTCACGTCCGCCGCGGTCTCCGACTTCTTGCACCCCGCGAGCGCCAGAAGCACCAAGGCGCAGATCGAGCTGCGCGCCATCGAATGGCTGTTCATCCGCCGTTACTCCTCTACGAAGACCGTGTTCCAGTCGTTCTTCATCGAAACGACGACCCATCCGGCGCCGCTGGCCGCGTCCAGCGCCCGATCGAGCGTTCCCACTTTGCTTTCGCGATCGTACGCGTACTCACGCTCCGCGTCGTCGTGGTGAAGCAACAACCCGAGCCGAACGCCCGCGCTGCCAAGCGTGGTGTATTCGAGCATTTCGAAGTCGCCGTCCGAGTTCCCGAAGGCGAGTATCGGCCTGCGGCCGATGCGCTTGTGAATGCCGACTGGTTTGCCGCCCTTGTCGTTGACGAAATCAACCTCGGGCACGCGCAGCAACGACGGCTTGCCGCCCTGCACCTCGTAGCGGGTTTCGACGGACGAGCCGATTACGCGTTCGGGCGGAATGCCATATGTGGGGTCGGCGAAGGTGCGCAAGAACTCCACGGTTCCGCCGGAGACGATGAACGTGCTGAACCCGTTGGCCTCCAAGTAGCGGAGCAGCTCGATCTGGGGCTGGTACGCGAGCTCGGTGTAGGGCTTTTCGAGCTCGGGGTGCCGCGCGTCACGGATCCACTCGGTGGCGATCGTGTTGAACAGCGCTGCACTCATTCCCGTATGCGAGGCCATCAGCACCTCGATCACCCCACGGCGACCCGCGGCGACGAACGCATCGAGGTTCCCCTCGAGGACTGCGCGAAACGGCTCTTGGCTCTTCCACTCCGGATGCACCTGAGCAAGGCTCTTCACGCGATCGAGCGCGAAGAGCAGCTCGGCATAGGCGGGCTTTTCGACCCAAAGCGTGCCGTCGTTGTCGAACGTCGCGATCCGCTCCTCGGGCTCGACGTATTCAGGGCGGTCCGGGTCGGTCACCGCGTCGACGAATGCGATGATCTTCGCTTTGGTCGCCGTGTTGTTCCAAGACGGAAGCGGGTCGACCGCCGCTTCGAGCTCGTCGCCGGCGCTAGGCTCCTTGGCTCTCGGTGTTTCTGACGCTGCGCACCCGAGCGCAACCAGTACCACTACGAAGAGGACAAGGCCCCGGGCCCGGCTTTCAGTGAAACTCATGGCCGGGAATGTAGATGTCCCAGTGTGGGCCGTCCAGGCACCCGTTGCCGCGGATGAGCTCGTAGACGCCATGCTTACCCCGTGCCGGCACGACCGCTCTGCCCTCTGCGCCCACGAGGTCGAGCTCCGGCAGCTGGCCACCGGCCTGGATCGAAGCCCGGGGATAGAGCTCTGAGCTCGAGCTCGCCTCGGCTCGGCTCGGCTCGGGCTTAAAAAGGGTCGCCCGGTCGTTGGAGGGGGGGGCACGACCGGGCGGGGGGGCCGGCGGACTTATGGGGGGGTTCCGCCGGCAAAGCTTGTTGTTTGTTCGAATCGGGAACGTCTACGTCCCCATGGATTAAACTTTAAGTAGTGGGAGCGGAACCGTCAATGGCAGCTAGTCCATCGAGGTGAACTTTCCGGTGTATTGCCTCACAGATCTGCTCGAAAACACATGCCAGGCCGCGGCACCGACGATGCTCCCGAGGAGGTCAGCCACGAGGTCGGCTAGCTCGGAGGAACGGCCTGGCACCATCGCCTGGTGGATCTCGTCGGAAAGCCCCCAGAGCACGGATACGAAGACCGCAAACGCAGCGGTTCGCCACGCCCGGGACGACGGCCAGGTGCGCGACGACGCCTGGGCGCAGAGCCAACCAAGCACCGCGTACTCCGCGAAGTGAAGCGCCTTGTCTCGAAAAGGAAGGTGCTGCACGCCGGGCACCGCCACCTCGAATGAAGAGACGACGAAGATGAGCGCCATATAAAGAAGCGCGAACCGCCAGGGACGAAGCCGCTCTCTCAAAGAAGCGTGGCTCAGGACGCGCCTCCCGCGTCGACGATTGAAAGCCGCGTTCGGCGCGGCGGGTCAGCCTGGCCCTCTGCGCCCGTCATGAAGCCGGACAAGCTGTGTCGGAACGGCTCGTCAATCGTCACGGTTACGAGCTCGCCCGTCGGATCATATCCGGCGGGGGCAACCAGGTGCACGATCTCGTTGCGCTCGCTGCGACCCGCGAAACGTCCGGTGTCGCCCGGCGATGGTCCCTCGACCAGCACGCTGAGCTGGTGCCCGATCCACGAGCGCAAATGCGCCTGCTGTTGAATCTCCACGAGCGCGAACAACCGAGCCAAGCGATCGTCCTTCACGTCTTCAGGGACCTCATCGCCAAGCTTCAACGCAGGCGTATAGGGGCGCGGAGAGTACTTGAACCCGAACGCCGCCACGAAGCCGACGCGGCGCACCAACGCGAGCGTCTGTTCGAAGTCGTCCTCGGTCTCGCCGGGAAAGCCGACGATGAAGTCCGTAGACAGCGTGAGCCCTGGCTTCGCGTTCTTGAGTGCGTCGGTGCGCGCGATGTAGTCCTCCGCGGTGTAGCGCCGCGCCATCCGACGCAACAGGCGGTCCGACCCCGACTGCACCGGCAGATGCACGTGTGCGGGCAACACCTGAAGCTCCGCGTGGGCTGCGATGAGCGCCGGGGTCATGTGCCGTGGATGCGGGGAGGTATAGCGAAGGCGGAGGAGCTCCGGGACCTCCGTCGCAATCCGGCGGAGGAGCCCCGCGAACTGAGAAGTGGACGCAGCCATCTTTGATTCGGACTTGGCGCTCTCCGCGACTTCACCCGGCTCGTGCCACGAGTTGACCGTCTGTCCGAGCAATGTCACCTCGCGCACCCCACCGGCCACCAGATCGCCGATCTCCTCGACGATCTCGTCCGCCGGTCGGTAGCGTTCCGACCCGCGGGTATAGGGAACGATACAGAAGGTGCACCGCTCGTCGCAGCCCTTCATGACCGTCACGTACGCTGTGACCTCCCGCCGGTCGGCATGGGGCTTGGCTTTCAGGAATTGGGGGTCATCCATGTCGAAAACGGTGCGCGTGACCGGCGGCGCACCCTGTTCGACTTCCCGAATCAGCGCCGGCAGCTCGGAGATGTTGTCGGGCCCAAGGACGATGTCGACGAATGGCGCCTTCTTGAGTAGCCGCTCCCCCTCTTGCTGCGCCACGCACCCGGCGACTGCCAAGACGGTGCCCCGCCTGGCCTCCTTGAAGGGCCTAAACGTACCGAGAAGGCTCATGAGCTTGTGCTCCGCCTTTTCGCGAACACTGCAGGTATTGACGATCAGGAGGTCAGCCAAAGCGGGCTCTGTGGCCTGCTGGTAGCCGCTCCCGCGCAGGACTTCCTCGATCCGACGAGAATCGTGGACGTTCATCTGACAACCGAAGGTCTGGACGAAGTACTGCTTCATGGAGTCGCGGCGCTACCTTTAGCAGCCTGGCGGACCGCCGCCAAACGGCTGAAATCACGCCGTTCGCTGGCGGAATTGGGGCTCAACGCGCTACAAGCCCTAGATAGATGGGCGGCCGGCGATGCATCTGGCTCCTGCTCCTTTTTGCGAGCGGGTGCAAGACGATCCCAGAGGATGCATATGGCATCGATCGGATCCGTTTCACTGGTATGGAGCAGCTCGACGACGAAGCGCTCCGGGCCTGCCTGGCATCCCAGGAGCGCGACCGGGTCACCATAGCCTTTGGCACGAGCCCGGACCGCCAGTGCGGGGTGCCGCCGTTCGACGGGAAACGCTTGTCCTTCGATCTCTGGAAGAAGCTCCGGAAGGGATGGCCGACCCTCGACGCCGCTGTATTCGATAGGGACATCGACCGAATCGAACGCTGGTACCAGGCGCGCGGGTACTACGACGCGGCGGTGGTGAGCACCGAGTTCGACCCACCCTCGGCGGCCTTGGACGACCGCATCGTGGCGACGACGCCCGGAGAGGCGCCGTGTACACGGGAGGGCGAAGGCGAAGGATGCAAAGTCTCCATCGGCATTGAAATCGAGGAAGGCCTACCCGTCTTGGTGCGCTCGATTCAGGTGCGCGGTCAAGAGAGTCTCAGCGAGGGCGAGCGCCGGAAAATCGAAGACGCCGTCGCCCTCAAGGTCGGCAAACCCTTCGACGAGTCGATCTACGAGCGAAGCAAGCGCGCGATTCGCCGCGAGCTTCGCAGCGCGAGCTACGCCTGCGGCAGATCTTCGGGTCGGGTCGAGATCGACCCTGAAGCACGCGAAGCATTTGTCGAGCTGTTCGTCGAGCCCGGGCCGGCGTCGACGCTAGGTGAGATTACGGTCTCCGGGTATCAGGACCTCCCCTCCGGCACCATCCTCGACGTAGCGGACTTGCACACCGGAGACACCTACAGCTCGGACGCTGTGGCAGAGGCCCAACGCGCCGTTTACTCCCTCGGCGCCTTGGCCTCGGTCGACGTCGCCGAAAACCCAAGGCGCGACGCGGAGGAGCGCTGCACCGGAGTCGTCGACATCAACATCGAGGTGGAGCCGGGCCGGCAGATTCGCTGGGGCATAGGCGCGGGCCTTCAGAGTGGCGCGATCAACACACTGACCCTCGAGCAGGACACCCGAATCTCCGACGTCCACTTGTTCGGTCTCTTCGAGCATCGTAATTTCATCACTGGGTTTCGGAAGCTGCGCATCGAGGATCGTCCAAAGATCGTCGCCCCCGACCCGTTCTTTCGATTCAATCGTGGGTTCATCTTCGGAAACGAGCTCCGTATCGCATATCGGCGACCCGCGTTCCTCGAACCGCGCACGACTTCAGCGATCGAGTTCCGCCATGATTGGGGCCCTGACCCCTTCGAGCTCTTCCGCCGCAACGATTTGCAGATTCGCGGCAATCTCTCACGCCCATTCTTTGACGGTCGCCTGCTCCTCGTCGGCGGCCTGAACTACGACGCGTACCTGGTGGTCGACCGCGATCCTCGATTTCCGACGAGCTACCAGGTCGTCTTCTTCGACGAGAGCGTGATCGTCGATCTCAGAGATGACTCGCGGAGCCCGCGCGCAGGGTTCTTCTTCCGCGCGAGCAGCCAGCAGTCGCCCGCCAGGCTCAAGCGGTCGTGGCAGTACGTCCGGGTCTCGCCCGAGGTGCGGGGCTACGCGCCGCTGCCACTCTCCTCGACGCTCGCGTTTCGGTTCGGCATCGGCGCGATGTTCATCTTCTCACGGGATACCGGGCGGCTCGACCTAATCGGCCAAGAGCTCGGCCCTCAGAACTATCGCCTGCGCTCGGGCGGTCCTACCACCCATCGCGGTTTCTTCGGTGGCTTCTTGGGCGACCCGGGCGACCTCGACTCCCTCAACCGAGAGGGCCAAGACGCGCGAAACGACGGCGGTCTCAGAAAATGGGAGGCAAGTGTCGAGTGGCGTGTGCCGATCACGCAAGCATTCGCCACCGCGCTCTTCATGGATTTTGGCGATGTGAACCGCGGGGCAGCCTGGCGCTTCAATTACATCCGCGCCGCCGCTGGCTTTGGGTTTCGGTACCGCACGCCCGTCGGACCGATCCGTCTCGACTTCGGCTTCTTGATCCCTCGCTGGCAGGTCATCAACGGAATCGCGCCCCCGAATGCCTACAACATCTTCCGTTTCATCCGAGGCGGCGTGCCAGGAGCGATTCACTTCACCATCGGCGAGGCGTTCTGATGCGCTGGCTCTACCGACTCTTCAGCTGGTTCCTCGGGTGGCCCCTCATCGCGATCGTGTCGCTGCTCACGAGCGTGCTCTTTCATTTGGACACCGATCTCGGGCGCCGCCTGGGCCGAGACATCCTCAACGAGTTCGTGTCCGAGCTAATGGACGGGACCATGCACGCCGGCTACATCGAGCAACTCCGCCTCTGGCGTACGGTGGTCAAAGATACGTTCGTGTACGACCCCGATGGTCGCGCAATCATCTACGGCGAGACCGTAGAGCTCGGTATCGACCCCATTGCGGGACTACGAGGGAAGCTGCGCTTCTACTACGGGACTTTGACGAACGGATGGGTGGATCTCGTGGACGATGGCGAGGGCGCACCCACATTCCTGGCGGCGTTCGAGCCGGCTGACAAGTCCCCCACGGTCGGCGAGCCGTTTCATGCGATCGTGGACAACATGGATCTCCGCAACCTGGAGGTCACGGGCGAGATCCTCGGCTTGCAGGGCCTTCGCGTGGTCGACCTCAACACGAAGGGTCGGATGGAGTTCCACTGGATCACCGACATCGAGGTGTGGTCCGCGGACGGGCGCATCGTGAGCCCGTTCCCGTTCGACGCATCGATCGACAACATCGTCGGCACCGTGCACACGGACACGAGGGGCACACAAGTCACGGCGGAAGCGAGCAGGGACGACGAGCACCTGACCGCGGAGCTCGTCTATCGACCGCGGGAGGGTGCTGCGCCCGAGGACCCCTACGACCTCGACCTCTTCATGCGTCTCGAGCCCGTGAGTGGACCGACGCTCTACGACGTCGGTTTCGACTGGGCGGAATCCCTGAAGGGTGAGGCCACCGGTTGGGTCCGGCTCTGGGGGCCCGAGGGCAATTATCGGGTGCAGGGAGACGTCGATACCTCGGGCGGCAAGGCCCGCATCAAGGGAGAGCTTCCGAGCGAGGGGATCACCCGCATCGAAATCACGAGTCCACGCATGCAGATCGACAAGCTGGTGGGCGGAGCGCCGGAGATCGAAGTGAACGGCAGGCTCGAGCTGACCGTGGACCCGAAGGACGAAGACGTACTCGGCGTCGCCATGGAGACCGACGGTTTCACCTACCCGCCTTTCTACATTCCCCCGTTTGTCGCGAAGCTGCGCGCACGCGAAGATGGTCTCGACATCGAGTCGGTCAAGGCAGAGTACTCCGGCGGCGACCTCTACATGAATGGACATGTGGAGTACGAGGGCATTACGGAGGTTCACGCGTGGGGCGAGATCCCGGCAGTCAGCGAAGATCCAAACTTTCAACATTTCGCAGAAGGCATCGCTGGCGATGCAGAATTCGACCTCCGCATCCGGCAGACGGTGCAAGGAGACTTCGAAACGAAGGGTCGAGTCCGGTTCGACGACTTCGACTATGGTGCGATTCGCGCGCACTTCTTGATTCTCGAGGGGCGAGTGTGGGGCAACCCGCTCGCCCCCAAGGTCAACCTCGAGCTCGATGGAGCGGCGGTGCGGGTGGCGGGCTACCCGATCGGCAACGGCCAAGCGATCCTCACCGGGGGTCCAAAGGAGTACTCTGCGACGGGTGAATTCTCGGCTCCCGGAGACCGGCACGCTGAGTTCCAAGCGCGAGTGGAAGCAGACGAGAACATCTACCAACTCAACGTCGATACCATCGAGCTGGCTGTGGGCGATTTGTCCTGGCGCGGGTCGGTCAACAACCTCGTACTCGACGTCGAAAAGGGCGTCTCTTTCGACCGGATCCTCATGGGCCGGCGCTCACAACGCCTCGAGGCAAGAGGAGAATGGCTCTTCAACGGCCCAGACGACATCCAAGCGGACCTGCACGACTTCGACTTGGCTGTCCTGAAGATCCTCTACCCCGAGGAGGCGTTCGACTTCGATGGGGGCGTCGACCTGCACTTCGAGTTCCGCGGCGATCTCGACAAGGACCCGACCATCGTGGCCGAAGGCACGTTGACAGATGCTACGCTCTGGGAGATCGCACCGGTCAATGCCGCGTACCTCATTCGTTACGACAAGGGGGTGCTCGACGCAGACGCTCAGGTCGACATGGGCGGGCGCGGTAACTTCACGCTCAGCACCTCCGGCTTCATCGAGCCCGTTGCTGGAGGGGTCGGCGCGTCGCTCCGCGAAGGCGTGTACGAGACGACGCTCAGCACTGGAGCGATGGACCTCACCTTGCTCGAGCTTCTGGTCGGGGAAGACATGCCCGACGTGGAGGGCTATGCCGACGCGAGCATCCGGTTCTCGGGTCCGATCGACGCGCCGTCGTTCAAGGGCGCCATCCAGATCCCGGGACTCATCGTGGGTGGCTGGGGCCCGACCCAGCTCAACTCGCGCTTCCGTTACGAGTATGGCGTGCTCCTTGCGCAAGTGCGCCTCGGCGACGAGAAAGGCGAGCTCTTCGAGGGCGAGAGCAGCTTGCTGGTCGACCTGGTCCACCTCGTGCAGAAACCGGAAGAAACCATCGAAGCGCTCGCCACTTCACCGTGGCGCCTCTCGATGAGAGTGCCGCCTCGAAGGCTGAGCGCGTTTCCCAAGTACCTCGGAGAGGATTTCGTGCCCGATGCGAACCGACTGCAAGTCGCGGGCAGCGCCACAATCGCCGGCGGTGCCTTTCGTACACGCGGCGACCTTCACGCGAGTATCGACTGGCTCTCGGAGTCTTCGGAGGGGCTCTGCGGAGGCGATTCTAGTCCCCGAGCTACCGTAAGGGCGCAGCTCGAAGACGGGTTGACCCAACTCTCGATCGATGGAGCCGTAGGAAATGCCAAAGTGCTCAACGTGGAAGCGTCGGCGGAAACGCCGCTCGACGACTGGCTGGCGGCCGCGGAGGTTCCGCGCTGGCCGGTGACCCGAATCAGCGCCGACTTCTACGACGCGCCGACTGAGAACATCCCCTACATCTGCCGGTACGCAGCCGGCACACTCAAAGCTCAGCTCAGAGCCACCGGGTTGTTCGGCGACGATCCAGATCTCTCGTTTTCCATGACTTCAGACGACCTACGCGCGCGTCGCCTCGAGCCCGCGCGGAGGACTGGCATGGTGAACACGATCATCGAAACCCCACCGGCAACGAATCGGATCTCGGGATCCTATGCAGATGGCGTCGGCCAGCTCGGCCTCGAGATGAACTGGTGGAATGGAGGTTCGACGACCATCAACGGCCGCGCACCGCTTCTCTGGAATGCCGAACACCCGATTCCAGAGCTTGCCAAGCGAGGCGAGCTCTACGGCCAGGCGAACTTCGACCGCATGCCGCTCCAAGCGGTGCTGGCCTGGCTGGCGGGCGCGGTCAACGTCGAAGGGATCCTCCAGGGGAGCGTGATCGCACAAGGGTCGGTGCAGGACCCCAACTTCGTCGGCAGTGTGGAGCTCAGCGATGGTCGGGTGGATGTCCGCAGCGTAGGCCAGACGCTCGAGGATGTGAGCGGTCGGGCCATCTTCGATGAAGACGGCGTAGCGATCACGAACCTTAAAGCCACAGACACCAATGGCAGCGCTAAGGTCGACGGGCGCGTGAGCGTCGAGCGATTGAGAGTCAGCAAGGCCGACTTCGAGGTGAACGCCAAGAGCTTCCCACTTCGTCAGGAGGGCTCCATCGTCGCTCGAGTCGAGGGCAGGGCCCGACTGATCGCCGATATCGAAGACGAGGGGGTTGATGGCGAGGTTCGCCTCCAATCGGTGACCATCGACATCCCCGAAAGCTCGGCGACACCCCAGGACCTTGCTCCGCATCCCGAGGTGTTCTTGATCGGGGAGTCCGACGAGCCCATCCGAAAACCGCCGCCCTACCCGGTACACCTCAAGCTGCGCTCGGAGAATCGCCTCGTGATCACGAGCCGCGATCAAGGCTTCTTCGTCGAAGCAAGCGCCAACCTCGATACGACGATCGCGGACGAGCTGCTGGTGAACGGCACGGTGAATCTTCACAACGGCAACTTCCGGGTCTTCGGCAAGCGTTTCGACCTGCGCTCCGGAAGCATGGTGTTCGACGGGAACCAGGATATGGACGCGAAAGTCGATCTCGTCGCCCGCCATTCGCTTCGTGGGAGCAACGACACGATTACCGTGACCGTATCGGGACGACTGAGCAATCCCACCATCGAGTTCAGCTCGAGTGCTCCAACGAACAGCGAGGCCGAGGTGATCGCCTTGCTGGTGACCGGTAGTACGCGCCAACAACGAGGCGCTGGTCCCAGTGCAGCCCAGGCTTCGCAAGAAACGACGAACTTCCTGACGGGGGTCGCAGCCGGCCTTGCGTCGGCTTCACTCCAATCGCAGTTCGGCGGCTTCGCACCTACGTTCGGCGTTCAACAAGGCCAGGCCTACGCAGACGACGTGGAAGGAGACACCGCTGTGCAGGTGGGCTTCAACGTCGATAGCGTGCTTCCCGACGACATTCCCATTCGAGGCCTCTACGTCGAAGGGCAGTTCGTCGCGCGGCGCGCGGAGGGTGGCCCGAACACGACCGCGCAGGCGCAGCGGCCGGGATTTTTGATCGAGGCGCTATGGCCTCTAAACTTCGTAACAACTGGAACGTTTGCCCCTCCATCCAACTGGAGTATCGACATCACCTGGGAGCCTTGAGACCCGCATGACACGCAAGCTATTCGGAACTGACGGCATTCGTGGCCTCGCCAACCGTGACGACATGACACCCGAGGTCGCATTTCGTATCGGGGCAGCCGTCGCCTACCAAGCCGGGAAACGCGTCAAGCACGTGCCCCGGATCGTCGTCGGAAAAGATACGCGGCTTTCGGGCTACCTCTTCGAAACTGCCGTCGCGTCCGGCATCTGCGCGATGGGCGGCAAGGTTCTCCTGTCCGGGCCGCTGCCGACCCCAGCCATTGCCCATCTCACGACGAGCATGCGCGCGGACGCAGGGTTCGTGATCAGCGCGTCGCACAACGCATATCAGGACAACGGTATCAAGATCTTCGGCGCTGACGGGTTCAAGCTGCCCGACGCAGTCGAGCAGGAGATCGAAGAGCTCGTCTTTGGTTCGGAGCTCGATACCAAGCGACCGACCGGCACTCGCGTGGGACGCGCCGAGCGCCTCGACGACGCACCGGGGCGCTACGTCGCGTTCGTGAAGGCGTCGTTCCCGAATGAGCTCACGCTCGAGGGCGTTCGAATCGTCGTCGATGCCGCGCATGGCGCCGCGTATCGCACGGCGCCCCTCGTCTTTTCCGAGCTGGGCGCAAAGACGCACGCGATCGGCGTGCGACCCAATGGGAAGAACATCAACCACAAGGTCGGGGCCCTTCATCCCGAAAACTGCGCCAAGGAAGTCCGCAGGCGAAATGCCGACCTCGGCATCGCGCTCGACGGTGACGCCGATCGTGTGATCATGATCGACGAGAAGGGCAACCAGATCGACGGCGATGTAATCATGGCGCTATGCGCGACACGCATGCTGCGAGACAAGCGCCTGCGCCGCCGGACTCTCGTCGCCACGGTCATGAGTAATCTCGGACTCGAGCGCGCGATTGAGAACGACAACGGAAAGCTGGTGCGCTGCAACGTGGGGGACCGCTATGTGGTCGAGACGATGCGAGAGCGCGGCTTCAACTTCGGAGGGGAGCAGTCCGGACACCTCATCTTCCTCGACCACGCCACCACGGGAGACGGCTTGGTGGCGGCCATGCAAGTGCTCGCGATCCTGCGGCGTGAGGAGCGACCGCTGTCGGAGCTAGCAGCCGAGGTGATGCAGCGGGTCCCCCAGGTGCTCGTGAACATCACGCTGCCGGGTAAACGACCGCTCGAAGAGCTGCCAAAGACCGCCCGCGCGATCGCTAGCGCTGAGAAGGCGCTCGGAAAGAACGGTAGGGTTCTGGTCCGTTGGAGCGGGACAGAGCCGAAGCTTCGGGTGATGATCGAGGGGCCGAAGCAGGACCGCATCCAGACCATGGCCGATGGCATCGCCGCCGAAGCCAAGAAAGAATTCAAGGCAGCCCCGCGATAGGCGATGAGCGAAGGGCAAAGCCCCGTGAGCGCGAAGCCGCTTCTACGGGCGGCTCACGGGGTTTCTGGGGTGGTGTCGGGGAGGAGCACGGTGACCGACGACGGCTCGATGGAGACGACGTCCACCTCGTCGGGCAGGCCCCGCAGCTCGACAGGAACCGTCACCGACCTCTTGCTGACGAGCGTGTCACTGAGATTCACGATCGCGAGCACGGAAGCTGGATTGATCCTCTCGACGATTATCTCCGGGCCCCGAATCCGAGCTGCAACCGCTCGGGGCCGAAGCGCGCGCGGCACGACGCCCTCCGCGTCCACGCGGAGCGGCGAGAGCACGCGCTCCGTCATTTTCGGTTGGACACGAAGCGTCACGAGAACCGTCTGTGCTTCGAAGTTGGTATTGGCTGGTGCGCCCACGAGGGGGATCTCTCGCTGGACGACACCTTCCTCTAACTCCGATACGTCCACCTCCATCGACCGAACGGTGCGCATCGCATTGACGACATCACTTGGTCCATCGACTTCGATGGTCTCGGGAAACACCTCAGGCTCGCCAGCCCACTCGAGGCCGGCTGGCAGCTTCCCGTCGAGAAACACCTCGACCGGAACCTCGCGAACAGCTCGCTTTACCCATTTGAAGGTCAGCGATGGCGGCACTACCTGAACGACCGAAACCCCCGTAGGAAGATCGAACATCTCTTTCTCGAAGTAGTACCGGGACTCTTCGCGTGTCTTGAGCTTCACATCGACGGGCGGCAGGTTCTCCTGGCGAATCGCGTTCAAACGCGCCCTGCTTCCTTTGAGCCGCACACGAACGCGGTCCGGCGTCTCCGTCACGAGAATCATGTCGGCGGCGTCTGGTGGAGGACGAACGACGACGTCGATGTAGACATTGCGTTCCATGTCCTCCGCGCCATGCACGAGGGAGAACATGAGAATCGCGATCCCGACCGCGCTCGCCTTCAACCCGAGGTTGGAGGTAAAGAAAAGGCGGACCGAGTGGAGCGCGTCGACCACCCGACTCACGAGGTTTCCTCAACCTTTTTGACCGTGATCACGGCATCGGGGTTTTGCGACCGCGAGGTTTCTGGCGGAGCGAGCGTCGTGCGGCGATCGGCAGCCTTTCGCCGGTTCGGTTTGGGCGCGTAGAACAGACCGTAGAGTGCATCACGGAGTGACGCGACGTCCAAGTTGCGCACGATGTTTCCGTCGAAGCAGAGCGAGATCGAGCCTCGCTCTTCACTCACGACCACCACCACGGCGTCAGTCTCCTCGGTGATACCGAGACCGGCACGATGGCGCGCACCAAGCGATCGGTCCCCGCCTGCCGAGCCCGCCATCGGCAAGAACACGCCGGCCTGCCAAATGCGACCCTCACGGACGACTACCGCTCCGTCGTGCATCGGGTTTTCGAAGCTCGGCACGAAGATGCTGTGGAGGAGCTCTTTGCTGACCGCTGCGTCGACCTCGGTCCCTCGCTCGATGAATTCGTCGAGCGCAGCGCTTCGCTCGAACGCGATCAACGCACCGATACGCTTCTGCGCCAGCGTGCCAGCCGCCTTGATCACTTCCTCGATGGTCTGGGTCTCTTTGGCCGTGCGCTGTCCGCGAAGGAGAGGTCGCCTCCCCATTCGCGCCAACGCGCGACGAATGTCGGACTGGAAGATGATGACGACAATCACCGCGAGGTATGCGAGCACCGAGTCGAGAATCGTGGTGACGGTGACCAAGCCGATGCGGCGAGCGAACAAGTATCCAACGAAGACCAAGCAGAGGCCTATGGCGATCTGCATCGCGCGCGTGCCGCGCAAGATGACTAGAGCCCAATAGATGAGTACTGCCACGAGGCCGATGTCGAGACAGTCGTGGAGCACCTCCCATGGGTTTCGTCGGAAGAAGCCGATGAACCCGTCGCTCATGTTGGTCGCGAGGCCGGTGAGCACGTCGATCATGATGCTCCTCCGCGTGGGAGCCAGAGCGCCTCCGCGATTGCCGCAGCTTGCCTCATCATGGCAACGTCATGTACGCGCACGGCGTCGGCGCCACCCACGACGCACATTGCCACCGCAGCCGCAGTGCCGCCCAAACGATCGCCGGCTGGCGGCCGCGCGCCGCTCGGGTCCGGCGCGAGCTCGGCAATGAATGATTTGCGCGAAGGCCCCACAAGTATACGGTATCCGGTCTTTCGAAAACGCCCAAGAGAACTTAACAGTTCTGCCGATTGGCGCGCTGTCTTGGCGAACCCGAGCCCTGGATCGATCCACACGGAGGCCCGTGGCACGCCGGCGCTTTGTGCGCGTTCCGCGGCGGCTAGTAGCTCGCCGATCACGTCGGAAACCAGGTCCGCGTACGCGGTGTTGGGCGGGCGCACCTCGCCGCGCCCGCGGTTGTGCATGATCACGTACTCGGCCCCAGCCTCGGCGGCTGCCCGCGCGAGCGCTGGATCGGCCGCACACTGGACATCATTGACGATCGTGGCCCCAGCCTGGAGGGCCGCAACCGCCACTTCGGGCTTGACGGTGTCGACGGACACACGGATGCCTGGCTGAGCCGAGAGCGCCTCGATCACGGGGACGACCCTCCCGATCTCCTCGGTCACGGACACGGGCTCGAAGCCCCGACCGTAGGTGTGCCCAGCGGGCCTCGATGACTCCCCCCCGACGTCCAGGACATGCGCTCCCTCCTCCGCCAGGCGAAGCCCGTGCTCGATGGCAGCGCTAGGATCGAGAAATCGCCCGCCGTCGCTAAAGGAGTCTGGCGTCACGTTGAGGACGCCCCAAAGCTCGGGCATCGGGACCTCCGTCAACTACCCGGCGCTCGGGACCTCACGCGGACGGGGCTGAAAAATCGCGCCCTTTCGCTTCTCTTCGCTCTCGCGGCGCTTTTCCGCATAAGTCGGCACGCTTACGATGACCGGCGGGGGCAACTCTTTCCCGCTCATGATGGCCTCGATCTCCTCGCGGCCCAGGGTCTCACGCTCGAGAAGTGCCTCGGCGATCGCGTCGAGCTTGTCGCGCTGCCCTTCGATGACCGTCTTGGCCCGATCGTACTGCGCATTGATGATGGTACGAACCTCATCGTCGATTTCTTTGGCCGTCTGCTCGGAGTAGTCCTTGTGATAGGTTTGCCCGAGGAAACCGGACTCCTCTTTCTCGACATACGAGAGCGGCCCGAGGCTCTGGCTCATGCCCCACTCGGTAACCATCGAGCGTGCGAGCTGGGTGGCCTTCTTGAAATCGTCGGCGGCGCCGGTGGTGAGCTGGCCGAACACGAGCTCCTCGGCGAGACGGCCTCCGAGCGCCATGGCAATCCGATCGAGGATCCATTCGGCGCTGTAGCTCTGACGGTCCTCTTCAGGGAGCGCCATCGTGAGCCCAAGCGCGGGGCCTCGCGGAATGATCGTGACCTTGTGAATTGGATCGTGGTTCGGAAGCATCCACGCGACCAGCGTGTGGCCCGCCTCGTGATACGCGGTGGTCTTGCGTTCGTGCTCGCTGATGACCATCGATCGGCGCTCCGAGCCCATCATCACCTTGTCCTTGGCCATCTCGAAATCTGACATGGACACGAGGTCTTTGTCTTGGCGGGCCGCAAGGAGCGCGGCCTCGTTGACCAGGTTCTCGAGATCAGCGCCGGAAAAGCCGGGGGTGCCGCGCGAGATGATGTCGAGCTGCACATCATCGCCGAGCGGCACTCGACGGGTGTGAACCGCAAGAATGCCCTGCCGCCCATTCAAGTCCGGTCGTGGCACGATGATTCGACGATCGAAGCGGCCGGGACGAAGAATCGCCGGATCGAGGACATCTGGGCGGTTGGTCGCTGCGATGATGATGACCCCCTCGCTCGACTCGAATCCATCCATCTCGACGAGGAGCTGGTTGAGCGTCTGCTCGCGCTCATCGTGCCCGCCACCGAGCCCAGAGCCTCGATGTCGGCCGACCGCGTCGATCTCGTCGATGAAAATGATGCAGGGGGCGTGCTTCTTACCCTGCTCGAAGAGGTCGCGAACACGGGAAGCGCCGACGCCGACGAACATCTCCACGAAGTCTGAGCCGGAGATGCTAAAGAAGGGAACCCCCGCCTCGCCCGCAATGGCGCGGGCCAGCAGAGTCTTGCCGGTGCCCGGCGCGCCCATGAGCAGAACGCCCTTCGGAATGCGGCCCCCGAGGCGCTGGAACTTTTTCGGGTCTTTTAGAAACGCGATGATCTCTTCGCAGTCGTCCTTGGCCTCATCGATGCCGGCAACGTCCTTGAAGGTTACTTTGTTCTGTGACTCGTTCAGAAGCCGCGCTCGTGACTTACCAAAGCTCATTGCTTTGCCGCCCGAGGCTTGGAGTTGCCGCATGAAGAATAGGAGGATTCCGACGAGGAAGATCATCGGAAGCCAGGTCACGAGAATGCTAGTCCAGAGGCTGTTTTGATCCTCGGGCAGGTACTCGACGCTGACTTCGTTCTCGAGCAGCTGCTGGTTGATCTGCTCGCCCATGATGCCGACAGTGACTTTCTCGTCACGCGCACCTCGCTGACCTTGCGGCGCGCTCTCATCGACCGACTTCAGCCAGTAGGTGTACTCGCCGCTGTTTTCCTGCGGGCGAATCTTCACCTTCTTGACTTTGCCCTCGGTGACGTCCGTGACGAACTCGCTGAACGGGACGCTACGAGGCTGTTCCTCGCGGGCGACGAAGTTGAATATGACGATGCACATCAGGATTACGAGAACCCAGAAGAGCAGTGTTTTTTGGCTTTGCTTCATTCGGTAAGTCGGGACGCGGCGCCGCGTAATCGAGTTATACTGGGGCCCCTGCCCCTCCTCTCTTTGTGAGGCCGCGAAGCCTGCTTGGCAACCTTCGCCGGCAACTGGGCTCAAAACCGATTACTACGCGTTCGACGATGCTCACGATATTCCAACGAAAGCCCACCACCTTCGTGACGAACCGACCAGCCAGATCCTAGCAGCACCTCTCCCCCACGCGTAAGAAGTCGGCCCACCTCGGTTAGATGGCTGCGGCTGGGGGTTAAACCGGTCTCCCGAGCGATCCAGCCTCGAAGCCAGCGGATCCGGAGGGGTGGTGGGAGCTCGGCGAGCACTGCGATAGGGGCGAAACGCTCCCCCGTCGGCGGAAGCTCGGGGAGCGCCTGCTCGATGTAGGCGTTCAGATCGGCGGCTTCGTCGCTCAGCGCGCACAGATGCTCGACTACGCGCGGGTCCTCCGAGAGGAGCACCGGCAACACCTCGTGTCGGATTCGCACGCGCTCGAACGCGCGCTGATGATTCGAGGGATCGCTGACGTACCGGAGGCCGCGCTCCTTGGCGTACTCGAGCACGTCCGCCCGCCGGCAATCGATGAGCGGGCGCACAACGTGGTCATCGCGTCGCGCTTCGATGCCAGCCAGCCCGCGGACGCCCGAACCCCGAAGGACTCGGGCCAGCACGGTTTCGGCTTGGTCGTCCTGCGTGTGGCCCACGGCGATCCGCGTGGCCGAGCGGGACGCAGCGATCTCGCGGAGGGCTTCATAACGAAGCTCGCGGGCCCGCCCCTGGATCGAAGCCCCGACGGTCGGCACGTCGACACGCGCGCTCACGAAAGGAACTCCCAGGCCGGCGGCAAATGCGCCAACCTGCCGCACCTCCTCAGCGGACTCGGGACGAAGCCCGTGATCGATCGACACTGCGAGGAGCGTGACCCCGAGATCGTTCCGCAGGCGATGCAGAACGTGGAGGAGCACGGTGGAATCCGGCCCCCCCGAGCAGGCGACCAGGACGTGGTCACCGGCCGAGAGCAAGTCCCGCTCTCGCACGGTCCGGCGCACCGTCGCGGTGATCATGTCGCCAACGCTAGAACACGCCAGAGGCGAGGGAAAGCCGCATCTCGTTCCGGTCAAGGAGCTCACCCATCCTGACGGTTTCGGAGCTGGAGGGCTCTCGACGCGAAAACGACACACCGGGCATCGACGCGGCAAAGCCCGATCGCGTCTTTCGAAGGAGCCCCGGCCCAGCCTCGGCGGCCTCGAATGCGCGCTGCTCTTTGTCACTACGAATCTCGAGCTGCGGAGTGGGCTCCCAGCGATCCTGTCGCTCTCGCCGGACGCCTTTCACGGTGACCAAGATCGCCGGCAGCACCCCTGCGAGCCCGACGACCAACGCTGCGACGGAGCCCTTCTCGCGCCCCGGCTTGTCGAGCGCGAAGTACCCGGCAAGCGCTCCGCCGGTTGCACCGACGACCGGAAACACCGTAAGCGCCCATACTTCGGTCAAACCGGCGGCGGACGGAATGATCAGACCTAGCTCCGCGCCGGCGAGGCCCAAGCCGATGGTGCCCTTGGGCGTCGACTGGATTTGGTCGTACGCAGCGGGGTCGACCTGCGCATCGGCCGGACGAGGCGCAGCCGACAGCGTGATCACTGCCGCTAACGCAACCGACGATGCAAATCGTTTACCGCTCAAGGCCCCCTCCGGCAGTGTCCGTGGCTACTCTACCCGGAGGCTGAAATCACGGCAACCACTGGACATTGCACTGCAATCATTCGCCTTGAAATCGGGCACCCGGCACTCAAGAATCCCGCGATGCAAGATCGCGACTTCCAAGCCCTTCTCGTACAGCAAGATGGGCACATCGTCACCCTAACCTTCAACAGGCCGGAAAAGAAGAACCCCCTGAGTCAGGAGCTCGTCAACGAGCTTCTCTGGGCTCTCGACGATGCCGAGGAGGACCCCGAGGTACGGGTAATCGTACTGACCGGTGCGGGCAATGCCTTCAGCGCGGGCGCTGATCTCAAAGGAATGACGGCGGAGCGCGGAAAGCTCGAGAAGAAGGGCGAGTTCGACGACCTCCTGCTCCGGTTCGACAACCTGCGGAAGCCGATCATCGCGCGCATCCCAGGCTATGTGATGGGCGGGGCGATGGGGATCGTGGCCTGCTGTCACTTCGCGATCGCCTGTGAGAGCGCGATCTTGGCCACACCGGAGATCAAGCGCGGCCTCTTCCCGATGATGATCACTGCCGTGCTCCGCCGAGTGATCCAGCCGCGCGAGCTGATGAAGTTGATGCTCCTCGGGGATCGCATCTCGGCACAGAAGGCCAAGGAGATCGGGCTTCTCACCGAGGTGGTACCCGATGAAGAGCTCGACGCGCGTATCGCGGAGGTGGCAGGACAGCTCGCGAAGCAATCTCCGACTGCGATGCGAATGGGGCTGCATGCGGTCAACGCACAGCGCGAGATGACCGCGGCGGAGGCTCTGCCGTTCTTGCGCGAACAGCTCTACGCGCTGTTGGCCAGCGAGGACGCCAAGGAGGGGCTCCAGGCTTTTTTCCAGAAGCGCGAGCCTCAGTGGACAGGCCGTTAAGCCGCATCACCCGGGTTGCGCCGCCTAGTCCAGCACGTCTTTGACCAGGAGCTCCACGGCCTGGCCCCCAATCCAGTGATCGGGCTGAATCTCGCCAACCAGCCGCAAATCCTGACGGCCCGCGATCTTCGAGAAGAGGCCCGGCGCGAACGCGCGGAGCGAATCCTGCCCCACGCGGAGCTTGAGCTTCGCATGGGCGCCGTCCTCGCCGACGCCCGTGGACTCGATGACGTGTGCCTCGAGCATGAACGTCGGCACGGGATAACCCTCGCCGAACGGCCCCAGGCGCTGCAGATCCTCGAGCGTGGGAACGCGAAAAGCGCCACCGATTTCGACGTCGACTTCGGTTACCGTGGCCTTTGCGAAGCTGCCCGCGGGGGCTGCGTCTGCGAACGACGCGCGAAAGGCGTCGAGGGCGCGTCTCTCTAGCGAGAGCCCGGCAGCAGCCCGGTGACCACCCCACGCGCCGAGATCGGAAGCGCATCGAGAGAGCGCTTGGTAGACGTCGAAGTCTGCCGTCGTCCGAACGCTGCCATGCCCGTGCTCCCCATCGAACGCGACGACCGCGACAGGGACGCGCAGCGCGTCGACCAGTCTCGCGGCCGCAATCCCGACGACGCCCCGATGCCAGTCACTGCTTGCGACAACGATCCCTTGCTCGGGCGAATCCCCGTACACCTCGCGGGCCTGCGCAAGTGCCTCCTCGGTGGCCTTGTCCGCCAACGCTTTTCGCTCGTCGTTCTTTGCTTCGATGTCAGCGAGAAAGCCCCAAGCCTCCTTCGAAGACTTCGACATCAAGAAACGAAGCGTGAGGTCGGCCGCACCGAGTCTGCCTGGTGCGTTTAGGCGTGGAGAGAACCGGAACGCGACGTCGCGCGACGTCAGCTGTGCGCTCTCCCTGATCTTGGCGGCCTCGCGCATCGCCCGAAGTGCAGGTCTCGATTGCGCGGTGCCGAGCGTTCTCAGGCCCGCACGAACCAAACGGCGGTTGTCGCCGGTGAGCGGCGCGAGATCTGCGATGGTGCCGATTGCAACGAGGTCGAGCCATGTGCGCAAATCGAGCTCGGCGCTCATCACGGCGCGGAGCGCGGCACCGAGCGAAAACGCGAGGCCAGCGCTGCACAAACCCTTGTATGCGAAGCCGCATTCCGGTCGATGCGGATTGAGGAAAGCAAAGGCGGGAAGCGTTTCTTCGGGGACGAGGTGGTGGTCCACCACAATCACGTCGACCCCGCGGGCACGAGCTTGGGCGATACGCGCATGGTCACTAGACCCGCAGTCGCAGGTCACGAGCAAGCCCGGGCGTTCGTCGAGGCAACGCTCGAGCGCCTCGTCGCTGAGCCCATAGCCACCGCGGAAACGATCGGCGATCAGCGTCCGTACTTCGCCACCGAGAGCGGTGACCAGTTGGCTGAGGATGACCGCCGAGGTCGTGCCATCGACGTCATAATCGCCAAAGACGACGATCCGCTCGCCGGCGCGAATGGCCCGCGCGATACGCTTGGCGGCAGCCTCGCGGTCCGCCATCGGGTCAGGCGAGCTCAGGCCTCGGAGCGTGGCGTCCAGAAACCGGCGTGCTTCGTTCGGCTCGTGGATCCCCCGATGGAGAAGGACCTGGGCGGCGCTGAGCCCGAGCCCGCATGCGTCGGCAAGCATGCCGGCCGCCCGTTCATCGGAAGGCCGCACGCTGTACCGATCCACGGAGCTAGCCTCGGCCGCGACTGAACAGGCGCCGGTCCATGAGCTCCGTAATCGGCGCAGCGATGAAGATCGACGACACGGTACCGATGAGAATGCCGACGCCGAGAGCGAAGGCGATGTCGCGAATCACACCGGTTCCGAGGAAGAAGAACGCAGACACGGAGAGCAGCGTCGTGAGCGAGGTGACGATCGTTCGCGACAACATTTGCGAAGTGCTGACATTGATCAGCTCTCGAAGGCTCTTGTCCCGCACCCGCACCATGTTCTCACGGATCCGGTCGAACACGACGATGGTGTCGTTGATCGAGTAGCCCATGATGGTGAGCAACGCGGCGACAGTGGTGAGGTTCACTTCCTTTTGAAACAGCACGTAAATGCCCAGTGTGATCAACGCATCGTGGAGCATGGCGATGACGCCCCCGGGAGCGAAGCGAAGGTCGAACCGGAACGCGACGTACAACATGATGAACGCAATCGCATAGAGGAGCGATTGGACCGCCGCCTCACGAAGCTGCTCGCCCGCCTTCGGACCGACCCACTCGACCCGAAGGGCGTGGGCGGGGGCTCGCTCGCCGAAATGCGCCTGAAGCTGCTCGATCAGCTCGTCTGCAACGCCCACCAATTGCGCCTCGTATCGAGGATCACGGCTACCTGCGAGCGAGTTGATCGAGCGAACGTGGGCCCCCCCCGCTGTGAGCGCTTCTTGGAGCTGCTGCTCGTGGACCTCGCCGGAGACGCGCAACGTGATCTTGTCTCCCCCCGGGGAGACCTTCATCTCTTGAAGCACCCCCTCGCCAAGCACGTTCTCGACGGAGGCACGGATCTTGTCGACCTGGTTCTCGGGAAGCGAAGACACCTCGCGAACGCGGATGATGTACTCGCTAGGCTTCCCCTCGACACTGATCACGTCGGGCCGGGAGTACCCCGCTTCCTCGAGCGCCGAACGCACTTCACTTGGGGTGGTGTCCCCATCGAAGGCGAGTTGTACCTCGGTGCCGCCGGCAAAGTCGATGCCGTAGTTCGGCCCCGGGTAGAAGAGAGAGACGAGGCTCAAAAGGGCCATGAGACCGAGGACGGTGATGACCGGCCCGCGGTACTTCATGAAGTCGATATAGGTGCCGGGTTTGATCAGTTCCATGTCAGCCCACCCGCAGTCGCTGGACGCGCGCGCCCCGCACGAGCCAGTCGAAGAGCACCTTCGAACAGAAGGTTCCGGTGAAGAGCGAAGTCCCGATGCCGATGAGCAGCATCGTTGCGAAGCCCTTGATGGGGCCCGTGCCGAACTGCCAAAGCACGATGCCGGCGATCGCCGTCGTGAGCTGGCTGTCGAAAACCGACGAGTACGCCCGCGCGTAGCCTTGTTCAACCGCGGAGCGCGGGGACTTGCCTAGCCGGAGCTCCTCTCGGATGCGCTCGGTAATCAGGACGTTGGCATCGACCGCCATGCCTACGGTGAGCGCGATGGCAGCAACACCGGGCAGCGTGAGCGTTGCGCCGATGCCGGACATCACGCCGAGAAGAAGCTGCAGGTTGAGTAGCACCATCGCGTCCGCAACGAGACCGGCGACCTCGTAATAAAAGGCCATGAAGATCAACACGAGGAAGACGCCCACAAGCGCGGCCACCGCGCCTTTTCGGACCGAGTCCTGACCGAGGGTGGGACCGATGAGCTGCTCGTTGGCAGGCCGAAGTGGCGCAGGAAGCGCGCCGGCCTGAAGCACGACGACCAAGTCCCTCGCCTCCTGAAGGAGCTCGTTTCGGTCCTGGTACGCGCCGAGCGTGATACGGCCGCGACCGCCGATCTGGCCCTGGATGACTGGGGCCGACTCCACCCGATCATCGAGGACGATCGCCATGCGTTTGCCGAGGTTTCGGCCGGTGAGATCGCTCATACGCGCCGCTCCTCGAGTGTTCATCGTGAAGTCGACCTCTGGTGTGCCGCTCTGTGGGTCGAAGCCCACCGCTGCGTCGTCGAGGTCTTCACCGGTCGCGCCGGCGATGCGATAGAGGTAATAGGTGCGCCAACCCTCCCCGCCTCGCTCGGGGTCGGCCTGCTGTCGGCCGATGACGATCTCGTGATCGTCAGGAACGGGTAGTGTGGCGACGTATGCGCGGAGCAGGTCGCGGGCGTCTTCACCGAACGCTTCGGCAAACGTCTGCGCGCCGGCGTTGAGGTAGACACCCTCGGGCGGGGCGGTGAACACCGAGCGGGAATCGCCCTCATCGTCGACGATTTGGAACTTTAGCTGCGCCGTTCGGCTGATAATCGACTTGATCCGTTCGAACGAGGCCTCCTGAGCGCCCGGGACTTCGATGATGATGTCACCGTCGTTCGGTCGCGCGATGACGGTGGGCTCGAGAACGCCCATCGTATCGATTCGATTGGTAATCGTGCGCTCGGACTGCCGAACTGCAGTTTCGCGCATGTTCGTCAGCTGCTCCTCGCGCATGTGGAGGTCGACCACGAGGCCACCGACGCCGCTCGCGACGCGAAGATCCCGGAAGTAATCGCCAACCCAGGTCTTGCTCAGCTTGGCCGCATCGGCCTCGTTCGAAAAGGTGATGCGAATCGCCCGCACCGCGCCACCCTCTTTGTCGACGCGCTCTACTTTGCAGCGCTGCTGAATCTCTTCGAGCTTCGCCTTGTCGAGATCGTCGACCTCTTCCTCGGGTACGATACCGATGAGCACGCCGCACTGGCGTTGTACCTGCTCGGCGATCCGGTCGCGACGGTCGCGAATGTACTCGTCGACCTCGACCTCATACATCAACCGAAGGCCGCCCTTGATATCGAGGCCGGGGTTGATCTGATTGTCGAAGGTCTCTTTAACGATGTCCGGGCATGGCAACCATTGGTCGATGCTCGGCCACAGGGCGAGGAAGCCCAGGACGGACGAGCCGACGACGATTGCCAAACGAAAATACCAGCCTCGATCCATGATCCTCGCCTGTATGTTCAGCTTTTTTCTTCGGGAGCTTGGTCGAGACCAGCCACGTGGCTGCGCAAGACCTTGATGCGGGTGCGGTCCGCGATCTCGATGGTGACGTCGCGCTCGTCGAGCGCGGTGACCTCGCCGCGAATGCCCCCGTTGGTGCGGACGATGTCGCCCTTTTTGAGACCGCCGAGCATCTCATCGTGTTGCTTCGCGCGCTTTTGTTGTGGGCGGATCATCAAGAAGTAGAGAACCGCAAACATCAAAAGGAGGAAGCCGATCTGCTCGACACCACCACCACCACAGCCCATCGGCCCGGGCGCGGGCGCTCCGCCACCACCGGGTGCCGGGGCAACGGGAGGTCCACCGCTGACCTCGGGCTGAAGCAAAATCGACAACAATGAATACAACACCGGCGAACCCTCAATGCTTTTGGAGCCCGGATGCACAACGCGATCCGAGCCCCTGAAGCGCGGGCGTTTCTACTCCATGGCCCCAATCGGGTCAACTCAGCGGAATTGCGGATTTATGCTACAACCGCGCGACCCCCGCTTGGTGGGGGCGTTAGGAGTTGAGGAGTCATGGTGGACAAAGTGGACAAGATCTGGTTCGACGGGAAGCTCATTCCGTGGGAACAGGCGAACGTCCACGTATTGACGCACACGCTGCACTATGGGCTGGGCGTCTTCGAGGGGATTCGCTGTTACAAGCTAGAGGACGGGCGAAGCGCGATCTTTCGTTTGGAAGAGCACATTCGCCGACTGTTCGATTCCGCCCACATCTGCATGCTTCCGATGCCGTACACGCAAGAGGAGCTCGTCGAGGCTTGCCTCCAGACGGTGCGCGAAAACGGCCTCGACGAGTGCTATCTTCGGCCGATCGCCTTCATGGGTGATGGCGAGATGGGCCTCGGCGCTCGCACGAACCCGACCCACGTGTCGGTCATCGCGTGGCGTTGGGGCGCCTATCTGGGTGAAGAGGGACTCAAGCGCGGAATCCGCGCGAAGGTGAGCTCTTTCCAGCGCGCCGGGGTCAACACCTTGATGAGCAAGGGCAAGATCAACGGCCACTACGTGAACTCGATCCTTGCGAAGCGCGAGGTCCAGGCGATCGGCTACGACGAGGCGATCATGCTCGACACCCAGGGCTACGTGAGCGAGGCGTCGGGCGAGAACATCTTCGTGGTACGCGACGGCGAGGTCGCCACCCCCCCGATGGGCGTGTCGATCCTCGGGGGCATCACCCGCAATTCCGTGATGCGGGTCATGCAGGGCTTGGGCCTGACGATCCACGAGCGCCTGATCTCGCGCGATGAGCTCTACATCGCCGACGAGGTCTTCATGGTCGGCACAGCCGCCGAGGTCACCCCGGTGCGTGAGCTAGACAATCGCCAAATCGGCCAAGGCTCGAGAGGCCCAATCACCGAGAAGGTGCAAACGGCGTATTTCGACGCGGTGAGAGGCAAGAACGTCCCGGACGAAGGCTGGCTCTCCATCGTCTAAGTTCGGAGAATCGGTCGCGACACACGTACTCGCGCTGGGGTGCCACGCTCGGCCCGTTAGTCCTCGACCACCGACTTATGAATGATGATCCGTCGGCAATGTGGACACTGGTGCAGCTCGTCGGCTCGCTGTAGCTCGATGCTGAGCTGGGGGGGCAATGCCATGCGGCATGCTGTGCAGTTACCGTCTTTGATGATGATCACGGCATTTGGAATTCCGCCGCGCAGCCGCTCGTAGCGTTTCACGACGTTCTTCGGGACTTTGGCCACGAGCTGCTCGCGACCGTTGAGCAAGCCGGCCCGCTGCTCTTCGAGCTCGGCAACGCGTCTCTTCGTGGTTTCCTCCTGGGTCTGGAGAACGCCCTTTGCTTCTTCGAAGTCCTTCTCGCGCTCCGCGAGCGACGCCGTCTTCGCTTCAATCGTTTCAGCGATGCGGCCGAGCTCTTCCTCACGTTCCTTGATCGCGCGCCGGTTCGCGTCGACCTCGCGCTCGGCTGCGTTCGCTTCTCGAATATTCGAGGATTGAGCGACCTTCTTGCGAGCTCGCTGAAGACCTTCCCCTCGCTCTTTGAGCTCGGCGGTCTGCTGGACCTTCAAGGCTTCGGCTTGGGCGAGCTGCTCTCGCTCTTGTGCCAGCATGCTCTCGAGCATCTGCACGCTGCTCCGCAGCTCTTCGAGCTGCTGCGGTATCTGCTTCAGCTCGGCGTCGATGTCGCGAGCCGAGTCATCCATTTCTGCAAGTTTTGCAAGCGCTACGAGCTCTTCGCGCAAGGATCTCCTCCGTCGTCAGCCAAAGCTGGCGGGGCTGTAGCGTGCCTGGTTGGCTGACGCAAGAGAACGGTTTTCAAAAGGAAAACGCGCGAAGGCATCCTGAGCGTCGGGTGGGAGAAAACTAGTAGGCCCACCTGGACTCGAACCAGGAACAACCCGGTTATGAGCCGGGGGCTCTAACCAATTGAGCTATGGGCCCTCAAGAGTCTTCTAGCGTGAACAACCAGCGAAGGCGAACGAATCGTACTGAGCCGCGGTTCGAAGCCATGCGCGGGACGCCCGGGCGTCGAGGTGCACACGGGTCTCGGAAAAACACGACACGGGGTTTCACGGGACGGGCGGCCTGCAAAGGTGGCCGGGGATGGCGATTGACGGCTCGGAGAATCGGTCGCGACGCACATCCGCGGATCCCAAGTGGCGTCGGGAGGTTTAGTTGCATCCGACCCGCCCACCCCCACCACGTAATCCTCCCTCCGCGGCACTCGCTTCGCTCTGCCTTGGCGGCGCTTCGCGCCGGGCTTCGCCGTTCCGGCTCGCGCTACCGCGCAAACACTGACGTCAGCCTCGGCGAATCGACGTGTCAGAGCCAGGAGTCGCCGGCAACTTCGAACGGCGACAGTCGAGGTGCGTGCGACCAGTCGAAGGCGCGGACTGGAGTCACCGGAGGCGTAGCAGCGCTACGTCGAGGATGACGGAGGGAGCACGTCGGCTGAGCGTGCGCAGATCGGCTGTCGCGGTCGAAGGCTGCCGGCCACTCCTGGCCCTTTAGTTATCCATGAACGAGCGCAATTGCTTGCTGCGGCTCGGATGCCTCAGCTTTCGCAGCGCCTTTGCCTCGATCTGGCGAATGCGCTCGCGGGTCACTTCGAAGTCTTGGCCGACCTCTTCGAGGGTGTGGTCGCTCTTCTCGCCGATGCCAAAACGCATGCGGAGGACCTTCTCCTCGCGCGGCGTCAGCGTCTTGAGCACGCGTCGTGTTTGATCCTCCAGGTTGCCGCCAATGACGGCTTCCACGGGCGACACCGCGTTCTTGTCCTCGATGAAGTCACCGAGATGGCTGTCTTCCTCTTCGCCAATCGGTGTCTCCAGGCTGATCGGCTCCTTGGCGATCTTGAGAACCTTGCGGACCTTCTCGAGCGGCATCTCCATCCGCTCGGCGATCTCTTCGGGGTCCGGCTCGCGGCCGAGCTCCTGTACGAGATATCGCGAGGTGCGGATGAGCTTGTTGATCGTTTCGATCATGTGGACCGGAATTCGGATCGTGCGGGCCTGATCGGCGATCGCTCGGGTGATCGCCTGACGGATCCACCACGTTGCGTAAGTCGAGAACTTGTAGCCCCGGCGGTACTCGAATTTATCGACCGCCTTCATCAAACCGATGTTGCCTTCCTGAATGAGATCGAGGAACTGCAAACCACGGTTCGTGTATTTTTTCGCAATGGAAACGACGAGCCGAAGGTTGGCTTCGACGAGCTCGGCCTTGGCACGCTCGGTCTGCCGTTCGCCCTCAGCAAGTGCGCGATACGTCTCGCGCAGTTTGTCGATGGGTTGCCCCATGTCATCTTCGACATCGACGATGGCTTTCTGCGCATCGCGAATGTGCTCCTCGGACAAGAGGATCTGCTCCTCCGAGCCGTACTTGCGAAGAACGCGTTTCTCGACGGACTTGCTCTCCTGCATGTCGCGAACGACGCGCTTCATGTCTTTGAACTTCAAGCCTCCGACGCGCGCCTCCGCCTCGTTCATCTCGCGCTCGGCTCGCTCGACACGCCGAATGTAGCCCTTGATCCGGGAGACGACCCGGTCGATCTGCTTCTTGGTGAGGTTGAGCTCTCTCAGAAGCGCAATCCGCTCGTCCACGTGCTTGTCGATCTGGGCGTTGTACTGCTTCTTGCTTCGCTCGGAGACGCGGCGCTTCGTCTCGAGCTCGGTTTGCACCTTCGACATGGAAGACTCGATGCGCTTGACCTTGTCAAAGAGCTTCAGCGCGCGAACCTTGGCCGCCTCGAAGTCGACCTCTTCTTCCTTGTCCAGATCTCGGACGACGTCTTTGATGCGGAGCTTGCCTTTTCGAAGCCTTTCGCCGATTTCCAGAATCTCCGCGACGCCCACGCGGGAGTTCAGAATCACGTTGAAAATCTTGTCTTCGCCTTCTTCGATGCGCTTCGCGATCTCTACCTCGCCCTCGCGCGTGAGAAGCGATACGGAGCCCATCTTGCGGAGGTACATGCGCACCGGGTCGTTCGACTTCTGCGCATACCCGTCGTCGGCCGGTGCAGGAATCGTCGAGGGGCGGCGCGTCGAGCTACGCGTCGCTGCCACCGGGACTTCACTCGTGCGACTCTGACCTTCCGGCGCACCGTCGACGACGTCGATGTCTTCGCTCTTGAGCCACACCATGAGATCGTCGATCTGATCGGAAGTCACCATGTCCGGCGGTAAGGCTTCGTTGAGCTCGTCGTAAGTCAGATGACCTTGAGCGCGGCCGCGCTCTAGGAGGACCTGCACCTCTTTGCGCTCCCGGCCCTTGAGCTTGGGAACGACACGCGACACCGGTTCGGACTTGAACTTGGATTCCGTTGATCCCCCGCTACTTACTGAGCTCTTGCCAGCCATCTTTACCTCTGCTTCGCGTTCGCTTTGAGCTTGTGGGCGCTGCGTGTCAGCTCCACGAACTCGCGGGTAAGCCCTGCTGCCAACGCGTCATCGCCGACTCGACGCGCTTCGACGATGCGCTGTTGCAAACGGGGCAATTCTTGTTCGATGTTCTTGCGTTCGAGAAGTGGCAAACCGTCGTCGAGAATTTGACGCGCCTCTTCCAGGCTGTGTTGTTGCACCGCCAACTTCGCTTCCAGCCACGGCCTGAGTCGATTATCGTTCACCTCGTCGAGCAAAGCCGCGACGTCGAGCACTCCCTGCCTATCCACCATCCGCAAGATGACGTCAAAGATGGCGCGAAGATCAGGGTTCGTCAAAAGCTGCGGCAGTTTATGCACGCCTTGATGATCGACTAAGGTCGGCTGATCGATCAGGACCGAAATCAACTTCGACTGTAACTCCGACACTGGCGGTGCAATATCCTGGCGCACTGCGTCACGCCGAACAGGCGCTCGCTCCTTGCCGCGACCGAGACCACGACGAAGCTCGCGCTTCACCAAACTCAGGTCTGCAACGCCGAATTTGCGCGCAACGCGTTCGACGTAGAGTCCACGCTCGATCGGGCTTTCGACTTCGGCAAGAATCGGACCAAGTTTTGCGATCGCGTCGGCTTTCGCACGCGGGTTCGGTTCCACATTGCCCGCAGCGTCATCGATTAAATGTTCGATTATAGTGGGCGCGCTAACGATTCGTGTACGCAGTGATTGCGCGCCCTCCGCTCTCAAGAAGCTATCGGGATCGGCGCCCTGCGGCAGGTTCACGACATGCGCGGACAACCCTGCCTTGGTGACGACAGCATACGCCTCACGCACCGCTTTGCGGCCGGCCATGTCGCCGTCGAACAAGAACGTGACCTTCTGCGCGAAGCGTTTGATCAACTTCGCGTGCGCCTCGGTGAAGGCAGTGCCCATCGGCGCCAACGCGTTCTCGAACCCCGCCTGGTGAAGCGCGACCAAATCGAAATTGCCCTCGCACAAGACGGCGTGATCTTCGCGCCGAATCTCGACCCGGCCCTCGTGTAAACCGTAGAGAATCTCACCCTTGTGATAGAGCGGGTTCTCGGGGCTGTTGAGATACTTCGCGGGCGGCTCTTTTTGTTCCTCCATCGAGGGAGCAGGTTCGAGCGCGCGACCGCTGAAAGCGACTACGCGGCCGTGCACGTCCGTCACGGGAAACATCAATCGATGGCGGAAGCGATCGTAGTGCCCGCGCCCCGAACGGCGTGGCGCGATCAGGCCAACCGCTTCCGCGTCCGAGGGCGACACGCCTGCGCGCTCGAGAAACCGAGCGAGCGAGTCCCATCCGTGCGGCGCGTAGCCGAGCCGGAACTTCCGAGCCCACTCTTCAGAGATGCCGCGGTCAGCGTACTCAGCGCGTGCGATGCCACCATCCGGATGTTCGTGTAGCTGCGCAGAATAGTACTCCGTCGCCTTTTCCATGACCGACGAGAAACGCTCGGTCTGCTTCTTGTTGCGCTGAAACTCCGCCTCGCGTTGGGGGTCATACACGGGAAGCTGGACCCCCGTCTGTTCTGCGAGGTCCCGCGCCACTTCGGGAAAGGTCTTGCCCTCCACGTGCATCAAGAACGAAAAGATGTCGCCCGACGCCTTGCAGCCGAAACAATGATAGAAGCCGCGGTTCGGGTGCACGTAGAAGGAAGGCGTCTTCTCGTTGTGGAAGGGACACAGGCCCTTCAGGCTGTTTCCGGACTTCTTGAGCGCGACGTAGTTTCCGATCACGTCTGCGATGGGGGCGCGCTCGCGGATCTCAGCAATCTTGTCTTCGGAAATCACCGCCGCGTCTCGCCCATACTCGCCTGTCCTTCGAAGCGCTGGGGAGTGTAGGCTTCGCCTGGTTCTTGGCAAGCGCTACAGGTCGCTGTAGTTGTGGCGCGATGCATCATGCGCACGCATCGCTGCGACAGATCCTGTGGGTGTACACCCTCGTATGTGTCGCTGTGTTTGGTGTGACACGACTCGAACGTGTCGGCGGCGTCCAACAGTATGTGCCCCTCGTGGTGGCTGCGCTCTTTCTGCTCACGGCGATTCGACTGACGCGGCACGATCCCGTGCACTACGGCGTTGCACTCGGAGGGCTTCTCACTCCTTCGGACGACGAGCGTCCTGCCGGACCGCTCGGCTTGTTCGAGCTCGGGCGCGCGGTGGTCGGGGCCGTTCCGTCTGCTCTCAAGGAGCTCGTCGTCGCCGCCGTCGTCAGTGCAGTCGTGTTTCCGCTGTACGCGGCTGGGTACCTCTGGTGGTGGGAGCCGAGTCGATCTTTTGAGCTTTCGCTGCCACCGAACCTGCTCAACCTCGTGCTCGCTCAGCTGGTCGTTGTTGCGCTCCCCGAAGAGGCGTTCTTTCGTGGATACGTTCAGACGGCGTTGACCGACCTCAGCGAGATGCGCGTGCGCGTGCTTGGCATCGAGGTCGCACCGGCCGCGTGGTTTCTGCAGGCCGCCATGTTTGCCCTCGTCCATTTTCTCGTCCAGCCCCACCCGGCTCGGCTGGCAGTCTTTTTTCCGGGCTTGCTTTTCGGTTGGGTGCGAGCGTGGCGCGGAGGCGTCGGCGCGGCGATCGCCCTCCACGCCATGAGCAACCTTTATTCCGAGATTCTGGCTCGGAGTTGGCTATAACTCCGACATGCAGCCCGCACCGCCAGCGCCGACGATTCTCGAAGCCACGGTTCGTCGCGCGCTCGCGGAAGACATCGACCGCGGTGACATCACGACGGAAGCCTGCGTCTCGCCCACGGCCATGGGGGAAGCAACACTGAGTACGCGCGAGAGGATCGTGCTGTCTGGGCTACCGGTGCTCGAAGAGGTTTACCGGCAGGTGGACCCCTTGGTGGACGTCGATCCGCTAGCGGTCGACGGAGATACCATCGAGACTGGAGGGCCGATCGCAACGTTGACGGGGCCCGCGGCTTCGATCTTGCTCGGCGAGCGGGTGGCGCTGAACTTCATGCAGCGGCTGACGGGAGTTGCGACCATGACGCGTCGCTTCGTCGATGCCCTCCCCGACGGATCAGCGACCCGCATCGCGGACACGCGCAAGACCACGCCGGGCCTCCGCGCGTTCGAGCGCTATGCGGTTCGTTGCGGTGGCGGATTCAACCATCGCGAGGATCTCGGCGCGGCGGTTCTCATCAAGGACAACCACATCGCCGCGGCCGGTGGATGTCGTCAGGCCATCGAACGAGCCAAGGCATACGCGCCTCACACCTGCCGCATCGAGTGCGAGGTCGACACGCACGACCAGCTCGAAGAGGCGCTCGCCGCCGGCGCAGACATCATCATGCTCGACAACTTCGACGACGAGGCGGTCGAGCGCGCGCTCGCCACCGTGGGTAGTCGCGCCTTAGTGGAAGCGTCCGGCGGCATCACTCTCGAGCGCGTCGCCGTGCTCGGCAAGCTGGGCGTCGACGTGATCAGCGTCGGCGCACTAACTCACTCCGCGCCGGCGTGCGACCTCGGCCTCGATTGGCGTTGACGCGTGACCGACGATCTCGATCCCGCACGGCTGCAGACGCTAATCACCGGAGAGTGGGGCCGTTCGATGACGGTGCTCGAGAGCACGGCCTCGACCATGGACGACGCGTCTAGCGCTGCCCGCTCTGGCGCGCCCGACGGCCACGTCGTCGTCGCCGACCGGCAAGCGCATGGGCGCGGGGCACATGGGCGCGCATGGGTGTCTCCACCCGGTTCCGACCTCTATCTGTCCATCGTCGCGCGACCCGATGTAGAACCGAGCTCCACCGCGTTGGTGACCCTCGCGACCGGGTTGGGCGTGCGCGATGCCGTTGCCGGATATCTCCCCAACCGGCGCGTCGAGGTGAAGTGGCCGAACGACATTTGGATCGGGCGGCGCAAGTGCGCTGGCATACTCGTCGAGAGCCGGATGCTCGGCGCGAAGATCGAAGCGGCGATCATCGGCGTCGGTCTCAATGTGAACCGAACGCGGTGGCCCAGCGAGCTTCAAGGCATCGCGACTTCGCTGAAGTTGGAGCGTGGGGAAGACGCACCCCTCGACCGTAGCGAGGTGCTCGCGACCCTGCTCGAGCACATCGAGCGTTGGGTGAAGCGCTTCGTTAGAGATGGGGCGCCTACCTTGGTGAATGCGCTTCGACCGCACCTCTCGCTGGTGGGAGAGCGAGTGCGCTGGGAAGACGGCCACGGCGTTTTCGAAGGGATCGATGAGCGAGGGGCGGCTCTCGTTCGCACGGACGCGGGCGTCCTATCGCTGCACGCCGCGCGCATACAGCCTGCCACGGAATGAGCTCTGTGCTTGCAAGCCGAAGACCGCGGCGCCAGAACTGAGCCATGTTACATCCGCGCGAGCTCGATTGGCTTCGAAACTCCGTGGGCGTCCTTGCCCTCGCCGACCGTAGCGTGATCGCGATCAGCGGAGACGACGCCCATGAATGGCTTCAAGGACAGATCACGAACCAATGTGAAGGCGCGAGGCCCGGCGCTTCGGTGTACGGCTTCATCCTGAGCTTGAAGGGCCGCATCATGGCCGACGTGTGGGCATATTTTCACGACGGGGGCATCTGGCTCGAGGTCCCAGGCGGGGCGGTCGACGCACTGATGGAACGCCTCGACCGTTACATCATCATGGAAGACGTCGACCTCGAGCGTCGTCCAACTTGGCGCATCCTGACCGCTCAGGGGCCGAAGAGCGACGAGATTGCGAGCGGAGGCTGGCCGTCCAATCGTCTCGGGACAGGCGGGCGCACCTGGCTCGTCGAGGAAGCCGATCTCGAGGCCGAGCTCGAGCGCTCTTCGAAACGAGCAATCGACGCCGGGGGCGGATCCCTGGGCGCGCTGGCCTGGCGGCATGCGCACGTCGTCCGTGGTCGTCCGTTGTTCGGTGTCGACTTTGGCGATTGGACCTATCCGCAGGAAACCGGGCTGACCGCAATTGCCGTGTCGTTCAACAAGGGTTGCTACGTGGGGCAGGAAACCGTGGTGATGCTGCAGAACCGAGGGAAAGCCCCGAAGGTGCTCTGGCGCTGGGAAATCGATGACGCCGACCCCCCGGGCCCGGAGACGCCCATTGTCCTCGCCGGCGCCGAAGTGGGCCGGGTGACCTCCGCGGTCGCCGCCGACGGCGCTATCCAGGCGCTCGGCTTCCTCAAGCGCGGTCACGAGACCGAGCGCGAAGGGTTTGAAATCCGCGGCAAATCCGCCCGTCCAAAGGGTCCCGTCGCCGAAGGGCCGGGGGTGGGAAGGGAGCCAGGGTGACGATAGGGAACCTCAACCGGTGGCGCGTGCCGACGAGCGACCTTATACTCGCGGGGCAAGGAGCAACATGCTGAATCTGACCGACCGCGCCGCTGAAAAAGTCAAAGAGATCCGGGATTCCGAGGGCCTCGTAGGCCAAGGCCTCCGCGTACGGGTGATTGGCGGCGGATGTGCCGGCTTTTCGTATGATTTGTTCTTTGAGGACGAGACGACGGACCTCGACCAGACCTTCGAGTCGCACGGGATTCCCATCTATGTGGACATGATGAGCGCCCAGTACCTCGACGGCACCGAGATCGACTACGTCGAGGGCCTGCAGGGTGCAGGGTTCAAGTTCGTAAACCCGCAGGCCAAGCAGACCTGCGGCTGCGGCTCGAGCTTCGCAACCTGATTTCCCTTTTCATTTCAGCACAGTAGACGAGCATGGCAATTTATTGTCCATGTCTTGTCTAAATTTACTTGCGCTCTTGTCCAGGAAGTTCCATAACGTCCCTAGACAAGAGTTAGACAACGCGTATTGACTTTCTCCCGTAACGTAACGTAACCCTACGCATACAGGAACTCATCATGCAGTCATCCGCCTCCCTCGACCGATACATCCAGCAAGTTCGAGCCATCCCCAAGCTCTCCCGCGAAGACGAGCACCAACTCGCCCTCCGCGTGGCCAAGGGCGACCAAGCCGCTGCTGACAAGCTGGTGGAAGCGAACCTCCGTTACGTGGTCGCGATTGCGCTTCAGTACCGCCGCTACGGTGTGACGCTCGGCGACCTCATCGCTGAAGGCAGCGTCGGCCTGGTGACGGCAGTTCGCAAGTTCGATCCACACCGCGGGACTCGATTCGTCACCTACGCGGGCTACTGGATCCGCGCCTTCGTCCTCGAGGCGGTCGTCCGTTCGAGTACGATGGTGGGCGCCGGTTCGGGCCCTTTCCGCTCGAAGCTATTCTTTCGACTCCGTCGTGAGCGGGCTCGCCTGTCGAACGTGATCGCAGATCCGGACGAGTTGATCGAACGGCTCGCGTCCGACTTCGACACCACGAAGGTGAAGATGACGGAGCTTTTGCGCCGTCTCGATCAGCGCGAGATCTCGCTCGATGCTCCCGCGTATCACGACTCCGATTCGACGCTCGTCGAGATGCTGCCTGGCTCTGCGGAGCCGCAGGACGTGGCCGTCGCCCGGAGACGACGTCAGAGCGGGATTCAGACACGACTGGCCGGCGCGCTCTCCGTGCTCGATGATCGAGAGCGACTCATCGTCGAGAAGCGGATTCTGAGTGACGACTCCGCTTCGTTGGCTTCACTCGGTCGGGAGCTTGGCGTGAGCCGAGAGCGTGCTCGACAGCTCGAGGCGCGCGCGAAGCGCAAACTGGCCGACGAGCTCAAAGACCTGGCGCCCGCAGCCTAGTACCCCTGTACAGGTGTAGGGTATCTCCTCACCTTGCGAGGACCGATGCGTACTCCGCGGAGCCGGGGTAGCATGTAGTCTACGATGGGTTTCGAGGAAGGGGAGATTACGGCTTTGCACCGCGATGCCACGGAGGAGCTGGCTCAAGACGACCTCGTCGAAGAGCCGGTCTCCGTAGTGCCTCCGACGGTCCCGCCTCCTCCCGAGCCTCCAGCGGCGCCGCGACCTGCGGCGACGAAGCCCCGTATCGACCGCACCCGTCGTGCACGATCCTGGGTGGAGGAATGCGAGCGCGAGCTTCAAGGTCAACCTGACGTCCGACGGGCCGCGCGCTTGCTCTTCGAGATGGCGCGGACCTGCGAAACGACCCTCGAAGACAACCGACGTGCGCTTCAATACTACCAGGCATCCCTCGAACGGGCGCCCGACTACGTCCCTGCGATACGAGCCGCGCGGCGGCTTCTCGTCGGCGGGCGAATGTTCTCGGAAGCGCTCGAGCTCTTCGATGCGGAGGCGCGCGTCACGCGTCACCCTCGTGACAAGGCGACGCTATTCCTCTTGAAGGGCAGGTTACTCGAGGATGTCCTCGGCAATCGCGAGGCCGCAACGGAGGCGTATCTCACTGCGCGCGCGCTCGACCGCTCCCACGCGGCCATCCTCGGCGCGACAGAGCAACGCTCGTACGCGAAACAAAGCTGGTCGGACGTAGACCGCAACCTGGCGGAGCTCGCGAACGCCGCCGCCTCTGACGACTCGCATCGAGCCGCATTGATCATCCGGCGCGCACAGTTAATCGAAACCAGACAACAGCGCCCCGAGCAGGCCGCCGAGCTCTACGAGACCGCGCTGCAGCTCGATCCCCGGGCCAGCATCGCCGTACAGGCATTGAAACGTCTGTATTACGGACAGCATCGCTGGAGGGATTTGATCCGTACCCTCGAGGCCGAGGCCCAGCTCGCGACCGAGCCTGCCCTGAAGGCCTCATCGCTCTACCGGGCGGCCCGCATCAACGCGGAACACCTCGGGAACCGCGACGAGGCGATCCGATTGCTCGAACAGGCGCGAAGCCTGCAACCGGGCGACCCACTGACCCTCGGCGAGCTCGCGCGGCACTACCAAGCGGGACAACAGCTACAAGCGCTGGTCGAAACGCTCGAGGCGCTCACCGAAGCGACCGAGGACGCAGCGGAGCGGCTGACCTATACCCAACGCATTGCCCGCCTGTACGAGGAGGAGCTCGGCGACGTCGACCAGGCCATCGCCTGGCACGAACGAGCCGTGCAGTTGGATCCGACCTCCTTGTCGAGCCTCCAGGCACTCAGCCTGCTGTACCGAGTGCGCGGGGCTTGGCCGAAGCTCATCGACATGTGCCTGCAGGAGGCGCGGTATACGACTGATGCACAGCGTCGAGCAGACTCGCACGCGCGAGCCGCGGAGATCTACGAAGCCAAGCTGCAAGCGGTCGACGACGCGATCGAGCACTATCATCGCGCGCTCAACGCGATGCCGGAGCACACAACTGCATTCAAGGCGCTCGCGCGGCTCTTGTCGGACGTGAACAAGCCGAAGGAACTGGTCCAGCTCTACGAGAACGCGCTCGACCGGGCGACCGGCACACGCGCCGTCTCGTACCTCTTCAAAATCGCGCAACTCTACGAGGACGTGCTCGGAGAGCACGCGCTGGCTGCTCAGACGTACAAGCGCGTCCTACAGCAGGACGCGAGCAATCTCGCCGCCGTACACGCTTGGCAGCGCTCTGCATCGCGGGCGCACCGGCCGCGCGAGCTTCTCGAAGCACTCGACTACGAAATCGAGCTCACGGTCGAGCGGGACCGCTTGGTCGCGTTGCTCCATCGCGCAGGTGAAGTCTTGGACGAGCAGCTCGAGGATCGCGACGAGGCTATCGCACGCTATCGTCGTGGTCTCGAAAAGGACGCGCGCCACGTGCCGACGCTCTCGAGCTTGGGGCGCCTCTACTACGCCGCGGGCCGCTGGAACGATCTGCTCGACGTCTACGAACAGGAGCTGCGCCTGACGTCGGGCAAGGCGAGGCGCGTTGCCTTGCTGCAGAAGATGGCCGAAATCTCACGAGATCGACTCGGCAGCGACGACGATGCCCTTCGATATCACCGCGAGGCCATCAAAGTGGATCCAGGGCACGCGCCGTCACTGCAAGAGCTCTCCCGGCAGCTTCGCGAACGCGGCGCATGGGACGAGCTGGTCGACGTCCTCGAGCTGCAGCTCCGGAGCTCGGGCGCTGCCCAAGTACGCGCACGCGCCGCGTTCCTGCTTGGGCAAGTGTACGAGGAGCATCTTCACGATCGGGCCAAGGCCGCTACCTCGTATGAAGCAGCCGTGTCCGCCGATCCAGGCTATCGACCGGCCGTCGACGCGTTGGCCCGTGTTCGCGCCGAGGAGCAAGACTGGACGCATCTGCTCGCCGACCTCGAGCGAGAGATCAAGCTTGCCGACGATCCTGGACAGAGAATCGCGCTCTTCGCGCGCAAGGCGCAGGTGCTGGAACGCCAAGACAAGCATCGTCAGGCGATCCAAGCCTGGGAAGATGTGCTCACGATCGACGACAAGCATCTAGGCGCGCTGCTCGCATTGGAGCAACTCTACCGTCAGGTGGGCGCATGGGAATCCCTGTGTGCCATCTATGGCGCGATGGCCGATGTGCTTGGAAACTCGGGCGGGCGCACCGCTGCGCTATACGAGCTCGCGCGTCTGCTCGAGCATCAGGGGCTGGGCGAGTACGAAGACGTCGTCAGTGCGTATCGTCGCATTGTCGAAGCGAACCCTTCGGACCTCGGCGCGTTGTTGGAGCTCGAACGACTGGCCGCGAGCCGGCGCGATATGGATCTCGTGAAAGAGGTCGACGCCCTCATGGCGCAGTCTGCTCACGATCCCATGGTTGCCGCGTCCCACCGCGCTCGACTCGCGGAGCAATTCGAAGGTTTGGAAGACGCCGAAGCCATCGAGCAATTCCGGGCGGCGACAATCGCGGATCCTCATCACATCGGTGCGGCCCGAGGACTCACCCGTGTCGCTCAAGAGACCGACGACCCGACGGCGCTCGTCGATGCCCTTCGTCGCGAGGCCGAAGCGGAGAGGGACCCGAAAGCGGCGTCCGAGCTGTTCGTACAAAGCGCATTCGTTCGATTGCAAAGGGTTGGCGATCACGACGGGGCCCGGAGGGACTTCGAGCAAGCGCTAGAGCTTTGGCCGGACTCCGAAAGCGCTGCCGACGGACTGATCGACGTACTGACGATCGACCGTGACTGGTCGACGCTGGTCGACAGGTTGACGCAGGCCGCCTCCTCCGCGGGCTCGATCGACAGAGCGAGCGAGCTTTGGTTGATCGTGGCTCGGATCCAAAGCGAGGAGCTCGGCAGAGTTCCCGCGGCGATTCGCACGTTGCAGCGAGTGCTCAAGGTGGAGCCTCGACATCTCGATGCACTCGAACGGCTGGCTCGGCACTTCGAGTCGACTGAGAGCTGGCACGAAGCGGCCGCCACGATGGAGCAGCTCCTGGCGGCTGCCCCGGGCCACAGCCTCGCGCAGCGTGTGTTGATCAACCTCTCGCGGCTCTATCGCGAGCGTCTGCAGGCCCCCGAGAAAGCGCTTCGGCACGTCGAGTCCGCTCTTGCGTCGGATCCGACCGATGCAGCGGCGCTCGGAGAGCTCTCGCTCGTCCACGAGGCGCTGGGGCAGGTTTCGGAAGCGCTGCAGGTGACCCGTCACCTGCTCGAAGTGAGTGGTGAGGAGGCCCGTAGCGACGCGCTCGTGCGCCTAGGTCAGCTCGAGCACGCGGCAGGAGACGACGGCGAGGCCAAAGCCGCCTTGCGGCGTGCGGTCGTCTTCGATGGCCCCGGCAGCGAGGCGGCGCGCGCGCTCGAAGATCTCTGTGAGACCCCAGACGATTGGCGGCACTACGCGGAGGCACTCGACCAATACCAGGCCGATGGCGAAGAGGGCCGTGTCACTGCGGGGCTCGAGGTCGCACGCATTTTGTCGGATCACTGCCGCGACGAGCATGCGGCGATCGCGGCTTTGCGCGACCGACTCGAGGAAGGCGTCGCGAATGCCGACCTTCGACGCGAGCTTGCCGTGCGTCTGCGCGCCCGAGGTGAGAGCGCCGCCGCGGTCGAGCAACTGCAAGCCGTACTGACACACGATCCGATGCGCCAAGAGGTGTGGCGGGAGCTCGCGAACACCTACGAAGCCGAAGGCAGGCCGCGAGAAACGAGAATCGCGACGCTTCCCCTGCTCGCCCTCGGCGTGGACGACGAACACGACCGCGAACGAGTCGACGCGATTGATCCGAGGCCCGCACGCGTGCGGCCGAGGTCTTTGCGCGGCGCTGTGCTGGAGCAGCTCGGCACGCCCCGCCCGGAGGACGCAGCAGCGGGCGCTCTGCTCGCGGCGCTTGGACCTTCGCTCGCAAAGCTGTATCCGCCCGAGCTCCAAAGCTACGGGCTCGCGACACGCGACCGACTCCCAACCGAAGCCAATCACCCCCTCCGCGAGATCGCGAATCAAATCGCGGCTGCTCTCGAGATCAGTCATTTCGATTTGTTTCTGCATCGGGTCCGGAATCGCGACATCACCATCGAGCTGGGCGTTCATCCGGCGGTGCTAGTTCCCGCGACCATCATGGAGAAGGACCCGCGGTCGCAAACGTTCGCCCTGGCGCGCCCGATGACCCAGATCGCGCGGGGATACCAAGCGATCGAGAAACTCACGCCACGGGAGCTCGACGTCTTACTCGCGTCCGCGGCTCGCATCGTGAAGCCAGACTTCGGCTCCGGGCTGACCAGCGAGGAGTTCCTCAACGAGCAAACGCGCCGTCTCCAGCGCGCGATCCCGCGTCGCGATCGACGTCTCGTTCGCGATGCAGCGCTAGCCTATGCACAGGCACGGCGCGTGAAGTTCGACCGGTGGGCGAACGCCGCGCATCGGACCGCGACGCGCGTGGCGCTCTTGCTCTGCGACGATCTCGAGCCGCTGGTGCAAGACATACGAAGTCGAATTGCGCCCGAGCGCGAAGCCGAAGGCGAGACTTTCGACTCTCACCCGACGTTCGTGGACGCGATGAAGTTCTGGGCATCCCCCGCGGCTATGCACCTACGCGAGCACATGGGGCTGCTTACCGCGTGATCCGCGGGCCGTGCTCACACCGTGTCGCGAGTTTGTCGGTCGATCCGATACACAATCCACGCGAACGCGCCACAGGCGACTAGCAGCATCGCGACCCCCGAGTAGAAGGCAGGGCTGGAAAAGAAGCCTAAGAGCCCGTAGTCGCGCGTAAACTGGCGATGCGACCCCACGACGGAGAGGCGCTGCCACCCAAGCGGCCAAACCGCAATTCCCATGATAGCCGCCACAATGGTGATCCGGCGGGCGGCAACGTCGCGAGACGCCCGGCAGAGAGCCACCGCGATGCGAAAGCCCCCGAAGGCTGCGCCGAGCACGAGCAGCACGGCGGCGAAGCCCCACACCCAAGGGGCGCGCCCCGTGTCGATCCAGTAAAAGAGAAACCAATCGCCATGAAATACGTAGAAGTAGATGACCGTTGGCAGGAGGACCAAGCCTACGAAGAGCGCATAGGCGAGAAACGCCTCCGTTCGCCACATTGCTTCACCGGAGTGGCGAATCTCGTCACGGCCGGCATAGGCGGAAAGCCCTCCCGTGGCGATGGCGACAAACAGCAGGAAAAGTAGCGGCAAAGTGTTCCCCGAGAAAAGGCTACGTCCCAGGTTCGTGGACGGTCAACCAAACGAGCACCATAGTTCCGGGATGCGCCGAGGAGCGTGGGTTGGTTTGCTCGGATTTGTCGCCGCTTTGGCCGTGGAGTTGCATGCGTCCGCCGATACCCTGACTGAGCTAACCAGGCCTTTTAGCGAGGCCCTTCGCAACGGAAGCTACGCTGGTGCCCTGGGACTGATCTTCCTCGCAGGGCTGGCGACATCCCTGACACCGTGCGTCTACCCGATGATCGCCATCACGGTCAGCGTATTTGGCGCGCGGCAGGCGGAGAGCCGGGGCAAAGCAGCCCTCCTATCGACCGCATTCGTGCTTGGCATTGCCGCGCTTTTCACACCGCTCGGCGTGGTGTCGGCGTTGACCGGGAGTGCATTCGGCAGCGCCCTCGCGAGCCCTTGGGTCGTCGGCGCGCTCGCGGCCTTATTCACCGTAATGGCCCTCAGCATGTTCGGCCTCTTCGACATGGCCCTGCCCTCCGGCTTGCAAAACCGGCTCGCGCAAGCCGGTGGGTTCGGGGTTCGTGGCGCGTTCGTACTCGGTTTCGTCAATGGATTGATCGCCGCTCCTTGCACGGGCCCGGTTCTCGCGGTGTTGCTCACCTGGGTCGCCACCACCGGGCACGTGGGCTTCGGCGCGCTCGGGTTGTTCGTCTATGCGATTGGCATCGGTGTGTTGTTCTGGGTCGTAGGCACCTTCGCGATCTCGCTGCCGAAGTCCGGACGGTGGGTAGAATGGACCAAGAGCGTCTTCGGCATCGCAATGCTGGCGCTTGCCTTCTACTACCTTCGCGGCCTCCTGCCCTACCCTCGGCCTCACGTCCGCGATCAGATCTGGCTGGCGGTCGCCCTCGGCTTGGTCGCAGGCGGTGTGATCGTGGGCGCGGTCCACCTTTCCTTCAAGGGGGGCCCCCTGATGCTACGCGTTCGAAAGGCGGTCGGAGTCGTCGCGTGTGTCGCAGGAATCCTCGGCGTCGTGGGTTATGCAGAAGCCCTCCCGCCGGGAAGCCACATCACGTGGACGGAGGACTTCCACGCAGGAAAGTCGATCGCGCTCACTCAGGGTCGCCCTATGATGGTCGACTTCGGGGCGGATTGGTGTGGGGCATGTCAAGAGCTCGAGCGGGACGTGCTCAGCGATCCGCGGGTGGTTGCCGAGGCACAGCGCTTCGTGGCCGTGCGCGTCGATCTAAGCACCGACCAAGCCACCGAGGAGAAGTGGGAGCTCCTCAAGAACTATGAGCAGCCGGGGCTGCCGCTCGTCGTGCTTCATCACAGCGACGGCTCCGAAGCCGCTCGAGTGACGGGCATGCTAGAAAGCGACGACTTCCTCGAAATGATGGGCGACGTTCGCTGATCGGGGCGATGGCGTGCTAGCCTCCCGCCAGGGTGACGCGATGAGGAAAAACACGTTTTCGAGACGAACCCTGCTGCGAAATACGGCGCACTTGACCGTTCTCGGCTCTGCCCCTGTCCTGCTTCACGCTTGCAAGAAGGCCGAGTTCAGTTGCCAAGACGTGAGCGGTTTGAACGAACAAGACGCGGAGCTTCGCGCCGCGCTCCAATATGTCGATCGCTCGCCGCATGACTCCACCAAGCGTTGCGGCAACTGTGCGTTTTACGTGGCTGGCAAAGAGAACCAGTGCGGGCAGTGCACTCTCGTCAAGGGACCGATTCATCCGCTCGGATATTGTAACTCCTGGGCCACAAAGGGCTGAGCACGGAGCGCCATGGCATTGTTCGAGGTGCGAGGCCTCAAGAAGGCATTCGGTCGCAACGTCGTCCTCGATGGGCTCGACCTCGACATTTACGCAGGCGAGGTGGTCACG
>JAHEEE010000136.1 GCA_024640845.1 Myxococcales bacterium | reverse complement strand
TGTGCTGCTGCAAATCCTCCAGGATCTTCAGGTGCTGCATGATCTGGTCGTTCTCCGGCTTGGCCAGGCCGCCCATCTTGCGCACCGCGCTCACCTCTACCTCGGAAGCATCGTCGTCGAGCAGCGACCTGGACGGCATCAGCCGACCGCTGGCCCAGGCCAGGCTGCGGTTCAGGACGAAGCCGGCCAGAGGCAGCTCGAGTTCCCTCGTCTTCTGCTCGAAGTAGAAGGCTTCCTCCACCGCCGCCTGTGTCGGCGAGACCACGAGCACGAAGGAGATCTCGTCCCCAGCAAAGAATCTCTTCATCTCGCCTTGGTTGCGATTCAGGTGGAGGAGAATGCCCTCGAAGAGCTGGAAGAACTCCTGTAGCTCTTTTCGCGCCCCCTCACCGAGGGTGATGTCGAGCACCTTCTCGATGATCCGGCTCGCGGCCTGCCGGATCGGGTTCTCCTCTCCCGGGACGAACAGTCGGAAGATCCGGCGATCGAGGAAGGTGCCAGCGCGACTGGGCGCGTCGAGAAAACGCAGCGCGTTGCGGGAGGGCGGCGTGTCGAGAATCACGAGGTCGTACTTTCCGCTCGTCACAAATTCGTGTAATGCCTCGACAGCGGTGTACTCCTGCATGCCCGCGATCATCGCGGTGATGTTCTTGTAGACGCGGTTCTCGAGCAGGGCCTGCACCTTGGCCGGGTCGCTTACCAGGCGCTTCACCACCCGGTTCGAGATGCGCTGCGGATCGAGCATCCAGGTGGAGAGGCGGCCGGGCTCCTCGATGCCCACTGCGCGTGCGCGCTCCGGGCTGAGCGCCACCGCTTCGACCAGGTCGCGGTCTACCCCCAGGGTCTCGGCCAGGCGCCGACTGGGGTCGATGGTGATGACGAGCACACGCCGCCCGGCCCGGGCCGCGGCCAGGGCCATGGCGGCCGACACCGTGGTCTTGCCCACCCCACCAGCACCACAGCACACCACGACGCGCTTCTCGCGGATCAGCCGGTTGATGGTCATGGCGCTCATGACGTGCTCGCGATCAGCGGCGCCAGGAAGTCGGCCAGCGAGAAGGCCGGCTCTTCGTCCTTCGGCCCGAGGATCTCGGGCAGCTCCCACACCGGCACCGAGGTTTCCTGCTTCAGACGTGCCGACGAGACCTCGGCACTCCCGATGCGCTGAAAGGCAATCTCGCCGTGCATGGGCGTCTCGTCCAGCAGGGGTTCGAGGGCGTCGCGCTCCTCGTCGGTGAACGGGTTCTCGGGCATGCGATTGAGAATGACCCCGCCAGCCGGCATCTCAGTCGATCGCAGCCCGTCCAGGAGTTCCAAGGCCTCGCTCACCGGTAGCTGCTCGGGAAGGGTCACCACCCAGGCCGCTCCGTTGGCCGGGTCGTTGAGGTAGGACTGGCCCTCCCGCATGGCCCGGGCCATCGGACCGACCGGCAGCAGGTTGAGGATGATCGCCGGCAGGCTGGTGAGGGCCAGGGTGTGGCCGGTGGCCGGCATGTCGACGATGACGACCTCGTGGCGCGGTCGCCCTCGTTCATCCTTCTGCTTGAGCAGGCAAAGGATGTGGTACAGCACGCCCATCTCGTACAGGGAAGGCGCCGCGACGAGGAACTTGCGCAGAGGCTTGGAGGCGAGCGCGGCCTTGATCAGCGGCCCCGCCGGGATGACCGAGCGCACGAAGAGTTCGTGCCCCCGGATGGCCCACAGGTGACAGCCCATGATGCCCTCGGCCAGCGGCTCGGGCTCTGGTGTGAGGTACTCCCGCCCGAACTTGCGCCCGATGGCCGAGTAGCCGCCCTCCGGGTCTCCGATCTCGGCCAGCAGCACCCGCCGCCCCGCCCGCGCCGCCGCATGGGCCAGGGCCACCGCGACAGTGGTGCGGCCCACTCCGCCCTTGCCGGTGACGAGATGGATCCTGCGGTCGAGAAAGCTCATGGATGGGCCTCGCTCCCAGCCGGAACAGTGCGGAAGGAGAGTGACGAGTCTATCGGTTCGCGGGTTTCCTCTCTAAATAGACTGTGTCGCGGCATCCGCGGCTCCGGGGGGTAGCCGGTCCGCCGTAGCCAGGTGCGCGTCGGCCGCGTTGTCCACGTAGACGGTGTCGATCCCGTTCGGGCGGTCGCCGATCAGACGCAGTTTCTTTTCCCGATCAATCCACCGGGTGGACATCGGTGCGGTGGATCTGACCTCCGCGGCGAGTTGGTTAGTTGGTTTCTTACCTAGCGGGTGTCGCGCTCGAAGTGGCGCCGAAGTTCCGCCAGTCCCTCTTCGATGCTGACGCGCGGTTCGTACCCAAGGTCGCGGCGCGCTGCGCTGATGTTGTACCAGTTTGCCGTGGCCATATGCTGCACCACGAAGCGTGTCACTGGCGGCTCCGACTCGATCCGCAGCAACCGATAGGTCGCCTCTGCGAGCGAACCGATTGCGTAGGCGAACCATACGGGCAAGCGGCGCGTTACGGGCGGGAGCCCAGCCGCGGCAAGGAGCGCATTGGTAATCTTGCTCGCTGGCCACGGATCGCCTTGGCTCACGAAGTAGGCCTTGCCCGCGCAGGCGGCACCAGGCGCGAGTCGATCGCCAGCGGCAATGTGCGCGTCCGCGGCATTGTCTACGTAGAGTGTATCGATGAGTTTGTCCTCGCGGCCTACATATCGCATTCGGCCCGATCGCGCGCGGGCCAATAGGCGGGGCATGAGATGGTTGTCGCCCGGTCCCCAGATCAGGTGAGGCCGAATTGCGACCGTCGCTAGCTGATCATCGTTGGCCGCAAGCACGTGACGTTCGGCTTCCGCCTTGGTCTCGGGATAGGGGCCCTCGAAGTGCTTGGCATAGGGGAGCGACTCGTCCGCGCCCTCGATGTCAGCTCCCGTATGCACGACGCTGGGCGTGCTGGTGTACACGAGTCGCGCGACTGCGTGACGTCTGCAAGCCGCAATGACGTTGTCGGTCCCCACCAGGTTGGTCAATCGGTAGTCTTCGTAGCGTCCCCACATGCTGACTTTGCCGGCCACGTGGAAGACGATGTCGCGACCCTCGAGCGCACGCATCACAACGTCGCGGTCGGCCAGGTCGCCGTGCAGGGTCTCGACGCCTAAGGCGGTTAGCTCCGGGTAGTCGCCGCGCGCGAGGCTGCGCACCGAGTCACCCCGTTCGAGCAGCCTGCCGACGATGGCCTTGCCGAGGAAGCCGCCGCCGCCGGTTACCAGCGCCTTCACGTCTGTGCGCTCCCGCTGGCCAGCCGTTTGAGCTGATTGCTCGCCCAGTGTGCGAGCTTCTCGCGTCCGATCTTGGCGTTGTGGCGTGCGTCGACGGGAAACTCGGAGTGAAACAGGAGCTGGCGGATGTTGCGCGTGTGCTCGTGAGCGGCGCCTAGCTCGAGTAGTTCGGCGATCAGCGCGGCGTCGGAGGGCGTCTCTGCTCCGTCCCGCTTCTCTACACACAACACCGGTAGAGAGTACGTGCCCCTCGAAACACCCACCAGGGCCGTGCGGCGCACGGCAGGGTGTGTGTTGAAGACGGCCTCGCAGGGGATCGTATAAAGCACACCCTCGGGCGTCTGCACGCGGTGCGCTTTGCGACCGCAGAACCACAACAGACCCTCGTCGTCGAGGTACCCCACGTCTCCCATGCGGTGCCACAGACTGCCGTCGGCATCTGCGATTTTCGCGAGGGCGGTCTCGTCGGGGCGGTTGTAGTAGGCCCGGGTGGCTTGGGGACCGCGCACGGCGATCTCTCCGATTTCACGAGGCCCGAGCACCCTGTCGTCGTCCCATTTCTCGATCGGCGCATCGTCGATGCGGATGATGCGAAGGTCGATCGAGGGGACCGGTGTGCCGAC
>JAHEEE010000030.1:23021-45493 GCA_024640845.1 Myxococcales bacterium | reverse complement strand
CCGACTCTTTGGCCGACGCTGCGCGGCGAGATCCTGCGCGTATCACCCCGGATGGTCAGCTCCGACATCCACATGCTGCGTGGTTGCGCAGCACACGGGATGGGCATCGCCTTTCTGCCAGCTCCCGGACCGTCGGCTCCGGCTCCTCCGCCCGATGGTTTGGTGCACGTGCTCGGCGATGAGGTGGGGCGCGAGCGCTCGCTGACGGCGGTGGTCCCGGCCGTGCTCTCGGAGATCCCGAGGATTCGGGCGGTGCTCGACGAGGCCCGCGCGTTCGTGCAGGCGATGTCGCCGTGATTTGTCGTGAACGACGAACTAACGCCTGCTGAATAACCCCCGCCCTCGAACCCTCTCCTAGTCCACGGAACGGCCGACCTCCACAACTTTCACCCTCCCCCGAGCCTCGTGCGATGCTTTCGGGGATGGCTCCGCTTGCTTCATCCTCTCCGGGTCCGCCCAAGCCTCTCACGGGAGCCGTGTTCTCGGGAGGTGGTGCGAGAGGAGCCTACGAGGTTGGCGTTCTCAGCGGGATTCTCGACGTATTGAGTAGGGCAGGCCGCCTCGAACGCGCCCCCTTCGACGTCTGCTGTGGCACCTCGGTCGGCGCGATTCATGCGGCATGGATCGCTGCCCAAAGCCACCGACCCGATCTCGCCATGAAGGAGCTGGAGGCCGCCTGGACCGAGCTCACGCTTCGCCGATTTCTGAAGGTCGACCCGATTGGTCTCCTTGGGCCCAGCATCCTTCGCGCTCGGGGGCGGAAGAGTCACGCAGACAGCGCGAGTGTAGGTCGCGCAGCGCTCGACCCGACGGCATTGAACGAGCTCGTTCGTTCGCGCGTTTCGTGGACTCAGCTTCGGCGCAACATCGATGCAGCGCGATTGCGAGCGCTGGTCATCTCGGCGCTTCACGTGCACTCCGGGCGCACCACGCTTTTTGCCGACTTGGCGCCGGGAATCCGATTGCCAACGACCAAGGATGCACGCCGAGTCGCAGTGTCGACGCAGATCGACGCCAAGCACGTTCTCGCGTCCGCTGCGCTCCCCGTGATCTTTCCCCCGGGGAAAATCGATGGCGCCTTTTATTGCGATGGGGGTGTCCGGTTCAACACACCGATCGCGCCGGCACTTCGCGCTGGCGCGAATCGTCTCCTGGTCATCCCTCTGCTCTCCGGCGAGCTGCCGAAGTCTGCGCCCAGGCGCGAGCGCTCCCCGAGCCTGATCTTTCTTCTCGGCAAGTTGTCCAACGCGCTCCTGCTCGATCCGGTCAACTACGACTTGGCGGTCCTCGAGCGAATCAATCAACTGGTGGGCACCATGGAAAGCGTGCTCGATCCAGACCAGCTCCGGGCGGTCCGACAGGTCCTGTCGCAGACACGCGGGATTCCGTACCGACCCGTCAAGACGCTCGTCTTTCGGCCATCGAGAGACATTGGAAGTCTGGCGCGTGACTATGCCTCAGAGCTCACGCCGCGCGACGGGCCTGGATGGCTGTTGGCGCGATTGGATCGCTTGGGAAGCTCCTGGGATACCGACCTGCTTTCCTTCGTCCTCTTCGATGGCGATTTCGCGCGTGGGCTGATCGACCTCGGTCGCCACGACGTCGAACGGCGCGCCGACGAGGTGATTGCCTTCTTTGGTTCAGTCGCGGGATAGCAGCTCGCGCTTGCCGTTACCGAGGATTGCGGTCAGTGCCTGAGCGACGAAGCCTTCGCCATCCCGACGAGCGCCACCCAATCGCCAGCCCCGGGCGCCGCTTGCATGGAATGCTAAGCCAAGTGCCGAATGCCCGATGGGCCGCTCGGCGTGCGCAATGGGTTGGCATGGTGGGGTGTTTCGGTTGGAGCTTTGCTGCCGACGTCGGTCGGATCTTTGCATCCAGCGGTGCTGTCGTTTCCTGGGTGGCGCACGGGGTATGAGAGCGCGGCGTAGAGAGATCGCACCCCGACTCGCCAGCCTTCCGTGATATACCCGCCGCCACGGGCTCAGCAAATGCGAGGAGTGAATCGTGGATAGAGCAAGGGCACAGACGTTCGTTTGGAGTGCTGCAGTGATGTTTGGCTGCGTCTTGTTCGTCGGCTGCGGCAGCGACGAGGGCAGCGAGACTCCGATCCAAGAGGGCGTCGAGATCACGCTCTCGGACGGAGTCGTCGTGGGCGAGGTCGACGGGGCGACGCGTCGTTTTCTCGGCATCCCTTTTGCCGCACCGCCGACAGGTGAGCGACGATGGCTTCCTCCCCAGCCTGCGGCGCCATGGGACAGCCCGCTCGACGCGTCCGAGTTCTCCGCGGCATGTCCCCAGCTCGGCTCGACGACCAGCCCCGAGCCAAGCGAGAACGAGGACTGTCTCTATCTCAACGTGTGGACTCCGGACCCTGCCCCCTCGGGACCGCTTCCCGTGATGATTTGGTTTCACGGGGGTTCGAACGTCACCGGTTCGACCGGCGACGACATTCCCTTCCTGCAACCGCCGACGCTCTTCTACAACGGGCGCGGCCTGGTCGAGGGAGCCAACGTGGTGGTCGTCACCGCGAACTATCGCCTGGGGGTGATGGGGTTCTTTGCTCACGAGGCGCTGAGCGCCGAAAGCGCCGACGGGGTGTCGGGCAATCAGGGCATCCTCGACCAGCGCATGGTCATGGAGTGGGTGCAGAGCAACATCGCGCCGTTTGGGGGCGACCCCGACAACGTCACGATCTTCGGGGAGTCAGCCGGGGCATTTGACGTGTGCTTCCACATGGTGTCGGAGGGCTCACGGGGGTTGTTCGACCGCGCGCTCGGGCAAAGCGGAGGTTGCACGACCGCGCTGCGAACGCGCTCGGAAACCGAAGCCGAGGCCGACGTGTTTGCAGAGGCGATGGGATGCGGGGATGCCTCGGACGTCGCGGCCTGCCTTCGCGCAGTTCCGGTTGCCGATCTCTTGAGGGAAGCGCCGGTCGATGGGGCGATCGAGGACCCCCCGGGCGGCGACTTCTACTCAGGTGGGACACCGAGGTGGCAGTTCCAGGCCGTAGTCGACGGCGTCGTGATCGCAGACCAGCCTCGAACGCTCTTCGATGACGGCAACGTTGCAGACGTTCCCTACGTGCTCGGCAGCAACAGCGACGAGGGCACCTTGTTCCACGTTCTTCAAGGAGAGGTAGAGACCGAAGGCGAATATTTGGACGCTCTCGAGCGCCGGTTTGGCGAGACGGTTGCAGCGCAGGTCGCGGAGGCCTACCCGGTTACCGACTTCGATTCCCCGCAAGATGCGCTCGAACGCGTGACCGGCGATGGGGGCCTCGTCTGCTCCGTCCGCGATACCGCAAAGCGCGCGGCGGCTGCAGGTCTCGATGTCTTTCTCTACAATTTCAACCGACCTATCCCCATCCCAGCCTTGCAAGGCTTCGACCTGCGCGCGACACATGGCGCCGAGATCGCCTACGTGTTCGCATCGATCGGGCCTGACGTGATCGAAGCAGATGACCTCGCCCTGAGCGCGACGATGCAACGGTACTGGGGAAGGTTTGCGACGACTGGTGATCCCAATGGCGGCAACGATCTCGCGTGGCCGATGTTCTCGGCGGACGATGACATGCGACTCAACTTCGACCTGACCCTGAGCACCGTCCAAGACTTTCGAAGCGACCTGTGCGCATTTTGGGAGTCGATCTACGACAGCGAGTTCTAGGTCACCTCATGGGCCGATGACGCTTGATGGACCAGGTGACGTATTGCAGGGACGCGCTTCCCAGCCGTGGATGATGAGCACGAAGACCAGCGTCTTACCAAGGATGCCCATCTTAATGATGTTGCGGTTCCTTCGAACGTCCGACGCCACCCAGTAGTAGCCAATCCCGAAGACCGCGCCGATCCCCATGAATAGGTAGAACCAGAGAAGGCTCTCAGGGATGCCGTTCAGAAACCACGATAGTGCCCCGAGCTCGAGGGCCGCTAAAGTGGTGAGCAGCAGGGCAACGCTCCAGTTCCAGACGGCACCGACGACGAGCAAGCCTTTACAGTGGCTCTCCGACCTTACGCGCTGACTCTACACCCGTCGGCCTCCGTTGCGAACAGGCCGCGCGGCCTGCGTCGAATCAGCCCGGGCAGCATGCGCGCCATCACTTGCCGATCGCGTAAAACTCAAGCGCGTTCTCGGCGAAGAACTTGGCCTTCTCTTCGTCGGTCCGTGTCGACAAGAGCACGTCGAGGCCCGAGATGAGCGTGGCGTAGTCGATTGAGACTTTATCGATGGGGAAGTTAGATCCGAACATGCACCGGTCGATTCCGATCGTCCCAATTGCCCATTCGATCAGCGGACCGACGCGGTCGACGAGCTCTTGTTCGCTCATGGGCTGGTCTCGCTGGTGAGCGCCCAAGCCGATGATCGGCATCAAGAGCCCCGAGATCTTGAAGCGCATGTGAGGAATGCTCGCGAAGTTCGAGATCGCCTCTTTCCATTCGCCGGCGATGCGGGCGCGTTCCGCGGCAGTATTGCCGAGCCCGCCGTATGGGCCGGCGATTGCGATCGGCGTTGCCAAGTGACACAGCACCACCTTCGTTTCCGGATGAGAGCGAACGAGGTCGCCGAATTCGTCGAGCTGATGGTGGTACATCCAGGCGTCGAAGCTGAGGCCGCGCTTGCCGAGGAGAGCGTAGCCTTCGCGCCAGGCCGGCTTTCGAACTAGGCCTGGGTCGCGTTCCCAGTCGACGATGGCCTTGCTCGGGTGAGCGGCGAGCATGTCCCGAACGCCGACGAAGCGCTTGCTCGCGCGCTGGTGCGCATCGAGCACGTCTGCGAGATCCGGCGCCTCGAGATGGGCTGCACCGACGATGGCGCGGATCGTCGTTGCGGCGGGGTCGATACTTTCGAGCCAGCGCGTCTCGTCGACGACGTCGATGTGCCGCTTCCCTTTCCAGCCCGCCTGGACGTGGACAATCCCTTGAAGCCGATCTTGGTGGCGCCCCCAGTCGGCGCGCAAATCACTCGGCAGGTAGGCCTTCAGCACGTATTCACCACGCCCGACGAATTCGACGAGAGGCTTCGGCATGGCGTGGCGGACGATGAAGTCGAGCAAGCGCGGGTTCCAGCCAAAGAGCTTGACCGCGACGCTGGCTTCTCGCGGAGTGGTGCGCGGGTCCCATTGGTGAACGTGCGAATCGACGATGAAAGGTGCGAGACTCATGGGCCTGACTCTAGACGAAATGCTTGCCTCTTGGCGGGCATGGCGAGCGCAAAAGTGCATTCGGCGTGCCCCGTCTAGGCCTGCCTTTGAAGGTAGAGAATCGATATGCCGGCGGCTCCTACCGCTGCCGCGCGCGATAATCATTGCACTCGCCTCGAACCTGGCCGAGGATCGGGCGAAACGAGCCGGGCACGCCGCAAGCCCCGGTTCGGGAGGCGCTCGCCCCGGTGCTCTTCAACTCCCTCACCTTCATCGTGTTCTTCGCGGTGGTGCTTGCGCTCCACAACGCGCCGCTCCCTTGGAAGGTCAAGAAGACGAACCTTCTGCTGGCGAGCTATTTGTTCTACGCCGCGTGGAATCCGCCGTTCGTGATCCTCTTGTGGATCTCGACGCTGCTCGATTGGCGCGTCGCCAAGCGGATCTACGCCGAGGAGAGGCTCTCGCGGCGTCGGGCATGGGTGGCGCTCAGCGTGCTCGTGAACCTCGGCCTGCTCGGGTACTTCAAGTACGGCGAGTTCCTGCTCGAGAACTGGCAGCTGCTGATGTCGGCAATCGGCGTGGCGTGGACGCCGCCCGATTGGGACATCGTGCTCCCGGTCGGCATCTCGTTCTACACGTTCCAGACCATGGCGTACTCGCTCGACGTGTACCTTCGCCGCGCCAAGCCGGCGGACTCGTTGCTCGACTTTGCGCTGTTCGTGACGTTCTTTCCCCAGCTGGTCGCCGGGCCGATCGTGCGGCCGACGCAGCTCATCCCGCAGTTCCAAAAGCCGGTGCGCGCAAGTGCGAACCAGCTGCTCTGGGGGCTCGGGCTGATGACGCTCGGCCTCTTCGAAAAAATCGTGATTGCAGACGGAGCGCTGGCGCCCGCGGCCGACGCGGTGTTCGGGGCTGCCAAGCCGGTGCCGTTCTTGGACGCGTGGCTCGGAACGCTGGCGTTTGCCGGTCAGATTTTTTCGGACTTCGCGGGCTATTCGACGGTGGCGATCGGGGTGGCTCTCTGCCTCGGGTTCTCGCTGCCCGACAACTTTCGGTTCCCGTACGCCGCGATTGGCTTTTCGGACTTCTGGCGGCGCTGGCACATCTCGCTCTCGACCTGGCTCCGGGACTATCTCTACATCCCGCTCGGCGGAAATCGAAAAGGTTGGCACCGCACGCAGGTCAATCTGATGGTCACGATGTTGCTCGGGGGCCTGTGGCATGGGGCGGCATGGACCTTCGTGGTGTGGGGAGGGCTCCACGGGTTCTATCTCGGGGTCGAGCGGTTTTTTCAGAGGCAGTTCGGCGGAGCGAAGATCGCGACCACCTTCGGCTTCAAGGTGTTTCTCGCGCTGCTGACTTACTTCCTGGTGAACCTCACCTGGGTGTTCTTCCGGGCGCCGGACTTCCCGACGGCATGGCGCATGACGCGCACGATGCTCGGCTCCGGGCTCGACGGAAGCGTGCCCGTGCTCTCCACGTATCTCATTACGGTGGTCGTGGCGGTGACCGTCGGCATTCTGCTCGTGCACGGCTTCATGCGGAACCGGCGCCTCGAGGACGTCGTGGCCAGTGCACCGTGGTGGCTGGTAGGCTCCGTGTGGGCCGCGATGCTGTTTCTCATCCTGATTGCCCAAGGGTCTGGTGATGCCTTCATCTACTTCCAGTTCTGAATCGGAGCCGGTCATCCTCCGCCCGGTGCCGGGGCTCCGCTGGCCGCGCGTGGCGGTCGCGGCGTTGCTGCTGGCAGCCGTGGGGCTCGGTGCGTGGGAGGCGTACTGGCGCGTGGCGCAACACTACGAGGCCTCGTACCGGAACAGCGACGGGCAGTGGGCCCAGGTTCGTCGGCGGGTCGATGCACGCGAAGCGAACGCGACGGTGTTCATCGGTTCGTCGCGCACCCTGTTCGACATCGATCTCGACGTCTGGAAAGAGGAGACCGGCGTGCACGGGATCCAGCTTGCGCTCGAGGGATCGAACCCGCTCCCCGTGCTCAGCGATATCGCAAACGACGAGGATTTTCGCGGCCTGCTGGTGGTCGGGATCACGCCGCCCCTGCTGTTTTTGCCGGGCATGGGGGTGAGGGCAGGCGTGATTGAGTACTACTACGACGAGACGCCGTCCCAGCGGATCTCGACGCAACTCTCCTACCCGCTCGAGACGACGTTCGCGTACTACAACATCGATACGAAGCTCTTTACGGTGCTCGCGCGGCAGCCGTGGTGGCCCAGTCGTCCGAACCTTCCCTTTCAGCAGCCGGAGGTGCGGAAGCTCGAGCACATGCGGCGCGACCGGCAGGCGGACCTCTGGGAGCGCGTCGAAACCGACCCGGAGTTCCACGCAATCGTGACGGGGACCTGGCAGGCCATCCTCGAGAACCTGCCGCCGCCTCCGCCGGAAGAGGTGGCGCGCGCGCAGTTCCAGGCCTTGCTCGACCAGGTCGCGGGAAACGTCGCAAAGATCCGCGCGCGCGGTGGGGAGGTGGTGTTCATTCGCCCGCCGTCTAGTGATGTGTTCAGGGAGGTCGAGCGAAAAATCACGCCGCGTGAGCGGGTGTGGGAGCCGGTTGTCGGTGCGGCTGGTGCCGTCGGCGTGCACTTCGAGGATTATCCGGCGCTCTCGGAGGTGCGGACGCCGGAGTGGTCGCACATCGCGGCCGCGGACAAAGCGCGGTGGACGCGAGCTCTCGTCGGCATCCTGCAAAAGGCCATGACCGAGCGCGGCGTTCATCGACCGGAGGTCGGATCATGAGCCTGCTCGTCAGCATCGACTTTTCATTTGTTACCGAAGCGCAGCTCGACATCGTCGAGAGGCTCGCGGGCCCCAAGCGCGAGATTCACCTGCTCCACGTGACGGAGCCCGATCCTTCATTCGTCGGTCTGGCCGCGGGCCCGGAGGACGTGCAACAACAGGTCGCCAAGGAGCTCGAGCGCGCGCACGACCAGCTCGAAGCGCTTGCCGATCGGCTTCGCGAAAAGGGGCTTGCGGTCGATACGCGGCTCGTGCCCGGACCGACGGTGCAGACGATCCTCGAGCAAGCAGAGAAGCTCGATGCGGACATCATCGTGATGGGCTCGCACGGGCGCGGAAAGCTGTTCGACCTGGTGGTGGGCAGCGTTTCGGCCGGGGTGATCCGAAAGTCGCCGGTGCCCGTGCTGGTGGTCCCGGCTCGGGAGCCGTAGCTTCGGCTGCCGGGCGCTCGGCTTGCCTTGCCGGCGGTTTGTGTATATAGGGTTCGCTATATGCCGCGCCCTGCCTTGAAATCCACCCCCCGACCCGAGCCCGGACGCGCCCGCATTTTGCAGGCGGGGCTGGATTTAGCGGCCGAATCCGGCCCTTCGGGCATGACGATCAGCCGGCTCTGCCAGCGAGCCGGGGTAAAACCGCCGGCCATCTACTATCACTTCGGCAGCAAGGAAGGGCTCCTCGGAGCGGTCGTCGAGACGGTCGCCGAAGCCTGGCTGGACCAGCTCGAGGCAAGCCAGCCAGCGGGGAGCGTCATCGCCCAGCGGCTCCGCGCGGCGGTTGATGGCTGGCAGGCGATGATCGAGGACCCGGCCCGCCCGATCAAGTTGCTCCTCTCGGTACAGCTCGACGGCGCCGAGCACTCTGCCGAGATTGAAGCCTCGCTGCGGCGCGTCTACGAGCGGGCGCGGCAGCTCATCGCCGAGAGCATCCGTGCGGCTGCCGGCGAAGTTTCCGAGGTCGATGCGCTCGCCGACCAAGTCCTCGGCTTGGTGCAAGCCGCCGCCCTCGCCTTCCACCTCGAGTCGGACCGCAAGCACCTGCGAGCACGCCTCCATGCGATTGCGCAACTCATCGAGACCCACGTTGCCGGCACCACCCTCGACACCGGCGCGTATGCCGAGCTTCCCAGAGAAAAGGAATGAAGACCATGATGGCCCCTGCCTCGACCACACCCGTCAACATCGAAATCCGACGAAACATCCGCTTCGACTTCGGTAATAGCCCCGCCGTGCACCACCGGGGAAACGCCTACCTGAGCCACTTCTGGAATGCACTGTCGGTGATGGCGCCGTCCACCGAGCGCATCTTGATGGCTGTCGCCAGAGACGTGCGTGACGACATCCGCGACGAACGTCTGCTCATAGATCTCAAAGCGCTCGTCGCGCAGGAGGCACTTCACACGCGCGAGCATCGGCGGCTCAACACACGACTCGCCGAGCTCGGTTACGACATCGAAGGCGTGAACGCGGAGCTCGACCAGATGTTCGACGACTACGTCGCGCGGGTCGACAAGCCGGCCGCCGTGGCCCTGATGATTGCCGGCGAGCATGTGATCTATGCCATGAGTCGGGCTCTGCTCGAAGACCCGCGCATGACCGAGGGGATGGACGCGGAGGTAAAGAGTCTGTTCTTATGGCATGCCGCCGAGGAGATGGAGCATCAGTCGGTCGCGCATGATGTGTACGTCCACCTCTTTGGTGACGGTCCTTCGCATCGCCTCGTTCGAGCGCGCGCGTTTGCCGATGCCGGTCGGCTCCTTCTTGGGAGCCTAGCCAGCATCATGAAGCGCCTGTTGGCGAGCGAGCCCGAGCGGACCACCGCGCAGCGCCTGGAGTTCGTTCGCTTCATGGCGATCTCGCCTGGGTACGGACGCCAGTTCGGAAGGCAGGCGCTCCGCTATTTCCAGCCAGGGTTCGCGCCGTGGAACGACACGGGGGACCTCGAGCTCATCCGTCAAACGCTTGGCGCCATGTCGCCGATCGGCTGAGGGCGGCCGCCATGAACAGGCCGCCATCGACCAGGTGACATCGTCGAGGCAGGCCCTGCCGAGGTGGGGGATGTCGTCCTCCGAGGGGCGGCGGAGGCCCGTCAGCGGAGCTCTGCGGTGAGGGTGCCGACCGCGCCGCAATCGTAGGTGTACGAAAATGGCGCGTCCTCGCCGACGATGACGACCAGGTCTCGACGAGCATCTTGTTTCGCAGAAACGATGCTGATGTTGATGTTGAGCTCGGTGTCGACGGCCAAAATGTGGTGCTCGGGATTGGTTTTGGTGACGCAGTAGGTGGTTCCGCAATAGCAGACGGTGTCCGCCCAGTAGTTGCGGACCGTGAGGGTCGAGGTGCCGGTGCGGTAGTCCTCGCCTTCCGTTCGAGTCGCGTAGCCGGTCGCGGTGCCGAGCACCGTTTCGGGATCAGCGGTGGGATCGAGGGTGATGGGGATCACGCCTCCCGCGGTGTAGCGGATTCTGCCGTCGTCGATGGTCCAACTGAACTGAAGCGCATCGCCGCTCTCCTGTTCTTCTGCGATTACAAAGGCCTCGTCGACGTTTGCGGGAGGGTTGGCGGAAATCCTGAAGTGGGTCCTGCCCTCTTCGGCGTCGTCGTCGCGACTCGCGTAGAGGGTGACGGTCTGATCGGTGTCCCAGTTGTCCTCGTTGAACGTCATGATGACGGGCGACTCGACGATGATGTCGGAGTCGCCGCTGACGCGTGTGACGATGGCTTTCAGCGGGGCGAGTGGCGGCTGACTCAGACTCACTTGGAACGTTGCGGTCTCCGCTTCGGGGACGCGGACTTGGGTCACGTCGGTGACGAACCGGGGACGGTCGTCGTCGACTTCGATGGCGGTGACGGTGGTTTCGATGGTGATGGGTTCGATGCCGTAGTCGTCGACCACGGTCCAAATGGAGATGGTGGCTTCGCCGTCTTCGTCGTCCTCGTCGTCGGCGGCGGCGAGAACGAGCTCCTGGAACTCGTCCCAGTTGGCGCTGTCGAAGAAGAGAGGCAGCTCGGAGACGATGCTGATGTCGGAGTCGCCGGTGAATCGCTGGGCGCTGACCGAGACGAAGGTCTCGTCCTTCGGGGCGTGACTGAGCTTCACGCCGATGGACGCGGTTTCGTTCTCGGGAACGTCGAGGGTGTACAGGTCGAGGACCAGCACGAGCTCGCCGACGTAGACTAGGATCTTGTTTGAGGGGACGTTGGTGTTGTTGGCGCCGAACGAGCGTCCGGCGGGGGTGAGGAAAACCTCGGCAGAGCCCCACGCGGTGTCACTCGCCTGCCATTCGAGCTCGGTGGAAAGCGGAGACACGACGTTGGTGTGGTCGGGATACATCTCGTAGAGCTCTCGGGTTTCAGCGACCGCTTCAAAGCGCATCAGCGGAACGACGGCGAAGGCCTCGAGATCGTAGTCGAAGCCCGCTGGGATGGAGTCCGCGTATTTTTTGAACTCCTTGTCGAGCGTATCTAGGCCGTACTTGACGGCATTGGGCAGTGCTTCTTCGAGGGTGTTGAGCCAGCTCAGAGCTTCGTCGCCGGGGACGCGGTCTGAGCCGGCAACGCCGATGGTGTTCAAGACGACCGAGATGATGTCCGTGATGGTCAGGAGCGCGGGAACGTTGCGTGCGTGGAGCTTGAAACTGGAAGCGGTGACTTCGGAGTTGGCCAGCTGGGCGGTCTGAATTTGAAAGTCGATGGTGTCGAGGGTCGCGGGCAACGCCGAAACGACGAGCTTGTTCATGATGTAGTCGAGGAAGAACAACACGGCGCTCGTCACGGCGGCGGTCTTGCTCTTGATGAAGATCGATAGGACGCCTTCAACGGTCGAAAACTCGGATGCGGTATCGGCGATGAAGGCTTCCGAGAAGTCGCGGATGTCGTCGTAGAGATACATCGCGGTGGAAAGCGCCGTGTCGGACATGACGATGGGAAACCCGAGCATCAGCACGTTGTCTTTGGGGGTGAAGCCGGGAGGCGCGCTTGCGGGTGGCCAGCTCTGCCCACTCTGGGAGGGCGAGACCGGGATCGTGCTCGAAGCACTGGCGGACGCCTCGGCTTCGCTGCGCCACTGCTGCACGCGCTCGCGGAAGGTGGCGGTGGTTTCATCGATTGCGCCGATGGCATACATCGCGTCCATGAGAGCAAGGACATCCGGCTCGGTTCGTTGTAGAGCGGCGAGCAAGACCGGGAGGCTGTTCTCGTTTGAGCCTCCGACCATGTCTTCGAGAGCCGCGAAGATCGCGGTGAAGAGTTGCTGCTGGATTCCGGGCGCAGGCGCGAGTGCTTCGGCGAGTGCTTTGTAGTCGGCGACGATTTGCTGGTAGTCGGCGAGGAGTGTTTCGGTGGTGCCCGGCGCGGGCGGAAGCTCGGTGATGGTGATGGCCGCGGGGAGCGTTACCCAAAGGTTACCTTCGCAGAAGATTTCGACGTCTTGTGGACCGGCCGGGGGTGCGGGCCACTTCGTGGCTTCGTCGTAAAAGAGTGGGAGGCGCATCAGCGCTTCGTGCCGCGCGTTGAGTACGGTGGGGGCGGTCTGGCCGGCGACGCGGATTTCAGACGTGCGGAGGGGGCAGGCGTCAAGCTCGAGACCGTCGACTCTGACCATCGATCCCGCAGGCGCGGTGGTCGGGTTGAGCGTGACGTCGCCCGGGGGCGGCGGTGAAGTACTGCCGTTTCCGTTCCCGCTGCGGCAGCCGACGAACGCGCTGCTAAGGGCAAGCAGCGTGACGAAGAACAAGCGGCGCTGCTGCAGCTGCCTCATGGTGAAGAACGAGGTGCAGCAAACGTGCCAGGTGGTGGTGGCGCTTCTTGCCGGATCGAAGCTGGGTGCTCCGCGGAATGAAGCGCCGGTTTGCGCAGATTCTGCGTGGAAGCGTAGAGCGGCGCAGAGGGTTCGTGGACGATAGGCGCCTGCGCCGGGGGCGCTCAACCGTGCGCTTACTGCAAGACGGAGTTCCGCGAGCCAAGCCGACGCCGGAACCAGAGCCCCAGGAACGCGAGCAGGACCCAGCCTGCAGCGACGGACCGCTCACCACCCCGAGACGCTGCTAGCCGATCAAAGACGTCGACACCTAGTCGCCGGTCACCCCTGCGAGCGCCCGGACCTCTTCGACGAGCGACCGGGTCGCCGCGTTGCGATGCTGCACGGTCCAGAAGTTCTTCAGTGGGTCGACATCCATGACGGGGCTTGCGTGGTCGCCAAGCTGTAGCTCGCGATGAATGGCGCCAGGGAGCGCCGTGCTGTCGCGCGGAACCAGGCCGTCATTGGGGACACCGACGATGGTGTTCATGTAGGTGTTGGTCAGGTCCATGAGGCCGATCGTTGCAACTGCCGCCTCGAGAGCGTTGCTCACGCGCTGTCGAATGAGGCTTACGGCGGCGGCGGTCGAGCGGCTGATGACGCCAGGGATGTCGAGTGGGGTATCCCAGTAGCTGTCGACGACGATTTGGCTGATTTGCGAGATGATGGCGGCGTTGAGAATGCTGCTCGCAAAGGCACTCGCAAAGCCGGCCACGGTGCCGCTCGCTTCGTAAGTGGTGTACGCGGAGATGACGGGAATGGCCGTGGTGAGATCACCGATGTCCGTTGCGCTCGGGTCGTCCACAGCATGAGCCGCCATGTACGTCTCGCGCGCCGATGTCTTGAGGTCGTCGAGCGATTCGCCGTTGCCGTCGAAGACGCTCAACAGCACGGCGTTGATGTTGGACGGTGCCGGGTCCGCGACGGGCGAGCCGTAGAATGGGGCCTGAAGCGCCACCCACCCAACGACAGTTTCGCCCAGGAGGTCGCTCGCCTCGGGACGAAGAAGCGCTTCGAGTGTGTCCAAGCCGCCCTTGCTGTGCGAGACGATGGTGATCTGCTTTCGTTGAGCACGCGCGTCGAGCAGGTAGGCGAGGATGGCGCCGGCGTTGCTCTCGACGCTTTCGATGCTGTCGAAGCTGGCGGACTCGTCAGAGATGTTCTTGGCCCCGTCTCCGAAGTCCATCTCTTGTGTATGGAACGAAACGAAGCCGCCCGGCTCGATGATCGACACACTCGGGAGGGCGTCCGCGACGGCATCTCCGACGGGGATGTTGATGCTCTGGTTCAGCGGGAGGTCGATGCGCACGTTCAAGCTTCGTGCTCTCTCTTCAAGCGCGGCGTCGAGCTCGTTTTGTACATAGAGACTCAGCGATTCGTAGAGCTCGGACATGAAGCCACCGACGAACAGCACCTCCTGCGTTTTCGGTGAAGAGACGATACCGCCCGTTCCACCCGAAGCGCCTGCACCTGCTTCGCCACCCGCACCGCCTCCGGCCGCGGCGCCGCCATTGCCGCCTTCCCCGCCTGGGCCCGTGCCGCCCGCGCCGCCCGCGCCGCCTGGGGCATCAGCCGAGCCGCTGCAGCCCAACAGGCCCACGGCGAGGAGCGCGGCCAGTGGCAAACGGATGCACTTGAGTGGGTCAGAGCAAGCCATGGTGGCGCTCGGCGAGACGAAGGCGAAGGCGAAGGGCGAAAGTCTCATCCGGAGGCTTGCGAAGCAACGGGGATGGGCGAACAGGCCGCGCGGCCTGTTGTTTTTGCAGCGTTTTTGGCAACTTCCGGCGGCGGAGGCGCTTCGGGTCATCCTGAGCCTGGCGAGGGCGAATCGGATTTGTCTCAGGGCTCATGCGGCTCGAGAAGCAGTCGAGTGCGGGCCGATCCGCTCATCTTGGCGGATGGTATTCTAGTCATCGCGCTCGACTCGAGGAGCAGTGAGCTCGGCAATCAAGACGACAGTGCGCCAGATCAAACTGGATGGGCGAACCTTTGGTGGGCGAGCTCCGAGCTCGGTGAGTGAGAAGTGGCCGGCGGTGTCTGGTGGACGAGCAGGAGGGTTCAGACGCGGACCTTTCCGACAGGGATGTAGCCTTCGCCGACGCAACGACCGGGGCCATCGCTGGAAGCGGTGGGCGCAGAGTTTGCGCCGCGCCTCGAGACAAGAATTAGGGATTGCCAAATACGGGCCGGCGACCCCACCTTTATGCATGATCCTGGCCGCGCCGGCGGCCTCTGTTGCCAGCATCCTAAGTTACAGATAAGGAGGCTCGATGGTGTACAGCACATGGATTCTAGTCGCTCACGACGCGGGGGCGCGGGTCTTTGAAACCCAGGGACGCGGAACGGGGCTAGAGCTCGTGGAAGAGATCGAGCACCCGGAGGGTCGCGCACGGGATCGGGACATGGCTTCCGACCGCCCCGGCCGTTCGTTTCGTAAGAACAGCGGTGACCCGAGGCGAGCAGCGATGAGCCAGAGCGAAGGCCCGCACGAGCGGGCGGTGTCCGACTTTGCGAGAGCCTTGGCCGAGAAGCTGAAAGACGCTCGGATGCAGAATCGATACTGGCGCCTGGTGCTCGTTGCGCCGCCGCGGTTCTTGGGTTTGCTGCGGTCTTCGCTCGACGGTCCGACGGCTAAGCTCGTGACGGCCTCGCTCGACAAAGACCTGGCTTCTGAGAAGACGAGCGAGCTCGCGGAGCGCCTCAGCGAGATGATTGCACTTTGAGGGCTACGATGGCCGCGCGTCGTGGTCGCTCGCGGACCTGAAACTCGGCGCCGAGAGTGGCTCATCGGCGAAGGCTCCGCGCTCTCGTCTCTACTGTTTCCAACCCTTGGGGTTGGCTGCCAAGCTCGTTTCCCAAGTTGTCATCTGCTCGGCTAGTTGGCTGACTGTGTCGGGGTGCTTGGCGCTCAGGTCGTAGGATTCGCCGGGGTCGAGCTCGAGGTTGAAGAGTAAGGGGAGCGGGCCGGTGGTGTGCTCGCTGATGCGGCCGGCTTTCTTGTTCAACGGGAGAGGCCAGACGTAGTGGTTGATGGAGCGCAGGTATTTCCACTTGCCGCTGCGGACGCCCTCGAGCTCGCCTTGGTGGTAGAAGTAGAGTGTGTCGTGAGGCGAGGTGGCGCCTTCGACGCGGAGCAGGTCGAGGATGTTGGCGCCGTCGATGCTTCGGTCATTGGGAAGTGAGAGGCCTGCGAGCGCGAGGAAGGTTGGGAAGAGGTCGAGGTTGATGGCGGGCTCGCCCGAGAGCGTTCCGGCTTTGATCTGCCCGGGCCACCTGGCGAGGAAGGGGACGCGGTGGCCGCCTTCGTAGCTCTGTCCTTTGCGGCCTCGGAAGCTGCCGGGGCTGCCCTGATACCAGGGGCCGTTGTCGCTGGTGAACACGACCAGGGTGTTGTCGGCGATGTCGTGCTGTTCGAGTGCGGCAAGCAGCTCGCCGACGCTCCAGTCGATTTCTTCGACAGTGTCGCCGAAGGTGCCGCCCTCGGAGCGCTTGGCGAAGCGCTCTGAAGCGAAGAGGGGGCGGTGGGGGAAGGTGTGGGCGAAGTAGAGGAAGAACGGGGCTCCGCGCGAGGAGTCGATGAAGCGCAGGGCTTCTTCGGTGTAGCGCTTGGTCAGGATGCTTTGGTCGTCCACGTTCGGGAGCAGCTCCTCGCGGTCGCGGTAGAGGGGCAAGGGGTGCATGTCGTTGCTGTAGGGGACGCCGAAGTAGAAATCGAAGCCGTGTTCGAGCGGGTTGTGCGCGGGGTTGGTGGCGAAGTCTCCGAGGTGCCACTTGCCGACCATGCCTGTTGCGTAGCCGGCGAGGCGGAGGGCTTCGGGCAAGGTGATTTCGTTCTGATGGAGGCCGGTTGCGGCGCCCTTGGTGGCGATGTCGATGAAACCGAGCTTGCCCATCAGGTAACCGAAGGCGACGGTGAAGCTGTGCCCCAGCGACATCTCTTCGGGCATGAGTGGAACGTCCAGGCCCATGCGCGCGGGATAGCGGCCGGTCAGCAAACCTGCGCGTGAGGGGGTGCAGACCGAATCGCTCGAATGGAAGTCGGTAAAGCGAATGCCGTCCGTCGCGAGGGAGTCGATGTGGGGGGTCTCGATGGACTGGCCGCCGTAGGAGCCGAGGTCGCCGTAGCCGAGGTCGTCGGCGACGATGACGATGATGTTTGGAGGGACGGCCGTGCGGGACGCGGCCTTTTCGATGACCGAGCGCGGGTCGACTGGAGGAGGCTGGTCATCGGTGCGGGCGCAAGCCGTTGAGACGAGTGCGAGGGTGAGGGTGAGCGCAGCGAGCTTCATAGGGGATGGAGACTACCGCATGTGCGCTACGGACACCGATGTGGACGCGGCGTAGGCGCGGGGCGGCAGGGGCAGTCGCGGAAGACTCCGTGACCGGAGGGCACAGAGTGTGAACCTCGGATCATGCTCCGCGGGGAGTCGGTGAAGAGAATCGCATGGGTTTCTCGCCGGCATGGGAATTGCAGTCGATTCGGTCATGCATTCGAAGGGCCTAGTCATGGTGACGTTGCTCTTAGGTGGCGTTCTTGCGCCGAGCGTGGCCGTAGCGAAAGAACCCTTCATCGAGGGGCAGACTTGGGGGCTCGAGGTCGGGCTTGGCCTTGGTTGGACGGAAGAGAGCTCGGCGTACACGCGCACGCTCGAGACCTTTGGCTTCGAGGACAAGTATGGTTGTTGCTGGGAGCCGGGCGCCCCGCGCTTTCGTTTCTCGGGGGCGGTCGAGAGGATCGTGCTCCCTTATTTCAGTGTGCTCTTGCAGACGAACCTGCTCGACCGTCGGAAGTGGTATCGCGACAGCGGCCTTGGAGAGGACGACGTGTTCGCGTGGAGCTCGTGGACGCTCGACGTCCACGCAAGGGCGTTCCTTCCGGTGCGCAAGTGGTTTCGCGTGTACGCGCAATTTGGGGTTGGACCCACATTCACCGGGTCGCGGCTCTACGTGCAGACGACCGCCGACGGTAAGCAAACGAAATACCGCGAGGTCGATGTCGGGTATAACGTGGCTGGGCTCGGGGGCCTGGAGCTGACCTCCAAACACGCGGGCTTCTTCGTGCAGGGTGGGTACATCTACTCGCCTTCGCCGAAGAATCGCTTTGGGGATGCGCACCAGAGCGGCGGAGGGATTCTTCTCTTTGGCCTGAGCGCGCATTTCGGGAGGCCGCTGTGAACCGAGTCGCCCTACTCGTCTCGTTGATGATCTGCCTCTCGAGCCTGGCGGCATGTGAGACGGACCTGGTCGACGACCCCGGCTTTCAGCTCTGGTGTGGCGAGAAGCTCTGCTCCTGGGAGCTCGAAGAGGGGGAGATTCGGAAGGTGCCGACCTGGCACACGCATGACTATGGCGTCGAGTTGGTTGGGGCTCCGGTGCTGCTCTCTCAAGGCGCGCAACGCAGCGCGCCGTGTGTGCGCATAGAGGTAACGTCCAAGGTCGAGGCTGGCGCGATGGTGACGGTCGAGGCGGACGCGGACGGCGACGGGGAGGTCGACTGGACGGTACCCGTGGACGGCAGTGACCGGTTCGTCAGCCAGGTGCAGGACGTTGCGCTCGACCTGAGCTACGAGGGTGTGTTCTATCTTCTCAAGTCGGGGCAAGGAGAAGCGGTCGTTGCACGGCTCCGTGTCTCTGACGAATGTGAGTGGTGATGGGAGGTTGATTCGCGCAGCGTTCGGATGAAGGGCGCCGCTAGCTTCGTGCCCATCCGCCGGGCGCGAACGCCCCAATTTGTTGTTCGTCGAACGTCCCGCTTCCCGCGTCATGGCGGGCTTCGTATGCTCCGGCCATGACCCAACCTAGCCAAGAAGCCCGAACCTTTCTCGCCGTGCTCGCGCTCGTTGCGGCGTTCGAGATCTTCCGACCGGCACCCGCGGCGATGCAGTCGTCGATGACGAGCTTGATGCGCGATGTGGTTGCCGAGCTGCGCGGCATCAAGCAGGAGCTGGCGAAGATCGAACGAAACATGAACTAGCGGGGGGCAGGCCGCCCTAGGCGGCTAGGCTCGACGCGAGCGTACCCAAATCCAACCTTCCTGCTCGGCCAAGGTCAGGTCGTTGGGCGCAACTGCATCGCCCGCGAGGAAGTCTAGACCTGCGCACACGCAGAGCACGGCATCGAGCGCGTGGTCGGTGCGCGCCATCTCCGCCGCCGAGTGCGCGTCGAAGGAGAGCTGTTCGGCGATGGCGCTGCTGAGCTCGCTTCTTAGCGAGGACGCCGAGTCCGCGGCTCCTTTGTAGCCGGAGTGCGGGAGGTTCTGCGCCGCTAGCGTGCCCGCCGGGTACACCTCAATCGCCGCGACTCCGTCGATTGGCGCTGGCTCCCACGCGAGCGGGATCGGTGCGTCGAGCGCCTTGCTCAAACGAGCGAGGAAGGAGAGTGCCGCATGCGCGGTCCGAGCGATGCGGTCGCTGCCGACGTCGAGCGGGCGCTTGCCCAGGCGTTGGGCGACGGCGTCGTCGGTCGCCCGTCGGAACATGGCATTTGGAGCATGCTCGAAACCGGCGCCTGCACGGTGGGCGTGCAGAGACTCACCCAGGAGTGCAGGCCAACCTAGCGGAGCGTCGAGCGCCAAAAGGGTCGGTGTGCTTGCCCAGGACGCCACTTGCTCGTCGATGGCAGGCCAGGTGGTGCCGGTGGTCACCTCCCGAAGCTCGGGGCGGCCTTCAGTGATGACGCACAGAGCGAGACCGACCTTCTTTGGGTCGGTGGCGCAGTCGACGCCGATGATGCGGGTTTCGGGGGGGACTACCGGCTTGGCCATCGGCCAAACTTATCGGAGGGAGTCGAGGGGACCAAGCTCGATTGAGTCGCGCGCTGAGAACAGGCCGCGGGTGCGGAGCGACGGCAGCGTTGGGGAAATTTCGGACTCTTCATGGGCGGCGCTCTCATGCTCGGCCTCACTCCGGTTTCCAACCTCGAGGACAAGGGAACGGGCTACATCGTCGGTGGTGTCACCGCCGGGTTTGGGTTGCTCGGTTTTGCGTTCTCGTTCATCGGCTCTCCCCAAGCCGAGTACTGGAAGGCGTACCAAGCGGGGCAAGCCGCGCCGAAGTCTCGCAAGCGGGGTGTCTCACCGGCGCTCAGTCGCACGTTCGTCGGCGCGCAGTTCGAGGCAACCTTCTAGCGACAGCGAACGCGGCACGCTCGAGGGTTCCGAGGACCTCAGGTCGAGCGCTCCGCTTGTCTCGCAACCAAGCGCACGACGCTTGCCAATCCCGTGTGGTAGAGGCCTTCGTGAATCTCGGCTTCGACCTGCTCCAGCTCGACGATGTCGAGATCTGAAAAGTCTCCTCGGAGATCGTCGAGCGTGTAGAGGAGTTGCTCGTTGGGTGGGCCTCCAGTGCCGTAGGCGAGCTGTTCCTTGCTGTAGGCTTCGAGGAACAGGTGACCGCCCGGCTTCAGGGCCGACGCGAGCTTTCGATGCACCGCGCGTCGAAGGCGCTCGGGCTTGTGGGCGAAGATGAGCGCGACGGCGTCGTAGGCTCCGGGCTCGATGTGCGCGGTTTCGTAGTCGGCCACTTCGTAGTTGATGTGCACGCCGTGGCGCTCGGCGAGGCGTAGCGCTTTTTCGCGGCCTGCAGCGCTGAAATCGAAAGCGTCGACCCGCCAGCCTCGGGTGGCTGCATAGACCGCGTTCCGCCCTTCCCCCTCGGCTGGAAGAAGAAGGCGCCCCGGAGTCGGGAGCCGGTCGAGGCAGGCTTTGAAGAACGCGTTGGGCTCTTGTCCGTAGGCGTACTCGTCGGCCGCGTATCGCTCTTCCCACATCTCTTTCATGGCGGATTTCCCGGCCTCAGCTCGCTGCTGCGTGCATCTCGTCGTAGACCGTTGCCAGATCTTCGAGAGCCTTCGCGCAATCGCCTTCGAACGACGACCCGTGCATCACGGCGAGCACGCTTGGCTGTAACTCGGCGAGGGTGCGAATGGTCTTCCCGGTCGTCGGAGTGAGACAGGTCGCGTTGAACGCAGCCTCGGCTTGCTTCGCGGGCCCCACGATGTCCTTCGATGTGAGCGCCGACTCGTTGCCGAGCTGTGTGAAGAGGTCCCCGCAAAACAGCGTGCGCGTGGTCTCCTCGAACAGCACGCCCGCATCCCAGCAGTGTGGGACGTGGGGTGTATCGAAATGACGGACGCGTTTGCCGCCGAGGTCGAGGACCTCGCCGTTTTGTAAGGCGCGGGGCGGCCGGTCGGCCAGATCGTTCACCGAGACCATGCAACCCACTTCGCCGTGAGCCACCGTGGCGTTCGGCGCGAGCTCGAGCCATTGATTCATGGAGCCGCACTCGTCGGACTCGACGTGGCCAAATGTGATCCAACGGAGTGACTCGACCGGGATCAGCGCCGCGACTGCCGCCTTCACGGCAGGAAACATGGCCCGCGGCCCGGTGTGAAAGAGCAGAGGCTCTTTCGCCCGAACGAGAAACTGGTTGAATGTGAAGCCGGTCGGACCCACTTCGGGCACAAACGTGCTGAGCCGGAAGATGTCGGGGGCGATTTCGTCGGTGGTGGTGTTCATTGGCGCCTCCTGGTGCCCATGGAGAGCACCAGAGCGACAGTACGCCCCGCCGCAAAAAGATGCACCGGCGAAAGCTCGGCGAGGGAAAAATGCGGGCGTTGGTGCCTACACGAAGTGTTCGTCGGCGACGCATCGCTTTGGGCCTTGGCGTGCGTGGCTCAATCCAGCGCGTAGTCGAAGACCAATGGGGCGTGGTCCGAGAAGCGCGTGTCGGCCGCAATCGCGACCTTTCGGACCTGCGAGGCGAGCGCCGGCGTGGCGACTTGGTAGTCCAAGCGCCATCCTACGTTGCGTTCGCGGGTGGTTGGGTGTCGGTTCGACCACCAGGTGTACTGGCCGGGCTCTTGGTTGAGCTCGCGAAAGACGTCGACGAAGCCGAGCGGGCCAAAGACTTTGTCCATCCATGCGCGCTCTTCGGGAAGGAAGCCCGAGCGAGCACGGTTGGCGCGGAAGTTCTTGAGGTCGATTTCTTTGTGGGCGATGTTCCAGTCGCCGCAGAGGACATAGTCGCGTTTGCGCCTGGCGAGCTTCTTGAGGTGGGCGCCCTGCTCTTTCATGAAGCGGAACTTGGCTTCCTGGCGGACTTCGCTGCTCGCGCCAGCGGGGACGTAGATGGACACGATGCTGAGCTTGCCGAAGCGCGCTTCGAGGTAGCGGCCTTCGGGGTCGAACTCTTCGGAACCGAAACCGTGGATGAGGTCGTCGGGCTGTTCGCGGCTGAAGAGGGCGACGCCACTGTAGCCTTTGCGCTCGGCGGGATGGTAGAAGCAGTGATAGCCCGGGGGCGGAGGCTCGTGCGCCTGCAGCTGCTCGGGGCGGGCGCGAAGCTCTTGGATGCAGACGACGTCGGCATCCTGCTCGGTGAGCCAGGCGTAGAAACCCTTGCGGATGGCAGCGCGGAGGCCGTTGGCGTTGAGGGAGACGATGCGCATCGGGGGTTGAAGTGTGGTCTCGGGCAGGCCGCGCGGCCTGTTGTTTTTCTCGTGTTTTTGGGGTGGACTAGGCGCGACGCGCAAGGGGCATCAGGGCGAAGAGGAGCTGACCAGCGAGGCCCACCAAGCCGTGCGGCGTGGTCAGCTCGTCGAGGTAGTCGCTCATGGAGGCACCGAAAGCGCCAACCCAAAGGGTGACTTCGGCGAGCATCAGGAGGCCAAATGCGATTGCGCCCATCGAAAGGCGCGGTGCAATGCGCGGCGCAACTTGGAATCGGCGGAGCACCCACCCGCAGGCAATCCACGAGACGGCGAGCATGAGCGGGAGCTCGAGCAG
>JAHEEE010000030.1:0-22921 GCA_024640845.1 Myxococcales bacterium | reverse complement strand
AAGCTCAACAAGACCTACGAGTCGGGGTTTGTGGCGCTCAAGGATGTGGACCTCGAGATTCGGCGCGGGGAGATCTTCGCGCTTTTGGGTCCGAATGGGGCCGGGAAAACGACGCTCATCAGCATCGTCTGCGGGATCGTGAATCCAACTTCCGGCGCCGCCCGGGTCGACGGCCACGATGTGGTGTCGGAGTATCGGGCGTCGCGCTCGATGATTGGGTTGGTGCCGCAGGAGCTTTCTACCGACGCGTTCGAGACGGTCTGGGCGACGGTCAACTTCAGCCGGGGGCTTTTCGGACGGGCACCCAACCACGCGCACATCGAGAAGCTGCTCCGGCAGCTTTCGCTTTGGGACAAGAAGGACGAGAAGATCAAGGATCTGTCAGGAGGGATGAAGCGGCGGGTGATGATTGCGAAGGCCTTGTCGCACGAGCCGGTGATTTTGTTTCTCGACGAGCCGACCGCCGGCGTGGATGTCGAGCTCCGCCGGGACATGTGGGAGATGGTTCGTGGGCTTCGCGAGAGCGGCGTGACCATCATCTTGACGACGCACTACATCGAAGAAGCCGAGGAGATGGCCGACCGGATCGGGGTGATGAGCAAGGGGGAGATCATCTTGGTCGAGGAGAAGCAGAGGCTGATGCGCAAGCTCGGCAAGAAGCAGTTGAGGCTGCACTTGCAGAACTCGCTGGCGCGGATTCCCGATGAGCTCGTCGGGTATCCGCTCGAGCTTTCGGAAGATGGGACCGAGCTGGTGTACACCTTCAATACGAAGGGGGAGCACACGGGGATTGCCGCACTCTTGCAGAAGCTCAATGAGCACGGGTTGCACTACAAGGACATCCAATCGACCGAGAGCTCACTCGAGGAGATTTTCGTGAGCTTGGTGAACGAGACGCGATGAACTTCTATTCGATTCGAGCGATTTACTTGTTCGAGATGGCGCGCACGGGGCGCACGCTCATGCAGAGTGTCGTTGCGCCCGTGCTCTCGACCTCGCTTTACTTCATCGTATTCGGCTCGGCGATTGGGTCGCGGATGGTGGAGATTGACGGGGTCAGCTACGGGGCGTTCATCATTCCGGGGCTGACCATGCTCTCGCTTCTGAACCAGAGCGTTTCGAACGCGTCGTTTGGGATCTACATGCCGAAGTTTTCAGGGACGATTTACGAGGTCCTCTCGGCACCGATTTCGTACATTGAAATTCTGCTGGGCTATGTCGGGGCGGCGGCCACCAAGTCAACCGTGCTTGGGGTTTTGATTCTCGTGACGGCCCGGTTCTTCGTGGACTACGAGATTGCGCATCCGTTTTGGATGGTCGGGTTCTTGGTGCTCACGGCGGTGACTTTCAGCCTCTTTGGCTTCATCCTAGGCGTGTGGGCCGATGGCTTCGAAAAGCTCCAAGTGGTGCCGATGATGATTATCACGCCGCTCACCTTTCTTGGCGGGAGCTTCTACTCCATCGACATGCTGCCGCCGTTTTGGCAGAAGGTGACGTTGCTCAATCCGGTGGTCTACTTGATTAGCGCGTTCCGATGGAGCTTCTACGGCCTCGCGGATGTGAGTGTCGGGCTGAGCGCGGCAATGATTCTGCTCTTTCTCGGCGTGTGCATGCTCATCGTGCGCTGGATGTTCAAAAGCGGCTATCGGCTTCGGGCCTGAGGGTGTTACGCGGGGTTCTTCATCAGGACGCCTGCGCGCCCTCCAGCGCCTCTAGCTCGCGGCGTGCTCCCTGGTGGCCTCGCCGTATAAAGTCGAGCCACGGGCGGCGATCGATGAACTGCTCGTAGAGACGGATTCCCTTGATTTCCTCGTAGGGCAGCGGATGAATCATCAAGCAGCGGTCTTGGATTCGGCGGAGCTGCATGCGAGCCGCTTCGAGGTGTTGGCACATTTGGGTTTGCGGGCTGACGCGGAAGATGCTGAAGGTGGCGCGGTGCCAACCGGTGTGATCTTCACCCCTGAAATTTTCGGGATAGAAAGCGTTGACGCCGATGTAGAAGTCGATTTCAGGATGGTTGTCGACCAGGGGGTCGACGGGGAAGATGTTGACGATGCCGCCATCGCCGCACTGCGCGCCGTCGACCTCGAATGGGCGCATGAAAAGCGGCAGCGTGACCGCCGCACGCACGACCCGGGGCAAGGGCATCTCCGGGCGTGTGCGCGTGCCGAGGTAGAGGAGGCGGTTGTGGTCCATGTCCCAGACGTTGGCGTAGAAGGGGATCGGCAAGTCGCCGACGGGGACCTGGCCGAGGCGCTTTTCGTAGAGCCGGCCGATGGCCTCGGTGTTGAGCAACCCGGTGAAGCCTCGACCGAGGGCGAAGGGCAGCTTGAGTAGCTCGCGCCATTCGGGCTCGATGTAATCACGCTGTTCAAAGCCGAGCAGGAAGGCTGCGGTCTGCTCGGCGTCGAGCCCGGCGGACAGTGGAGCGAGGGTCATCGCCGAGCCGGAACAGGTGGAGATGCCGCCGATCTCGACCCCAGCTTCCTCGAGAGCGCGCGCGACACCGACGGCGCAGACCATGGCGCCTCCGCCGCCGGTGGCAACGAGCCCTACTTTCTTACCCTCGAGGGCCGGTACGTGCAGTGGCGCAAAGGGAGGGAAGATGTCGCCGTCTATTTCGGGCGGGGCCTCGGGCGAGAGTAGCAGCCGAGCGGCTCGGAAGAATGAGCGGTCGGCATCGAGGTCCATGACGTTGGCGACGCGATGGAACACGTGCTTCACGGGGAGCGGCGCGAGCAGGCGTGCGAGCATGAGAGGAGTGTGGGTTCGGCGCTCGCTCTGCGTCAATACGTAATTCTTTCTCCAGGGGGAACGAACTCCGCAGCATTGGCGAAACGGGTGTTGCGGTCGGGCGGCATGGTACGGGCAGAGCTGGTCGCCTAGCCGATCATTGCATAGGGGGCTGGCGCTCTAGCTCCTCGATGATTTGCGCGTGGTAGCTCTCGGCGCGTTCTTCGGAGAAGTGGTCGAGAAAGAGAACGCAGAGGCCGAGGAGTAGCGTTGCGAGTCCGATTGCGCGGCCGAGGGGGGTGGGCTTCCACAGGAAGACGCCGAGCCCGAGGATGACGACGACCGAGAAGCTGTACATGGTGTACGGGTACCACTTGATGAAGGCTTCCGTCCGTTCGCGTTCGGCCTGCACGAACTCATCGGGGTTCTCGGAAAAAGCCGCGCTGTAGGTGTTGATGCGAACCTGGTTGTTGAAGCTCATCGTGAGGCCGACCAGCAGCGCGAGCGCACCGACGACCAGGAGCGGGACGAACATGGCGCGTGCCGCGGGAGTGCTGCCCAGACGCCAGAAGCTGAGCGCAAGCGCAACGACGGCGACGCCAAACAGAGCCAGCAATCGGCCCTCGAAGATTTCGCCTCGGCACCAGGCGAAGGTGTGCTCGATGAATTCCATGGGAGTGGCTCGGTCCTTTCCGTTGAAGCGGAGGATACAACCGCCCCGGGCCGCTGTAGCCGTCTGATGTGGCACTAATTGACGATTTATCGGCGGATGGATCGGTGTTGCGGGCGGCGCCCAGGGGCCATTATCGGGATGGATTTCGGGCGGAGTGCCCCTGGAGGTTGACGGATGTCGTTTCTGAACCCTGTATTTTCGACCGAGAACGTGAGCTACCGCGATGGGAAGCGCTACGCGTGGCTGATGTCGCTCCTACTGCCGGCGGTGCTTGGATCCGCGCCTTTGTTCTACCTCTGGACGGGGTCGGTGGCAGCGATGTGGATTCCGGTGCTGCTGGTATACGGCCTGATTCCGCTGCTCGATCGGGTGATTGGGGAAGACCTGAGCAACCCGCCCGAGGAGGTGGTGCCGCTGCTCGAGGCAGATGGCTTCTACCGTTGGGCGGCCTATGCGCTCGTGCCGGTGCTCTGGGTGGCGTTCCTCGGGAACGCGTACTTCGTCGGCACGCAGGACCTGCCTTGGAGCGCGGTTCTCGCGATTGTGGTGAACACCGGCATCCTCTGTGGGGTCGCCATCAACCTCGGGCACGAGCTGGGCCACAAGAAGTCGAAGCTCGAGCGACACCTCGCGACCTCGGTGCTCGCGATGGGTGCATATGGGCACTTCGCGATTGACCACAATCGCGGGCACCACCGCTACGTGGCGACGCCCGACGATTGCGCATCGTCGCGAATGGGCGAGAACCTCTATGGGTTTGCGCTGCGTGAGCTACCGGGTGCCTTCCTTCGCGCGTGGCGTCTCGAGGCCGGGCGGCTCGAACGACACGAGCAGCGGGTGTGGTCGCTGCACAACGAGATTGTGCGGGCTGGGCTCGTCACCGTGGCGGTGTCCGTCGGGCTCGTAGTCGCGTTTGGGCCCATCATGATTCCGTACCTCGCGGCGACCTACTTCATCGGCGCGTTTCATCTGACGATGGCGAACTATGTCGAGCACTACGGCTTGCTACGGCAGAAGCGGTCGAACGGGCACTACGAGCGCTGTCAGCCGCACCATTCTTGGAATAGCAACCACATCGTCTCGAACTGGGCGCTCTTCCACCTGCAGCGGCACTCGGATCACCACGCGAATCCGGGGCGGCGGTACCAGTCGCTCCGGCACTTCGACGGGCTCCCGACGCTGCCGAGCGGGTACTTTGGGATGTTCTTGGTCGCTTTGGTGCCGCCGCTTTGGTTTCGGGTGATGGATCCGTTGCTGCTCGAGCACGTGGGGCGAGACCCGGCGCGGATCAATTTCTACCCGAAGCAACGTGAAGAGCTCTGCGCGCGATACTGGCTTGCGGGGAATGAAGCTGCCGACCTATCTTCGTCGAGCTACGACGATGGGCGGCCCGCAGAACAAGCAGCGTGACCATGGCGAAGCGCCCGATGCGGCGCACCTTCGGCCTAGCCTCGATCCGACTTACGCGAGGTTGCTTGCAGCAGAGCTCCGGCGGCGCGGTTTTTCGGACGAGGAGATTTTCGACGGCACACGGCTTTCGTGGACGCAGCTGCTCGAAGAAGAACGCTTCCTGAGCTTCGAGCAGTTTCGGCGGCTGGCGCGGCGCGGGATGGAGCTCAGCGGCGAGGGTTGGCTCGGGCTCGACGTCGGGCGCTCGACGCAGATTTCGTCTCACGGGCCGCTCGGGTACGCGATGGTGGCGAGCTCGAATGTTGGAGAGGTGCTTGGATTGGCGGAGCGCTACTCGGCGCTTCGACTGCAGATTGCGGCCTTTGAAGTCGAGCGCGGCGACGGACGTGTTCGGCTGCGCATCGACGACACCCTGGGTTGGGGGGACGTCGACGAGTACGTCGGCCTGCACATCATTGGGGCGATGTGCTTGCTGCTCGAGACGGTGAGCGGGATGCCGCTGCCGGATACACGGCTTGCGTTTGCTCACGCAGAGCCGGCGTGGGTTGGAGAGTATGAAACTCGACTTCGTGGGGCGACGTTAGAGTTCGGGGCGGACGCGGGGATGATTGACATGCCTGAGGCCTTTGCAGCGGCGCCTTGCATCACGGCGGATCCGATGGCGTTTCGACAGGCTGTGCGTTTGTGCGAGCGGACCGAAGAGCGGCGACAGGGCGATGGGGATGTGGCGCAACGCGTGCTCGACCGGCTTCTGGATCGACAAGGCGACTATCCGACGCTGAGCGAGATGGCGAAGGACCTCTACATGTCGAATCGGACGCTCATCCGGAAGCTGAAAGCACAAGGGACCTCGTATCAGATGCTCCTCGACGACGTGCGGCAGGAGCTCGCGGTTTGGTACCTGCGGCACAGCGACATGCCGGTGGAGACGATTGCGGAGCGGCTGGGGTATCGGGACACGACGAACTTCAGCCGGACGTGCAAGCGCTGGTTTGGGCTGACGCCTCGTGCGATTCGTGGGTGATGGGCGCGTCGGGCACTGGTATCCGAGCCGCGGAGCTTGCTCATCTGGGTGCTCTGCTGAGTCTTCTTTTTTGTGTTTGCACGCAACTTCACTCGGCGGTGGTCGATGAAGGGGCGTGGCCTGGCCGGTGGCGTCGCAACGGATCGCGGAATCTTGGCGGGGCAGTCGGTGTTGCGTCGCACCGGCCGAGGCCATTTCTAGTAGTTGAGCCCTCCGTATCGGGTTGTTCTAGGACCGATTTCTTGCGAGCCTCCGGCATGCTCCAGCTTCGGTCCGTGCTTGTTTGGTCTGCTTTCTGGATCTCTATCGGTTGGGTCGTCGGTGCTGGCGGCTGCAGTAGCGATAACGGTGGTGGCAGCGGTCTTCCTGACGATCCGTTGGTGGAAGGCCCCATCGGGCGACCTGGCGCGCCTTTCGTCGCCGGCACGACCGGGATCCTTCTCTCTCAGCAAGGGTACGAGCAGGTCGAGTTCTTCATCTCGGGAACGGCGAAGTCGTTCAGGAACGTCGGCGAGCTGGGGTCGGACGGCATTTGGAAAGTCGAAGAAGCCGAGACGGCAGAGTACAAGACGCGGGCGCTCGTATACCGGCCGATGGATGCAAGCGAGTTCAGCGGCACGGTGCTTGTCGAGTGGCTGAACGTGAGCGCTGGACTGGATTCGGCGCCAGATTGGATCTCGATGCACACGGAGATCTTTCGCGAGGGGCACGTGTGGGTTGGTGTCTCGGCACAGGTCGACGGCATTGAAGGCCGCGGGGGCGGGATCGGCGCGCTCTACCTGAAGAAGGTGGACCCTGTGCGCTATGGGCCGCTCTCGCATCCAGGCGACAGTTATTCGTATGAGATGTTCGCACAGGTCGCGCAGGCGATTCGCAATCCGGGCGACATCGCGCCCTTGCAGGAGTTGGTGCCGGAGCGTGTGATTGCAGTGGGCGAGTCGCAGTCGGCGGGACGCTTGGTGACGTGGGTCAATGCGCTTGGGCCGGTGTACCAGCTCTTTGATGGATACATCATTCACAGCCGGGGTGGTGGAAGCCCTGCTCTTTCGCAAAGTCCGGAGGAGGTGGTCAGCGCGCCGGACGTCGTGAACGTGCGCGACGACTTGAATCAGCCGATCTTGATGTTTCAAACGGAATCCGACTTGTTCCTGTTGAACTCGCTGCCGAGCAATCAGCCCGATTCGAGCATGTTTCGGCTGTGGGAGGTGGCGGGGACAGCACATGGGGACACGTACACGCTGGACCTCGGGCACTCCGATGTCGGGGATGACCCTTCGATTGCGCAAGTCGTCGAAAGCAATCAAGGGGCCCCGATACCCGGGCTCGTCACGTGCGACTTACCCATCAACTCCGGGCCAGCGCACTGGGTGCTCAAGGCGGGACTGCGCGGGTTGATCGACTGGATCGCCAATGGGACCCCGCTGCCCGAGGCGCCGCGTCTCTCGGTCAATGACGAAGGCACGGCCTTCGAGCTCGATGAGCTTGGCAACGTTCTCGGTGGGATTCGCACGAACTATGTGGACGCGCCGGTGGCAGTGCTGTCCGGGCTTGGACAGCCAGCCGGCGGGTTTTGCGGCATCTTCGGGACGACCACGCTGTTCGATGACGAGCAGCTCGGCGAGCTGTATCCGACCGAGCAGGATTACCTCGATGCGGTGAATGCGTCGGTGGACGTAGCTGTCGACGCAGGGTTTCTCTTGCCTCCCGATGCGGCGCTCATTGTCGCGGACGCGGAGAACTCGGGCATCGGCGGACCGTAGGGGCTAGCGGGGGTTTTCGGTAGAGGTGCGAGGCGTCGCGCTGGCGGCGGCCGGCGGAGTCGAGCCGACGCGCCAGTATGCGGCAGGTAGAGCGTTGGAATCGTTTGCAAGGCTGGTGGCACAGGACCTGCATTCGCTGTGGGTGTGACTGAAAAAACCAAAAGTTCGGCGGTAGGTGGAGTCGACATGGCCTCGCTACGCCGGGCGAAAAAACGGCAGCTACTGCGTGAGCTCTCGCAGGTTGTGAACGAGGATCGGGAAAACACCGCAAAGATGCTTGCGTACATGGGGGAGATCGACCGGCGTCGACTGTATCTCGAGGATTCGTATCCTTCGATGTTCGCGATGTGCACGAAGCAGTTTGGAATGTCGGAGGCTATTGCCGGGAAACGCATTCGAGCAAGCCGTGCGGCCTGTCGTTTTCCCCGCATTTTGGAGATGATCCGCCGGGGAGAGCTGCACTTGAGTGGTGTTCATCAGCTGGCCGGGCACCTTACCCAGGAGAACCACGAAGAAGTGCTGCAGCGTGCAAAGCATCGAAGCATGCGGGAAATCGAGGTGCTCATTGCGGAGATCTCTCCCCAAGTCGATCGGGAGCCCGTGTTGCGCGAATTGGTCATGGACGGTGGCGACGGCACCCCGGGGGAAGATGGCTTCGAAGGCACGGTCGTCAGCGGTCCTGTGCCTGCTAGTAGCGTGAAGAACCTCACCATACCGTTGTCCCCGCGGCGGTATAGGCTGCACGTGACGATCGGTCAGCAGGCCAAGGATGCACTGGAAGAGCTTCGGGATCTGCTGAGCCATCAGATTCCCGACGGTGATTCGGCGATTGTGGTGGAGAAGGCGTTGGCTCTGCTGCTTGCGGAGACGAAGAAAAGGCGGTCTGCAACGGTCAAGAAACCAAGGGCGAAGACCAAGAAGTCAGCGAAGAGGACGCGGGTGATTCCGGCGCACGTGTGGCGGTCCGTGTTCGAGCGCGATGGGGGTCGGTGCGCCTTCATCGATGAGAATGGGAGGCGTTGTGGCTCGGCTTGGCAGGTCGAGCTGCATCACTGCGTTCCATACTCGAGAGAGGGACCGCACAGTGTAGAGAATATTCAGCTTCGTTGTCGGGCGCACAATCAGTTTGAAGCGGAGCTCGAGTTTGGGGAAGCGTTCATGGCGGAGCGAAGGCAGTCGGCGTAGACTGTCGCAGATGGCGATTTCTAGAAGAGACTTCGGCCGAAGCGTGCTTGCCGGTCTCGCTGTTACCTCGGTCGCGGGAGCGGGCGCATGCGGATCGAGCGGCGGGGATGGCGAGCGCGGTGCGGGCGGCGCTGCGGGGGCGGCGAGCGGGACGGGGGGCTCGGGCGGGGTGAATAGCTGCGTTCTCTATCCACAACAGACCGCTGGGCCGTTCTATCTCGATCTCGACACGCTTCGGCGGGACATCACCGAAGGCAAAGCCGGCACTCCGTTGCAGATGGTCGTGCGTGTGCAGGATGAGTCTTGCGCACCATTGAAGGATCTGGCCGTGGACCTTTGGCACTGCGACGCAAGCGGAGTATATTCAGGTTTTCGGGGACAGCTTGGGGGCCTCGACACGAGCGGCGAAACCTTTCTCCGGGGCACGCAAGTCACCGGCGAAGACGGGGTGGCTGCATTCGAGACGATTTATCCCGGCTGGTATCCTGGGCGGACGACTCACGTTCACTTCAAGGTGCACACGTCCAGCAACACAGAGGCGACGTCGCAAATCTATTTCCCAGAGGACACGACTTCTCAGATCTACGGAACAGCGCCTTACGACGTGCGCGGACAAAAAGACACACCCAACTCTGCCGATGGGATTGCGGTTGCCAACCCTGCTCCGCTTGCGGAAGTGACAGGAGACTCTGCCTCGGGATACGTGGCGACGATCGTGGTCACGCTCGCTTAGACGAAGCAAGGACCCTGGCTAGCGGGAAAGGATCTCGTACACCATGACAAGCGCCGCGCCCACCGCGGTCGCAAGAAGGGCGAAGCCGACAACAGCTCTCACGGAACGCGGCTCGGGCTTGCCGGCCAAGTCCAGCAAGATGAGGGAGCTCGCCAACGAGAGCGCCATGATGGCAGTGGCATCCAGCTCGCCCGCCGAAAGCGAGCCAAATCCGCCGACGAGAAGCATGACCACCGCGATGGACATGGCGATTTTACGGACCGGCACGAGAAGAATCCTACCACATGCCCGGAGCCTCCACGCAGCCCCGAGCGGAGAGCGTCAGAACAGCTCGAGGTCCTCGGCGGTGAGCCCGTCTCTCTCGATGAGCGTGTACTTATCTCGGTACGCGTCGCCGCCGGATTTCCAATCCGCGTTCCCTTCGTTGATGCGTCGCTGTGTTCGATTCTTCCGCTCCTTGAGGGGCTTTCCGTAACACTTGTCGTCGCCGATGGAGTGCGTGACGAATGCCTCGTCGAGCCAGAACCTCAGAAGCCTATGCTCTTCACTCGCGCGTCGCACGAGCGTGACCTCTGGAGCCGGCCCTATTGTCTTTTCGACCGTGTGCAGACGAACGAAGTAAGTGCGGCCTGCTTCGGGATAGATCTCGATGCGTTGCGTCTTATTGTAGCCGGTTGCATAAAAGACGAGAGGCTTCGGATCAACCGGCAGCACCTGAGCCTCACGGCCCCCGACCTCGGCAATGCAGCGCTTGTCCGACGCGAAGACAATAAACGTCATCTTTCGGTCGACCTTCTGATTCTGGATGAAGACGACCTTCGCTTGCTCGTCTGCTGCAACGAAGGCGTGCTTGTCGTAAGCGCGGGCGGAGCTCGGTGTAGTCGTGAATGCGCAGAACAGGAATGTAACGGAGATCAGAAACGGCAGGCGCATATCTTCTCTTCCTCTTTGTTGCACGATTCGGTCTACAATCTACCGAAATGCGCAGCTACACTGACGCCGCCTGGATTCTGTTATTCGCCGCCTGCGCTTCGAGCGCCTGCGACAAATCGCCACCACCGACGATTGCCGACAGGCGTGCCGCCGAAGCAGCAGCGCCGATCGATGCCAACACGCGTCAGGTCGTGACGGTCGTATCCGATGCTTGGAACGACTTCAGGGCTGTCCTGCAGCGGTACGAGCGAGCTTCCGACAAGAGATGGAGGCGCGTTGGGAAGCCAGTCGACGTGGTGCTCGGCCGCGAGGGTTACGGATGGGGTCGTGGCCTGCACGGAACCGGCGCACCCCAAGGTCGCCCGGGCCCGACCAAACGGGAGGGCGATGGACGCTCGCCCGCGGGCGTGTTCGCCATCGGCGGCGCCTACGGCTACGAAGCTGCGCGAGACGACATCTCTCTGCCCTACACCCAGGCAACCGACGAGCTTCGCTGCATCGATGACCCGAAGTCGAGCCACTACAATCGCATCGTATCGACCACCGACACTCCCATCGATTGGCAAAGCGCCGAACGCATGCGACGTGATGACGATCTCTACACGTTAGTGATCGTGGTCGCACACAACGCTGCCCCAACGAAAGGCGGCGCCGGAAGCTGCATCTTCCTTCACCTTTGGGAAGGGCCCGACAAGGGTATGAGCGGCTGTACCGCCATGTCGATGGATGCTTTGGACGAGCTGGCCCAATGGCTTCGTCCAGGCGCCGCGGTATTGGTCGCTCTCCCGCGCGCCGAGTACGAAGCGCTGAAGCGGCCCTGGAACCTTCCCTTCGCTCCGGCGCTTGGCTCTCACGATTCGCGCTAGCCAAACCCGGCGGCTTTTCAGCGCCGGGCCAGTGTCAGAAACAGCGCCGCGGAGAGACCCGAGGCGCCGAAGATCATGCACATCACCATCACTTGATACCGAACCGCGATGAGCGGGGAGACCCCGGAAAGAATCTGCCCGGTCATGAACCCCGGAAGAGACACGAGCCCTACCGCCAGCAGCGTATTCAAGATCGGGATTAGGCCCGCCTTCAGCGCGATGCGGCGGGCATCCAGATAGGGCACGTCGCGCTCGAGCTCTGCAAACAGGCGCTCGGCTGCGATACTGACGGAGTTCATGGAGGCAGCGAAGATCATGCCGGCCAAGGGAACGACGAACTTCGGCTCGTACCACGGATCGAGGTCGAGCACGGCCTGTGTCACCAACGCAAGTGTGAGGCCTCCGCCGAGCAACACGGAGAAGAACGCGTACCGGTAGAGGGGCCCGCGAAGCGACGATACCGTTCGAAGTGCGATCCAACTCGCAGCGACCACCATCACGAAGAGGACCGCCAGAACGACCCACGGAGTGTCCGCCTCGAAGACGTAGACCAGCACGTATCCGACGAGGAGTAGTTGGGCCAGCATTCGCACCAACGCGAGCAAGCCCTGCGCCGCGTCCGCGCCCCATCTCCAGAGGACCAACAAGACGAGCAGCGCCGGGACGGCGGCCGCAATGAGGTTTAAGGTGGGGATCGTTTGGATGATGACCTCCTCAATGAGACTGGCTCAAGTACCAAGCCACGGCCATCACCACGGCGCCAGCGACCGACCAGAACACCGCGCTATGCACTCGGGGCGCAAGCTTTTGAAGCGGCCAGATCTCTTGGCTGAAGAAGTTCTCCGGAAAGGTCTCCACACCACGAAAGCCAATGTGCGCAGGCGGATCTGCTGGCATCTTCGCGGTGCCGAAGATCCAATCCCAACAGCTGAAGATGATGCCGAAGTTCACCGTCGTCTTGGCATCAGCATCGTAGTTGTGATGCCAGATGTGCATCCGAGGGCTGTTCAAGACGTAGCGCCACCAGCCGTGGCCGAGGTTCAGATTGGAGTGATTGAGATGGCCGATGAGCGTGCCGAAGACGGCATGAAACATCAGCGCCTCCCAACGAAAGCCGAAGAACACCATCGGGAGATAGAGCACGGACTTGTAGACGATCACTTCGAGCCAGGAGAAGCGAAACGAGACAATCCAGTCCATCTCGCCGTCTTTGACGCTGTGGTGTGCTTTGTGAAACTCCCAGAAGAGCGGCACGCGATGCAGCATGTTGTGTACACACCATTGAATGAAATCGAGCACGACCAGCGCGACGATGGTCTGCGCCCACAGCGGCCAATCCGCCGCTGCGTTTCGATACACCGCATCGCTGAGCCCCTCGGCGGCGAGCCAGCGGTCGACCGGTGGCAAGATCCACGTGCTCGCGAGCCCCGCCAATAAGAGCCCGAGGAAGTGCCCATTGAACACCAGATGAATGAAATCCGACCAGAGCTTCGGCCGGAGCTGCTTCTGCTCGGGCCGCCAGGGAAACAGGCGCTCGAGGAGCATCACGAAGCCCGACAGAACGGCCAAGCTGATCGGATACATGTAGCCAGCCATCGCGCCTGCCATAGCATGAGACCCAGGGAGATTCGCGCTGCCGCGGCACGTGCAGCGGCGCACCCACAAGGCCAATCGTTTGGGGTTCTACGGCCTCAGGCCGCCACGCACTTCTTCGATGAGCGCCAGAGTGACCTGATTGCGCTGCTGACCGGTCCAGTAGTTTCTGAATGGGTCGACGTCCATCACCGGGCTGGCGTGGTCCCCAAGCGCCAGCTCGCGGTGGGTCGCGCCCGGCAGCAAGGTGCTCCCCTTCGGTACCAAACCATCGTTCGGGACGCCGGCGACATCGCGGAGGTAGGCGTTCGGAAGGGTCATGACGCCGATGGTGGCCATGGCAGTCGAGGACGCCTCTGCAACCCGACGACCGATGAGAGCGATCGCCTCGCCGACTGAAGCGCGCATAACACGTGTCACGTCGGTCGGCGTCTTGGCATACTCGGCCGCAGCGCTCGTGGTGATCTCGTCGACCAAGTCCGCACTGAATACACCGCTGGCAAACGTGCGCGCAAAGCCCGCCACCGTGGTTTCTGACTCATAGACCGTGTACCCAGCAATCACCGGTATGCGCCGCGTGAGCTTTCGAATCTCGTTCTTGTGCGCCTGCATGTAAGCCGTTCGTGTTTCCACTTTGAGGTCTTCGAGCGCCTGAGCGTCGCCCCCGCCAAGCGCCTGCAAGAGCACCCCGTCCATCGGGGAAGACGTGGTGTCGGCCAAGGGCGAGCCGTAAAACGGCGATTGGAAAGCGACCCACCCCTTCACCCTTCCCCAGAGATCCGGCGCGCCCAGCAACGCATGCAAGGTGTCGAGCCCGCCTTTGCTGTGTGTCACGAAAACGACCTGCTTGTTGGTCCGGCGGAGAAGCGCCCGTATCGCGGCTGCGTTGTGCTCGACGCTCTGCGAGGTGTTGAATGCATCCGAGACGAGCGAGATGTTCCGGTAAGGGATGCCCCGCTCGTCCAACTCGCGCATCTGCGCATAGAAAGTCATGAACCGCCCCTCGGCGATCGGGAGATCAATCCGCGGAAGCGCATCGGCAAGCGCATCTCCCAAGGCGAGGTCGAAGCTCCGATCGCCCGGCAGGTCCAGATGCACGTTGAGCGACCGCGCGGTGCGCTGCAGCGCCCGGTTGATCTCGTCTTCGAGCTGCTCGCTCAGCGCATCATAGAGCTGCGACATGAATCCGCCGACGAACCAAACCTCTTGGCCGCGAAACGACTTGGCGAGCTCGCGCGTGTCCGGGAGCTCCTCCTCGATCGCCCGTGTGGGCGCGCCGGCATCCGTCTTGCTCGGTCGATCCTTGCACCCGCCGAGCCCCGCAACGCAGAGCACCAAGGCGAAAAAGAATACGCGAGCTACGGCGAGCGCGGGCATGCCCGGGCTATGGCCAGTCCGGCGGCGGGGGGAGCTCGGTTCCCGGGGTCTTCCCCTCCATCCGGTGGGAGATGAAATCGGTGACCGTTGCGTGCTGGAGGTAGGGGTTCTCCGCGAGCTCTTCGTCGAGCGTCGACACGGTGACGGGCCCGTAGTTGTGGCCTGGGTACATCCGCGTCTCGCGGGGCAGCGCTTCCACCAACCCTTTGAGCGTGCCAAACATCACCTCCGGGTCGCCGCCGACGAAATCGCAACGCCCGCAGCCCTGCACGAACATGGTGTCGCCCGTGACGATGGCGTCGCGAATGCGATAGGTCGTCGAACCTGGCGTATGCCCCGGCGTGTGCATGAACGTGATGTCGAGGTGCTTGCCGACGCTGAGCACATCGCCGGGCCGGTGCCGTTCGAGGTTCTCGGAGCGGAACCCGGAGAAATCAATTTCCTCGCCGAGCATATGCACAGGAACGTCGGTTCGCTCGACGAGCGCGTCGACCCGATTGACGTGGTCGAAATGGCTGTGCGTGCAGAGGATGCCGGCGATTCTCACATCGAGCTTGGCGGCCTCGTCGAGAATGACCTGTGCGTCCCACGCCGGATCGACCACGACGCACTCGCGCGTCGCCTTGTCGCCCACGAGATAGATGAAGTTGTCCCAGGGGCCGAGCTCGAACTGATGTACGAAGATGCCTTCGTCGCCCACTCTAGAACTCCACGACGCTGCGTATCGACTTGCCGTGGTGCATCAAGTCAAAGGCCTCGTTGATGTCGTCGAGCGGCATCTTGTGCGTAATCAGATCGTCGATGTTGATCTTGCCTTCCATGTACCAGTCGACGATCTTCGGCACGTCGGTGCGCCCTTTGGCCCCGCCAAACGCCGTGCCGCGCCACACGCGGCCGGTCACGAGCTGGAACGGCCGGGTCGAAATTTCTTCGCCGGCGCCAGCGACACCGATGATGACGCTCTCGCCCCACCCTTTGTGGCAGCACTCGAGCGCTTGTCGCATCACCTGGACGTTGCCGATGCACTCGAAGCTGTAGTCGGCGCCGCCGCCGGTGAGGTCCACGATGTACGCGACCAAGTCGCCTTCGACTTCTTTCGGGTTAACGAAGTGCGTCATCCCGAACTTCTCGGCGAGCGCGCGTCGCGCCGGATTGAGGTCCACACCGACGATCTTGTCGGCGCCGGCCATTCGCGCCCCTTGCACCACGTTGAGACCGATGCCGCCCAGCCCGAACACCACCACGTTCGCACCTGGCTCGACTTTCGCGGTGTTGATGACGGCCCCGATCCCGGTCGTCACGCCGCACCCGATGTAGCAGACCTTGTCAAACGGTGCGTCCGTCCGGATTTTGGCGACCGAGATCTCGGGCACTACCGTGTACTGCGAGAAGGTCGACGTCCCCATGTAGTGAAAGAGCGTTTCGTTACCGAGCGAGAACCGGCTCGTCGCGTCGGGCATCAGCCCCTTGCCCTGGGTCACCCGAATCGCCTGGCAGAGGTTGGTCTTCCCAGAAGTGCAGTAGTCGCAGTTGCGGCACTCCGGCACGTAGAGCGGGATGACATGGTCTCCGACCGCGATGCTCTTCACGTCCGGCCCGACTTCCACAACCACTCCGGCCCCCTCGTGCCCCAAAACCGAGGGGAAAATCCCTTCCGGATCAGCCCCCGAGAGGGTGTACGCATCGGTGTGACAGATGCCCGTCGCCTTCACCTCGATCAGCACCTCGCCGGCCCGCGGCCCTTCGAGCTGAATGGTTTCGATGGTGAGCGGCTTGCCCGCCTGGTGCGCGACTGCTGCGCGAGTCTCCATGTTCCTCTCCTGGCTAGTGCGCGGCGGGAGTCTTTATCTTCTCGAGCGCGTCGCCAATCGTGAAGCTCGCTGCCTCTCCTCGCGGCGGGTACTGCTCGAAGGTAGCGAGGAAGTTCCCGACCAACATCTGCGCGCCGTAAATCGCAAACGCGCGGTCGATGAGCCAATCCCAATAGGTGTTCGAGGTGATGTCGGCGCGCTCGTACGGATCGCGCCGCAGATTGAAGAGCTTCGGAACGCGCAGCGTGACGAAGGGTTCTGCCCACACCTGGAGCGTGCCCTGCACGCGCTGCTCCATGAAGACGATTTTCCAATCTTGGTAGCGAAGCGCCAGCAAGTCTCCGTCGTCCGAGAAGTAAAACAGCTCGTCGCGATGACTCGGCCCATTACCGAGGAGCATGTCGAGCTGATTGTATCCGTCGAGGTGCACCTTGAAGCGCTTGCCGTCGATCGTGGCGCCGTTCAACAGCTCGTCCTTCACGCCGGGCGCGCCCGCCGCGGCGGCGAAGGTCGGCAACCAATCCATGTGCGCCATGATCTCGTTCGAGACGGTGCCTGCGGGAACCTTGCCCGGCCATCGCACCATCGCGGGCACTCGCCAACCGCCCTCCCAGTTGGTGTTCTTTTCACCGCGGAACGGGGTGGCCGCTGCATCCGGCCAAGTGTTGTAGTGAGGCCCGTTGTCGGTGCTGTAGAAGACGAGCGTGTTGTTGGTGATGCCGAGCTCGTCGAGCGTGTCGAGCAACTTTCCGACGTGCCTGTCGTGTTCGACCATTCCATCGGCGTATTCGTTTTGCCCGGAAATTCCGCGTAGCTCCTCCTTCACGTGCGTTCGGAAGTGCATCCGGGTCCCATTCCACCACACGAAAAACTTCTTGCCGGCCGCGTGCTGCTCTTCGATGAATCGGATCGCTGCGTCACAGGTCTCGTCGTCGATGACTTCCATCCGCTTCTTGGTGAGAGGGCCCGTGTCTTCGATGCGACCGTCAGCATAGCTATGAATGACGCCGCGGGGGCCGAAGCGCTTCTTGAAGTTCTCCCCTTTCGGATAGTCGGGGTTCTCCGGCTCTTCCTCGGCGTTGAGGTGGTAGAGGTTGCCGAGGAACTCATCGAAGCCGTGATTGGTGGGAAGGAACTCGTCTTTGTCGCCGAGGTGGTTCTTGCCGAACTGCCCTGTCGCGTATCCAAGCGGCTTTAGCACCTCGGCGATGGTCGGGTCCTCGCTCGAGAGTCCCATGTCCGCGCCAGGCATGCCCACTTTGGAAAGGCCCGTCCGAAACACCGACTGCCCCGTGATGAAGCTCGAACGCCCGGCGGTGCAGCTTTGCTCGCCATAGTAGTCGGTGAAGATCATCCCCTCGCGCGCGACGCGGTCGATGTTCGGCGTTCGGTAGCCCATGAGTCCCATGGTGTACGCGCTGATGTTCGACTGACCGATGTCGTCTCCCCAGATCACGAGGATGTTCGGCATGTCGCCGTCCTGTGCGGCTTTGATGACGTCGTCCGTCTTCGCGATGGACGCAGGGCTCGCAGGATACGCGACCTCTTGGGGTTCCCACCCCGTCCGCGGTTCACCGGCGGCAGGCGCCTCCTCGGCGGCGGGCGCATCGTCGGCAGGCGGCCCGACCGGCTTGCAGCCGAACAACAAAACAAACGACGACGCACAGATCAACGATCCCAGACGAGCCATGGCTATCCTCCCGACAATGAAGCGGGGAGGATATCATGCCGTGACCGCAGCGCGTCAACCCGTTTCGGTGGCTTTCGCGAGGAGTTTAGTCACATTTTCCCTTCTGCCCGTCCTCGAAGTGGCAGTCGTCCTTTGGAGGCTTCTTGTCGGTGTCCGAGTCGCTGTCGGTGTCGCTGTCGCTGTCACTGTCAGTATCGCTGTCCGAGTCCGTATCGCTGTCCGAATCCGTGTCCTCGTCATCGCATCGACCATCACAACAGCACTCTTGGTCGTTGCAGAATTCGTTGCAGTGCCCCTGCATCTGCCGGGCGATCTTGCCGCACAGCTCCTCGTCGTCGAGCTTATCCGTGCACGCGCCGAAGACGCGCTCGGCGAGCCGCGCACACTTGTCCTCGCAAGCGGGAGGTGCTGGTGTGCAGTGCTTTTCTTCACACTCGGCAACTGCCTCTCGCGCGATCTTGGCGCAGCGATCTTCATCGGAGCCCCCATCGACACAGACTTCGAAGAGCTCGCGGCCGGCGCGTTCACAGCGATCCTCGCAGGTAGGCGCTTGCGGCTCCTCGCAGTTCTCAGCGACGCAGGTTGCTAGCGCTTCTCGCGCCCGGTGGGTGCATCGCTCTTCGGTTCCCCCGTCCGCAAGGCAGGCTTCGAGCAACTCGGTCGCTGCGGCCTTGCACTGAGCGGCACACGGCGCGGGTCCATCGCAGTTATCTTCACGGCAATGCGCCAAGACCCCGCGGCCCTCGGCAGCACAGGTGTCTTCATCGCCTCCCGCATCTTTGCACTCCATGTAATGCTGCGTCGCCTTTGCTTGGCAACGGTCTTCGCATGTCGGAGGCGGGCACTCCTTGGCGCAATCGAAGAAGCTCCGGATCGCTTTGGCAAAGCATGCTTCGCGGTCGTCGCTCTCTGCGGTGCACTCGTCGAACACGGCCAACGCCGCGCTGAGACACGCGTCGCGACATTCACCGGGCGGCACGCCCTCTCGATCGGCTGCCGCCGCCAAAACGTTGGCGAGCTCGCCGTCAGTGGGGCTCGTGCTGCTGCTACAAGCGGCGACCAGCAGGGCGGCCGCTGCGAGGGTCTTCATTTGGGGAGCCTTCATCGCAATTCCTACCTTCGTACCGTGCGGTCTAGGACCATGCCGCGATACTATCCAGACGCCGGCTCCACGTCGCCCCCAAGCCAAAGTCCTTTTTGTATGCTGCCTCACAAATGCGCGAATCTGAAGATCGGCCGCAGGTGCCCGCCGCCGGATCCAGCCCAAGTCACAGGCTCTGCAGGTAGCGAATCGCCTCGTTGGCCGTGCTCTTCAGGCAGGCGTTCGTATTGACCTTGCGCTTCATCAGGGCGCCTTCGGTGCGGATTCGCTTGCGGGCCTCGCGGAGGGGAGGAATCGCCTTCTTGTCGCCGAGCGCGCGCAGCTTCCCGACGGCCTCTTTGCGAATCAAGCAGGTTTCGCCCTGCTCGAGATCTAGCACGTACGAGCCGAGCCGATCGACGCGGTCCCCGAGGCCGGCCTCATCGGCGACGCGCAGCGCCGTGTGCCTGCGACGCGCATTCTTCGACGATGACGCGAGGTCGACGAGCTGATCCGCAGCCGCCCAGTCACCGGTCTTGGCGAGCGTGCCGAGGAACTCGAGCGCCGCATCGACGATGCCCGGCGCCTTCTTTGCCAGCATGAGCTCGACGTTCGTTCGCATCAGTTTGTCCTTCGCGAACTTCGGTTCGAGCGTGACGGCCTTGTCGTAGGCAGCCAACGCGAGGATGTTTCGCTGTGCGCTGGCCTGCGCGTGGCCGAGCACCATCTGCGCATAGGGCTCCTCGCGTACTTCCTCGCGATGCCCCATGAGGAACGCCGCGGCGTCCTTCGGCCGGCCCTGGGCCAGCATGTCGGCCGCCTCCTCGGCCTCCGGGCCGTGCGCCCCGGACACCAGCGGCGAGAGTGGCGTCCTCGGAAGGTAGTCAGGTTTGTCGCTTCCAAACGCAAACGTCACGCCACCGGTGAGACAAAGCAGCGCGAGCGCCGCGACCATGACACGCTTCCGATTCCATTTCTGCGAGACCACCCGCGCAACCGCAGGAGTGACAGTGCCGCGAAGGCCGTCGACGACGCGCCCCGGAACCTCGCGCAGGCCAGAGCCCCTGTCCTGTTCTTCCTCGATGATCTGGTCGATCTGGTCGATATACGCCTTGGCACTTGGAATCCGGTCTTCGGGTCGCTTGGCCAACCCGTGCCGGATCAATTTCTCCACCGCCTGAGGAACCTCGATCTTCGGGGCCACTTCCTCGAAAGATGGAACCTCGTGCGATACGTGCATACGAAGGAGCGTGCCCACTTCGTCGGCGTCGAAGGGGGGCACCCCGCTAATCATCTCGTACAGCATGACCGACAGCGAATAGAGGTCGGCGCGCCCGTCGATCGGTTGTCCGTAAGCCTGCTCCGGCGCGATGTAGGTCGGCGTGCCAATCGTCACGCCATGTTGCGTGAGCTTGGCGTCATTCGTCAGAATCCCGGTGTTCTCTTCGGGGTGGGCGTCGTCGCGAAGCTTCGCGATACCGAAGTCGAGGATCTTGGCGAAATCGGGGTCCCCATCTTGGTCGACCAGAATCACGTTTTCCGGCTTGATGTCCCGGTGAATGATGCCGGCGTCATGCGCATACTCGAGCGCGCTCAGCACGTGCCGTCCGATGTGCAGCGTCCGCTCCCAACCGACACACCGCTCGCGGTCGAGGAGATCCGAGAGCAGAACGCCGTCCAGAAGCTCGAGCACCATGTAGAGCGTGCCGTCTGCGAGCTTGCCGAAGTCCGACACGTTGACGCAGTTCGGATGGTCGACACGACCGATCGCAAACGCCTCGCGCTCGAAGCGCTGGTTTATCTCGTCGATCCCTTCGACTTCGGGGTGCAGCAGCTTCAGCGCCAACGGGCGCCGAATCGAAATGTGCTCCGCGAGATAGACGCACCCCATCCCACCAGAGCCCAAGACGCCAGTGATTCGGTACCGAGAATCCAAGACGTCGCCGATCCTCGGTGTTTGCTCGTCCGGGGGCACCGGTAGCGATGGCGCCGGCCCCCCGTCCTTCAAAGTGCGCACGTGTACATTATTGCGAAAAACCAAGGCGATTGCCGGTGTCATGTTGGCGTGCGAGATACCTCACAACATGGCGCGAAAGTTGGTCCGAATCCCGAGTGTTCTCGGCGCACTGCTGATCGCGTGTTGCGTTCTCTGCGTGCGCGCCGACGCGCAGATTTCGGTGGCCATCGAGGAGCCCTATGCCGCGCCTTCGGACCAAGCGCTGCTCGTGTTCACCCGCCCGCGCCACCGGCAGGCCAGCGAAACCGGGTTTCGCATCGTCAACCAAGCGGGCCGATGCATCGCCCGCGTCGAGAACGGTTGGCAGGTGGCGGTGCCGATGTGGCCGGGTAAGCACATGCTGCTCGTCATCACCGGCACAGCTCCGCCGACCGTGCAGCTCATGCAGGCCAAGCTCAGCGCCGGCAAGACCTACGTCGTGAGGCTACGCGCGCGCGTCAACATGAAGAGCCCCGTGGAAATCGAGGTGGTACGCAAAGCCGACCAGCCGCTCGAGCTGTTCCCGAACGCCATCAAGGAGCAAACGCCTTTCAAGCAGGAGCTCCGGACGTGTACCGAGTGGGTGTCCTGGAAACGCGACAAGATCGAGCCCAAAGCCGAGCTCGCCAAGCGCAAATGGGACGACGCCGACGGGGCTTTCCGTAGCGAGCGCACCGTTCACCGCAACGATGGATGGACGGCTGCCGAAGTCGCCGGGGAATAGCCAAGACAGCGCGCTACGAGGGCGAACCATCATCTGGATCGGGCATGTTCCAGCGCCGCAGCGCCCGTCTGAAGGCGCGCTGATTCGTGTACCCAGCATGCCGCATGATCTCGTCGGGCGTCTCGTTTCGCTCGAAGCAGCCGACCATGATCGACTTCCGCGACGCCTCGACGAGCGCCCGGTACGTGGTGCCGTCATCTTGGAGACGCCGCTGCAGCGTTCGCGCCGTCATGTGAAGCGCCTCGGCAACCGCCTCGATGTTCGACTGACCACGCGGCAGCAGCAGCTTGATGCGGTCACGAACGATGTCGATGAACGCATACGACTCGAGCTCTGAATGAAGGCTCGCGGCCACCGTGCGAAGTTGGCCGTGCAGGGCCATATTGCCGTGCGCGAGCGGCAATGCCCAGGCCTCCTCATCGGCCAGAATCGTTGTTTGCTCGTGCCCGAACGTGACGGAACAACCGAAGGCGTGCGTGTATTTTTGGATGTTCCCTCGATAGGGGTGCCCGAACTGCATCTCTCGTGGAGTGAAGCGGCCGTCCGTGGCGAACCGAAGCACTTTCAACACGATGACCGCAATGAACTCGATTTCGTGCACCGTGATGGGCAGCTCGTGCTCGACCTTGTTCACATGGATGGCGTGAAGCTCGCCGACCTTGTCCAACGAGAGCACCCGCCCGTGCGACAGAAGCTCTTGGTAGCGGAAGCTCGTCTCGAGGCCCTGCCCGATGGTCTCCGCGCTGGTGAGCAGCAGGATCACCAGGTGATCGGCCCTAGGGTGCCAGACCTCTCCGGCGCTCAGCCCGAGGTGGCGGTCGCGACTGGCACGGAGCGCGGCGCGCCAAAATCGACCGAGCGTGTCGCGCGGAGGACGGCCGGCCGTGTCGGTGAAGATGTCGATATCGACGCCGATCTCATCGGCAAGCGCTTCGACATCGAGCCCGAGGGACTCGAATGCGTTCACCACGCCGCGTGTCCAGGCGCCCGAGACGCGGTGGCCTGAGTGAGTCCTTGGTTTCCCTGGAGGCGTGCCCACCGCGGGCCATCGATCCACATGGGCGAGGAAATTACAAGCCCAAGGGGGTGAATTATTGCAAAGCGTGGCGCGTCGAGTACCGCCTTTTGTCGCCGCAAATGCAAAAATCGTGGGTAGCGTCCCCTTGTCATTCGGTGCGAGGCAGGCACCAGCGTACGGAACGCAGGGCGACGGATGAGCCCACCATCCCATCCAGAGTCAGGCGAAAAAGCGTTCCCGCAAGTGGTGCCTGCCTCGGCCTCCCTAGCCCCCCCAAGGGAAGCCCGTTGATGAAGCCGGCCGGCGAAAGCGCA
>JAHEEE010000029.1 GCA_024640845.1 Myxococcales bacterium | reverse complement strand
TCGGTGGCCCCCAAAGGAGCCATCGAAGCGCTCATGCGTGGGGTTGCCCGTGAAGAAGGCCGACATGGCATCCGCGCGAACAACGTGGCGGTCGGAGTCGTCGACGCCGGGATGTTTCCGAAGCTGGTCGAGCGCGGAGAGTTGAGTCAAGCATGGGTCGATGCGGCCCTTCGAAACACGCCGCTCCGACGTTTCGGGAAGCCCAGTGAGATCGCCGACGCTGTGGTGTTTTTGGCCTCGGAACGGGCCCGCTACATCACGGGACAGACACTGTTCGTCGACGGCGGATACACGTTGTAGGCTACGCGAGGCTGGGCAACGCTCACACGGGGGGAACATGGGCCAAGTCATCATGGACGAACGGGAGAAGCCACTGATGCGGATGACCTATCAAGGGGTCCCGGACGATGCGGAATGGCAGCGGCACATCGACATCATGTCGGAGTGGGCGCGACGCGGCGAGTTGTACGGCGTCGTGATCGATGCCCGTGAAGTCGGTCGAGTCTCGCCGACGCAACGCCGCGGCATCATGGACTGGATCACGCGCGACAAGCAGCACCTCAGAGCGAACTGCGCGGGAGGCGGGCTCGTCTTTGCCAGCCCGCTCCAACAGGGCTTCTGGACAGCGATCTCGTGGGTGACGCCGAGCCCCATCCCGGTGAAGATCTTTCGAGACCTCCCCTCGGCGGAGGGCTGGGTCCAGGAACAGATCGCGGCGAAGTTGGGGTCATGAGCCGCTTGGAGGCGATCGAAGCGCAGCTGCTGGCGCCAGGCGCACCGTTCGCGCTGGAGGAGCATGAAGCGTCCGGGACACCGGTCCGGATGTTCGCGAACCGCGCACGATCGTTGCGCGATGTGCTGTTGCGGGCAAGGGAGTTCGGCGAGGCGGAGTACATGGTCTTCCGCGATGGCGAGCGCGATCGCCGATACACGTTTGCCGAGCACGAGAGGCTCGTGGCGAGCGCAGCAGCCGCATTCCGCGCCAGATTCGGGATCGAGTCTGGCGACCGAGTAGCGATCCTAGCGGCGAACTGCCCCGAATGGGTCATCGCGTTCTGGGCCGCGGTGAGCTCAGGCGCCATTTGCGTCGGTCTGAACGGATGGTGGACCGAAGACGAGATCCGCTACGCCGTCGCCAACAGCCGACCAAAGCTCGTCCTCGCAGACCGAAAACGGGCCGCCCGCATCACCGCTGATCTCGGCGTGCCCATGCTCATCATCGAAGACGACTTCGACTCTCTCCTCGAGGCCTATCCAGACGCCAAGCTTCCGACCCAGCCGATCGCGGAAAGCGACCCCGCGATCATCTTGTACACCAGCGGCACGACTGGTCGCGCAAAAGGCGTGGTTCATACGCACGCGAACGTCACCAACATGGTCATGGTCAGCTTCTTCCACGGCGCAAGGCTGATGATGGCGAACCCAAAGCAGGCCGACCTGCCTCAGCTTCCGAACAGCGTGTTGGTGACGAGCCCGCTTTTTCACGTCTCGGGGCTTCACTGTGGCGCAGTCACCGCCTTGGCTGCGGGGGCGAAGACCGTGTGGCCCATGGGCCGTTTCGATCCCGAAACGGCGCTCGGCCTGATCGAAAGCGAGAAGGTGACCGGCTGGGGCTATACGGCGACCGTCCTTCACCGGCTGCTCAACCACCCAAGGGTCGGCGAGTACGACCTCAGCTCTTTCCGCTCCGTTGGTGGCGGCGGTTCGCCCATCCCGCCGCCCCTTATCGAGAAAGCCCGCGACCTCTTTCCGCAGTGTAGCCACACCATGGGGGTGGGCTACGGTCTCACGGAGGGCACGGCCTTCGGTACGCTCAACGCCGGCCACGAGCTCGCCGACGATCCCGCTTCCGTCGGCCGCCCCGTCCCGATTGTCGATATCGAGATTCGCGACGAGCTTGACCAGCCGTTGCCCGACGGCGAAGAAGGCGAGATCCATCTTCGTGGTCCGCTCGTGATGCAGGGGTACTGGGACGACCCCGAGGCAACGGACGCCGCCATCAAGCCAGGCGGTTGGCTCAGCACGGGCGACGTGGGTCATCTCGAAAACGGCAAGCTCTACATCGCCTCTCGGAAGCGCGACTTGATCCTCCGTGGTGGCGAAAACGTCTACCCTTTCGAAATCGAGCAACGACTCGAGGCGCACCCGCATATCGCAGAAGCCGCCGTCATCGGTATCGATCACGAAGAGCTCGGACAAGAGGTGAAGGCGATCGTCGTCTTCCACGCGGACCGGGACGTCTCCGACGAAGGACTCCGCAGTTGGGTCGCCGAGACTCTAGCGTACTACAAGGTCCCAACGGTTTGGGAGCGTCGGAACGCACCCCTTCCCCGCAACGCGACCGGAAAGGTGCTAAAGGATGTGCTGCGCGATGCGCGCAACCCGATGTTCATCGAGGAGTGAGACATGCCTGAAGCCGTGATCGTTTCCACTGCGCGGACGCCGATCGGCCGCGCCTTCAAAGGGTCGTTGATCGAGATGCGCCCAGACGACCTCGCTGCGATCGCGGTACGGGCCGCCCTCGGGAAAGTGCCGAACCTCGATCCGACCACGGTCGAGGATCTGATGATCGGCTGCGCGCAACCCGCGGGGGAGCACGGGTACAACATGGGGCGTGTCGTGAGCCTGTTGGCGGGAATCGACACCCCAGGCACGACCGTGAACCGTTACTGCTCTTCATCGCTTCAGACGATTCGAATGGCAGCGCACGCCATCAAGGCCGGCGAGGGAGAAGTGTTCGTTGCAGCTGGCGTGGAGTGCGTGAGCCGATTCGGCTTCGGCAAGTCAGACGGGATGGAGAACACCAAGAACCCGAAATTTGCGGAGGCCGAGGCGCGCATGGCCGCGCTCATGACGCCTGACGGCGGCACGTGGGAGCCCACCAGCGGCTTGGCTGACGTCTACATCACCATGCTCCAGACCGCCGAGAACGTCGCACAGTACATGGCCGTCTCGCGCGAGCAGCAAGACGAGTTTGCAGCGCTTTCCCAGCAACGCGCCGAGGCAGCGCAGAAGTCCGGGTACTTCGCCGAAGAGATCACCCCCGTCACGACGCCGAGCGGCGCGATTGTCGACACGGACGACTGCCCACGCCACGGGACCACGGCAGAGAAGCTCGCTGGCCTCAAGCCCGTGCTGCACGCGCAGCTCGGCGAGAAGGCGACCGTCACGGCGGGCAACGCGTGCCCGCTCAACGACGGGGCTGCCGCGGTGGTGGTCATGAGCGACAAGCGCGCCAAAGAGCTGGGCATCACGCCGCTTGCCCGCATCGTATCGACCGGGGTTTCGGCCCTCAACCCCGAGATCATGGGCCTCGGGCCGATCGAGGCGAGCAAACAAGCCCTCGGACGGGCCGGCCTCAGCATCAACGACATCGACCTCGTCGAAATCAACGAAGCCTTCGCGGCCCAGGTCATCCCGTCCGCATGGGAGCTCGGGATTCCGTTCGATAAGCTCAACGTCAATGGCGGCGCGATCGCGCTCGGCCACCCGTTCGGCCAAACGGGCGCTCGCATCATGACGACCCTGATCCACAACCTGCAGTCGCGCGACGGCCGTTACGGCCTCGAGACGATGTGCGTCGGTGGCGGTCAAGGCATGGCCGCCGTGATCGAGAGGCTCGGCTAAGCGTTTGGTTCTGCCGAGATCGCCGTCTCCTTGCAAAAAGTGAAACGTGTTTCAGTCTAGCGGCGGAGCCCCGTGAAGCACTTGAATAGGCAGATTTTGTTGAGTAAGCGGCCGGTCGGGGTGCCACGAGCCGACGATTTCGAGGCCAGCGAGGGCCCTGTGGCGTCGCCCGGGCCGGGTGAAGTGCTCCTCAAGAACCTCTATCTCTCGATCGACCCCGCGATACGCGGATGGATGAGCGAAGCGAAGTCGTATCTGCCCCCCATCCAGATCGGAGCGCCGATCCGCAGCGGCACGCTCTCACAAATCGTCGAGTCCAACGCGGATGGCTGGCCCGTCGGGCAGATCGTTCAGGCGCTCGGCACCTGGGAATCGTTCAGCGTGGTTCCGGCAGGCCAGCTCCATGGCAAGGTCGAGAGGATAGAAGGCATTCCTTTGCAGTCGATGCTCAGCGTGCTCGGCGGCAATGGGCTGACGGCTTACTTCGGCCTGTTGGAAGTCGGTCGACCCAAGGAAGGCGAGACTGTGCTCGTGTCCGCTGCCGCAGGTGGTGTCGGATCGATCGCCGGCCAGATCGCTCGGATCAAAGGTTGCCGTGCCGTCGGGCTCACGGGAAGCGACGAGAAATGTGCGTGGCTCACCGGCGAGCTTGGCTACCACAGTGCGCTGAACTACAAGAAGACCGATCTAAGGTTCGCTCTCAAGAAGCTTTGCCCAAATGGCGTCGACGTGTTCTTCGATAGCGTTGGCGGCGAGATTCTCAACACGGTGCTCACTCGCCTGAATCGGCGGGCGCGTGTTGTACTCTGCGGTGCGATCTCGCAGATCAACGCGACCGAGCCGCCGCCAGGCCCGAGCAATTACCTCCAACTGCTGGCCAAGAGCGCCCGGATGGAGGGCTTCACGACCCTGGATTTCGCGCGCCGTTACGAAGAAGCGCGCATCGCCCTCGCACATTGGATTCGCGAGGGTAAGCTTCACTATCGCGACGAAGTCGTCGAAGGGATCGACCAGGCCCCGTCGCTCTTTCTTCGACTTTTCCGTGGAGACCACCGAGGCAAGCTCATGGTCAAGTTGGCCGACCCAGAGGTTTAGACGATGACTGGCATTTGTGAAGGACGGGTAGCAATCGTAACGGGCGCAGGCCGCGGCATCGGCCGTGAGCACGCGCTCGAGCTTGCGCGGCAGGGCGCAAAGGTCGTCGTGAACGACTTGGGCGTCAGCAATAGCGGCGAAGGCGGAGGCACCGGTCCCGCGGACGAGGTCGTTCGGGCGATTCTCGACATGGGCGGCGAAGCAGTTGCAAATGGGGCGGACGTTGCCGACTGGGGACAAACCGAAGCCCTGGTCCGTCAGACGATCGATGCGTTTGGCGGTCTCGACGTGGTGGTCAACAACGCCGGCTTCGTCCGCGACCGGATGTTCGTGAGTTGCAGTGAAGAGGAGTGGGACGCCGTCATCCGCGTGCACTTGAAAGGCCACTTCTGTATCGCACGCCACGCGGCCGCCTACTGGCGCGGTCGGGTCAAGGCCGGAGAGCAGGTCGATGCGCGCATCATCAACACCAGCTCCGGTGCCGGCGTGCTCGGCAGCGTCGGGCAATCGAGTTACTCGGCCGCGAAAGGCGGCATCGCTACCCTGACCCTCGTGCAGGCGGCCGAGCTCGGCCGGTATGGGGTCACCGCGAACGCGATATGCCCGATCGCGCGGACCCGGATGACCGAAGGCGCATTTGGCGATTCGATGAAAGCGCCGGATCATGGATTCGACGAAAACGACCCGGCAAACGTCTCGCCATTCGTCGCCTGGCTCGCGAGCTCGCAATCGCGCGAGGCCACTGGGCGTGTCTGGGAGGTCTTCGGCGGAACCATTAGCGTCTTCGACGGGTACCGCCGCGAACAGACAGTCGACATCGGCAAACGTTGGGATGCGGCCGAGGTCGGCCCCGCAGTCGAAGCCCTTCTCTCCAAAGCCCAACCGCTGGTGAAAGTGTACGGAACATGAACAACTCTCTCGACTTCAGCGGTCAGGCCGTGCTCGTCACTGGCGGGAGCCGGGGCATCGGTCGCGGCATTGCAGAAGCCTTTCTCGCGGCCGGGGCGGAGGTCGCGATCTGCGGACGCAAGGAACCACACGACCTACCGAGCGTAGGCGGCGCGATCGCGACGTTCTTTAATGCAGATGTACGGGACGCAGAACAAGTCGAGCGACTGATCGATACCGTGATCGCGACCCTCGGCAGGCTCGACATACTGGTGAACAATGCGGGCGGAGCGCCTTTTGCCGACGCGGCGACAGTGTCGCCACGGTTTTCGGAAAAGGTGATCCAGCTCAACCTGACATCTGCGCTTCACTGCGCGCAGCAGGCCAATCGCGTCATGCAGCAGCAACCGAGCGGCGGGTCGATCATCAACATCGCGAGCGTGTCGGGTATCCGCCCATCGCCAGGGACGGCGGCCTACGGCGCAGCCAAGGCGGGTCTCATCAACCTCACCGGCACGCTCGCAATCGAATGGGCGCCCAAGGTCCGCGTGAACGTGATTTCGGCGGGGCTCATTCAAACCGAGCAGTCACATCTTCACTACGGCGACGCCGAAGGCATGGCGCGTGTCGCGGAGACGGTTCCGCTCCGCCGAATGGGCACAGGAGGCGACGTTGCAGGAGCGTGCATGTTCTTCGCCTCGCCCCTCGCCGCGTACGTGAGCGGCGCAAATCTAGTGCTGCACGGCGGTGGCGAGACACCAGCATTCCTCTCCGCCGCAAGCGTCAATCGAGGAGAGTGAGCGAGTGGATTTTTCGTTCTCGGAACAACAAGACGAGCTGAGGCGAGCCGCGCGACGGTTCCTGCAGAGCGAGTCTTCGGAGGCGCGCGTCCGAAGCGCGATGGAGACCGAGCAGGGCTACGACTCGAGGGTCTGGGAGCAGCTCTCGGAAGAGCTCGCATGGACCGCGCTCACCATTCCCGAGGCCTATGATGGGCTCGGCATGAGCTACCTCGACCTACACCCGGTGATGGAAGAAATGGGGCGCGCGCTTCTCTGCTCGCCGTTTTTCGCGACGATCTGCCTCGGAGCCAACGTTCTGCTCGTCGGCGGCAATGAGGCTCAAAAGGAGCAACATCTTTCGGCCATCGCGGCCGGCAAGACGACCGCCACGCTGGCTTACGCCGAAAAGGGGCGAGAGAACGGAGCCGATGCAATCCGGGCTACCTACGAGCACGCCGGCGACGGCTACGTGCTTCGTGGCGACAAGCGCTACGTGATCGACGGTCACACTGCGGATCTCATTTTCGTTGCGGCGCGCTCCGAACACAGCCGCGGCATTGAAGGGGTCAGCGTGTTTGCGGTGCCCGCAAATACCCGGGGGGTAACACGCACCTGGACGCCCTCGATGGACCAAACTCGCAAGCTTGCAGCCATCACGCTCGATCGGGTTGTTGTGCCCGCCGGCGCGCTCATCGGCGAGGAAGGCCGCGGTTGGGAGTTGTGCGAGCGCACCCTGGACCTCGCTCGCATCGCACTCGCCGCCGAGCAGGTGGGTGCAGCCGAGATGTGCCTCGACATGTCGGTCGAGTACGCGAAGGTTCGGAAACAATTTGGAAGGCCGATTGGTTCTTTTCAGGCGATCAAACACAAATGCGCGGACATGCTCACCATGGTCGAGTCGGCTCGGTCGGCGGCGTTTTACGCGAGCGCCGTCGCGGGCCAAGGGGAAGTCGACTTGGGCGAAGTCGCATCGAGCGCCAAGGCCTTCTGCTCCGACACGTTCTTCCACTGCGCCGCGGAGAACATACAAATCCACGGCGGCATCGGTTTTACTTGGGAGCACCCCGCCCACCTGTACTTGAAGCGCGCCAAGGCAAGTGAAGTGCTTCTCGGCGAACCCTCCTTTCACCGCGAGCGAGTCGCGATGCGCATGGGGTTGTGATGGAGCTACAGCTCAACGAGGCAGAACGGGCATTCCAACGTGCGGCACGCGCCTGGCTGGAAGAGCAGCTAAACGGCCCTTACAAAGACCTCCAAGGCCGGGGCGCCTCGGGAGATCAGGACTCGTACATCGAGGAACGAATCGCCTGGGGAAAAGCCATGGGGGCCGCCGGCTGGAATTGCATCGGCTGGCCAAAGGAGTTCGGCGGGCGCGGATGCTCCATCAAAGAAGAGGCGATCTTCAACGAGGAGTACGTTCGCGCGAACGGACCGGGCAACGTAGGCCACATCGGTGAGACCCTGCTCGGACCGACATTGATTCACTTTGGATCACCAGAGCAGCAGCAGAGGTTCCTGCCACCCATCGTATCCGGCGACGAGATCTGGTGTCAGGGGTACTCGGAGCCGGGCGCGGGTTCGGATCTGGCGAACGTGCAAACCAAGGCGACGCTCGCGGGGGATGAATGGATCATCGAGGGCCAAAAGATCTGGACCTCGGGAGCGCAATACTCGGATTGGTGCTTCGTGTTGTGTCGCACCGATCCGGAGGCGCCCAAGCACCGCGGGATCAGCTACATCCTCGTCCCGATGAAGCAGGACGGAATCGAGGTCCGTCCAATCAAACAGATGGGCGGGAGCGCCGAGTTCGCGGAGGTCTTCTTCGACGGCGCGAAAGCGCAGAAGGACCATGTCGTCGGCGGCGTCAACAATGGATGGAAAGTCGCCATGGGGACGCTTGCGTTCGAGCGAGGAGCCTCGACGCTGGGACAGCAGTATCTCTTCAAGCAGGAGTTCGAACAGGTTGTGGAAGCCGCCAAGAAGAGCGGAGCAGCTAAGGACCCAATCATCCGGCAACGCCTCGCCCACGCATGGATCGGACTGAAGGTGATGCGGGTCAACGCGCTTCGCATGCTGGAGCATCAAGGTGCCGACCTGAATCGCGAAGCTCTGATCAGCAAGCTTTATTGGTCGAACTGGCATCGCGACCTCGGCAAGCTCGCCATGGACATTCTCGGTCCGGAGGCAGAGATCCTCCACGGGGCTCCGTACGAGCTCACACGCATGCAGAAGTGGTATCTGTTCGCGAGGGCCGACACCATCTACGCGGGCTCGAACCAGATTCAGCGCAACATCATCGGCGAGCGGGGACTCGGCCTTCCAAAGGAACCACGATGAGCAGCACACCAAGGTACGTTGGCGGCCACGGGCTGCTCGAAGGTAAGACCGTCTTGGTCACCGCCGCCGCAGGCACTGGGATCGGGTTCGCTACTTCCGTTCGCTGCTTCGAAGAAGGCGCCGCCGGACTCGTCATCAGCGACATTCACGAGCGACGTCTTGGAGAAGCCGCCGAAAAGATCGAAGCAGAAACCGGCAAGCGCCCCGACACGGTGCTGTGCAACGTCACCAAGGAAAACGAAGTACAGGGCATGTTCGAGCACGCGATCGAAAAGCTGGGGCACGTCGACATCCTGATGAACAATGCCGGCCTAGGCGGCTACTCGAAGATCGTCGACATGACGGACGAGCAATGGAACGCCGTGCTCGACGTGACGCTGAACGGTTGCTTCCGATGCACCCGCGCCGCCCTGAAACACATGATGCCACGCGGCAGTGGTGCCATCGTCAACAACGCATCGGTGCTCGGTTGGCGAGCGCAGGAAGGCCAAGCGCACTACGCGGCGGCCAAGGCCGGTGTGATGGCGCTCACGCGATGCTCGGCGATCGAGGCGGCCGCAGCCAACGTACGCGTGAATTGCGTCGCACCGTCACTCGCGATGCACCCGTTCCTCGCAAAGGTTACGCCGCCTGGCTTGCTCGAGGAGCTCGAGAAACGTGAAGCCTTCGGACGGGGGGCCGAGCCGTGGGAGATCTCCAACGTGATGGTGTTCCTCGCGAGCGACTACAGCTCGTATATGACCGGTGAGGTGTTGTCGGTGTCGAGCCAACGCGCCTAGGCGCTCAGGTTCGGCTCTTGTGGGCTTGCCAGGCGTCGGAGTAGCGCAGCATGAACCGTCGAATCATGGGCGACATGAGCCGCGTTGGCCCACGGGTGATGCGGGACGCGCGGCGCAACGCGACGATCAGATCGTCGAAGTCGGTGCGCTGATAGTGAAGCAATGCCTGGCTCTCCGTCGTGTCGAGCCAGTCGCAGTAGTACAATCCGGAGCCGTACGCCTCGGGCGGAAAGCGCCCTACCCCAGTCGCCTCGAACATCGCTCCGTAGAACTCCCCGAACGTGAGCCGGCATCGTTCGCCACCGCCGATCATCAAGATCTTTCCGACTGCCGCAGGAGTCTGAATCGCGCGTACCTGCGCCACGGCGACGTCCTCTGGGTGGACCCATTCGAGGCGAGCCTTCGGATTGATGCTGAACAACAGCCTGAAGACATCGGGGGACAGGTCGCCGGCCGCCGCCTTGGCGCCTACCGAAACGCCGATGCGAAAGATGACATGAGGTAGCCCGGACTCCGCTAGCAGCCGCTCGCACTCGGCTTTGTTCGAGGTGTAGTTGTCCGTTGGGCGCGTGGGGTCGTTCGCGGTCAACGGAGGGCCGCCCGGCTCGCGGAGCCCACAAACCGAGAGGGAGGACGCAAAGATGATGACCGGAGGCTCGCTTCGTCGCCTCATCGCTTCGAGGATGTTCTTGGTACCCCCAACGTTGACCGCGTAGGCGAGGTCGGGACGCTTTTCGGAGAGCGGCGCGAGGATTCCGGCGTTGTGAATGATCGCGTCACAGCTCTCAACGCACTGCGCGATGTCCTCCAATTCGCGGATATCGCCCCAAACCGTGTGGACCCGGTGCCCAAAGCGCCGGGCTTCGCGCTGATTGCGGCGATTTGGCAGGTCGAATGCGATGACTGAATGCCCTTCGGTCAGAAGGCGCTCGACCCCTTCCTGCCCGAGCCGTCCAAACGCCCCAGTCACCAGCACCCGCATGCTCGAAGGCTGCCCTGCGCCGGCGCCCGCTTCAAATTGAAAGGCGTTCCCCTACCTGATACAGCGTGCCGCTCAGCAGAAGGAGTTGTTGATGAAGCTCGGTTTGTCGATTGGATACGCCGGTCCGCAGTTGAATACGACTGTGCATGACCTGGTGAACATGGAGAAGATCGGAGAGGTCGAGCGACTCGGGTACGACTCGATTTGGACGGCCGAGTCCTGGGGCAACGACGCAATCACACCGCTTGCTTGGGTAGGCAGCCAGACGTCGACGATCAAGCTCGGAACCGGGATCATGCAACTGCCAGGCCGGTCGCCGGCAAACGCAGCGATGACCGCAATGACGATGGACATCCTGTCGAACGGACGCTTCATCATGGGCCTCGGAACATCTGGACCGCAGGTCGTCGAGGGATGGCACGGCGTCCCGTTCAACAAGTCGCTCACGTGGCTCCGCGAGTACGTCACGATCGTGAAGCAAATCTTTGCACGCCAGGCGCCGCTCGAGTTCGACGGCGTGCGCTATCAGATCCCGTACCGCGGAGAAGGATCGAGCGGCCAAGGCAAGCCCCTTCGAAGCATGATTCGCAGCCGCCCCGACATCCCGGTCTACACGGGCTCCATGGCGCCGAAGTCGCAAGCCATGTCGGCCGAGATCGCGGATGGGTGCCTCCTCACTTGCATGCACCCGGAACGCCCCGAGGTGCTGATGAAGAACTTCGAGGAAGGGTTCGAAAAGGCCGGCAAGGACAAGGGCATCGACAGCTTCGACATTGCGCCCACAGTAGTGGTGATCATCGGAGATCCCGAGCACGCGATGTTGCCTTGCAAGATGCAGCTTGCGCTCTACATCGGGGGGATGGGCTCGAAGAAGAAGAACTTCTACAAGGACTATTTGAGCCTCGTTGGTTTCGAGGAAGCCTGTGAGAAGGTTCAGGACCTCTTCCTCGACGGCAAACGCAATGAGGCGGTGGCCGCCGTGCCGGACGAGATGGTCGATGCCCTCTACTTGGTCGGCTCGAAGGACCGCATTCGCGATCGTTTCCAGCGCTGGAAAGATTCGCCGGTTGGCACCATGCTGGTCGGCTCTCAGGACATGGACACATTGAGGTTCATGGCCGAGCTCAACTCGTGAGGGGAACATGAAGATTGGAATCGTAGGTGGCACGGGTCGCGAAGGTCGCGGCCTCGGCGTTCGTTGGGCAAAGGCGGGGCACGACGTGTTCATTGGCTCACGCCAGAGCGACAAAGGCGTCGCCAAGGCTGCGGAGTTTGCCAAAGAGTTCGGGGTCACGCTCCAGGGTGGGGACAACGTGGCAGCATGCAACCACGCCGAGCTCATCATCGTGACCGTTCCCTACAGCGCGCACCAAGGTACATTCGAGTCGATCAAGGATCAGGTGGGCGACAAGGTCGTCGTCGACATCACCGTCCCGCTTCAGCCGCCGAAGGTTCGCTCGGTCCATCTCCCGAAGGGAGAGGCGGCCGCGCTCGAAGCGCGGGGTTACCTGAATGACGACGCCCGTCTGGTTGCTGCGCTTCACCACATCAGCTCCGAGCATCTGAGCGACCCGGATCATGCGTTTGATTGCGACGTGTTGGTCTGCGGGGACGACAAAGACGCCCGGGCCACGGTCATATCGCTCATCTCCGACCTCGGGCTTCGCGGTGTGGACGCGGGCGTGCTCAAAAACGCCGTCGCCCTCGAGTCTCTGACGCCGGTGCTGCTGCACATCAACCGCAGGTACAAGAGCGTCGGCTCGGGTATCCGCATCACGGGCATCCCGGAGTCGGAGTGACCGAGCGCGAACCCGCTGCGAGCGACTTCCGAGTCGGCTCGGAGCTGGTGGTTCGCGCGATCCCCGGCGTTCCCACGGTGGAGTCAGGCGACGACTTGTCCGAGATCGTCGTTGCGGCATTCGATCACGCGGGGATCGACCTGCGTGACGGCGACGTCATCGTGCTGGCAAGCAAGGTCGTATCGCGGGCGGAAGGCTGCTTTGTCGACCTCGCTAAGGTCGCGCCCGACGGCCGCGCTCGTGCGCTCGCCGAGGAGGTCGACAAAGACCCTCGGCTCATCGAGCTCATCCTTCGTGAGAGCCTTGGTATCTCACGCAAGACGAAGGGCGCCCTCATCGTCCGCCACCGGCTCGGCTTCGTATCCGCCAACGCAGGCATCGATGCCAGCAACGCTGCCCCGGGGAACGCACCGCCAGACTCGGGTCCCTGGGTGCTGACGTTGCCGCAGGATCCGGATGCGAGCGCCGCGGCGCTTCGCGACACGCTCGGAGCGCAGTATTCGGCCAATATCGCGGTCGTGATCACCGATTCATGGGGGCGGCCGTTTCGTCGGGGGACCGTAGGCTTCGCCCTGGGCGTCGCAGGACTTCCGGCGGTCTGGGATAGGCGAGGCGCATCAGACCGCCATGGTCGCGTGCTCGAGTCCACCGAGTCCGCGGTGGCCGACTCGATCGCCGCCGCGGCGGATCTCGTTGCGGGGCAGGCCGACGAGAGCCGCCCCCTGACATTGGTGCGCGGCCTGCAGTTCCCCCGCTCTCTCGAGTCGTCAAAGGCACTCCTTCGGAACCCTGAAGACGACCTCTACGCATGAGCACGATCTTCAACGGAAACGTGGTTGCACTCGCAGGAGGCGTGGGGGGCGCGCGCCTCGTCTACGGACTGGACCGTGCCCTCCCCGCAGGTGCGCTCCAGGTGATCGTCAATACCGGCGACGATTTCGAGCACTGGGGGCTCCACATCAGTCCCGACCTCGACACGATCATGTACACGCTCGCCGACCTATCGCCGGAAAACCGCGGCTGGGGGATCGATGGAGACACGTTCCACGCGCTTCGGGAGGCCCGCCGTCGGGGGCTCGAGGACTGGTTTCAACTAGGAGACCGAGACCTCGTCACCCATCTCGAGCGAACCGCGGCGCTATCTAGAGGCGCGTCTTTGACGGAGGTCACGCAAAACCTGTGTCGCGGCCTCGACGTCGACCGCCCCGTCTTGCCGATGGCTGATGCGCCTCGACCAACCACGATAGTCACGACCGAGGGCACGCAGCTGGCCTTCCAGGAGTGGCTCGTTCGGGCTCGCGGCGTTCCCGAGGTTAAGGCCGTCCGGCACGGCGGAGACGGCAAAGCCTCGCCCCGAGCGCTCGATGCGCTGGACAAGGCCGATCTCATCGTGATTTGCCCGTCCAACCCGTATGTCTCGATCGACCCGATCCTCGAGTTGGAGGGCGTGCGCCAGGCGCTCGAGGAAACTCCGGTTGTGGCGGTCAGCCCAATCATCGACGGCCGAGCGGTCAAGGGCCCGCTTGCAGCGATGATCCCGCAGCTTTCCGGGCAGGCCCCTTCCGCGAAGGCGGTTGCGAACCACTATGGAGATCTGCTGGACGGCTACGCAGTGCACCCCGGCGACGGCTTCGAGGCGCCCTATCCCGTTCTGCAAACGAACATCCTGATTCAAGCACGCGAAGATCGGGTAGTCTTTGCCCGCAAGCTGCTCGAGCTCGCTGAAGGCCTCGAATGAGCCGTTGGGCATTGATACCAGTCAAGGGTTTCGATCGGGGTAAGTCCCGGTTGTCCGACGTGCTGCCGCCGCGCGAGCGTGCCGCGTTCACCCGCGAGCTCTTCGAGCACGTCGTGCGGGTGTTGCGCGAGTCGCCAAGCATCGATGGCATCGCCATAGTCAGCGATTCACAGGAGGCGCGCGAACACGCCGAGCGCTTGGGCGCGGTGGCACTCGAAGACCCAGAAGGCAACCAAGGTCTCGCAGAGGTCGTGGACGCGGCGTTGGGGGACCTCGAGGCGCGAGGCGCGACCAGCGTCTTGGTCTGCATGAGTGACCTGCCGGAGCTCGCCACCGAGGACGTCGAGAGCGTCGGCCGCCAGCTCGAAGAAGCAGACGTCGTGCTCGTGCCAGACCTCCTCCAGCGAGGCACGAACCTGATCGCACTGAAGCCACCGACCGTACTGCCAAGCTGCCTCGGCCACGACGACAGCCTCCAACGGCACCGCGATCTCGCGCGCGATCTCGGCCTAACGGTCAGCGTGCAGCTCCGAAGCGGCATTAGCTTCGACGTCGACCACCCACGCGACCTTGCCCGGCTCCGTCGCGGCTAGTGACCGGCCGAAAACCGCTCCATGAAGGCGCCGAAGACCCACGTCGAGATCCGCCGAGGCATCAGCTTCATCGAAATCACGAGCAACCGGTTCATCCAACCTTGGACGACCGTCACGCGGCCTCCTAGCGTAGCCAAGCTCATGGCGACGACCGCAGTGGGCGTGGTGAACATCAATCGCTGAAGCGGACCGAAGTTCTTCGGTTCGAGACCGGCGACCCTCTGGAATTCGGTGTACGTCCCGCCTGGACACATCGCTTGCACGTCCACGCCATGAGCCTTGAGCTCGGACGCCAACCCCTCGGCGAAAATCAGATCATACGCCTTGGTGGCGTTGTAGTTGGTCATCCCGCGGGCCGCGCAGAAGCCACTCAGCGACGAGACCACAATCACCCCACCGCGTCCACGCTCTCTCATGCCTTGTGCGAGCTCGTGGGTCAGCAGCGCCGGTGCGCGGCAGTTGAGGTTGAGCATCGCCTCTTGGATCCCTGGGTCCTGATCGAGAAAGGGGCCTGTAGTTCCCATTCCCGCACAGTTGACCAAGAGCCCAACATCGAGGTCTGCGATCGCCGGTTGTAAGACTTCGACGATATCACGACTGGTGAGATCGGCCGGCGCGACGCGCGCTTTCACCCGATACATGTCTTCGATGGTCGAGGCGAGCTCCTCGAGGCGATCGCGACGTCTCGCGACCAACACGACGTTGACGCCCCGCTCTGCGATACGGAGCGCGTACTCAGTCCCAATCCCTGCCGAGGCGCCCGTTACCACGGCCCAGGGGCCATACTTCTCGGCAAACTTGCTCATCGCGTGATGAGCGTACCATGCAGACAGCGCGACAACAGCGGTTAGCCGACGACCCGAAGGCCACGCGGCTCGTAGCGGAAGCGCGGGTCCTGCGTGAGGGTGTCGTACGAGCCGAAGATGGCGTCCGCATCCACGATATCGTCGAGGGGCTCGCAGGGATCCTGATCGGGTGTCTCCCCGAATTCGCGGACGACCCGATACGCCGTGTCGCGCTGAACCGGCTGGCGCCCGGCGTCCCGGATGACCCGACGCAGGGTCGCCGGGGTCATGAGCTGCCCGTGTCGGGCGCCTGCGGCGGTCGAGATGCTCTCGTTCATCAAAGTGCCGCCGAGATCGTTGACCCCACAGCTCAGAAGCAGCTGCGAAGTGCGTAGCCCTTCCTTGACCCAAGAGGCTTGCAGGTTTGGGATGTCATGGCCGAGCATGAGGCGCGCGATCGCGTAGAGGCGCAAGACCTCGTCCCCGGTCGGCCCAGGACGCACACCCGATACCTCACTCTTCGCGAACAGGGGGGCTTCCTCGTGCACGAACGAAAGCGGGACGAACTCGGTGATGCCGCCCGTCTCTCGCTGCACCCGACGGAGCAGGTCCATGTGGCGCATGCGATCTTCGATCGTCTCGACGTGCCCAAACATCATGGTCGACGTGGTAGGAATGCCGAGACGATGCGCCGCGGTGACGACTGCCAACCACTCTTGGGTCGTGATCCGCGTCGGCGAAATCGTCTTTCGCAGCCGGTCGTCGAGGATTTCCGCCGACGTCCCGGGCAAGGAGCCAAGCCCTGCGTCCTTGAGCTCGGCCAAGTACTCCGAATAGGGCACGCGCCTGAGCGAGGCCCCGAACTTCACCTCCTCCGGAGAGAAGGCGTGGATGTGAATCTCGGGCGCGGCCTCCTTCACGACCCGACAGAGCTCGATGTAACTCTCGCCGCTCAGGTTCGGGGACAGACCCGCCTGGAGGCAAACCTCGGTCGCGCCCATCTCCCACGCCTGTTGCACGCGGCGCGCGACCTCTTCGTGGGGAAGGAAGTAGCCCTGCTCCGAGCGGACCGTCCGGGCAAACGCGCAGAATTTGCAGTTCTTGATGCAAACGTTGGTGAAGTTGATGTTGCGATTGACGACGTAAGCGACGCGGTCACCCACCTGCCTTCGACGCAGCTCGTCCGCAACGAGGCAAAGCGCGTGGAGGTCAGCGCCGCGCGCGTCGCTGAGGACTACGCCATCGGCTACGCTGACTTCATCTCCTTCGAGGCTGCGTTCGAGAATGAGGCGTACCCCCGACGAGACATCCTGCAGACAGGTTTCGAGCGTGATCGTCATCGCGCGGAAAGCTCCGTTTGAAGCTGGTCGACCCGGGGCCGAAGCGACGCATCGATGAACCCCGGCGCGTCCAGATGGGAAGGATATACCGGCAGCCGCGGCTCGAGTCGAAAGCCTTTGGCGTCACAGACCTGTCGCAAGCGATCGAGATAAGGCCAAGGGTGCTGCGGGTTGATGTAGTCGGGGCTCACCGGAGAAATGCCCCCGAAATCGTTGATACCGGCATCGATGAGCATCTCTATCGAAGCAGGGTTGAGGTTGGGAGGAGCTTGGACGCTTACGTCGTCGTCGAGGAGGAGACGCGCCAAGGCGACGGTCGCGGACAGCGCGTCCGGCGTCGGCTCTGCGGCAAGTCCCATTGGCGTGGCGGGGTGTGCTCGGAAATTCTGCACGATGACTTCTCCGATGTGAGCGTACTCTCGGTGGAGCTCGCGAATCACGAGAATGGTGTCGACGCGCTCTTCGACCGTTTCGCCGATACCGATCAGCAGCCCGGAGGTAAATGGGATCTGAAGCTCCCCTGCCTCCCGCGTCATTTGAACTCGCTTGGCCGGGCGTTTGTCGGGTGCGCGATGATGGGGCATCCCCTTTTTGCAGAGACGCTCGCTCACGTTTTCGAGCATCAGGCCGAGGCTGACGTTGACGGGGCGGAGCGCGATCATGTCGTCGCGGCCGAGGATGCCGGCGTTCGTATGGGGCAGAAGTCCTGCTCGTAGCGCCTCCTCCGCAGCCCATCGAAGATACTCCACGGTCGTTTCGTGTCCCCACGAACGGAGCAGCGCGCGGTACTCCCGAAAGCCGATTTCGGGCGTATCGCCCAAACAGAAGAGTGCCTCAACACAACCCTGCTGACGAGCACGGTGGAGCCAGGAACGGATCTGCTCGGGGCTCATGGTCCACTCGCCCGGATCGCCCGGTGAGCGTCGGAAGGAGCAATAATCGCACCGATTTCGGCAGAGATTGGTGACAGGAAGGAATACCTTCGGCGAGTACGTCAGCGTGTTGCCCCAAGCCCTATCCCGACGCGCCCGCGCCGCCTCGCAAAGCGCGAACGTGTCGAGCAGAGAGAGCTGATGGGCAATTCGGTCGCTCACTGGTCCGAGACTCGCGCGCTCCAGGATCGGCGGCGTGAAGCTCATTGCATCTTGGCGATAACGGTGTCCGCGAACCGATTCAAGCCGTCGATGCGCCCCTGCAATGTGCCACCCACCATCGGGGTTCCGTACATCAGCCAGGGAACGGTGATGATGTCGGTGACCCCTGCGTCTTCGAGGCGCTTGAACCCGTCGGCATCCCAGACGTCGGTCACGACGGCCTGGTACTCCATGGGCAGGTGGTCGCGTCCGTATTCCTTGCGAAACCCCTCGATCTGACCGATGAGCTCGAGAAGCTTCTTCGAGGGAAGCATCGCCGACGACCAACCATCCCCGTACTTCGCGGCACGCCGGAGACCGGGCTTGCTGTGACCGCCGATGTAAATCGGGATCGGCTTGCTCGGTGCGGGGCTCATCTGGATCTTACCGAAGTCATAGTGCTCGCCGTGGTACTCGACCATTCCGCCCCCCCAGATCAGGCGCAAAATCTCGAGACACTCGTCCATTCGCTTGCCCCGGGTTTCAAAGTCCGTCCCGCACCACTTGAACTCTTCGGGCAACCACCCGAGGCCCGCGCCGAAACCGAAGCGGTTGTTCGAGAGGACCGCCAACGAACCGACCTGACGCGCCATCAACACGGGATGCCGAACGGGAAGCTTCACCACGCTGGTGTATAAGAAAAGCGTTTTGGTGGCCGCGGCCATCGCGGCGGCTCCGACGATGGGCTCGATCCACGGTGTTTCGCCGTCCCACATACGGCTCCCATCCTGTGTGTATGGATAGGGTTTGCTGACCTCCTCGGAGTAGAAGATCGAATCCGGAAGGACGATAGCGTGGTAACCGAGCCGCTCGGCTTCTTGAGCGACCGGGATGTAGTGCTCGGGAGGGGCCATCGCAATCGAAGCGCTGAATTTCATCGAGCCGAGCCTAGCATAGGAGGAACTCAGGCTCGATCGCGCGGAATGCGAGTGCCAATCACGCGGGTGACGTTCAGCCAGGCTACCATCCGCGCGGACAATAGCGGTTTCCCGGTGTTCATGAATGCAACGCTGATGTCGCGGTCGGGGTCGGCCCAGCCGAGTACGTTCGTGAAGCCGAGATGGCCGTATGCGTTCGCGGTGCGGGGTCCGTAGAAGCCAAATGATTGAAGGCCCAGCATGAAACCCATGGAGAGCGGAATCGGCATCATCAAGACGCGGTCGACCTGGCCTGTCACCTGCGGTTCGGTCGCGCGGAAGACGGTGCGTTGATCGAAGATGCGCCTGTCCTCATAGGTTCCGCCGCACAGAAGCATCTCGAAGAATCTCGAGATCTCCTCCGGTGTCGCGATGATGTTAGCCGCGGGCACGACCGCCGTCCTGAAGCGCGGGTCGTTACTCATGTCGACGAGCTCCCGCATCGACGCGCCGAACGCGACTTTCACCAAGTTCTTGTAGGGCCAGGTCGGCGTGGGACCGGTGAACGCGTCAATCGCAACGCGGTCGAGCTGATCTCGGGACACGCCGTACTTGAAGTGCTTCATCTGCATCGGCTCTCGAATGCGAGCCGTCAGAAAGTTCTGCACGTCCTGCCCGCTCACGCGGCGAACGATTTCCCCCAAGATGAAACCGCTCGTGATTGCTTGATAGGCCTGCACGCTGCCGGGTCGGTGCGTCGGCTCGAGCTCGCAGAACGCCCGGACGATCTCGTCCGGCTTCGACAGCAGGTCGAGGTCGATCGCTTCCTCGGGAGTTGCGGGGATCCCGGCTCGGTGGGTGAGCACATCGCGAATGGTGATGTTGTGTTTCCGGCGCTTAGCGAATTCGGGAATGAACGTGGCGACCGGTTCGTCCACGTGAAGCTGCTCCTCTTGCTGGAGTAGGTGGATCAGCATCGCGGTCACCGACTTCGAGCCGGAGAAGAAGTTGTAGAGGGTGTCGGGCGTTGCTTTGATCAGAGGGGTCCCCTCGGGGTCCTGGGGGCTGTTCCCGCGCGCGTGTCCGATCGCGCGATCGAGAATGATCTCTCCCCGTCGCCGAATGCAGAGCGCGATAGCCGGATGGAGCCCGGTCTTGTAGAAGCGAACGACGGAGCTCCAGATCGCCTCGACATCCTCGATCCTGAGTCCGACGCCGCGGGGGTCGACTTCCCGATGGCTCTTGGTCATCACCTCGGCCGGGTCGAAGGACCGGACCGTTACGGGCAGAAGGTCCCGGAGACGCAGCCTCTGCATCAGCGTCCTCGCTCGTATCCGAGGTTCGGCTGCAACCACCGCTCCACTTCAGCGACACTGATGCCCTTACGCAGAGCGTAGTCTTCGACCTGGTCGCGATCGATCGGGCCCACTGCGAAGTAGCGCGCCTTCGGATGGCCGAGATAAATGCCGCTCACACTCGCCGCCGGATGCATCGCGAAGTGCTCGGTCAGGGAAACGCCGATCTCGTCTGCACCGAGCAACTTCCAAAGAGTCGATTTCTCGGTGTGGTCGGGGCACGCGGGATACCCAAAGGCAGGCCTGATGCCTCGGTATGTCTCCGAGATTAGCTCCTCTTTCGAGAAGCCCTCCTCGGGTTCGTAACCCCACTCGCGCCGCGCCCGCTCGTGGAGGAGCTCGGCAAATGCCTCGGCCAAACGGTCGGCAAGGGCTTTGACCATGATCGCGTTGTAGTCGTCGTGGTCCCGCTCGAACTTCTCGGCGACCTCATCGGCGCCGATGCCGGTCGTCACCGCGAAGGCGCCAATGTGATCAGCGACGCCCGAACCCACCGGTGCGACGAAGTCGGAGAGACAAAAGTACGGTTGCTCGTTGGGCTTGACCGCCTGCTGACGCAGCATGTGGAACCGCAGGTGCTCGCGGCTGCGCTCCTCGCCATCCCAGACGACGATGTCGTCGCCGTCGCGGTTCGCGGGCCAGAAGCCGTACACTCCCCGCGGTGTCAAAAGCCCCTCGGAGACGATCCGGCCCAGGAGCTCTTGCCCGTGCTCGTAGAGCTCGCGAGCAGCCTCACCGTAACGCTCGTGCTCGAAGATCTTCGGGAACTTCCCTTTGAGCTCCCACGCGGAAAAGAAGAACGTCCAATCGATGTAACGCGAGATCTCCTCGAGGCTGACGTCTTCGATGACGCGACGGCCACGGAACGCCGGCTCTGGTGCGTCATCGGCGCGCCACTCGATCTGCGCCGGGTTCTCGCGGGCGATCTCGAGTGAAATGAGCTCGCGATTCTGCCTGTGCTCAAACAGTTTTCGCGACTTTTCCTGCTCGCTTCGGTTCTTCGCGTCAAATGCAGGCCGGCGCTCCTCACTTAAGAGGTCGGACACCACGTTGACGACGCGCGAAGCATCGATGACATGGGCGGTGCTGCCCTCGTAGGCTGGCGCGATCCTCACCGCAGTGTGTGCACGGCTCGTGGTCGCCCCGCCGATCAACAGCGGTTTGTCGAAGCCACGACGCTGCATCTCCGAGGCGACGTTCACCATCTCGTCGAGTGAGGGTGTGATGAGACCGCTGAGGCCCACGATGTCACAGTTCTCGGCCAGCGCAGTGTCGAGTATTCTTTCCGCCGGAACCATGACCCCGAGGTCGAGCACCTCGTAGTTGTTGCAGCCGAGCACGACGCCGACGATGTTCTTGCCGATGTCGTGGACGTCGCCCTTGACGGTCGCGAGTAGCACCTTGCCCTGCGCTGCCCTGTCTTCCGCCTTCTCTTCTTCCATGAACGGCTCGAGATGGGCGACCGCCTTTTTCATGACGCGCGCGCTCTTGACGACCTGGGGCAGAAACATCTTCCCGGCGCCAAAAAGGTCGCCGACCACCGCCATGCCCCTCATCAGCGGGCCTTCGATGACATCGAGCGGCCGAGGGAGCTGTAGCCGCGCCTCCTCCGTGTCTTCGATGACGAACTCCACGACGCCGTTCACGAGCGCATACTCGAGGCGCTTCTCGACGGGCGCTTCGCGCCACGACAGATCGAATTTCTGCCTCTTGCCTTTGCCCTTCACCGTTTCGGCCAAGGTCACGAGACGCTCGGTGGCATCCGCCCGCCGATTGAAGAGGACGTCTTCGACGCGCGTGAGGAGCTCCTCGGGGATCTGCTCATAGACCTCGAGCTGCCCTGCGTTGACGATGCCCATGTCCATCCCCGCCGCGATCGCGTGGTAGAGGAAAGCCGAGTGCATCGCTTCGCGGACCCTGTCATTGCCGCGAAATGAAAAGCTCAGATTGCTGACTCCACCGCTGATCAGCGCCCCCGGACACCGTTCCTTGATCTGTTTCGTGGCCTCGATGAAGTTGATCGCGTAGTCGTTGTGCTCCTCCATCCCGGTGGCGATTGCGAAGATGTTCGGGTCAAACACGATGTCGGTCGGGTCGAAACCGGCCTCGTCGATCAAAAGTTGGTACGCGCGCGAACAGATTTCGACCTTTCTCTCGATGGTGTCGGCCTGGCCTTCCTCGTCGAATGCCATGACGACCGCGCCCGCGCCGTACAGACGAACCTGACGCGCCCGTGCGAGAAACTCGGATTCGCCCTCCTTCAGGCTGATCGAATTCACGAGCGCCTTGCCTTGGACGCACTTCAACCCGGCCTCGATGACGCTCCACTTGGAGCTGTCGATCATGAAAGGTACGCGCGAGATCTCCGGCTCGGCACCGATGAGATTGAGGAACGTCGTCATCGCCAACTCGGAGTCGAGCATGCCCTCGTCCATGTTGATGTCGATGATGTTGGCGCCACTACGGACCTGCTGGAGCGCGACCGAAACCGCCTCGGGGTAGTCCCCTTCCGCGATCAGTCGTCGGAACTTGGCCGATCCGGTGATGTTGGTTCGCTCGCCAACCATGATGAAATTGGTCTCCGGGCGAATGACCAGTGGCTCTAGCCCGCTGAAACGAGGCGGGTGTGACGTGTCCTCACGCCGTGGCCGAGGCGCGACGTCGGCCACGGCGGCAGCAACCGCGCGAATGTGGTCGGGAGTCGTGCCGCAGCAGCCCCCAATCATATTGACCATCCCGTCGGTCGCAAAGCCACGAAGCAGCTCGGCCATCTCCTCCGGCGTCTGATCGTAGCCGCCGAATGCGTTTGGAAGACCGGCGTTCGGATAGCAATGCACGTAGCAGTCTGCGATCCCGGCCAGCTCCTTGAGGAACGGTCGCATCTCGGCCGCACCGAGCGAGCAGTTGATCCCGACCGCCAGCGGCCGCGCGTGTTCGATCGACAAGTAAAAGGCTTCGACGGTTTGACCGGAGAGCGTTCGGCCGCTCTTGTCGACAATCGTGACCGAAATCACGACGGGCAGCCGGACGTCCTTCTCGGTGAAGACGTCTTCGATCGCGATTAGCGCCGCCTTGGCGTTGAGTGTATCGAAGATCGTCTCGACGAGGAGCAGATCGCTACCGCCGTCGATGAGCCCCCTCACCTGCTCCGCGTATGCCTCCCGCGCTTCGTCGAACGTCAGGGCGCGGTACCCGGGATCGTTCACATCCGGGCTGAGGCTGAGGGTCTTGTTAAGGGGACCGATCGCACCCGCTACGAAGCATGGTCGATCGGAACGGCTTGCGGTGGCTTCTTTCGCGAGCCTGGCTGCTGCCACGTTGAGCTCGTAAACGACCGATTGAAGCTCGTAATCTGCTTGCGAGAACGCGTTGGCATTGAATGTGTTCGTTTCGACGATGTCCGCGCCCGCGTCGAGATACGCCTCGTGGATCCCACGGATCACATCGGGGCGCGTCAACACCAGGAGGTCGTTGTTCCCTTGCAGGCTTCCGGGATGATCGGCGAATCGATCGCCGCGGAAGTCGTCTTCACCGAGGCCGGCGCGCTGGATCATCGTCCCCATCGCGCCGTCGAAGAACACGATACGTTGGTCGAGAAGCGCCTGCAGGCGCTGCGTGGTCACGTCGTCACTCATGGTTTGCCAATCTCAATACTAGGACCACGCGCTATGACCCCAAAATGCGAATCACGCCCGTCGGGGAGGCATCGCCTCCGGACCGCTGATATACTCCTGATGGATTAAGCTACACTTCTTAGACTGGAACTCAGGTCGATGAACTCCAACAAATTGGCGTTTGGCACTGCATGGGTGCGCTTTCTGTTGGCGGCCTGCGGGATCTGGCTGGCGCCGCAGCTCTATCCGCCGATGGAAGCCCACTTCTGGGTCTTCATCGCGTACGCCGGTGTCGCGGTCGTCGAGCAGTTTCTGATCTGGCGCGACATCGGGGGAGCGTGGCGCCCGTTCCTCGGCGGTGTCCTCGACATGGCACTGCTCACCTTCATCGTCCAACGGGTCGGATCGTCGAGAACCGTGCTGGTCGCGCTCTACTTCGTCGCGGGGGTGGTGAACTCCCTGGTCGTCACGCCCCGCATGGGGGTGCTCCTTTCGAGCATTGGCGCCGCCATGTACACGGCGGTCGTGATCGGAGAGGTGCGAGGCGTTCTCCCGTTTGCGCCAGACGGGCCTGCCTGGCTGCAATCGAAGCAGCCCGACGCCCTCGAGGCCTTCCTGCAATCGTTCTTCGTGACCTTCCTGTTGGTGTTTGGGACTGCGATCGTCGCAAGCCTCGTGCGAAAGATCAACCAACGTGAGGTGCAGCTCGTCGTCGCAAACGAACGTCTCGCCGAGCTCTCGCGGCAGGACCCATTGACCAAGCTGTGGAACCGGCGACACATTCTGAGTCATATCGAGCAAGGCCTTGCATGGCTCAACCGTGGGCGACCGATGGCCGTCGTGATGATCGACCTAGACCAGTTCAAGCGCGTCAACGACTCGCGCGGGCACCTGGAGGGCGACCAGGTGTTGCAGCTCGTTGCCGAGGCCCTTCAGCGCTCGACCCGAGAGGTCGATGTCGCCGGCCGATATGGTGGAGACGAATTCGTCATCGTTTTGGCGGATACGAATCAAGAGGAGGGGCGAGTCGCAGGCAATCGTTTCGTCGCGGCAATTCGCGAGGTCGGGACGCAGTTCGACGACAGGAACCCAGTCACTGCCAGCGCGGGGCTCAGCATCGCCCGCCCGGGAGACACCGTCGCGTCCGTCTTGAAGCGCGCCGACGACTTCGCATACTCCGCCAAGAGAAAAGGCGGCAACCGCCTTTGTGGTTGAGGTATGACCAACAAAGTCTTGATCGCCGGCTGCGGCGACGTCGGAAATGCGCTGGCGGGCCGCTTGCTCGAGGACGGGTGCGAGGTGTGGGGCGTGAGGCGCCGCGTCGAGGCGCTTGCGCCGGGCATCACCCCGTGGCCCATCGATCTTCGTGCCGCGGCCGCGTCCGGGGAGCCGCCCGCTGCTTTTGACTACGTGTTCTACACTGCGAGTGCGGATCGGCGGGACGAAGAAGCATACCGGGCGATCTACGTAGACGCACTCCGTGACCTGTTGAGCATGCTCCGGAAGGCGGGCTGCCCACTTCGCCGCGTCTTCTTCACGTCGAGCACCGCTGTATACGGGCAGTCGGAGGGCGAATGGGTCGACGAACGATCGGCGACCGAGCCTTCGGGCTTCAACGGTCGCGTCCTTCTCGACGCCGAAGCGATCATCGACACCGCACCCGAGACCGGCGTCAACGTCAGGCTGTCAGGAATCTATGGCCCGGGAAGAACACGACTGGTTCGCAAGGTGTGGGACGGCGAAGCGACGGCGACCGGCAGTTGGACGAACCGCATTCACGTCGAGGATTGCGCAGGCGTCCTTCACCACTTGATGCGATTGGCCGACCCTGACCCGCTGTACCTCGGCTCAGATGACGAGCCGGCAACGACCGCCGAAGTCGTGACTTGGATGAGCCGCGAGATCGGCGTACCAGGCCCCCCGCCTGGCGAGAGCGGTCGGTTGAACAAGCGCTGCCGCAACGCGCAGCTCCGCGAGAGTGGATTCAGATTCCGCTACCCGAGCTTCCGAGAAGGCTACCCTGCGATCATCGACGAATTCCTGCGCGAACGCCGGCGCGGATGACGGGCATCAGCCCGTACGACGAATGATGTGAAACCCGAACTGCGTCTCGACGATCTCGCTGGTGTCGCCGACGTTGAGCTCGAACGCGGCATCCTCGAACGCCTTGACCATCTGCCCCCGGCCGAAGCTTCCGAGGTCGCCTCCGGATTGCGCAGAGCCACAGTCCGAATGCGCGCGAGCCAGCTCGCCGAAATCACCGCCGCCCTGAAGCTGCTGCGCGATCTCTGCGATCTGAGATTGGGCTTCCTCCTTGCTGCGCGTCGCCCGAGAACGCTCGGAACCAGCGTACATGAGAAGAATGTGTGAAGCGTTGATCTGGTCTGCCATATGCTCTCCCCTCGCCGCTCGAACCCTAACAGAGTTCAACCGGAGCACGAGCGCTAAATCGGACGGAGCTTGGTATCGATGAGCGCACGCACCTTCCTCCGGTCGATCTTCCCAGATCGGTGGAGCGGAAACGCGTCGAGCACTGCTAGATCTTTGGGACGTTTGTGCGGGGCGAGCTCGCTCTTCATTCGCGCGCGAAGCGTGTCCGGGTCGTAGTCGGGGGTTTCGGCGACGATCGCGCCAACCACGCGCTGTCCCCACTCGGAATCCGGGACCCCGAACACGCAAGCCGCCGCCACGCCCGGCACGCTCTCGAGCCAAGCCTCGACCTCTTGGGGCGCAACGTTCTCTCCGCCGGTCACGATGATGTCGTCGAGCCGACCCTGAACGACGAGCTGCCCGTCCGAAGCGAAGCCACCGAAGTCACCGGTTCGAAACCAACCGTCTTCCGTCCACGGCTCGTCAGCACGGCGCGTGCCGAGATAGCCCTGCATCAGAGTCGGGCCGCGCACCTGAATCTCGTCATCCACGATGCGCACCTCAATCCCAGGCAGGGGCGACCCGGAGCCCGGCAGCCCCGCTTGCTCGGGTGTCTGCGTCGAGATCTGAGAGCAGGCCTCCGTGCAGCCATAGGAAGACAAAGCCGGGATCCCTCGAGATGAGGCGCGACTCCGCAGCGCCTCGGGAAATGCGGCACCGCCGACCAGCACCGCTCGTAGTGCAGGCGACGGGCGCCATCGTGGGTGTTCGCTCTCGAGCAATCGGTGCAGCATGGTGGGCACGACGCTCAGAAGTGTGACGGCCTCGCGCTCCATCGTCCGTATGGTTTTTGCAGGATCGAAGGGCCCGGGATCGAGGACGACACACCTCCGCGCGATCAAACATCGGGTTAGGATCGACAGGCCTCCCACGTGCGCGGGCGGCATCGCGAGCAACCACCGGTCCTCTGGAAGCCATCCGAGGTTTGCCGCATGCGCGGCCTCGGAAGCCACGAACGCGCGCCGCGAGAGGCGGGCTCCGCGCGACGCTCCACGACTGCCGGATGTGTAAACGATGGCAAGCGTCCGATCCTCGGGAATCGGATTGATGTTGGGCGCCGGCCCCTGCCCTCCGGGCGCCTCACCACTGATGATCTCGATCGGCGCCGCGCCTTCGAGGACGACAGCGCGCTCGCGGCCGGTGAGACGCGGGTGAATGAGCAGCGCGGGGCAGCCAAGCTCGAACAGCGCGTAGAGCCAGACGGCGGAGTCGACATCGGCCCGCGGCGTCAACGCCACTTCGTCGCCGCTCTTCACTCCGCGGTCGAGGAGCGCCTCGACTGACGCGCCGACGCGACTCGCAACGTCGGCGAAGGACCACGCATGTCCGTCCGCCAGCAGGCAGTCGCGTGTCGGTGCTTCGCGCGCCGCTGCAAAGATGCTGAGCTCAAGCATCGCTTCCTTCTTCGAACTGAAGACCCAACCCGGGCTGGTCGTGCGGACTGATCGTACGGCCTCGGATCGCCGCCGTTTCATGAGTGGTCCAGAGCTCGAGGCCGGGGTGCCAGCCGAGCCCCGCCGCCAGCCTGGTTTCGAGCGCCAGTCCCAGCTCCGCCGTCGCAGCTCTCGCGATTGGTCCGTCAAACGTATGGGAAACCAGGTAGTCGGCTCCGCATTCGGCCGCGCGCTCGGCGACATCGAACGATGCTCGAAAACCCCCGAGCACCATCGGCTTGAGGACGACCGCGCGGATCTTTCCGCTGCCGAGCAGGCGCGTCGAGAGCTCCTCGTCCCGCAACGTCTCATCCAACGCGAAGGGCAACGGTAGGGTCAACGTCTCTGCCCAATCGTCGGGACCGACCGGCTCTTCGATCAGCTCGAGATCGAGCTCCTCGAGCGCTGCGGCGTGGCGTCGAAGCGTGTGCGCGGGGACGCATTGGTTCCCGTCCAAGCGAAGCGGCAAGTCGGGGTGCGCCCTCCGGATCTCGCCCAGGGCAGCGACCTCACGCTCGAGGTCTACACCAATCTTGAGCTTGACGTGTGTGGCGCCGTCGTCGACCAGTAGATCGATGCGTCGGGGCCACTCGGATGCGTCGTGCGCGAAGAGCAGATCGGCGACGGGGATTGGACGGCGGTTGGCATCGCCCGCGAGAATCCGATGGAGAGGCTCGCCTCGCGCGTGGCCTAGCCAGTCGAGGAGCGCGCATTCGATGGCGAACCGCGACGACGGACATCGAACGGGATGGTCGGAAAATACCGCGTCGAACACCTCGATAGGGCTCCCGAGCGTGTCGACGTGAAGCGGTCGGTCCGCAAGCCGGTGGAGCTCCTCCACAGCCTCGTCGATCGAATCGGGCGAGTAATCGGGTAGCGGCGACGCCTCGCCTACGCCGGCAGTGCCGTCACGTCGCGTCAAGGTCAGCACGGAAAACGCACGTTGGGCGAGCCCTGACGCTGCGCCTGCCAGCGCCGACGGCAGCTCTCCCTCGAGGAGATCGATTTTCGCGTGCAAGTCGGTCACAGCGCGATTCCAATCGCGAATAGGATGCCGAAGACCGACAACAGCTTGGCCGTGCCCGCGAGCGTCTGATTCAGAACCGTGCCCTGATCGCGCGCCACCGACCGCGTGAGCCTCGCTCCCCACGGAATGGTGAGAAGCGGAAGACACACCCACAGCCCGGTCACACCGCAGAGGAGCATCGTCACGGGGGTGACGTAGGCGACCACCAACAGGAACGCGTATTCGAGCACTCCACCCTGCCTTCCGAAACGGACGACGACAGTGCGTTTTCGGGCGATCGCATCACCTTCGAAGTCGCGGACATTGTTGACGGCTAGGATCGCGGTCGCGAGCGCGCCGATTGGAACCGAGGCAAACCACGCCACCTCGGGAACGTAGAGCGCCTGGACGAAAGCGGTGCCACACACCGCGACGAACCCGAAGAACGCCATCACGAATACGTCGCCAAGCCCGTTGTACGCGAGAGGGAACGGCCCCCCGGTATATGCGAGACCAGCCACCATCGAGGAGAGTCCGATCGCGACGACGGCCGGCCCCGCGACCCAGGTCAGATACACGCCAACCCCGAGCGCGAGCGCGAATGCGGCGCCGATGCCCCGGCGAAGGTGACGGACGGTCAGTAAGCCTGCTTGCGCGACGCGCAACGGTCCGAGTCGCTCCTCCGTGTCGGCGCCCTTCTGGAAGTCGTACATGTCGTTTGCGAAGTTGGTCGCAATCTGGATTAGAAAGGCGCCGATCAGCGCGGCGAGTGCCGCGTCCCAACGAAACGCATCGACGTGCCATGCGCAAGCCGTGCCGACCGCAACGGGCGCGAATGCGGCCGTCAGGGTCGCGGGCCGTGCGGCGAGAACCCACGCGCGAAGCGAGCCGGGCGTGATATCGCTCACACGGAAGCGCCTCCTACGGCGCGGCGTTCCGCGCGACGCAGCGCTTCGGCGACCGCTTCGCGAGCTTCCATCAGCAAATTGTGCCCGGCGCCATCGACGATGATCGCATCGAGGTGGGCGCCGCGAGCCGCGAGGTCCGTCGCCAAGGTCCGAAACTTGGTATCCTTGCCCCCGGCCATGAGGGTTGCTGGGACTGGTGTCGCTCGCAAGGCGCTGGAATAGCAAGGCATTGCGCCGAGGCCGAGTATCTCGAGGGACCGTGCCAAGCCCTCCGGATCATGCTTCAGCCGAATCTCGCGCTGCTGCGCCGTGATCTCGGCCGGAAGCGCTGCTTGTGTCGCGAAGAGCGGCTGCTTCTCCCAGCGAGAAATGAAGGCGGACAACCCCTCGGTTCGCAGCGCCTGCGCGTTCGCCGCATCGGCCTCGCGCCGCTCGTGTCGGGTGGCTTCGTCGGAAAGCCCTGGGTGCACGCCGATCAGCACGGCCCCGTCGAACAGCTCAGGAGCGGTTGCGAGCATGCCCGCAGCCACCCGCGCGCCTAGCGAGTAGCCTGCGAGCAGTCGGGGTCGGCGCCGTGATGAGGCGAGCGCGCAGAGCCTTTCCACCTCTTCGGTGAACGATCCGACCTCGAATTTTCGCCAGTCACTTCGGTGTCCCAGCAATGCGGGTCGCTGCGGATCTTGCTCTAGCGTTGCCCGAGTGATGACCGGATCCCAGCTTTGGGGCGAGCCCGTGAAACCATGCAACAGCATCCACATCAGGGGACCTCTTGCACGAGCGCCCGCCCAATACGGCTGCGAAGCTCCGAGCTCTGCTCGAATGCACTCTGCGGGGGAACGACGGCCTCGACGACGGTGCACCCGTCTGCCGCGGCGTACGCCTCGGCAAGTCCGCGCCGGAGCTCGGTGACCGTGCTCACCCGCTGGTACGCGCAGCCATGGATGGCGGCGGCACTCGCAAGGTCGGCGTCGTGCGGTGTCGTGAAAAACGATAGCCAGGACTCGTCTCCGTCGTGAGCAATCGGGAGCTGCTCGAAGATGCGGCCGCCTCCATTGTTGATCACCACGATGACGAGCGGTCCCTCGACACGAGACGCGAGCTGAAGGCCATTGAGGTCGTGGAGGAAGCTGACGTCCCCTACGACCAGCGTGGTTGGTCCGTCGACACAGGAGGCGACCCCTGCGGCTCCCGACACCACGCCGTCTATGCCGCTCACGCCACGCTGCGAATGCACGACGAGCAGCTTATCGCATGGCGGCACCCAGGTCTCCGCGTCCCGGATCGGCAGGCTGTTTCCGAGCACGACGGCGCTCGGATTAGGCAGCGCATCAAACGCAGCGCGCACGGCCAGAGCTTCGGTGAGGGAGTCGCCCTGCTCTGCGAGCACCTGCTCCGCAGTCTCCCAAACGAGGGCCTCGGCTCGCGCAAAGCGCGTCGGGAAGCTCGCGTCCCGATGCTCGAGGTCGAGGTCCGCGCGACTGAGCGCCGCGAGGAACGAACCGATGTCTGCCTGTATGATCGCCTCTGCGTCGGAGGTCGGGTCCGCCCATGCCCAGGGGTGAACGACCATCCGTCGAATCGGTGCCCGAGCGCTGAGGTCTTCCCAGCCTTTCGAGATCGGGGCGGCGCCCAACTGCAGTACGAAATCCGGAGCCAACGACGCGCGACCCGCATCGGTGCGCCAAATCGTGTCGAACGCCCCGAGTGCTCGGGTCTGCGACCAGCAGCGGAACTGACTCGTCATTTCCGCCAAGACTGGAGCAGCCGCGCGTTCGGAAAGCTCGGTCACCGCATCGACGAACAACGCGCTCCGCGCGTCAGCCGGTCCACACAAGATCACCGGCCGCCGGGCGGCATCGAGCGCCTCAACGACCGCATCGATCACCAAGGGCGAAACGTGCTCGACGAGTGTCGGCTCTAGAGGGCGCGCGCGAAGGACTTGCGTGAGCGGCTCGTCGAGCACGGCGTCGACGATCTTCCGAAACTCGTCGCTCACAGGCGCCGGCTCCAACGGCTTGCGTGCTTGGGCGTTGATGTGAACGGGCCCGGGTCTGACGCCGGTTGCTTCGCTGACCGCTTGAGCCACCAGGCGACGGGCGGCGCGAAGACTTCGAAGATCTTCGCGAGGCTCGCCTAGGTTTGCAAAGAACCGAACGTGCTTTCCGAAGAGCCCGACCTGGTCGGTGGTCTGGTTCGCACCGCACTGGTGAAGCTCCGGCGGCCGATCCGCCGAAAGCACGATGAGCGGGACACCGGCTTCGCTCGCTTCGAGAACCGCTGGATAGTAGTTCGCGGCGGCGCTGCCCGACGTACATAGGAGCAACGAAGGCCGCAACGTGCCTCGCGCCTGACCGAGCCCGTAATGGGCGCCCGAGCGCTCATCGAGCGCGCTGGTACACCGAAGCCCTTCGTGCCGCAACGCCGCGATGACGAACGGGGTGGAACGCGAGCCGGGGCTGATGACCGCATCATCGACACCAGCGCGGACGAAGCTGTCGATGACCAGCCGCGCCCACTCGGTCTGTCGCTCAGCGGCTGTCGCCATGGAGCGCTCCTAGAAGCGCCTGCATCTTGAGCTCGGTTTCGGCGTACTCTGCCGCAGGGTCGGAGTCCGCCATGATGCCAGCGCCCGCGTAAACCCAAGCCTTCCCGTCACGCAACAACCCCGAACGGAGAGCAACGACGAACTCTCCGTCGCCCGTCGAGTCGGTCCAACCTATCGGAGCGCTGTACCAACCCCGCGGAAGCCCCTCGTGCGCCAGGATCCAGCGAATCGCCTCGTTGGTGGGCACGCCTCCAACGGCCGGAGTTGGGTGAAGCGCTCGTACGAGGGACAAGATGTGCGTTGGCTCGCGTAGGCGTCCTTCGATGGCGGTTTGCATGTGTAGGAGGTTCGGGAGCTCGCGCACACTCGGCTCGGGATCGGAGTGAAGCGATTCACAAAAGGGCTCGAGGCCGGCGAGAATGGCCTTCACCACGATCTGGTGTTCGTCGCGTTCCTTGTTGCTCTCCATCATTCGCGCCGCGTCGCCGCGCGCGGTCGAGCCCGCAAGTGCCTCACTCAAAACCTCGACACCGCGCCGCGAGATCAGCAACTCCGGCGTGGCGCCAAGAAACGCTGCATCGCCGCGCCACAACGCGAAGCGTGTGCAGCCCGGGAAACGCTCTTCGAGGCGCTTGAGCACGTCGAGCGAGCCCGCGCCTGTTTCCAGCTCCACGACGCAGTGCCGAGCGGCGACGACCTTGTCGAAGTCGCCCTTCTGAATACGCTCACGGATCTCGCTGACCTGACGGGACCAAGTATCTCGGTCCGCTTCGTCGATGCGCCGAACGGACACCGGAGAAGGAATCACGCCGATCGGCCTTTCGAGGCTGCCCCACAAGGTGTCGAAGGCATCGAGCAACGACTCGACGCTCGGCGCGTCGGCTCCTGAGACGGCAAGGGACAACCAGGCGCGCTCGTCGACGTGATAGGTCCACGTGGGCAGGAGCAAGAAGCCGTCTCCGAAGCTCTCCCACGGCATCGTCCGAGCGGCACCCGGCGCAAACGAGGTGCCCCCGAAGAAGCGGGGCGACGGGCTGGCCACATCCGCAACGTGTTCGGTCTGTTCGAAGAAGTCGGTGATCGAACGGCTATTCGGGGGCAGATTCGTCGCGACGCCCAATCCGGAGCAGGCCGCGCTCGCCGGTGGATCCCAGAGAACGCTCGCCTCCCGCGGGAACGCGCGAAGCAGAGCATCCGGCGGGGCAATAGGCGCAGGTACGGTCACGATGAGATTTGCGGACTTGGCGCTCCGGTTTCGAAGCGCCTGCCCGAGGAAGGCGCGGGAGGTCTCCCTCGTCGGCACGCCGTCGAACGCGAAAGCGGCGCTCTGAGACCTCATGTCCGAGCCTCCTCCGGTTGCGCGACGAACAGCGTGCACGCGCCGAAAGTCAGTGGCTTCACCTCGAGCACCTTCATGCCGCTCTCGGTCATGAGCGCCGCAAAATCGTCGGCCGAGGGGAACGCCGCAATCGATTCCTGAAGGTACTTGTACTCTTTCGACCCGGACAACATGCCGCCGAGACGGGGGATCACCTTGCGTACGTGAAAGCGAGCGAGGGGACTGAGCCAGCCGACGCTCGGTTCGCCGAGCTCGAGCACGGCGACACGGCCGCCAGGCTTGGTCACGCGAGCCATCTCTCGAAGGGCCGCTACGCGGTCGGGCACGTTTCGAATGCCGAACGCGATACAACAGCCATCGAAGGTGTCGTCATCGTATGGAAGCGACTGTGCGTCGCCGAGCTCGAGCGCCACGCGATCGGAAAGGCCGCTGCGCTCGACCTTGTCGTTCCCCACCTCGAGCATCCGGGCCGACGGGTCGCTCCCAACGACGTTCGCATACGGGTGGGCCCGCGCGATCATCATCGCCAGGTCGGCAGTGCCAGTCGCCAAGTCGAGCACGCGAGCATCGGCTGGCAGCTCCATCGCCGCCACCGTCTTACGCCGCCACGACTGGTCGATGCCCATCGACATCAACCGGTTCAACATGTCGTACCGGCCGGCGATTTGGTCGAACATCTCCCCCGAGCCGGGGTTGGGCGCTGGAGTTTGGTGAACGGCTTCGCTCACTGAGCACCTCGTTCGACCTTCTTCGCCTGCAGTCGAGCACTCTCGTGCACTTCCTGCTTGCGCGAGTGGAGGCGCATGTGTCCTCGCTGGATCCCCTCCCCGGCGAGCGCGCGAAGCGCGGCGAGGTTCGAGGCCATGCCGGCCGCACCCATGACGATGGCGAGCTCGCCTGCGTTCTGTACCCCCATGAGCTCGAAAGCGGCCCGAACTCCCCGGTGGACGCGGGTCGATCCTCCAACCGTGCCCACCGCCATCGGCATGTCGAGCTCGCCGTGAATGCCGCTCTCGGTGCGTCGCCAAACGACGAGAGGCTTGTACTGCCCTCCGATTGAGGCGAACGCGTGCGCGCCCGCTTCGATCGAGCGCCAATCCTGACCCATGGCGAGCGCGACCGCGTCGACGCCGTTCATGATACCCTTGTTGTGGGTTACGGCGCGGAACGGGTCGAGCTCGGCAAAGCGGCTCGCTTTGATGATCCCATCTGCTAGCTCGGGCCCGCCGAGCGCATCCACGCTCACATCGCAGCCGACCTTGACCCGCCGTCGGAGCGGCAGATTGCTCAAAATGCGCAGGCCGACATTGCCACCGGTCAGCTCATGGATTCGCGGCGCAACCGCCTCGGCCACGGCGTCGACGACGTTCGCGCCCATCGCGTCGCCCACGTCGACGTAGAGATGAACGACCAGCACGCCGTCGTCTTCGTGGAGAACGCGGACGTCCATGTCGCGGCACCCCCCGCCCCGCTTCACCATTCCTGGAATGGCATCGTCGGCGATCTGAAAGATGAGATCTCGCTCATTTTCCACGCGCGCCTTGGCCTCGTGTGGGTTCGGGACATCGTCGAACTGAACCTGGGTCGTCATGATCGGTGCGGTTGCTTCGCCGAAGAAGCCTCCCGTCATCCGGACCTGTCGCGCGGCGTTGGATGCGGCTGCGACGACCGACGGCTCTTCCACTGCCATCGGCACGAGAACGTCACTGCTGTTCACCCGGAAGTTCAGTGCGATCGAAAGCGGCAACCCGTGCACCGCGATGACGTTTTCGCTCATCCGATCGGCGACGTCGAGCGTGAGCTCTCCGCCGCTCTCCAGGTGCCGGACGGACTTCTCGGAAAGCAGGCCCGTCTCGATCATCGTGCGGAGCCGTTCCTCGATGCGCTCGCGATAGAAGCCCGGGATTCGGCTCGTCACGGCTGGTGGTTGCTTGGACATCGATGCCTCTCTTTTCCTTGCTCGCTAGGACTCCCGATGAACGGTGGCGCGCGCCACCGTAAACAGTGCTTCTTTCGCGCGACTTTCCGGCAGGCCAGTCAACGCTTGGCACGCGGCGTCGGCTTCCCGAATTGCGACCTCGCGGGTCGATGCGAGTGCGCCGGTCTCGTCGAGCGCGCTGAGCAGCCTCGTCCTCGCTTGCGCGGAGACTTCGTTGCCGTCACCGGTGACCAGCTCCTCGAGCGTCGGTCGCAACGACGGGTCGCGCTCGAGGGCGACGATCACCGGGTGCGTCATCTTACCCTCCCGCAAGTCGGTAAAGGGCGACTTTCCGATCGTCGAGCTGTCGCCTGCATAATCCAGATGGTCGTCGATGAGCTGGAACGCGACCCCAAGATGTCGACCATATTCCTCGAGGGACTGGCAGGCATCTGCGCCGAGCCCACCGGCCTTGGCGCCCGCGTACATCGCCCAGCGGAAGAGCGCGGCGGTCTTGCCCTCGACCACCCGCATGTAGGTCCGCATCCGTGCGTCCATCTTGCCTCGGTTTTCGAGCTGAATAGCCTCGGCGAAGATCATCTCGTCGATGATGTCGAGCAAGCGCACCAAGACCTCGGGCATCTCAGCGGCCCGGACACGCCGAAGCGCGTCGACGAGCAGCCAGTCACCCGCGAAGATCGAAGCCGCGTTTCCGTAAAGCGTGCGCGCAGCGGGAACGCCGCGCCGTTTGTCGCCAGCATCGACGACGTCGTCGTGTAGAAGCGTGGCGCAGTGCACGAGCTCGACCGCAACGCCGAACTCACGTGTCTTGTCATCGAGTCCTTCGCCAAGTCTGGACGCGAGCACGACGCACATCGGGCGAAGCCGCTTGCCTGCGATCTCTAGCAAGTGATGCGCGCTCTTGTGAACGACGCTCTCGCCGACCGGAAGGCTCTGAATACCTTGCTCGAGCGCAGTCATGTCCCACCGCACGAGATCAGCGAGGTCGGCCAAGCGCTGGGAGAGGTCGTCGAGCCCTTGCGAATCGCAGACAGCTTGGAGGCTCGTCAGCACGTCGGAGGAAGCATCACTTCGAACCGCTGCGATCAACGACATGGCAAGCCTCCGGTGAGTCTCCCCTGAACCATCAGTCTTCTTCTTCCGCGGATTGCAGGTCGGTGGGGTTGATCGGACGGCCGGCGACAATCAGGCGGACGAGCCTCTCGCCGACCTTTGATAGCGCACTCAAGCGAGAAAGTCGCTTGCGCATGAAGTCGACGCGACGCCGCTCCTCGGGGCCGAGCCCCGGCCGGGCCGCCTCGAGGCGCGCTTGGGCTTCCGCGAACGCGTCCACTGCTTCTTTGATCAGGTTGAGCTCGCGACGCTCATACACGCGCCGAAGCAGCTTCCAGACGCTGTTCTCGGCCTCGTAGAAGTCCTTTCGCTCGCCCGGACGCCAGGTTTTTCTTACCGCTCCCCATCGCACGAGCTCCCCCAGGGATAGACTCACCGCGCTGCTGCTGAGGCGGAGCGTGTCCGAAAGCTCGGCGGTGGTCATTGGCTCGGGCGAAAGGTAGAGGACCGTCCACAGCCGCCCCATGTGACGCCGGAAACCCCAGAACTCCATGAGCCTTCCGATCGCGTCCGCGGCTTGCAACTCTGCCTCGCGCCATAAAGGCTGAGAATCATTGGGTTCTTCTTGTTTGGCGGCGGCGGTGGACACTCGGGCGGCTCAGTTTGTTCAAATTTTCTTGAACAGTCGTAGGACCCCGGCCTCGCAGCGTCAAGCGGAGACCCTGCGCGGCGGTTGGGGACACTTCAGGTGCTAGACTCCGCAGCCCCGAAGAGCAGGACATGACCAAGAAACTCAACAAGTACAGCAGTCGAATTACCCAGCCTCCTTCACAGGGCGCGTCGCAGGCGATGCTGCACGCGACCGGCCTCACCCGTGCGGATATGGACAAAGCGCAGGTCGGTATCTCTGCGGTTTGGTACGAAGGCAACAGCTGCAACATGCACTTGAACGACCTCGCGGCCGTCGTGAAGCGTGGTGTCACCGACGCCGGCTTGGTCGGAATGCGGTTCAACACGATTGGCGTGTCCGACGGCATCTCGATGGGCACCGATGGGATGAGCTACTCGCTTCAGTCCCGTGACTTGATCGCGGACTCGATCGAGACGGTGATGAGCGCCCAGTGGTACGACGCAAACATCTCGATTCCGGGCTGCGACAAGAACATGCCGGGGTGCATGATCGCCATCGGCCGACTCAACAGGCCCGCACTGATGATCTACGGGGGCACGATCCGCGCGGGGCGCGGTAACGACGGCGAAAAGCTCGACATCGTGTCCGCGTTTCAGTCGTACGGCGAGCTTCTCGCCAAGTCGATTGATGAGAACAAGCGCCTGGATATCGTGGAGCACGCGTGCCCTGGAGCTGGGGCGTGCGGCGGCATGTACACCGCGAATACGATGGCCTCTGCGATCGAGGCGATGGGCATGTCCCTACCCTACAGCTCGTCTACACCCGCCGAGGACCCTGCGAAACACGAGGAGTGCCTGCGCGCGGGCGAGGCGATTCGGATCCTTCTCGAAAGAGACATCAAGCCGCGCGACATCATGACGCAAAAGGCCTTCGAGAACGCGATGGTCACTGTGATGGCGCTCGGCGGCTCGACCAACGCCGTGTTGCATTTGATCGCGATGGCGCGCGCTGTCGACATTCAGCTCTCTCTCGACGACTTCCAAGAGGTGAGCAATCACATCCCGTTCTTGGCCGATTTGAAGCCGAGCGGCCAGTATGTGATGGAAGACCTTCACAATGTCGGCGGGACACCCGCCGTGCTCCGCTACCTGCTCGCGAAGGGTGTCCTTCACGGGAACTGCATGACGGTGACCGGAAAGACACTCGCAGAAAACCTCGCCGACCTTCCTGACCTTCGCGAAGGTCAGGATGTCATTCATTCTTGGGAGTCGCCGATCAAGAAGACCGGGCACCTCACCATACTGCGCGGCAGCCTCGCGCCCGGCGGCTCCGTGGCCAAGATCACAGGCAAGGAAGGCTTGTACTTCCGAGGACCCGCCAAGGTGTTCGATTGCGAAGAAGACATGCTTGGGGCGATGGAGCGCGATGAAATCGCCAAAGGGGACATCGTCGTCATTCGCTACGAGGGGCCGAAGGGCGGGCCGGGAATGCCCGAGATGCTGTCCCCGACTTCAGTGATCATGGGGGCCGGGCTCGGCCAGGACGTCGCACTGATCACGGACGGCCGTTTCTCTGGCGGCTCTCACGGTTTCATCATCGGCCACGTGACGCCCGAGGCCCAGGAGGGCGGACCGATCGCGCTCATCCGCGATGGTGACGTGATCGCCATCGACGCTGAGAAGCGCAGCATCGACGTGGAGATCGACGAGGCCGAAATGGCGCGACGGCGCGACGCTTGGACGGCCCCTCCGCTAAAGGCCACGCGCGGGACCTTGTACAAGTACATCAAAAATGTGAAATCCGCCTCCGAAGGCTGCGTGACCGACGAGTAGGGACCCCGCTCACGGGCTACCGAACACCGTTCAACGGTGAACCGGCACCATTCGCCCGGTTTTTCCGGCAATTTCGTGGCGCCACCCTAGATTGGGGGTCGGGCAAGCCCGCAGGGGAACCACGATGTACATCAATAAACGAGGCATCCAAGAGATCGGAAACGTGCTCTTCAAGAAGCCAACCGTGGGTCGTTTGGTCACCACCGCATGGATCGCACCCATCTACCTTGGCCTCCGCCAAACGGCGTCGGCGTTCCGAGCCCTCGATGAGTGGCTGTACCCGGGGTACCGAAGCCAAAAGGTCGAGCGACCGGTCTTCGTGTTCGCAAACCCGCGAAGCGGGACCACCCTCGCCCACCGGCTCATCAGCCTGGATGACGAGGTCTTCACGACGGTCAAGCTCTACCAAACGATCTTTCCGTCCGTCACCGCCACGCGCACCTTCAAGCGACTCGTGGAGCTGTCCGAGACGGGCGTGGGGTCCATCCTTCGTCGTGCGTATGACTTCTTGAACGCACCCCTCGAGAACCGCTGGGACGGCGTGCACCACATCAGCCTCGACCAGGCCGAAGAAGACGTGTGCACGTTGCTCTGGAGTCTCAGCTCGCCCGCATCAGGTCTACTCTTTCCGTTCATGGACGACATACCCAGCCAGACCTGGATCGATCGGCGCAACCCGGAGGAACGCGATGCGTTTCTCGATTCATACGAGAACACGATCAAGCGACATGTTTACGAGGCCGGCGGAAAGCGTTTCCTGAACAAGAACGTTTTCTTCTCGACGCGGGTCCGCTCGGTTCATCAACGATTCCCGGACGCGGCTTTCGTGTACCTGGTTCGTGATCCGCACGAGTGCCTGCCGTCGTTCCTCAACATGTTCTACCGCGCATGGAAGGCGCACTCTCCGAACATTCGGCCGGACGGCGAAGAAATCCAAGCACTGAAGCGTCTTGGATACGACTATTATCGCTATGCGCTCGAGTGCCGAAGAGAGATCCCCGAAGGCCAGTTCATCACGATCCGCTACGAGGATCTCGTCGAGAACCCTAAAAGAACGATTCTCGGCCTCTACGGGCGTCTTGGCATGCCGGTTAGCGACGCTTTCGAGGCCAAGCTCGACGAGGCGATGGCGGCCCAGCGGGAGTACGAAAGCGCTCGCACGGTCGACCTCGAATTCTTCGGCATCACCCGAGAGGAAGTCTCGACGGAGCTCCGCGAGGTCTTCGAAGCGTTCGGCTACGACGCGCCCGAAGAGGCAGACTACCTCGAGGCGGCCGAGTAACGAAGCGCGGTATCTGTCGTAAAGTGGGATTCTCACGGAGGTCCCATGGCGGAAATCGAGCGATTTGAGTTTTCGGGAGCCGCCGGTCAGACGCTGGCCGGCCAGATCCACATGCCGGCCGTGACACCGGTCGCGTGGGCGTTGTTCGCGCATTGCTTTTCGTGTTCGAAAGAGAGCCGGGCTGCCCGCTACGTCAGCGCTGCGCTTGCCGAGCAAGGGATCGCGACGCTTCGATTCGACTTCACCGGTCTCGGAGAAAGCGAGGGGGCGTTCGAGGGGACGACGTTCGCGCGGGACGTCGAAGACATCGTCGCAGCTGCAGATGCGCTTCGGGAGCGCTACCGCGCTCCCGCCCTGCTCGTCGGACACAGCCGAGGGGGCACGGCCTCGCTTGCGGCGGCCTCCCACATCCCGGAAGCCGTCGGAGTTGCGACAATCGGCGCTCCCTTCCGTTCCTCGGAAGTCGCTGGCGCGCTCGACACCGACGCAATCGGCCGGCTGAAGAAAGCCCTGTTGATTTTCCACTCCCCGCAAGACGACGTGGTCGCGATCGAGGATGCGCGGGAGATCTTCGTAGCGGCGCGGCACCCGAAGAGCTTCGTGTCGCTCGACGGGGCCGACCACTTGCTCGGCCGCCGGAGCGATGCGCGCTATGTCGCGAATGTCCTAGCCGCTTGGGCCACCCGCTATCTTCCGGAGGAGCCCGAGGAGGAGCTCCCCGAAGACATGCCGGAAGGGGAGGTCGTGGTCGAGGGCAAGACCACGAGTTTCTTGCAGCGCATCCGCGCGAGGAACCGGACCTTCACTGCCGACGAACCGCTCGAAAAGGGGGGCGCCAACCTCGGCCCGAACCCCTACGAGTTACTGCTGGCGGGACTCGGCGCATGCACCTCTATGACTCTCAAGCTCTACGCGGGCCGCAAGGAGTGGCCGCTGGACGCAGTCCGGGTCACGCTTCGGCACGATCGCATCCACGCCGACGACTGCGAGGACTGCGAGACCGATAAGGGGATGATCGACATCATCGACAAGAAGCTCGAGCTCGAAGGGGATTTGAGCGAGGAGCAACGCGAGCGGCTTTTGGCAATCTCCGCGCGCTGCCCCGTCCATCGGACGTTGCTGAACGAGATCAAAATCCGGTCGGAGCTGGTTTGACGACGCTGGCAACCGTCCACAACGCGACGTTGGCGCTTGGCGGAGAGACGCTCTTCGATGGGCTGTCGTTGCAAGTGCATGAAGGGGACCACATCGGCCTTGTGGGTCCAAATGGCTCGGGCAAGTCGAGCCTCCTTCGAATGCTGGCCGGCACGATCGAGGCGGATGGCGGCAACATCAAGTTGGCCCCTCACGTCCACGTCGGATTTCTGCCGCAGGAGATCGAATCGTTTCCCGACCAAGCAGTCTTTCCCTTCGTCTATGACAGCGTGCCCGGACGCACGGAGCTTCGGGAGGATCTCGAACGCCACGAACGCCGACTTGCGGAGCTTCAAGCCTCTGGGCAGGGGGGCGAAGACGCGCTCGTCGCGGCTGCAAGCGAGGTCGCGGAGCTTCACGAACGAATTGCCGCCCTCGACGGACGGTTCTCGGAGCATGATGCCAAACGCATTCTGCACGGGCTTGGGTTCTCGCAGAACGACCACAAGCGCCCACTCTCCGAGCTCAGCGGCGGGTGGAAGATGCGGGCGGTCTTAGCCTCGCTCTTGTTTCAAAAGCCAGGCCTGTTGCTCCTCGACGAGCCGACCAACCACTTGGACATGCCATCTGTCGCCTGGTTTTCGAGATTCTTGAGCAACTACGACCAGGCTCTCTTCCTCGTGTCGCATGACCGGGAGTTCTTGAACGAGCAAGTGAACCGCGTGGTGAGCTTCGAGCCCGAAGGCGTGCGCATCTTTCGGGGCAACTACGAGCGCTACCTACAGCAGCGCGAAGAAGAGAGTCAGCTTCTCGAGAACCGCGCCAAGAATCTGGAACGGGAGAAGGCACACCTCGAACAGTTCGTTCGAAGATTTCGCGCCAAGGCCAGCAAGGCAGCGCAGGTCCAGAGCCGCGTTCGCAAGCTCGAGAAGATGGACGAGGTCGAGCTGCATCGTTCGGCACGCCAAGCGCATTTCTCGTTCCCGCCGACCGAGCGGGGTGCGAGGATTCCGATGCGTGTCGACGAGCTGAGCAAGTCCTTCGGCGATAATTTGGTCCTCGACCAGGTCTCGCTCGCAGTCGAGAGAGGCGACCACGTCGCGATCGTCGGTCCTAACGGCGCAGGCAAGACGACACTCCTGAAGATCTTGGCCGGGGAGATCAAAGCGTCGGGGGGTCGCATCCACCTCCCCGGGCAGTCCGAGGTTCGCTACTTTGCCCAACACCATGCAGAAGCCCTGAACCTCGAGCATACCGTTCTTCAGGAGGTCACGACGTCGAGTGAAGGGGCGGCGAACGAGCGCGTTCGAGGCGTGCTTGGGGCGCTCTTGTTCGATGCGCTCGGCGTCGACAAGCGGGTTTCGGTCCTCTCCGGCGGCGAACGAGCCCGAGTCGCGCTCGCGAAGATTTTGATCAACCCCGGCAACGTATTGCTGATGGACGAGCCGACGAACCACCTCGACTTGCAAACCACCGAAGCGCTGACCGACGCGCTCGCGACCTACGATGGGACTCTCTTATTCGTCAGTCACAACAGAGCGTTCATTCGCCGGCTCGCGACCAAGCTGTGGGTCGTGCACGACGGCGGCGTCGAGAGCTACGCGGGAACGCTCGACGACTACATCTGGTCCTGCCAAGACCGGGACGTCACGCCGGCGACCGAGGCCGCGATCAAACCGGCGGCGCGGAAGAAGAGCCGCCAGGCGCGGAAGGAAGAGCGACGCAAGGCTGCCGAGCTTCGCGCCCAACGAAACCGAAAGATGAAGCCGCTCGAAAAGCGCATCCAAGAGCTCGAGCAGACGATCGCAACGCTCGAAAAGACGATCGCCGAACACAACGAGGAGCTCAGCAAGCCTGAAGTCTACGAAGATGCTGAGCGCCGCGACACCTTGCTTCGCAACGTTGCCGAAGCACAAGTGAAGCTGGAGATGGCCTTCGAGGAGTGGACAGAGGCCGAGGGGACACGCTCAGGGTCCCCAACCAACTGAAATCACTGTGTTCCTCAGCCAAAGATCGCAGGTACTCGTGAGCGAGTCGCTGCGATCTTCGGCGTCAGAACCCTACGATTTCAGGGGCTTAGTGAGGGGGAGCGTGTCCCCTAGTACGTTGCGGTGGCGACTGGGGTGAGGTCGTCCACCGTGTGGACTCTCACTCCACCATGACTGATCGAGTAGATGTACTCGTCGATGAAGACACCACGGGTGATCTGGGGCTCGTATCCGCAGTAGGAGTAGAAGTCCTCGACCGGGTATGGCGAGCCACAGTCATCGACGACGAGGTCCGAATGATCGACCGCTCCGCGGCGGCTGAAGCCCGCGCTCGCGCTGACATCCCAGAGCTCGAGCGTGCTCGAGAAGCTCCCCTCGTAAGAGACGAACGGAAAAGCCAGCAGACCCGTATCTGGGGCCTCCCTTGCGTAGAAGTTGAATGCCTTGTGGTTGTGGTTGGCTTCGGAGTATCCCTCGCCAAGAACCTCTTTGAACGTAGCCAACGGATTGGCTGGATCGGTGACGTCGAAGATCTGAAGCGCAGTTCCGTTGTCGCGCTGCGTCGCTTCGTCGATGTCGCGCCCGATCGTCAACAGGTGGTTGTCGCCGAGCGGATGCATGTAGTCGCTGAAACCGGGGATCTTCAGCTCCCCAAGCACCCGTGGGTTCTCGGGATTGCTCAGATCGATCGCGAAAAGCGGATCGACCTGACGGAAAGTGACGATGTAGCCGATGTCGCCCAGGAATCGTGCAGAGAAGATCCGCTCACCCTCCGCAAGACCCGGAGTTTGACCAACGACCTCCAAGCCGTCACCAACGAGGCGTAGCGTCGTCACCAAGTTGTCCGTCGTCGGCGGAACCCACACTTCGGGCGCGATCGCGTCCCCGCCCTGATGGTTCCAGGTCGTTCGCGTGGTCGCGATGCGGATGATCCCGTCCCGCTCGTCGATCGAGAACTGGTCGTTCACGACGCCAGGGACGAAGCCAGAGCCTTGATACGGGGTGCGCTCCGCGTCAGCCGATACGACGAACCGATGGACCGACGTTCGATCGCTGTTGGTGTCGCGCTCGAACCAAGTCCAGTCAGGCTGCGCCAACAACAGCGTTTCGCCATTCGCATAGACCTGCGACGCCTGACCGAGAATCGAGGCGATCGACGCAGGTCCGCCGTTCTCGATGTCGATCCCGAGAATCTGCGTCAGCCCGTAGTTCGTGAGACCAGGCGCCGGGGAGTAGAAGTCGGCGCACTGGTGGGGCTGCGCCTGGATCTCGCCATCGATCGTTTCGCCCCAAACCGGAAGCCATTGCTGAAGAGTGGTCTGGCGAATCGCCTGTTTGGCCTGGCTCGCCCACGCGCGGGCGAGAAGAATCTCGGCGTCGCGCGACTGCGGGTAGGTCTCCCCGTTGTAGACAATCTCGTAAAGGTGCGGCACCGTCGCGGGCCGCTGCATGTTGCTCTGGACCACGGCGCGCACGATGCCGTCGTGGCGGCGCGAAGACGTGTACCACCCGTCGACGTAGATCTCGCGAACGACTTGATGCGGATCGGAGCTCAGGTCGATGACGGTGGTCTTCACGAACGAACGGCCGCAGTAGTAGTAGCCGTCGACATCGCCGAGCGCGGGCTCGGGTCCGCCTCGATAGCCCTCGCATAGGCTGCCGTCGTCCAACGCTTCGACGCCCCACACGCTCGAAAAGACGACCGCGCGATTGCCCTCGACGAACATCTCGATGGGCTGGCCTTCGATCTCGACGTCAGAAACTTTGGAAGTCTCTGCTGCTGGCCAGGAATCAAACTCATGAAACCCGTTGTCACGAATGACGTAAAGCTTCCGCCCCTCGTCGCCGACTTTGACGATGTCGGCCTCATCGACGTCTGCGACCTGTCGATTGGTATCGGAGAAACCGGAGGGCGCATCGCGATCACCGCCATCGTTGCTTGGTGCAGAGGGCAAACCGCCCGTGCCGCCGCTCGCGGCTTCGCCGAAGTCCTCGAACACCACGGGGCCGCCCCAGCCATAGTAGTCCTGTTCGATGAACGAGTTGAGCTCGAGGTCGACCTTGGCGATCGCGTCGTCTTGGATCGCCTCCAACACATCTTCGCAGGTGTTGGCCCTCCGAAGAGCAGCTTCGTAGTCGCTGACCTCCGAGTCGTTCGAACAACCAAGCGCGCCCACGACGAGCGCCAATCCAAGAGCACTGATTAAACCACGCATCCGATTCCTCCTCTAACGCATCTACTGACTAGCAAGTCGCGTGCCCGAAGAAAAAGCAATGATTTCAGGAGGCGCGGTGAGTCAGGGTGTGCCACTTCGATCATGCTTGCGGCACCCAGCACGCAGATTGATGGATTTGAAAGCCGTTTTCATTAATGGAAAAGGACCTTCTACGACCAAGTCGCTGGAAGCGACGAAGCAAAGGCCCACCC
>JAHEEE010000028.1 GCA_024640845.1 Myxococcales bacterium | reverse complement strand
AGCATACCAGAGGTTTGTCATGTAGTTGCGCGCCGCGATGTGATAGTCAGAAGCGCCCGATGGAAGCGGTCGACCAGGTTCACCTCAACTTCAACCCGGCGACGCTGACGCTGCTGAACGTCTTGATCGGCCTGATCATGTTCGGCGTGGCGCTCGACATCCGTGTCGAAGACTTCAAGCGCGTCGTTCGGGATCCACGCGGGCCGCTGATCGGCCTCGGAGCACAGTTCATCTTGCTTCCCGCAATGACGTTCGTGCTCGTGCTGGTCATCGATCCCTTGCCATCGATCGCGCTCGGCATGATGATGGTCGCCGCATGCCCGGGTGGGAACTTCTCGAATTTCCTCGCGCACCATGCGAAAGCCAACGCCGCGCTCAGCGTGAGTATGACGGCGATTTCGACGGGGCTAGCCGTCGTAATGACGCCCGCCAACTTGTCGTTTTGGGGCGGTCTCAACCCGGACACTGCGGCGATCCTCCGCGAGGTCGACCTCGACCCGTTTGCGCTGTTTGAGACGATTCTCGTCATCTTGGGCGTGCCTCTGATGCTGGGCATGCTGGTCGCCGCGAAGAAGCCCGCTCTTGCCGCACCCCTTCGACTGCCGATGAAGGTGTTCTCGCTCGGCGCATTCGGGCTGTTCATCGTGGGCGCTCTGATCGGGAACTGGCAGCACTTCCTGCAGAACGTCGGATACGTCGCGCTGGCGGTCGCCCTGCACAATGCGCTCGGTCTTGCCCTCGGCTACTGGAGCGGAAGGGCCCTTGGCTGCCATCGATATGACGCACGGGCGATCTCGATCGAGGTGGGCATTCAGAACTCTGCGCTCGCCCTCGTTTTGATCTTCGGGTTCTTCGATGGCCTGGGCGGTATGGCAATCATCGCGGCTTGGTGGGGCGTGTGGCATTTGATCTCGGGCCTCACCGTCGCGACTTATTGGTCCAAGCGGCCGGTTCCCATTCCGGAGGCGACGTGAGTAACCCAGCGATTTACAGACACCTGCAACAAAGGCTTGCCGAAGTCTACGAACGAGGTCCCGACCCGACGCTTGGCGATTTCCACATACCGACGAGCGTCTACACGGACAAAGATCGCCTCGAACAGGAGAAACGACTCCTTCGTTCGCTGCCCATCCCGATCGCGCATGTCAGTCAGCTTGCATCGCCCGGGACGTGTTTGGTGCACGATGCTCTCGGCGTTCCGATTCTGGTCGCCCGCGGACGTGATGGAACGCTTCACGCGATGCTCAACGTCTGCCGTCACCGTGGCACCCGACTCATCGAGGAACCGGGGTTTTGCAAGGTGAGGAAGGGCTTTCAGTGCGTCTACCACGGGTGGAACTACGATCTCGGAGGCTGCCTCACCTACGTGCCGCGACAAGAGCTGTTCCCGTCGCTCGACAAATCCGCGCTCTCGCTCACGTCGCTCCCGGTGACGGAGCGCTTCGGCTTGGTGTGGGTCGTGGCCGCCCCGGGGCACGAGTACGATTTCGACCTCCTCCTCGATCCACTCGAGCCCGATCTCGGGCCGCTCGAGCTGCAGAAGCACGTCGTTTTTCGACGCGGGACGACTACGGCGCGAACGAACTGGAAGATCGTCATGGAAGCATTTCTCGACGGCTACCACGTCAGGCACCTTCACAAGAACACCGTCGGGCCCTATTTCGAAGGTCACCAGAGCTATTCGGAGCGGGCGGGCCCGCACGTCCGTGCCGTGGTCGGCCGAGGTGGGTTTCGCGAAGCGGTGGCAAGCGGCAAGGTCGGCGAGCTCCGAGACATCGCCACACCAACATACGTGTTCTTCCCGAACACGATCTTCGTTGCGCAGCCGGGCTTCGTGAGCCGCGCGACGGCCTACCCAGTCGGGCTCGACGAGATCTACTGGGAGCACGACCTCATCATCCCGGAAAAGCCCCAGACCGACAAAGCGCGCGCGCATTGGGAGCTCAACTACGAGCTGATTCAGAACGGCGTCTTCAAGGGCGAAGACCTCTGGGTGTGCGAACAGATCCAAAGCGGCCTCGGAAGCGGCGCCAATGATCGCTTCACCTATGGCGTCGAAGAGACCCCGATCGCGTGGTTCCACGCCGAGCTCGACCGCCGTATCGAGGCCATGCCATAGCCCTTGGGCTACTGACCCTTTTTCTTTGACCAGGAATCTTTGAGCTGGATGGTCCTGTCGTAGACCGGGCGCTCGGCGGTGCTGTCGGGATCCACGACGAAGTAGCCGAGCCGCTCGAACTGCACTCGTTCGCCGTGGCTACGCGTCGCCAGATTCGGCTCGAGCTTGGCGTGCTTCAACACTTCCAGGGACCCCGGGTTGATGCGGTCGGTAAACTCCCCATCGTGGGACTCGTCGAGCGGGTTTTCTTCGTTGAAAAGCCGGTCGTAGAGGCGCACCTCGGCGTCGACGGCGTGCTTTGCGCTCACCCAGTGAATCGTGCCACGCACGCGCCGACCGTCGGGCGCATTGCCGCCCTTGGACTCTGGGTCCCATGTGCAATGAAGCTCTACCACCTCTCCCGCATCGTTCTTGACGACGTTGGTGCAGGTGACCAGGGCACCATAGCGGAGCCGCACTTCCTTACCGGGTGCCAACCGAAACCACTTCTTCACCGGCTCTTCCATGAAGTCGTCACGCTCGATGAAGAGTTCGCGCGTTAGGTGTAGCGTGCGAGAGCCGAAACTCGGATCGTCCGGGCTGAACGGCGCGTCGACCGTGATCTGGTCTTCTTCGGGGAAATTCTCGATCACCAGCTTGAGCGGACGAAGCACCGCCATCGTTCTCGGCGACGTTGCGTTGAGATCCTCCCGGAGTGCGTGCTCGAGGAGACCGACGTCGACGATGCTATCGCGGCGTGAGACGCCGATTCGTTCTGCAAAGCGCCGAATCGCAGCCGGTGTGTAGCCGCGCCGTCGCATCCCCGCGATGGTCGGCATCCGAGGGTCGTCCCACCCGCCGACGTGGCCTTCTTCCACCAACCGCTTGAGCAACCTCTTGCTCATCACGGTATACGTGAGATTTAGGCGCGCGAACTCGTACTGTCGGGGAACGGGGTCGAAATTGAAGTGTGACACGAACCACTGATAAAGCGGGTTGTGGTGCGCAAACTCGAGCGTGCAGACGGAGTGCGTGACCCCCTCGAACGCATCGGACATCGGGTGGGCGTAGTCGTACATCGGGTAGATGCACCAATCGTCGCCGGTGCGGTGATGGGTGACCTTGCGAATCCGGTACATCAACGGGTCACGGAGGTTCACATCCTTCGACGCCATGTCGATCTTGGCGCGAAGGACATGCGCTCCTTCGTCGAATTCCCCGGCGCGCATCCGCGCAAAGAGATCGAGGCTCTCTTCGACGCTCCGATCCCGAAACGGGCTGTTCACGCCGGGCTTGTAGAAATCGCCGCGCCCCTCGCGGATCTCCTCGGGTGATTGACTGTCGACATAAGCGAGGCCGCGCGTGATGAGATCCACGGCACAGTCGTAGAGCCGCTCGAAGTAATCGGATGCGAAATACTCGTGGCTCCCCCAATCGAACCCAAGCCACCGCACGTCCTCGCGAATCGATTCGACGTATTCGGTGTCTTCGGCCTCCGGATTGGTGTCATCGAAGCGCAGATGGCAGCGGCCGCGTTCGGCAAGCTCGGCCGTGGTGAAGTTCAAGCAGATCGACTTGGCGTGCCCGATGTGGAGGTAGCCGTTCGGCTCGGGGGGGAAGCGCGTCACGACGGCCCCGCCGTGCTTGTTCGTGCGAAGGTCCTCGCGGACCAAATCGTGCACGAAGTTGGGGGCGTTCTCTTGGCCTTCGGCCTTGCCCTTGGGCTCGTTCATGCCGGAGGTCTAGCGCGGTTTGCCGCCGGGCGCCGCATTTCGTCAGTCGGCGAGAACGCCGCCGATCTCCGCAAAGACTGGGAGATGATTCGCCTCTGGCGCAGACAACGGGTGGCAGTATCCTTCGGCCATGCTCTCGAAGATCATCCTCGCCGTCCTCGCGATCCTGGTGGTGGCCGTGCTCTACATGAAGCTCACGGCGATCCGCGTCTCGAGCTCAGATGCTCGCGCGCTCGTGGAAAACGGCGCCCTTCTCGTCGATGTCCGAAGCGAAGGCGAGTACGCCGACGGCGCGATCGAAGGCTCGATCAACATCCCGATACAAGAGCTTGCGAGCCGCATGGACGAACTTGGAGACAGGAATCGCGAGATTGTCGTCTACTGCCAAAGCGGCGGCCGAAGCGCGATGGCCAAGCGCCTCCTCGAGAGCAACGGCTTCAGCAAGGTACACGACTTGGGCAGCATCAATCGGTGGTGAACGGCGTGTCGGCTAGCTACATCTGTGCGGATTGCGATTACGAATTCACCCCCGAAGACGCGGGTGACGACCCGCGTTGCCCCAAGTGCACCCGCACGGAGGCTGTCGAGCCGGCCGACGCCTCGGCTCTCCAGAGCGACATTTGGCGCCAGTGGCTCGTCGTCTTCGCCCTGCTCTTCATCGCGGGCATTCTCTACATGGTGTACGAATGACGATTCAAATCTCTTACGTGTCCGACATCCTCTGCGTCTGGGCGTACGTCGCCGAAGTGCGCCTCGACGAGCTCCGAAGAGAGTTCGCGGACTCGGTCGAGCTCGAGTACCAGTTCATCCCGGTCTTCGGGTCTACGCGCCATCGCATCGCGGAGGGTTGGAAGGAACGCGGTGGATACGCGGGGTTCGGTGCGCACATACGCAAGGTCGCCGAAGATTTTCCGCACGTGACCATCGACGCACGGGTTTGGGACGAAGTGGCGCCAACGACTTCGGCGACCGCGCACGAGATGCTCTGCGCGGTCCGTCTCCTTCAAGAGGAGGGGAGCCTGAGCGCAGAACATCGAGACGAGCGCAGCGGGCGCACGCTCTTCGAGGACGCGATCTGGAGCGTTCGCGCGGCGTTCTTCGAGCACGCGCGTGATATCTCGGATCGCGGGGTGCTGCTCGACGTACTCGTCGAGGCGGGCGTACCTCTCGGAGCAATCGAGGCCAAGCTGAAGTCGGGCGAGGCGCTCGCCGAGGCCTGCCGAGACGTTGAGCTCCGCGACCAGCACAAGATCGAAGGCAGCCCGACCTATTACCTCAATCAGGGAAGGCAGAAGCTTTACGGGAACGTCGGTTACCGCGTCGTCTCGGCAAACCTTCGCGAGCTGATCGAGCAGCGAGGCCACCAGGCCTCTTGGTGCTGAGCCCTAGTGGGCCGTGTCTGCGGCGTCGCCGGTCGGGAGGCTCGGCGGCTTGCGGCCGAAGATCCTCATGATGCCGAGAGCCATCCCGCCGCCGACGAGGGCAGCAATGTGGAGCGCGACGATGGACATGATGACGATGAGTAGCTCGGTTGTCATGGGAAACCCCCAATTGATCCGGCTCCGGCCTTGCTGGGGTGCAGAACCTGCCGGTTCTTTCCTCAAGTCTGTGTATAACGACGCAATGCGTCAAGGCTTATATCTAGAATATTCTATAAATAACATCATCGCTTTGCCAAAAGCGTAGTGATTTCGGCAGGCTGATTGATCCGATTGCGGAAATGTACCTTCATCTGCATCCCGCGTTCACCGGGGTTGAGAGAGAGCTCAGCTAAGAGGTCTGGCTCGAAGCCTTCGAGGACGTTGATGTCGACGTTCTGGATCAAAGTCCCAAGCACGATACGCATCTCCATCATCGCGAACTGCTTGCCGAGGCAGACACGCGGGCCCGCCGCAAAGGGCACATACGCCCCTCGTGGGAGCTGCCTCTCGAAATCCCGGGTCCATCGCTCAGGGCGGAACTCGAGGGGGTTGTCGTAGTACTTCTCGTTGCGCCCGATTGCGAGAGGACTAACCGCGAGGATGGCGCCCTTGGGTATCCGATAACCGGCAACGTGGAGCTCGGTCTTCGCCTCGCGCGCGTAGATCCAGACGGCCGGCAGACGGCGGAGCGACTCCTTGAGGCACATCTCTAGGTACGGGAGCCCGCGGAGATCGTCGACACCGATCGGTCGGCCGCCTACTTTCTCGTCGATTTCCTGCTGCGCCTTTCTTAGCTTGTCGCGATTCTTCGCGAGGAGATACCACGCCCACGTCAGCGTGTGTGCTGTGGTCTCATGCCCGGCGAAGATCAGGGTCATGAGCTCGTCGCGCATTTGCTTCTCCGACATACCACCCTGTTCGTCTGTTGCGAAGACGATGTGCGACATGAGATCGCCGCGGTCCTTCTTCTCTTTTCGGCGAGCAGCGACGAGACGCGCAATGACGTCGTCCATCGCGTCGAGCGCGCGCACCATGCGACGGTTGCGCTCACTCGGCCACCAACGGGGCGTCGGGATCGGTGTCTGCGCGTGGTCGATCAACGCTTCGCTGATGTCTATCATCGCGTCGTTGATCGTCTGCGAGTGACCGGCGACGTCGGTGTCGAAGAGGGTCTTCGCGACGATGCGTAGCGCGAGGTCGATCACCTCTTTTCGGAAGTCGCGCTGCTCGCCTTCCTTCCAACCGCACACCATTTCGCGGGTGTACTCCGCCATCGTGGGCGCATAGGCGTCGATACGCAGCTTGTGAAACGCCGGCATGATGAGCTTGTGTTGGCGTTTCCACGATTCGCCGTCGTTCGGGACGAGGCCGTTCCCGAGAAACGGCTTCCACATCTGCTTGACGATCTTTGGTTTGGAGACGTGCTTGGCGTGAGTGACGTTGACCGCGTTGACGATTTCGGGGTCGCGAATGAAGTACGAGTGTCCATAGACGACGCGCGTCTTGAAGATGTCCCCGTACCTCTCGTGGCCCTCGAGCACGAACTCGGCCGGCCGGTTCTGGAAGTCGAAGGTTCCACCCCAAAGCCAGTGCCCCGTGTGGGAAGGAATGGGCCTCGTGGGAGCTGTGCGAGGCGGGTCGGTCAAAGGCATCATTTACTTAACATAAAGTAAACTTCTTTCCCTTCAGCGGCGCAAGTTAACAGTTTGTAATTTAGCTCTCAAGAACGGAGGCAGCCGATGCCCCATTCGCCGGCTTCGAGGCTGTTCTTCAAGCGTGCGAAAACGAGGGTCTCCTCTCACGAAGCGTGAACGAGTCGGGGCTCCTCGCGTGGTCGGCCGTCCATGGCGCAGTCTTCCTGTTGCTCGACGCTTAGCTCGAGTTGGCCCAACCGGCCCCGGAAGCCGCGTGCAGCCTCAACCTCATGCGCCCCCATCAGAGCATCGACGATCTGGGAAGTTTGTTGGTGTTGCATCGGTGGCTCCTGTTGGTGAGATGAGCCACTGAGAAAGCGCGTCCCGTGCCAACCGAAAACGCCGCGCATTCTGGGGCTGTCACCGGTGCCGGGCTGGGAATCGACGTTGTCGGTCGCCGTCTTCGACGTTGATCGTCGTCAGGCATACGCGGTCGAAAACGCGTCGATGAAAGCATCCAGCTGGTCGCCCGGCAGCGCGTTGATGCCCGCAGCGGCCGCGCGTCCTCCCCCCGTCGGGAACTTGCGACAGAGCTCGTCGGCGCCTTGCTTGTCGTCGAGCGGGGCACGAACGCTCACCAGATACGTGCCGTCGGCGCGCTCCGTGAGCACCGCGTGCGCCCGGGCAGGTGCAGCGTTGGCGAGGTCGTTGCTGTAGACGCCGGAGACGCGGCGAGCCCAAGCCTGGTCCGGCAGGATGAACACCGCGACGCGCTCCGTTTCCTGCGTCGGCTTCACCGAGGCGGCCGACGCCATGTCGGCGCGATACCCGGTCTCTAGCTTTTCGAAGGTCTCGGCCGCGTCTTGAACGAAGGCAAACGGCGTCGGATACGGCCGGACGCGTTCGAAGAGGTCGGCAGGGGTGAAGTGAAGATCTTCGAGCGACGAACCGTAGCCGTTGTAGTTCATGTACGTGCCGAGGTTCTCGAGGAGCGTGAGCTCCGCCTCCGAAAGGCCGAGCGGCTCGGCAATCGTGCGCGCGCTTGCCTTGAGGTTGTCCCCGAAGGCGCCCGTGACCGCCCACTCGACGTACGCCCCCTTCAAGTAGCCGTTGATCAGCAGGCTCGTGCATACGTTCGCATCGGTGTCGATGATCGTCGTCAGCTTCTCGTGCTCGGGGATTTCCCCAGCAAAGTGGTGGTCGACGTAGAAGACCTCAGCACCCGCCCGAAGCGCCTTCAAGACGCCATCACGATTCTTGTCGAAGCTGATGTCGAGCGCAGTGATTCGGTCACCGACCGAGACCTCGACCTTTTCTACCAGCTCGATATCTCGCTTCACGCCTGTGATGAGGGTGCCTCGTCGTGGGTCGGCGTTGCGGAGCTGGGTAAGCGCGCAGATGCCGTCTGCATCACCGTTGAAGATGTCGATGTCGGCCATGGTCGCTCTATAGCACCCCACCTCGACCGGCGGAGCCATGCGCGCGCGATCAGGAAGGGGATCATCAGCAGCGCGTGCCAAAGGCGAATGCCACTTCGCTCCTCGCCATACACGGGGCGCACCGGGACTTCTGTCATGCGAAGGCCTTGTCCGACGATCTCCGAGAGCAAGTCGTTTGGATAGCCGTAGCCCTTCCAGAGCCCCTCCCAGCGCACCGTCCGAAGGGCGCAACGGTTGAGCGCGACGTAGCCGCACTGCGAGTCCGCGACACGTGTTCCCAACGCGCGGCGCGTGAGCCACGAGAGCACGTGGTTGCCGGCAAAACGATGGAGCGGCATGTGCATTATCGCTCTCGGCCACGCGAGGCGGTCGCCTTTCACGAAGTCGGCTTGGTCGTCGAGGAGCGGCGCGAGCACGCTCGGCAGATCTTCGGGCGACATTTGCCCATCAGCGGCCAGCACGACAGCCACATCCGCGTCTCGTGCCATCGCAAGCGTGCAGCCCGACGCGATGGCGGCACCCACGCCGAGATTGGCACCATGCGCGACGAGCTCGAAGCGACGAGAGCACGCACATGCTGCATGGGCCGTGCAATCCGTGCTCCCGTCGTCTACGACGATGACCTCGTCGACGTACGCCGGAATCGACTCGAGAGTGGCGCCGATGAGCTCTGCCTCGTTGTAAGCCGGCACCACCGCGGCGATCGTTCGGCCTTTCAGCATTCGCACGCCGTGGCTATCGTTTCGCACGCGCGCGGTCAAGCCCTTGCATGCCATACGGCTGGGGCGTAACCCGATTCGCAATGGCTGACGTTCTCTTCGTGTCCAAACCCGTGGCGCCGCCATGGAACGACAGCAGCAAGAACCTCGTCCGCGACATCATCGGACACCTCGGACGGCACAGACCTGTTCTGATCGAGCGGCGGGACGCGCCAGCCACCTCGTTCTCGCCCGGTCTCAGAGAAAACGCCGGCGTATTGCGCCATCTGCTGTGGGACGCCAAGGCGGACATCTGGCATTTCTTCTTCGCGCCCAACCGCAAGAGCTCCCGAGCGGCCCGGTTCGCGGCTGCGGTTCGACGCGTGCCCACGGTTCACACGGTGTGCAGCCTCCCGAAAGAAGGGGCAGCGCTCGACAAGCTCGTGTTCGCGGACGTCACGGTGGTGCTGTCCCGTCTCGCGCACGATCGGTTTCAAGCTTCGGGCGCGTCCGACGCATCCCTTCGGCTCATCCCTCCGTCGCTGCCGCCTCTGCCCGAGCCAAGCGCGGCGGACCGCGGCGAGTTTCGAGAGAAACACGGGGTACCCGAATCCGCCGAAATCTGGATCTACCCGGGCGACCTCGAGCACGGCGGCGGCGCGAAAGTCGCGCTCGAGGGGTTGGCGGCCTACGGCCGCCGCGATGTATTGCTGTTGATGGCATGCCGCGACAAGACGAGCGCGTCCGGTCCCGCGCGTGCCGCGCTCATCGACCAGGCAAGGCGTTGGGGTATCGACACGCGCCTTCGTTGGCTGGGCGATACGCCGGACATTCACGAGCTGCTCGCCCTCAGCGACTTCACGGTGCTCCCGAACCGTTCACCCTACGCCAAGATGGACTATCCCCTCGTCGCCCTCGAAGCGATGTGCATGGGCCGTCCGGTGCTGGTTGGAAAAGGGACGCCCGCCGAAGAGCTCGCCGAGGATGGCGCCGCGGTTGCGGTGGAGCCCTCCGGGGGTGCACTTGCAGCCGCCATTGAAGCGTTGAGCGGGGACGACCAAACGCGGGAGGCGCTTGGACGAGAGGCGCGGGTGCTGGTGCTTCGGCGGTTCTCGCCAGCCAAGGTGGCGGCGGAGTACGAGGGGTTGTACGAGGCGCTTCATGCCCACTGACCCCCATCGCGACCTTCGCGCCTACTACGACGACTTCAGCGGCTCGTACGACCGCGGTCGGGAGTCACCGTACCACCAGATGATCGACGACCTCGAGATCGAGATCGCGACGCCTTACGCGCGCGAGGCTCGGATTCTCGAGCTCGGGTGCGGGACGGGACGCATTCTGACGCGACTGTCCGAGGTCGCAAAGGAGGCGATCGGCGTCGACATCTCGGAGGGCATGGCGGAAAGGGCCCGAGCGCGCGGCCTCGACGTGCGAATCGGCGACCTATGCGCGCTCCCCTTCGACGACGATGCATTCGATCTCGTCTGCAGCTTCAAGGTCTTGGCCCACGTCGAGGACTTGCAGACAGCCATCCAAGAGGCCGCGCGCGTGACACGCCCGGGCGGGCACCTGCTGCTCGAGCTCTACAACCCCTGGAGCCTTCGCTACCTCGCGAAACGAGCCGCTTGGCCCCGAAAGATCAGCGATTCTCGCACGGAAGCCGACGTCTTCACGCGCTGGGACTCCCCCCGCACGCTGCGTTCGCTGATACCTGTGGAAGCCGAGCTGGTCGACGTGTATGGCCTTCGCGTGCTCACGCCCTTCGCCGCCGTTCACCGCGCCCCGTGGCTCGGGCCGAGCCTTCGAAGAGCCGAGCGACTCGCGAGTCGCTCGCCGTGGCGATACTTCGGCGGGTTCTTGGTGATGGTCCTCCGCAAATCGTGAGCCCCCGCATCGGGTCCCTCGCGTACGGGGGTGGAGCGCCCGGCTCGGACGGGGTAGGCTGCGCGGCGGTGGACTTGAACAACGTGCTCTCACCTGATCGCGACATCGTCGGCGAGGCGCGGGCATTCCGCGTCGAGGTGCTGAATGCGGCTACGCTCTTTGCGGTCGTCGTAGGCGGGCTTGCCTTTGTTCGCACCCTCGTCGACGCGCTCGCCTTCGAGGAGTGGCGTATCGTCGGCGGCTCTGTCTTGCTCTACGGAGGATTCATCATCCTGCTGATCGCGAGGCGTTGGTCCTACCCGGTGCGTGCGCTCGGGTTTCTTTCGCTGCTCTACGTCGTTGGCGTCATTTCGTTGCTGACGGTCGGGTACCTCGCCGCACCGGCGCTGATCCTTGCCGGCCAGAGTGTCATGGCCTCCGTGTTATTCGGGCGCCGCATCACGCTGATTACGCTTGCGGTGAATCTCGTCACGCTGTTGTGTGTAGGCGCTGTCCTCTCACTCGGGTACGCGGAGGTCGAAACTAGGTTCTACGATCCTACGGTCTTCATGAATTGGCTTCGAGTGGCCGCGATCTTTGCGGTTTTCGCAGGGATTGCCGTGATCAGCGTGGACGTCATCACCAATCACCTGAACCAGAGCCTTCGCGACCAAGCCGAGCTCATCGAGAACCTCAAGGGCGCCATGCAGCTTCACGAACAAGCTGAATCGAAACGGCGGGATGCGGAATCTCGCCTGCGCGACGCGGAAAAGACGTCGAAGGCTGATCGCCCGAGCTCAGGCTAAGCCGATCGCTGGATGGAACGCGACCCGCTTGTCCTATTTTCGAAAGAAGTCGACGGCTGGCTCGCTCGCGGCGAACGCGGCCGTGAGGTAGGCATCGTACCCGACCTCGCCGAGCAGGTGGCGCCTGAAAAACGCGACGGTGTAGAGCTTGGCCAGGCGGTCCGACTCTTCGATGGGGAAGGCGTCAGGCCCGCAGGTGGTTTCGTACGGCTCGAGCAGGTCCTCGGCCCCGAGGCCGGGCCAGCTTTCTTGAGTGATTCCGATGCCGATCAAGTAGTTGCCGATCCAGCACACGTTTGCGAAATGGGTGTGGGTCGCGCCGAGGATGTCGACTCGGTAGACGCGCGGCGCATTGACGATCTGCTCGAACGCAATCGCGTTGTTCTCGGGGAAGACGTTCACGTCCTCCGAGCCGCCCATGAGCATCGTGGGCACGGTGATCGTTTCGAGCTGTGCCTGGGTGAATCCGGCGTTCGGGGAGCTTCGCTCGTCGCTTTGAAGCTCTTTGTCGATGACCGCGGACACTGGGAGGATCGCGGCTACTCGCGGGTCGGCTTCGGCGCCTGCCCACCCGGCGGCCGTGCCGATGGCCGTCATGCCGCCAAACGAGTGTCCGAGGACGCCGACGCGTGAGCCGTCAACCCGATTGTGGAACGCGTCTTCCGGGTCTTGGCTTCGCGCGATCATCGAATCGATGACGAAGGAGACGTCCGGGACGCGATTGGCGGCCGCCTCGTCGAACGAGTCGGTGGAAGACCCTTGCGAGTTTCCGGTGTGCTCGGGCGAGGCAACGATGAACCCGTGACTTGCGAGGGTCTCCATCAACCCTACGGACTGCGTGCTGATGCCTCCGTAGCCGTGCGAGAAAACGAGCAGCGGTTGCTCCGAGCGAGAGGAAACCGGCGGATCGGCCAGCGCAACGTCGGACACCGGACCGAGCGGCCCCGACAAGGTGTACCTCCGTGGCTCTGCGCCGGCGGTGTCTTTTCCGTCGACGGGATACCAGATGTCGACGTGTATCTCGCGGTCGCCACGCATCAACTCCGCGGTCGAGTGTCCGACGGCAAAGGAGCCGAGCTCGTCCGGCGGATCGACGAAATCGGTCGTCGCGCTCGAGCTGCTGCAGGCGCCAAGTGCGACGGCAACGCACCATGCGAAAAGCCTGCGAATCACAGTGCGGGGCTCCCAGTGACCCTCAGTGTCGTCGACAGGGGCAGGTCGCGCGACGAGACGCCGACCTGCACTGCGTGTTCGAGGTCTTCGAGCGCCCACGCCGATTGCGACACGTCGTAATACGCAAGGCTATTCACCGGAACGCTGATGTCGACCGCGCGTGTCTCGCCGGGCTCGAGCTCCACCTTCGTGAAGCCTTTGAGCTCCCGCTCGGCTCGCTCGACCGCGGAGTCGGGATACGTGACGTAGAGTTGCACGACTTCGGCCCCGGCGACGACACCGGTGTTGGTGACATCGACAGTGAACGTGACCGTGTCCCCTGGGCCAGCTTCGGCGCGATCCATGCGGAGATTGTCGATGGAGAACGTGGTGTAGCTCAGCCCGAACCCGAACTCGAGCTCCGGCGTATCGCCGTTTCGGTCGAGGTAGCGGTACCCGTGGAAGTAGTCGTAGGTGACCTCGAGCGAGGTGTTGTCGAAGGGGGGTAGCTGATCGAGATCGGTTGGAATGGTGAGCGGAAGCTTGCCGGAAGGATTCACGTCGCCAAACAGTAGGTCCGCGATGGCGTGACCACCCATCTGACCCGGGTACCAAACCATGAGGAGCGCCTCGATCTCCGGAAGCCAGTCTCCCATCGTAATGGCTCCCCCTCCTTCGAGGACGACGACAGCGCGCTCGCTGGCCCCCGCCGCATCGAGGATCAACTGTGTACGCTGGGGCCCGAGGCCGAGGTCGACCCGGTCCCCGGGACCGAGCAGGCCCTCGCTCTCGTCCTCCGCCGTGAGTCCCGTGACGATGATCACCGCGTCGGCGGCCTCGATGGTCGCGAGATCCTGCGGGTCGAGAACGTTCTTATCGATGTGGTCGATCGCGACAGAATCGCCGAGCGCTTCTCGGATGCCCTGAAGCGGGGTGACCACGAACGACGGACGCACGCTGCTGCTTCCGGTGTCGCCGATGTTGGCCTCGTCTGCGAGCAGCCCAACGACGGCAATCCGTGCCACCTCGCTTGGATCGAGGGGCAATGCGCCGCCGGTGTTCTTGAGCAGCACGGCGCCTTCGGCGGCCGCTTCTCGGGCCACCGACAAATGCTCGTCGCTTTCGACCACGCTTTCGTCCACCGGGCTCGGTTGATCGAGCCCATATTGCAGCTTCTTTCGAACCATTCGCCGCACGGCTTCGTCGACCACCTCTTCAGGCACGGCGCCGGAGCGCACTTGGTCGAGAAGCCCCTTGAATTTGTTGGCCAAGGGCATCTCGATGTCGAGCCCGTTCACGGCGGAGTCGTCATGCGTCCCGAACACGAAATCCGAGAGGACGAACCCATCGAACCCCCACTCTTCTTTGAGGATTCGGCGAAGAAGGGTCACGTTTTCCCCGCAGAACTGACCGTTGACGGAGTTATACGCGCTCATGATCGACGCTGCGCCGCCTTCATCCACGGCAGCGCGGAAATGCGCCAAGTAGATCTCGCGGAGCGTCCGTTCGTCGACCGTGACGTTGACCTCGAAACGCGTGTTCTCGATGCTGTTGACGGCATAGTGCTTCGGGTTGGCGAGAACGTAGCGCTGAATCCCTTGCACGGCGGCAACGCCCATCCTCGAAAGGAGATGCACGTCTTCGCCGTAGGTCTCTTGGGAGCGCCCCCAACTCGGGTGCCGGAGGTTGTTGATCGCGGGAGCCAGGAGCACGTTGCCCCCGATCGCCCGAAGCTCGCGACCCATCGCTTCGCCGACGCGGCGCTCGAGATCCGGATCCCAGCTGGCGGCGCGCGCCATCGCGACTGGAAACGCGGTTCGACCATCGCCAACGCCGACCCCACGCGGTCCATCGGACATCTTGAACGGAGGCACGCCAAGTCGCTCGACACCGGGTACGTTCCAGAGCTCGCTCCCGTACGCGCCCTGAAGCGGCGTCGTACCCGCCATCTGCGCGACCTTCTCTTCGAGCGTCATCTGCGAGACGAGCTCGGCGACCTGCGATTCGAGGTCGGGACTATCATTGCTGCTGCACGCCGCCGCGAGAACAATCCAGACCAGGCTAAGCTTTCGAAGTGTCATGGGGCCGAAAGCTAGCCGATTTGGCGCTTTTGTGAAGCCCGAGGCTCAGGTGGATTGGAACAGCCCATCGCCAAGCTCAGGGCTTCCAGGGCGCAGCCTACGATGCCATGCGGGATCGCGTCTCCTCGAGCGCGAATGCGACCAACGACGGACGTTCCAGCTAGGATCGCTCCATGGCTTCGGTGAATCGTGGATTGCTCGGGGCGGCAATTACTGCGCATCTGCTTGCGTGGTGGCTCGGCGTCGGGGCGGTCGCGCTCGACCCCGACCCGATGAATCTGGCCTATGGCATGGATCGGTTCGACATCACGCACTTCAACCCGCATCCCCCCGGGTACCTGGTCTACGTCTGGACCCTCCGCGCCGTTCACGCCCTGACTGGAGCCGGCGATGCACTCGTCGATCGCTTCGCCACGGTGCAGTTGGTTTCCCTTCTCTTCGCGTTGGCTGCCGTCGCGACCGTTTACGCCACGGCAAAGCGAATGAAGCTTCCCGACGGGGCGGCTGGCTGGGCGGCCCTCGTCATCTCGCTGCACCCGATCATGGTGTTCCACTCGGTCGATGCACAGACGCACACTTCGGAAGCGTTTGCATCCGCACTGCTCCTGTGGGGCGCGGTTCGCTATCGAGAGGCGCCTGGATGGCAACGAGCGCTCGCCCTGGGGCTGATCCTCGCGTTTGGCTCGGCACTCAGGCCTTCGTTCATCGTGTTTGGGGTCCCGGTGATCGTATGGACGATCGGGCTGCGCCACTTCGCCGATCTTTCGGTCGCGGGAGTGTCGAGCATATTGGGCGCCATCGGCTGGGTCATGCCAACGGTCGTCGCGTCTGGGGGGTGGGATGCCTGGCGCGCCGCGACCCGCGGACTCGTGCATCATGGGTTCGTCCTGACCTCGAGCCCATTCTCGGACTCGGCGGTCGACTCGCTGGTGTGGGCGAACCAGATATCGCTCGGCCTGTGGACGTTCGAGGCCGTGCTTCCGGTCCTCGTTGCGCTCGCGGTCAGCTACGCGAGTCGCACACCAAAGGACCCGCCCCTTGGCGCGGATCCTGGCAGTCGTTGGCTCAAGGGGACGCTGTTCTTCGGAGGCGGCCTAGCGATCGCATACTATGCGGTCACATTCGTCTCCGAGCCCGGCTATCTCGCGGCTTTGCTGCCGCCGGTGGCCCTCGTCGTCGGAACCTTGAGCGGCGGCACCAAGGGCGCCCGGCCCGCGGCGATGGCCATCTTCGCCACCCTAGCCTGCTGGGCGATTCCGCTCCTTCCGCACGTCCTCAAAGTACCTTCAGTCGCAGAATGGAAGAAGCGCACTGACCTCGGGCTTGCCTATGCTGACCACATCGAGCGCGCGCTGCCCGCGGACGGGCGATATCTGGTTCTCATCGGCCATCCGGATATCACCGTTGGGAGACAGCTTCCCATGCTCGAGCCGCGCGTCGACGTTCTGCTCATTCACGACGGTCGCAGACCTTGGTTTGCGCAGACTGCGCTCACCTATGTCACCGAGGTCGACTCGGTTCCGATTCCGGAGGCCTTCGGTGCTCCGGACGCTCGGAGCTCGCGAAAGACTACGAACGCCTATGCCGGGGTCTATTTCGACGGTACGCTGCCACCTCACTTCCAGACGCAGATGGCTGAGCAATCGAATTGCCCAGTTCGGCGCGCTCGGGACGTGACCGAAACGGTCATCGTGCCGACACCTTGCCTAGCGCGAGGCAGCGTGGCGTTCGATGGCCTCGAGCTTCGGCTAATGGAAGTCGCGGGGGACGAAGAGGGCGGGGGCCGTTAGCCATCGGGGAGCTGAAATCGCACGCCCTGCCCGTGAACTTCGATCATGCCGTCCGGAAAACACTTGGCCACCGAAAGCACGCGAATCTCGCCGTCTTCGTCGCTCACATCACACATCGTGTGCCCGCGCAACTCGTCGCGAAGACCCGAGCTCGAAATCGGATCGATTACGACGTAGTCGTAGGCAAAGGGCAGCTCCAAAATGGTCGGCGGCCCCTTCTGCAGCAGGATCGGCCCGGGAATCGGGATCCAGTCGTCCTGCGTTGCGTAGCCGATAGAAGTCTCCTCGAAGCCGGACCAGTCCTCGGAGTGAATGATCATCGAGTGAAGTGAAGGACGGAGCACCGGAAGCTGGCGGCTCAAAACGACATCCGGGTAGTCAGTGATGTAGAGGATGCGAGCGTCCTCGGGAAGCTGCGCAGCGATCCGTTCGAACACGGTCCGGTACAAGATCTCGCGATGCACGAGCTCCGGAATGGAGGGAATCTTGCCGATGTGGCGGAAGGTCCCCGGCATGACGAGGATGGCGAGCTGAGTCACGGCCGCCAGCGCGAGCGGGAGGCGTCGCCTGATGCGCGACGGCTCGGGCGCTTCCACGAGGGCCGTCAGCGCAATGACCATGGGAATGAAGCCGAGCAGGTACCCCGGCTCCGAGCAGAACATGCCGAGGTAGAAGACCGCCGCTGGGGCCGCACTCCAAAACGCGATTGCGCGCGCCTCTTTGTATGCCGCGTCCCGAGGATTCTGTCTTCCGCCGCGTGCCGCAATCGCTACGATCGCAGGCGCGAGGGCGAGCAGCAACCAAAACGCCGTGCTCAGCATGCTGTACCGGACGAACTCCGTGATCGCCTCATCGCTAAATGGGCTGCTGGTCCGCATGAAAGTCTGCCCGACGAGGGCATCATGCGCGGCTCGCCACCGGGCCCAGCCACCGCTCGCTTTCAAGGTCGGGATGACCCAGGCGAGCGCTCCGATGACGCTCACCGCGCCTGCGACGCAGAGGTGAAACAAGCGTCGGAATCCGACCGCCCAGATGATGGGTCCGATCCCCGCGATGATGAAGCTCGGTCGAAAAGCGCTCCCGAGCGCCAGCACGGCTCCCATCGCAGCACCCAATCGGGGGGACGGAGCTCGCCGGTACGCTACGACCGTGACCAGAAGCAGGGCAGCAGCAAACGCTTCCGATGTATGCGTCTGCGCGTCGACACCATGGTAGATGAGAAACGGATGAAATGCCGTGAGAATCGCCGCGAACCCGGCGGCGAAGGCGTCGGCTGGACGCATGAGCCGGACCGCTAGATACACGAGCGGAATCGTCGCGGTCGACATCAAGCGCGCCAGAAGTTGAACCGTGCCGAATGAATCGCCGCCCACGACCGCGTGAAGGCCCCTCAACAGCCATACGTAAACCAGGTACCCAGGCGGGTGGGGGGCATGGTGCGCAATGTTGAACTCGCGCATCCCGTAGAGCAGGTTGATCGGATCGACGTCGAGCGCGATCTCGGAAGTGAGCGTGACACAGATCCAATAGTGGGCCGCGCACGCTGCCAAAAGGACCAGCAGCGAGGTGTGCTCGGCCGATAGCTCGGCTCGTTGCGCGCTTTGGACCTTCGTGCTCACCGACCCAGTCGCCGAGTATAGCTGCGGCAAAAGTCGGGTCATATTTCCTTCGATCCGCGGGATCGGCTCTTTCGTTGGGAATTCTCGCGCGATTGGCCGAGAGCCCAGGACCGGATACGAGCGCATCGGGCGGTGGGGTTGCGACGGGCGCCGCGGTAGCGTTACATAAGCGGGCTATGGCCCAGACAGCACAACTCCGCCGCATCGAGCTCGTCGAGAACGAAGCGCAGCGCGTCTTTCAGCTTCAGCAAGAGGCTTACCTTCGCGACCCCTACCCGAGCCTCGACGAGCGCAAGAAGCGCCTGACCGCCCTCGAACGAATCCTCGTCGACAACATCGAGGCGATCGTCGAAGCGATCCAGAAAGACTTCGGCCACCGTTGCGCGGAGGAATCGAAGATCCTGGAGATCTTTCCGATCGTCGATGGCATCCGCGACACCAAGAAGAGGCTCAGAAAATGGATGAAGCCGCAGAAACGGCACGTGTCGGTGCTGTTTGCGACCGGTCACAACCGCGTCCTGCCGCAGCCAAAGGGTGTCGTCGGCATCGTTTCGCCTTGGAATTACCCCCTCTTCCTGTCGATGGGCCCGCTGACGAGCACTCTCGCGGCCGGAAATCGCGCCATGATCAAGATGGCAGCGAACTCACAGAACCTCGCGCGGCTTCTGGCCGACAAGTTCAGCGAGGCGTACGACGAAGACACGGTGGCAATTCTCCCCGGCGTGCGGGCCAGCGATTTCAGCACCCTTCCGTTTGATCACATGTGTTTCACAGGCTCGGCGGACGTCGGCCGCACGGTCATGCGTTCGGCGGCCGAAAACCTGACACCGGTCACCCTCGAGCTCGGCGGAAAGTCTCCGACGATCATCTGCGACGACTTCGACATCGAGGAGGCCGCGTCGCGGATCATGTACTCGAAGCTCATCAACGCAGGCCAGACTTGCCTCGCACCGGATTATCTTTTCGTTCCCACGAGCAAGCTCCACCAGTTCGTGGAAGCCGCGAAGAAGCTCGTGCCTGAGCGCTACCCCGACACGAACGACCCGTCGTACACGTCGATCATCGACGAGAAGTCTTATCGACGCCTACGGATGACCCTCGACGACGCTGAGGCCAAGGGGGCTACCATCGTGCCGCTCGTGCCGGATTCATCGTTCAACGACGTCATGCGCAAGCTCCCGCCTCATCTGGTGCTCGATGTCACAGACGACATGATGATCATGCAGGAAGAGATCTTCGGTCCGCTTTATCCTGTGATGGCTTACGACGATCTCGACGAGGTAATCGACTACATCACGAACCGCGACCGTCCGCTCGGTTTCTACGTATTCAGCAAGGACAGAGCCAAGCAGGACAAGCTCATCTACAACACGATCTCGGGCGGGGTCACCATCAACAACTGCATCATGCACGTCGCGCAGCACGACCTGCCTTTCGGCGGCAGCGGCGCGAGCGGTATGGGCCACTACCATGGCTATGAGGGCTTCGTGGAATTCAGCAAGATGCGGCCGATTCACGTCAACCCGTGGTTCTCGCTGCTTCACATCTTCTATCCGCCGTACACGGGCCGACAAGAGCAGATGATCGATTTGACGATCAAGTACAAGCCTTGAAGACAACTGCAGGAGCCGACTCATGACCAAGCCCTTCACTCCCAAAGAAGGGCATGAGCCCCTACTACGGGACTAGAAAAGACCGTCGATGATCGCGTTCAGCGTGGTGCTCGGTCGCATCGCCTTAGAGGCGAGCTCGTCATCCGGCATGTAGTAGCCACCGACGTCCATGGGCTGGCCCTGCACATCGACCAGCTCCGCGACGATCTGGTCTTCCTGGTCGGAGAGGGCTTTGGCGACCGGTGCGAAGTAGGCGCGAAGCTCGTCGTCGTTCGACTGCGCGAGCGCCTGCGCCCAGTAGAGCGCGAGATAGAAATGGCTCCCCCGGTTGTCGAGCTCGTTGACTTTGCGGGAGGGAGACTTGTTTTCGAGCAGGTACTTGGTCGCCGCCGCGTCGAGCGTGTCCCCGAGAATTTTTGCCTTGGGGTCGTCGCATTGCTCCGACAGGAAGTCGAGTGATGCAGCCAGCGCCAAAAACTCCCCAAGCGAATCCCAGCGAAGATGGTTTTCTTTTTCGAACTGCTGGACGTGCTTCGGCGCCGAACCACCCGCGCCGGTCTCGAACAGCCCGCCACCATTCATGAGTGGCACGATGGAAAGCATCTTCGCGCTGGTGCCAACCTCCAAAATTGGGAAGAGGTCGGTGAGGTAGTCGCGGAGGACGTTCCCTGTCACCGAGATCGTGTCCTTGCCTTCGCGGATACGCTCTAGAGAGAAGCGCGTCGCTTCGGCGGGAGCCAAGATACGGATATCCAGCCCCGACGTGTCGAGCTCGGTAAGGTACTCGTTCACCTTCGCGATGAGCTCGGCATCGTGGGCCCGCGTTTCGTCGAGCCAGAATACCGCAGGTGCATCGGTAGCCCGCGCGCGGCGAACCGCCAAGGCTACCCAGTCCCGGACTGCGGCATCCTTCGTTTGACAGGCACGCCAGATGTCGCCGGCTTCGATTTCGTGTTCCATGAGGATCTTCCCGCCCGAGTCGACGACGCGCACCGTTCCGTCGGCCGGGATCTCGAAGGTCTTGTCGTGAGAGCCGTACTCCTCCGCCTTCTGCGCCATCAGACCGACGTTCGAAACGCTACCCATCGTAGTGGGATCGAACGCGCCGTGCTTCTTGCAGAAATCGATGACCTCTTGGTAGACCCCGGCGTAGCTGCTGTCGGGGATCACGGCCTTGGTGTCCTGAGTCTTGCCATCCGCATCCCACATCTGGCCGGACGTTCGAATCATCGCCGGCATCGACGCATCGATGATGATGTCGCTCGGAACGTGGAGGTTGGTGATGCCTTTGTCGGAGTTCACCATCGCAAGGCCGGGACCGTTGTCGTACGCGGCGTCGATGTCGGCCTGCATGGCTGCACGCTGGTCGGCCGGAAGGCTTTCGATGCGTGCGACGACGTCGCCAAAGCCGTCGTTTGGGTTGGCGCCGAGCCCCTCGAGCTCAGCTCCGTGCTTCTCGAAGAGTTCCGAGAAGAACACGCGGACGGCATGGCCGAAGATGATCGGATCGCTGACCTTCATCATCGTGGCCTTCATGTGGAGCGAGAACAGGACGCCGCGCGCTTTGGCGTCACGGACCTGCTCGCGCAGGAACGCGAGGAGCGCCTTCTTGCTCATGTACGTCCCGTCGATGATCTCCCCCTCGAGCAGCGCTAGGCCGTCCTTTAGAATGGTCGTCGAGCCATCCTTGGCGACGTGTTCGATCCGAACGGTGGTCGCTGCCGGCACGGTGACCGACTTCTCATTGTGAAAGAAGTCTCCTGTGTTCATCGTCGCAACGTGGGTCTTCGACGTGCTCGTCCACGGTCCCATTGGGTGGGGGTTCGCGCGTGCGTACTCCTTGACGGCCTGCGGCGCGCGCCGATCAGAGTTTCCTTCGCGGAGGACGGGGTTCACCGCGCTCCCCTTCACCTTGGCGTAGCGCTCGGCGATGGACCGCTCCTCGTCGGTTTTCGGATCCTCGGGGTAGTCCGGGATGGCGAAGCCTTTCGCTTGAAGCTCTGCCACCGCGGCCTTCATCTGAGGCACGGAGGCGCTGATGTTCGGCAGCTTGATGATGTTGGCTTCCGGTCTCTTCGCGAGCCGGCCGAGCTCGCCAAGCGCGTCGCTGACCCGCTGCTCATCGGTGAGCGCCTCTGGAAAGGTCGCGAGAATGCGAGCTGCGAGCGAGATGTCGGGGAGCTCGATCTCGATCCCGGCGGGCGCGGTGAAGGCCCGAAGGATCGGAAGTAACGAGTAGGTCGCCAAGAGCGGCGCTTCGTCGGTCTTCGTGTAGAAGATGGTCGGCTTGTTAGTCATCGTCGGGCGGTTTCCCGCAAAGTGCACCCGCCCGCAACCCACCAGGATGCAAAACGCCCCCGACCCGTGAATGGGGCCGAAGGCGGTCGGCGCAGGAGCGAGAACCTCAGACTTTCCAGAAACCGACGACGTTGCCCACGCGATCCGGAAGGCTCTCGAGCTCCTGCGGCAAAGCAATCACGACGAACCCAATGCCGTCTTGCCGCCCTACGCGACGATGAACTCCGTGGAGGTCGAGCGCCGTCGTCCCGTTCGAACGCACGAGGACGATGACGCGGTCGGCGAGCCGCGCTGCACGACGCAGAGACTGGCCTTCGAAGGGGCCGTCCCAGGCTTCGAGTCGAATGCGTTGGTCGCGTCGAACGAGCTTGACGGGCCGTAGCGCCAACGCCGTCGAGGGTCGGGCCGGCGCAGCGGACTGCCTCGCCGATCCGCCGATCGGATAGGGACCCGAGGGCGGGGGGGTCGTCAGCGGTGTCTGCTGGCGAGGGACGGATACCCTTCCAGCGGGAGCAGCGGCAACTGGCCCGTCGACAAACCAGTCCTCGTTCACACGGCGCGCGAAGTCCCGCGCCAAGGGCGCATCTTCGGGCGACGCGGCCAGAATCAGGAGCGTTCCGTTCGCGTCAGGAGCCAGGTCGTCGAGGCCTGCGACGAGCTCATCCAAGCCCAGCCGGTCGACAGGCCATGGAGTGGCCGCGAGCACGGGGCCGGAGCCCCAAAAGGCAATTTCGGCAGGCGTCTGCACTCGAAGCCCAGCGAACTCGCGCCACGAAGCGACCACGAGGCCGAAGAAGAGGCCGATGAATGAGATCGCGGCGAAAATAAAAGGTTTCTTCTTATTCCGCTTCGGAAGCTCCGGAGCCGAGCCTGCATCCAGAACGGAAAAGCCGCTTGGCGGATTCTGGAGCGCGTCCTCGAGAGCTGCTTCGATTCCTTGCAAGCGAGCGATCAGCGCCTCATTGACCTCAACCTCGGCGAGGAGCGTGGAGGCCTCGCCCTCGACACCGGAGAACGAATCCATGCGCTTCTCCGCCTTTTCCGCCATATCCGCGAGACCTTTTTGACGTGCCAGGAGCGTGGTGAGCTCGGATTTCGCCTCGCGAAGCTCGGTCGTGAGCGCTACGTACTGCGAATTGCTCCCAACGACGCTGTCGCCTCCGCCACCGGAGCGGATCTGGGCCCGCAACTGCGCCACCTGCTGCTCGAGCGCTTGAACCCTCGGATGATCGGGCGAAAGCGAGGCGCGCGCGCTCACGAGCTCCTGACGGAGCCGGCTGTACGCCTCTCGTTCCGGTGAAATGCCTCCTCCAACCATGCTCGTCTTCGGCGTATCGGCGAGCTGCGCTTCGAGGCTTCGAATGCGGGCTTCCAATGCGCGCGCCTCGGCGGCGGCAAACTCGCTGTCGACACGCCATTCGGCTGCAGAGCTCACCGTGCTTCGTTGCTCACTCGAGAGATCTGCAATCCCGTAACGCTCGCGGAACTCGTTGTACATGCCTCGAGCCTCTTCGGCTTCGCGCTGCGCAGCGTTGATCCGGTCGGAGACACTGGCGATTTCCTGCTCTATTCGCCGCGCATTGCGCTCGCGGTGATAGTTAAGGAAGACCTCGGTGACCAGCTGAGCAAATTCTGCAGCCCATTCGGATGTATTTCCGTAGACCAAAATCTCGAGTGTGTCTCCGTAACCCCGGGGATCGAACCGGTAGTCAATATGAGCGGCCAGACGCAGCAGATCCCAATTCAGGCCAGCACGCTCTCTGATCCGACGAAGCACGGAGTCCCGGTGGAGCGCTTCTGCCGCAGGCTCCAACGCATGCCCGGTCGAGAACTCGTAGCCGGCAAGTCGAAGACCCTCTTCGTGCTTCAACACGACCACGCTCTCGTAGCTCGGACCGATGACGACCTTGACCCAGAACAGGCCAAAGAGCACCCCACATACCGAGGCCCCGATCACCCAGCGCCTCCCGTTCCAGAGCGCACGGCGAATCCGATATGGATCAACCGGCCATCCTGCTCGCTTGGCCGCTGTCGATCCGTCCGACGCTGCACCTAGATCATCCAAGGTTCGGCCTCCTCGCATTCAATACGCATTCCGCCACGCCCGAGATCCGAAGACGGTCATCAAGATGATCTGCAGATCCCACAGCAAGCTCCAATTACGAATGTAGTCGAGATCGTGCTCGACCCGCTTCTCCATTTTTTCTAGCGTATCCGTCTCGCCGCGCCAGCCATTCACCTGCGCCCAGCCAGTGATACCCGGCTTGACCTTGTGACGGAGCATGTAGCCCCGCACCTTCTTGCGATAGAGCTCGTTGTGAGCGACGGCGTGCGGTCGCGGACCGACGATGCTCATGCTGCCGCCGAGCACGTTGAAGAATTGCGGCAACTCGTCGAGGTTGGTGCGTCGTAGGAACGCGCCGAAATTCGTTATTCGCGGGTCATTCTTGGTCGCTTGTTTGATCTCGTCACCGTCTTCGGTGACCGTCATGGTTCGAAACTTGAGCACGTCGATGACTTCGCCGTTGAGGCCATAGCGGCGCTGCCTGAACAACGCGGGACCGGGTGAGGTGAGCTTCACGCACACGCCGATGATGAGCATGGGAATGGCGATCACCATGAGAATCGCGCTGGCGACCACGATGTCCTCGAGGCGCTTCAGCCATCCGTCGACGCCGTAGAAGGGCGTCTCATGGAGGCTCATCGTCGGTACACCACCCAAGGTTACCCAGCGCGTATGAAGCAGATCGAAAACGAAGAAATCGGCTGCGAGATACACCGAGGCAGTCGTGTCGGACAGCTGCCGCAGGAGCTCGTTGATCCGCGGCTCGGCGCGGAGTGGGAAAGCGATGTAGATGAGGTCGACCTCGCCTGTCTTGGCCGCCTCCACCAGATCACTAAGCGTGCCGGCGCGTGTACCGAGCTCAGGAGAGATGGGATGACAGCGCTCTTCGTCTCGATCGTCGTAGAAGCCATATGTGCGAAGCCCGAGCGACGGCACCGACTTCATCTGCATGGCGAGCTGTTCACCGAGCTCGGTCATCCCAACGATCGCGGCCGCCCGCGTGTTGTACCCTCGGGCGCGGAGCTCCCGAAGGAGCAGCGTCGCGCCCGTCCGCCACATCGAGATCAGAAACGGCGCGATCAAGAACCACGACGAGACGATGATCCGAGAGTAATCCTCGGATCGTTTGGACAAGAACAGAAGGAACAGGAGCACGGGCACGACACCGGCGATCCAACCCCACCAGATGCGCAGGAGCTGTGCGCGAAGGCGCGCACCGCGCGCACTTTGATACACGCTGAGCGACTGACCAATGACGAGGAAAAGAACCGCCGCGATCGTCGCCGCGACCCAGGCCTTCTGGTCCCAGACCTGCCCCCGCGCATAGATCGGCAACCACAGCGCGACGTAGATTAAGATCAGATCGACCAGGCGCATGAGGGGCGCAAGCTCGGCGTCGGAGGCACCGCCCCATCCTGTTTGTTTGTCGTTCGTCATCGGTAGCCGAACAGTATAGGGTGCCGGCGCCTGTTTCTCACTTCGACCCGCATGGGCGACGCTCCGCTCGATGTGGGCCAGCTCACCATTGTGGATATAGGCGAACCCATGCCTAGGGCATTGCTTCTCCTGCCAGTCGGACTAGCGGAGAGCCTCGCCCACCTGCTGACGCAGCCACTGGTGGGCCGGGTCCAGGTCGAATCGGGGGTGCCACCACTGGGCGTGTTCGACTCGAGGGAGCTCGGCCGGCGCCTCGATGGTGGCGACGCCGTCAAAGTCGATCGGTGCAGACAAGAGGCAGCGGGGGACCGTCGCGACCAGATCGGTGCGCCGGACGACGTCCGGGAGGGCCAACAGATATGGCACCGAGACGCGAATGCCCGCAGCGGATGCAACCCCTGGGACGGCCTGCGACATCGGGCGGGGTACGAAGCCGACCGGCGTATATGCGACGTGTCCGTAGGTCTCGTAGTCGTCGATGCGAGCGCGCTTGCGCCGTGCGAGCGGGTGACCGCGGCGAACGAGGCACACGTAGTCTTCGTCGAGCAGCGTCTCGCGACGAAGACCGCCCGCTGACCCGAGGTAGACGGCGATCACGAGATCGATCTCGCCCGAGGAGAGCTTCTCCGACAGCCCACCTCCCGAGAACGGCTCTACCTGCACGCGGATCCCGGGAGCCTCTTCCCCGAGGACGCGCAGCACCGAAGGCAGGACCATCGTGACGCCGAGATCGGTGAGCGCTATCTTGAAGATGCGAGTCGAGGTCGCCGCGTCGAACCCCATCCCGAGCTGGAGCGCACGCTCGACCGAAAGCAGGGCATCGGAGAGTGGCAGCAGCATCGCCTCGGCGCGCGGTGTAAGCACCATCGAGCGACCCCTTCGGACGAGGAGCGGGTCGTCGAAGAGTGCACGTAGACGCGCCAGTGACTGACTCATCGCGGGCTGGGTAATGCCGATCCGCCGCGCGGCACGCGTCACGTTGCGCTCGCTCAGGAGCGCGTCGAGGGCGACGAGGGCGTTGAGGTTGAGGCCGCTGAGACGGGTCGACCCCACGGCGTCACAAATCCTTTCGAATCCGACGCATCTTCCGGAGCGCCTCGAATTTCGCGGGGTCGACCGGGTGGACGGTCACCCATCCAGTGGCGAACGCGCGCTCGAACGATGCATCGACCAGTACGACCGGGGAGCGAGCCGTACCATACGCCCGGCCCTCGAGCTCTACAGGCGCGCTGACGGACTCCTCGATCTCCTCGATACGGGTTCGATCGGCGATGCATACGAGATGCGTTTTTCCCGGGATCTTTCGGGTGCCGAGTTGGATCTCGATATGCGTCGTGAAATGTGGGTGACGCATCAAGGCGCCGCGCGCGGTCGCGCCGATCGTGTCCAGTTGGGTGGTGACGAACGCCGGCCCGAGCGATCCATCGGGCTCGACCAACGCAGCGTGCTGGCTCCCGGGAAGCGTCCGCGCAGGGTCTCGACACTCCAACCACGCAACGTCCCTCGAGAGGTGAATGGTAAAGCCGAACATCTCGAAGCTACTGTCGCCAGGAAGCGACGCTTGATAGAGCGCTCGCCAATGATCCAGGGCGGTAGCATCCAACAGAGGTCGATTCGCGATCGAACGTGCGTGAGCTGAGAGACGATCGGTGCCCTCGAATCGAGTGTCGATCTCCCATGATCCGCCGTCCGAGCGGTAACGAGCTTCGAATGAGATCTCCTTCTCGAGCAAGAGGCCTTGCTGTAGTGAAACGTCGATCTCACAGGGAAAGGTGCGGGTTCGCTCGTGCGCGCTGATCCGCTCCACGATCGGCAGGGTGCGGACGAATGCATGGTGACCTCCGTGCAGGCGTCCTGGTGGTCCCTCGAGCGCGGCGCCGAAGCGCATCAATCCGCGCGCCCGCACCGCGCCATCGTTGTCTCGGACTTCGTCAAACTCGGTGATGAGGCGGCTCAATGCCTCGTGAATCGACATCCCAACTATAAACACCGCGAATGATTAGATAGTCAATCATAATGAGCCCCGAGTTCCGGCGAAGCCTATCCTTCGAGGATGCAGGAGCCCCGAAAACGCGACGTTGCGCCCTCGGCGGAGTTCGCCAGAGGCTGGTACCTGATCTGCTGGAGCGCTGAGCTGGGGCGCGGCGAGGTGAAGCCGCTGCGCTATTTTAGCAAGGATTTCGTGATCTTTCGGGGCGAAGATGGTCGAGCCACACTGCTCGGTGCGCACTGCCCACACCTCGGAGCACACCTCGGCTATGGCGGCCGGGTGGAGGGGAACGAGATCATCTGCCCGTTTCACGCGTGGCGCTTCGGGGCTTCGGGGCGCTGCACCAAGGTTCCATACGCATCACGCATACCTCCTCGTGCGGCGGTCGACGCATTTCACGTGCAGGAGCACAGTGGGATGGTCTTGGCGTACTTCGGTCCCGAGGGCTCCGCGCCGGAATACGAGGTTCCCATCATCGAGGAGGTTGACGACCCGGCCTGGACGCCCCTTCAACGGGCGCAGATCGAGATCGCCACCCAGCCACGGGAGGTGATCGAGAACATCGCGGACCTCGCCCACTTCCTGCCAGTGCACAACACTCTGATCGACGACTTCGAAGTCGTCATCGACGGACCACGCGCGACCCAACGCACCGTGGGACGCGGTCACAACTTGAAGAACGAACCAATCCCGGTCGTTTCGGTCGCGACGTATCACGGTCCCGCAATTCAGTTCACGCGCCTTGAATGGGCATACGACATGGTGTTGATCAACGCCCACATCCCTGTCGAGCAAGACCGGCTCCTTCTTCGTTTTGGCGTCATGCTCAAGACCGGCAAAGGAGTAACCCTTCCACCTCAAGTTCTCGAGGCACACGTCGCTGCAGCTCGCGATGGATACTTCGAGGACGTCGCGATCTGGGAGAACAAGCGCTGGCGCGATGAGCCGATGCTGGCGGACGGAGACGGGCCGATCGGGGAAGTCCGGAAGTGGTACAGTTCCTTCTTCGAGAGCCATGCCGACGCCCACTGAAGACCGGTTTCTCATCGTTTCGACCGACGGCCACGCAGGGCTGCTACCCGAAAAGTACGGGGACTACTTGGACCCGAAGTACCGCGAGGCGTTCGCGGAGCGGGTTGCCGCGGAAATTGCAGCTAGGGCGACCCGTGAGAAGGACTTCCTCGTCGAGGACTTCAACGAGAAGTGGCGCGCCGAAAACGAGAGCAAGCTCGCTGCTGCCTGGGACTCGGATCTGCGCATCGAGGTGATCGACGACGACGGTGTGACCGCGGAGGTGCTGTTTCCCGATGGAATCACCGAGCGCAACGCCCCCCCATTCGGGGCTGGCCTCGGCCTCAAACCCTGGGGTGTGGATCCCGAGCTTCAATGGGCTGGCGCGCGTGCGCACAATCGATGGATCGCGGAGTTCTGCCAGATGGCGCCGCTTCGTCGTATCGGCCTGGCGATCGTGCCGATGCTCTACGACGTCGACCAAGCCGTCGAAGAGGTGAGGTGGGCGCACGACAGTGGGCTGAGGGGCATCCTCATCCCCGCGCTGATGGGCGACTACGCCCCATACAACCACCCGAAGTACCATCCGGTCTGGAGAGCCTGCGAAGAGCGCGGAATGGTCGTGCACAACCACTCGGGGCCGGCGCCAGACTACGATTTCGAGCTCCCGGGGGCCATGGGCGTGTTCTTGGTCGAGTTCGCATGGTGGGCGGCGAGGCCTCTATGGCACATGATCTTCGGCGGCGTTTTCGAAGAGTTCCCCAAGCTCAAGTACTGCCTCACCGAAGTGAGCGAGTTCTGGGTCCCATCGATGCTAGAGATGATGGATGTGCGCGCATCGGTGAAGCACACCAGCGGCAAGCTGGGCGACTTCCGATCGAACCTCTCCATGAAGCCGAGCGAGTACTTCGAGCGTAATTGCTGGCTCAGCGCCTCGGCGCTCTTCGACGAAGGAAGCATGGCGGTGCGGCACGAGATCGGCATGAACAACATCATGTGGGGCACCGACTTCCCGCACCCAGAGGGGAGCTGGCCGAACACCCGTGAAAAGATGTTGAAGTACATGACCGGTATCCCCGAGGTCGAGCTCACGAAGCTCCTCGGGGCGAACGCCGTCGAGTGTTACGGCCTCGACGAGGCGGCACTCAGCCCGATCGCAGCTCGAGTGGGTCCGGAGAAGAGGCTGTTCGTCGGAGAGGCGAGTCAGGAGTCTGGGCAATGGCGCGCCTGAGGTACGTGAAAGACGAGTCCGAGAAGGGACCCGCAAGACCTTCGGGCTCGAAGATCCGGCACAGGGTCCAATCAATCCGCGCGTTCTACGAAACCGAGCCCGAGATCGCGAGGGCCCTCTTGCCTCGCCCGCTCGAGCCCGCAGATTCACCCGAAGTCTTCGTACAGTTCGCGAACGTCGCCATGCACCTGTCCGACGATAGGATCGTGGAGATCGGAGCGGCGACGGTCGGAGTCGCCTGCAGCTACGAAGATCGCTTCGGCTACTACGTGATCGCCATGCCGATGGAGGGGGAGTTCGTGGTCATCGGCGGCCGGGAGAAATACGGCGAACCGAAGAAGATCGCCGCCACGGAATTCTCACTCGATGGCAACCACATCAATGCAAAGGTGACTCGGCATGGCGTCACCTTTCTCGAGCTGGACGGCGAAGTTGGCGAGCCCTCGGGCTCCCCGAGGCAATTCACGGAGTACTTCTACTGCTACAAAGCCCTGCCCGCAGCCGTCCCAGAGGACAGCGACAATGGCGGATTCGACGGCGAAGTGCTCCTGACGCTGCTCACCTGGGAGCGGGACTACTTCTCGGTGAAGCGCATCGATGGCGGCCGAATCATCCTGCGTGAATCATCCTACGATCCACTCATCGACGTACCCGTCAAGCGGCTCCTCCGAATGGAGCTCGCAGAAGGCTCGTCCCGCACGAGTGGGAAAGTGCTTTGCTCCGTGCCCGGTGAGTGGCTCCGTCCGTTCCTCGTTCAGCGCTACGACGAACCGCAAGAGGGCATCGACATCCCTCTCGGTTCCGAAAGGGGCACCTGACGATGCGTGACTTGGGCGGGAAGGTGGCGGTCATCACGGGCGGCGCGAGCGGCGTCGGACGCGCGATTGCCGCCAAGCTCGCGGGCGAGGGCGCCCAGGTCGTCATCGCGGACGTCGATGCCGAGTCGATCGACAAGACCCGTACCGAGCTCGAAGAACGCGGTCTGGCGGTGGACGGCATGGAGGTCGACGTCAGCCGTGGCGAGTCCGTCAACGCGCTCGCCGAACGTGTATTCGAGCGCTACGGCAACGTTCATCTTCTGTTCAACAATGCCGGCGTCGGCATCAAGGAAGCCAAGCGTCGGATCTGGACTCTCCCCGAGAAGGATTGGCAGTGGACTTATGCGGTGAACGTCCTGGGCGTGGCCAACGGCGTTCGCGCGTTCGTCCCGACCATGCTCGAGCGCGGTGAAGAAGGGCACGTCATCAACACCTCCTCCGCTAACGGCGGGATCGCGTCTCTACCGACGACGCCCGTATACGCGTCGTCCAAGGCCGCCGTCACCAGCTTGACCGAAGTGCTCCACTTCCAGTTCCTCTTGGAAGGGGCCAAGCTTCGCGCTCATCTTCTCTTTCCAGGTCCGCACCTGGTCAACACGAACATCCTCAACTCGGACCGCGTACGCCCAGACGCGTTTCGCATCGAGGGCCAAGCTCCTGCGACCTACGTCGACATGAAGGCGCTCGCAGAAAGTGCGGGAATCGCATTCAAACTGACGCAGCCCGAGGAGGTCGCCGAGATGGCGATCGAGGGGATCCGGAACGACCGCTTCTGGATCCTCTCGACAGAAGGCAACAGCGACGCGCGGCTGCAAACCCGGACTGAGAGCATCCTCGCCCGCGCGAACCCGGAGCCCACCAAGTGAAGGGAGCCATTGCATTCACGAGGGCTATGGGTGGCAGCCCTTGAGCTCGCCCTCGATGAGGGTGCGATACTTCTCTTTGGCGCCGCCGATGACCGCGTCGCCGTGTCCCGGCAACACGTGCTGGAACTCGAGATCCAAGATGGAGCGAACGTCAGCCGCAGAGGGGCGCGCGAACTGTAGCCAACCCGGCCCCACGTTGTACGGCTTGAAGAACCCGAATCGCTTCATCATCAGCTTCGCGGGAAAGTTGTAATACTCGTCCGGCTCAGGACTATGCTGGAGCGAGTCCCCGGAGATCAGGATGCCGCCTTCTCGGTCGAGGCGACAGATCGCCTCGGGCGGATTCGAGGACGCGAAGACCTTCAATCTGGCGTCCGCGATCGGAAGCGCGCACTCCTCGGTCAGCCAGTGATCAGGCTCCATGTAGGGGTCGGCCTTCTGCGGGTTCATTCCGCGCGTGTAGAGTTGGCCCTCCACGGCATGGACCTGAGCACCGTACCGCTCGCGATAGAAACCGTCGTCGCGCCCATGAAAGCCCGCGAGTCGAACCACGTGCTTCACTTCTCCGAGCGATTCGAGCTCGGCCAAACCTTCTTCCGACAGTCGCATGCTGTTGAAGATCACGAGACCGTCCTCTCCGCGAACGACGGTCATCGCGCGGCCGATCTTCATCGGCATCAGCATCGGCATCTTGATGCCGCCGCGGATGAACCAAATACCGTCGAAGATCTCTCGAAACCTGCCATGGGGTGAAGCGGGTAGGTGCATGCCCTTCGATCGTCGCTCTCTGGTTGCCGAAGCGCTCATGGATCCTCACTTTCTCGCCGAGAAGAGAGGCCGCGTCACGACGCTAGCCCTCATCCATATGCAACAATGGGCTCACCGCCCGATCGTTACACTGACCTCGCCGAGCCCCTGCCCTCGCACTGTAACGGTGTCGCCGATTTCGAGGAAGCGAGATCGATCGCCGCCGAGCTTTGCCGAAAGCTTCTTGAAGCGGCCCAAGCCCAATAGGTCAGCGAGGCGGACCAACCAGCGCGGGGTCTGCATCGCCACACCACCTGGAGTGCCGGTGAGCACGATGGTCCGCGAAACGAGTGGTGCGTCTGGGAAGGCCGAGTGTATGAAACGGAGCATGTCTACAGGCGTGTAGATCATGTTGCTCGTCGACTGACGCTGCCGAAGCTCCCCATTGACGAGCGTTTCGATCTCGACACAAGGGATCCCTGACGGGCTCGCCACTTCGGGGATCCAAGCGCGGTCGGCGACTGGCATGAAGCCGGCGAAGCTCTTCGAAATCCCCCAGTACTCGAGTCGATTGGGGCGCCCTTCGCCGAGGATCGCGATCGAGCGGGCCGATAGGTCGTTGGCGATAAAGTACCCGAGTCGTGGGGCGAACGTCGGATCGTCGAGCTGTGTGGGGTCGATGTCTTCGAGCAGCACGAAGCCCATCTCGACCTCGTAATCCAGCAGCGGCGATAGATCGGCAAAGTCCGCGCGAAGCGGGGCGCCAAGACCGGGTTCGACGGCGGCCGCGGCCGCGATCAACTCCTCCGCGGTTGGAAGGTGGACCTCGGCGCCGGTTCGCGCCGTCGCGCTGGGTCGCTTCTCGAAGACGGGCGGTGCTCCCTCGGGATCGAACTCGGAGGCCGTCTCCTCGATATGTCCCGCATAGGAAAGACCGACGCCGAACGCTTGCACCGGCAGGTCGAGCGGCACGTAGGCCCCCTGACCGAGGTCGTAGCAATCGAAGTCAGCGGGTGTGGGTTTCAGCCTCAAGGGCCGCACCAGGTAGAGCACCAACGCGACGGCGGCGATCAGAAGCAAAATCACGAAGATGAGCGCGGCTTTCATTGGATATGACACCCCTCGAACACCCGTCTTAGCGTCTCCTCGGGGCTCGCGGTCAACGATGACTCACGCCAAGCGACATGGCCATCGGGCCGTATTAGTAGCGCCCCATGCGAGCCAATCCCGCACATCTCTCGGAGAGCTCGGTATGCCGTGGCCCCGTCGCATACCGCGCTGAGGGAGTCGACCTTCATGCTGGATCGCAAGGGGCCGAGCGCCCGAATCGCCGTCTCCCAGCGCGCACCTTCATCGCCCAACAGCAAGGTGTAGCCCGTCGATTCGAGAATGTCGTGGGTGGATTGGGTGTGCTCCGGATTCAACCACAGGTGGGGAAATCGCGCCCCCGGCGCGGCAGACGCAGCATACTGCGTCACGCCGTCCTCGAGCTTCGGGAGGACCGAGCCATCGGGGACCAGTGCACCCTCTTCGTAGACGTAGCCGATATCGAGGCCGATGCGATCAAAGTGGGGCGTCTGGTCGGCGATCCGTCGCAGAACCTCACGTCGTACAGCCGGGTCTGAGTCGAATTTCGCAAGGGCCTTCGACGCCGGGATGGACAACAGTGCGAGAAGAGCACGCTGCCAGTACGGCGGTAACCACATGAATGGAGTCGACCTCTTCAGGCGTGCCAAGCGCATCAAACCGTCCCTTGGGAGCCCGAATGCCTCCACCACCTCGAAGATCTTGTCGAAGTTCTTCTCGCTCTCGGCGCAGTTGAGCTCAGCAATCGGACGCCTCTCTTGCTCGTAGGTGTCGAGCAAAGTGTCCGCGGCCTGCTCGGTAAGCACGGCCGCGAGCTTCCAGCAAAGATTGTGGGCGTCGGCAATGCCGGTGTTCATGCCGAGACCGCCGGTGGGCGGAAATCTATGCGCCGCATCGCCCACGAGGAAGACTCGGCCCTCACGAAAGCGCTCGGCCACCTGAGCCGTCATTCGCCAGAAGCCGATCGAGCGAATCCGAATCGGTGCATCGGCATCGCCGAGTGCTTTTCTGATCCGTTCGATGAAGATGTCCTCGGTATAGTCCTCCGGGCGCTCGTACGGGGTGTGGATCGGGACATGGTAGACCCAACGCTTTTCCACGTGATGCGCGATCAAGGTGCCGGCGGCCTCGGGATGCAAGATCCAATAGAGCTTTGCATGCGTGGTCACTAGGCCGCTGAGGTCAGCTTCGAAGTAGGCATTGACGAAGTCCTGAAGCTTTTCGGGCCCCTCCATTTGGATACCGAGCGCCGCGCGCGTCCTACTAGACGCGCCATCCGCGGCGACCACGTAGCGGCTACGGATCCTGATCCTGCTGTCGTCAGTTTGGCGGTGAATCGTGCTCGTGACACCCGACGCGCCCTGCTCACAGCCTGTCCATGCGTGCTCGAAAAGAACTTCTGTCTCGGGTGTGCACCGCACGTGCCGGAGGATCCTCCTCTCGAGCTCGGTTTGCGAGAGGTTCAGGTAAGGCCGAGCTGCCCGGACGTGTTGCTGATACTTCTCGGGACGGTTTTCCGGAGCGAGCAGATCGATTCGGCCAAACTCTTTGCTGACGGTTCTACAGAAAACGACGCGCGCGGCGTCGGGCGCAGGAGAGGCCTCGGCTTCGAGCTCCGCGATGGTCACACCGAGGCTTTCGAAGATCTCTATGGATCGTGCATTGACCTCGTGCGCTTTCGGATGGGTCGACAGTCCCGGTGCGCGCTCCACGATGATGCTCCGAATGCCCGCACGCGCGAGACACAGCGCGCTTACCATCCCCGAAGGCCCAGCTCCGATGATGAGCACCTCCGTGTCGAGCTCCGTCATCCCGCCCTGGCTTCGGAGGCCATGGAAGGCTCTAGCCTCAGCTTGAGGTAGGCAATGTTGATGACGAGAACTGCCGTGAGGACGACGAACGCGAAGATGTTCTCGTTCATGCCGAGGACTTTGAAGTGGAACTCGGGATCGACGATCGAACCGCCGTAGGCGCGTTCGAGAATCACTGCGCCCCAGAACCCGAGGATGTTGCAAGCCTGCCAAACCCAGGAAAGGTACAGGCTCGAGATCCGGTGGGGCCGCCGGAACCAGATCAGGTAGAGGTTGCAGATACCCGACAACCCCGTGAACACGAGAGCCCACGCCAAATGGAAACGCGCGTGTCCGACCCAAGCCTGATTGAGAAGGTGCGTTACACTCGTGTCTCGGACGATCGGGCCAAAGAACTCGAGCACCCCGAGCGTAAGTAGCACCTGGGCGATGCGGAACGATTTCGTGGCGGCAGTTGTCATGAGCGGTTTCCTCTATTATTCGTATGAATAATATTATTTTTGTTTACTTGTCAATTGAATAAATATCTGAGATAAGTCGACTGAAGCCATGGATCTAATCACCGAGGAAATACGCGGTTCCACGAAGGCGCGAATCATCGCCGCGGCGATCGAGGCCTTCGCAAGCGACGGATACGAGGGCGCTTCAACGAGACAGATCGCGACACTCGCGAGCGAGAATCAGGGGCTGATCACATACCACTTCGGCAGCAAGGAAAATCTTTGGAAGGCCGCGCTCGATTCCCTATTCGGAGGCTTTCGAGAAGAGCTCGAGCTCAGGGCTGAAGTGCTCGCAGACGCGGATTCGAGAACGCGCATGCGGTTGCTGATCTACTTTCTCGTTCGATACGCGGCGCTTCATCCCGAACAGATGCGACTCATGGTGCAGGAAGGCAAAGCTGACTCGCACCGTACGCAATGGCTGGTCGATCGGCACATCGCGCCGTTGTATGAGTTCTTCAACACCGAGGTCAGCGGTGCACAGGCGGCGGGCGTGCTCCCACAAGCGTCACCAGTGCATCTCTTTTACGCGCTGATCGGAGCGACGTCGCTCATCTTCACACACGCGCCAGAGTGCAAACGCCTCACGGGACGAGATCCGTTGGAGGAGACGATGATCGAAACGCACGCGGAGACTGTTGCGAACCTCATGTTGCTCGAGCGCTGATCTCCACCCCAACAGCAAAAGAGTATTACTCGAGAAGCCTACTGCCGAGGTGCGTACTGGCAACGGCGCTCGTACTTCGCCCGATTGTGCGCTTTGAGCTTCTTGACCTGCGTGATGAGAACGGGGATCGACATCGGCAGTACCCACCAAAACACGCTGCCGACGACGATGCCGCCAATGGCGCCGCCGCGCTTACCCTTCGGACACGGCTCTTCTATCCGAGGGCTCGGCTGAGGGGGAGGGTCGGTCGTCACCGTCTGCTGCCCGTACGAGGATTTCGGAGCCACCGAAGTCGCCACCAAGCAAAGCGACAGGAGCGCCGCGAAAAACAAAACCGAACGTTTCGTCATATGCCTCCTATTGGACTATTCGAATGAGATGGGTCGGTGCGGTCGTGAGATGGGTCTCGTCGATCGCAGCCAGTGACGCTCTTAAGTCGCCTTCGCGCGCGCGATGCGTGAGTATGGCGATCGTGGCTGTGCCCTCGGCTCCCGACTCGACATCCTGCACCATCTTCTCGATCGAGATGCCGGCGTTGCCGAGCTTGCCCGATAGTGAAGCAAGCACACCTGACTCGTCGCGGACTGAGAAGCGCAGATAGTAGCGAGACGACAGATCCGCGAGAGGTTGAATTCGTTGCTCGCCTTCGACCGGAAGGTACCAAGTTCTCATAGGCGCACCTGCGAGTAGGTTTCGTGCGATGTCGACGATGTCGCCTGCGACGCTGGTGGCAGTCGGAGCCGCGCCAGCACCCAGGCCTGAAAGGAAGCTCGGCCCGACCATTTCACCCTGAATGGCAACCGCATTGAGTGCGCCATCGACGTGCGCCAGCGGATCACTTTGAGGCACCAACGCGGGATGGACTCGCAGGTCTAGCGCGCCTGAATCCACTCGTTGTGCAACGGCGAGCGGCCGGATCACATAACCGAAGTTACGCGCGTATTGAATGTCCCGCGGATCGACCTGGTCGATGCCCTCGGTCGGAATCTGGCTTGGCAGCACGTGCGCGCCGAACGCCAAACCAGCGATTAGCGCCAATTTGTGCCCAGCGTCGCCGCCAGTGATGTCTAGCGTCGGATCCGCCTCCGCGAACCCTGCCTCCTGCGCGGCCTTCAACGCTTCTTCGAAGGCGGCTCCCTCGTTGGCCATGCTCGACAGAATGTAGTTGCTCGTTCCGTTGATGATGCCGCGGACGGAGAGAAAGCGATCGGACGCCAGTGACTCGCGAATCACTCGGATCACCGGGATGGCGCCAGCCACCGCGGCTTCGAAGTAGAGGTCGCAGCCATTGGTTTCCGCGAGAGCAAACAATGAAGCCCCGCGCTCGGCGAGGAGCGCCTTGTTGGCGGTGACCACGTGCTTCTTCGCTTGGAGCGCTTCCCTGACCAGGCGATCGGCCACTTCGACGCCGCCGATGAGCTCCACCACGATATCGACGTCGTCGCGCTTGGGGATCTCGAAGGCATCGTCGAGCAGCGCCACGCTTGTATCGTGCGAACGGACGAGATCGAGGCGCGCTGGGTCCTTGTCGGCTGCTGCGGTCAGTCGGATGGGCGCGCCCGTCCGCGCACGGATGATGTCCGCGTGCTCATGCAACGCCTTGACGAGGCCTTCCCCAATCACCCCACAGCCACACAATCCAACCCGAATTTCGCGTTCCAATCCAACCTCCGGAGAGCGGCACCGTAGCACGGCTCCGATGCTTCCCAAAAGCCGAGCGAGCCTGGATTGTATGCTAGCGTTCGTTCGGGCTGGGTGCCCGGAAAGAGACCAGCATGCGATCCTGATGGCGATGTTCGCGCGACCCTATTTCGTCTCGATATTCATGATGACCTTGCTGGCTGGGCTTCCGGCTCACGCATCCGATCGGTGCACGATCTCGTATCGCGTCGACGCTTCGCTGCAACTCACCGACACGTATCTTGGAAAAGGAGACGCGCTCGTGAAGGGACTCCCGGGCTCCATGGTCATCGAGTACCCGCTGGACAAGGATGGCGCCGTCACGGACGGCAAGGTGAGAATCCTCCACTTTTCAGTTTTCGAGAAATTCACCATAGAAACCGTCGCCGACATCACCACGACGCTTCACCACTTCGCACCGACGTGTAATGGAACCGCCGCGCCGACATGGCGAAGCCCCAAGGACAAGGGGTTTCCGATCGAGTGTGCCTACACGGGCGATCGACAACCGGTGGCGGTTGGCAAGCTGTCTCGCGAGAGCAACGCAATCACATGGGCCAAATGCAAGGCGGCCGACAGCTATTGGGCCAAGGATCGAAGCGCCTACGTTCCGGGGGACGAGAGTAAGGGGCGCGGTTGCCTCAACGAGATGCACGCCGTCGGCAACCTCTACTGCGATGGTCGGTTCGCCTGCAAGATGGGAGGCCTCGCTCGGGGCGACAACCCCAAGTTCGATGTTTGGACACAACCCATGATCCACGGTCCTCCGGGCTCCGAGAACAGTGTCGCGATCTCCTCGGACCTTCGAACGATCCGTACGCCTACGGGGCGCAAGGACGGCTTTCTCTCGTACAATCTGCCGGCTGACTCGCCTGGCCGCGCCTGGATCGCGTGGATCGCGGAACGGGATGATACGAGCCCGCACACGACGTGCCCATGAGCCCGCCGCTCACTCGCGATTGAAGACAGGTTTCCGTTTTTGAAGGAAAGCCAGGATGCCATCCTGCTGGTCGGGCGCTCCGATCGTTGCGTGAAGGGCTTCCCGTTCGAGGGCGAGCGACATGCGGCTTCGAGAAGGATCGTTGTTGGCCAGGATTGCGACAGCGCCTCTTCTCTCGACGAGTAAGGCTGACATGAGGTCTTTTTCTTTCGGTGTTCCCGTCGTTCTCGCTCAGCCCTGCCAGATCGGGATGGTTGCAAGCACGTTCGGGCAAAAATCGCTGCGCCCGCTCGACATGGCAGGCTCCGTCCATCATGAGATCGCCTCGAATCGAGCCGAGCCCATGAGCACCGAAATCGAAACCAGCAGCAGCCTCCACGACGTCCGCTACGAGATACGCGGACAGCTCGCGCAGCGCGCCCACGAGATGGAGCGTCAGGGGTACGAAATCATCTCGATGAACATCGGCAATCCTGGATTGTTCGGGTTCCGAACGCCGGAAACCATGCGCATGGCGATGATCGAGAACCTGCCAAGCAGCGAGGCGTACTGCCACCAGAAGGGCATCTTCCCCGCTCGTGAAGCCGTGGTGATGCAGCAGCAGGAGCGCGGCGTCATGAACGTGACGGCCGAGCACGTCTTCATGGGCAACGGCGTCAGCGAGCTGATCGACTTGACCTTGCGCGCGCTCCTCAACACCGGCGACGAGGTGCTGATCCCGAGCCCCGACTATCCGCTCTGGACCGCCGCGGTCACACTGAACGGCGGCCGCGCTGTGCACTACCCCTGCCCACCGGAAGCGAAATTTCAACCCGATCTTGCTGCACTCGAAAAACTGATTACCGATCGGACTCGCGCACTCGTCATCATCAACCCAAACAACCCGACCGGCGCCGTTTACAGTCGCGATGTGCTCGAGGCGATGGTCGCACTCGCTGAACGGCACGATCTCGTGATCTTCAGTGACGAAATCTACGACGGCATGGTCTACGACGACGCGGAGTTCTTTCCCATCGCGCCGATGGTGAAGAACACCCTGTGCGGGACGTTCAGCGGACTGTCGAAGGTGTACCGCGCTTGTGGCTTCCGCGTGGGTTGGGTCGTTTTCAGCGGCACTAACGAGCTCGCTCACGACTACCTCAACGGCCTCGATCTGCTCGCGTCGTTGCGGTTGTGCAGCAACGTGCCGGGGCAGTGGGGCGTACAGACTGCCCTAGGTGGTTATCAGAGCCTGAACAAGCTCATCCGCCCGGGCGGGCGTCTCTACGAATCCCGCCAGGCAGTGATCAGGGGCGTCGAGGCCAGTGAGTACCTGAAACTCGTCACCCCTGGCGGCTCCATGTACGCCTTCGTCGGCGTCGACACCAACAAGTTGCCCGACTTCGACGACATGGATTTCGCGATGGAGCTGCTCGAGACGCAGCACGTGCTCGTGGCGCCCGGCTCGAGCTTCAACGTCGATTACCGCAACTACTTCCGCATCACACTGCTGCCGCAAGCGAAGATCATCGACGACGTCTTCCAGCGGATCGAAAAGGTCCTCCGTCGCTCCGGGGCGTAGAGCTGCGACCGATAGTGGCCGTACGTGCGAAGTCATTGTAGGTTCGCGTCCGTTAGGGGGATTCGCCGCGATGCGTCGCAAGCTCAGCATTTTGTCCGGCGTCACGTGGGTGGCCGTCACGATCCTTGGCGTCCAGCATGCGGTGGCCCAGGAGTACTACACGTATCCGACACCACCTCCACAGAACCAACCGTACCAGCCGCCGCCCAAAGAGCCGGAACCCAAAGAAAAGGTGAGTGCCCATCGAGGCTTTCAAGGCGGCTTCAACATCGGCGTTCCGATCTGGCTAAATACGGATACAAGCATCGTCAGGCCTGGAGCCGACCTGCATTTTTTTGGGGGCTACGACATGGGTTATGTGATGTTCGGAATCGACCTCGGCGCGATGTGGACCCCGATCGACGGAAACAACATCCCTGATCTGCCACTCGGCGCTAGCCCGGGACGCTATCCCGTCACCCGCCTCTACGCGGCGCCGGAAGTCCGCGTTCAAGTTCCGAACAAGAGCCTGGTCTTGCCTTACGTGGCGATGACCTTCGACATCAACTGGTGGCACTTCCGCCAGACGGGCACCGCATGCAACTTCTGGTATTGCGTGCAGGTGAACGTCTTTGACTTCACTCCTGGTTTCACCGCCAAGGCCGGGATCGCTTTTCGTGTCAGGCAGGGGGCGCACATCGACCTCGGCGTGAAGTACTCTTTCTCTGGGCCGGGCAATTTTTTCCAGCGCAGCGAGCAATGGCTAACGCCCTACCTCGGCTTCTTCTTTCGCTGAGCACATGGAGACTCTATGAAGCCACAGATGAAGCTGTTCCTCGCCATCGCGATTTGCGGGTTCATGGGGATGACGGCTTGCAAAAAAGGCAAGGAGCCCGAAACCGCGGCCGACGAACGCCCGCAGCGGCCTCCCTCTCCTTCCGGAACGATGAGCCTTCGGGGTACCTATTCACAGTCGGGTGCGATCGGCACCTTTCGAGACTGCACGACGGGTGAACAGTGGACGGTCGCCCACGAAGGCGACAACCTGGCGCTCGAAGAGGTCTATCTCGCGTCCGGCGTCCCAAGCGGCTCACCGCTCGTGGTCACCGTGGAAGGCGGCATCGACTACAGGCCTCGCTTCGACGGCGCGGGCCGCGAGATCATGCTGATCGTCGCGCGCTTCGTGCGGCTCGGACCCGGCGACACCTGCCCGTAGGAGTTGAGGACATGAGATTCGACCCTTTCCCTCGCTTCTTCCCTTTGGACCGAGCGATTCCGCTCAGCGATGCCGTGTTTGCAGTCGTCATGACTTTGCTCGTTCTGGGAATCGAGGTCCCGTCGGAGAGTGGGCTCAGCGGGGCCGCGCTCGACGCGATGCGCGAGAAGCTCGTCCACCAGATTCTCGTCTACTTCGTGTGCTTTTGGACCGTTGCGATGTACTGGTTTCATCACAGCCTCCTCTTCGGGAGCCTGAAGCGCATGGATCGACCGATGATGTTGATGAATCTCTGGTTCCTCATGCCGGTCACCCTGCTTCCTTTCGTCACTCAGCTGATGGGCGCTCGGCGCGACGAATGGAGCATCGTTGCGCTGTTCGCTCTCACAAATCTGGTCATCGCGTTGGTTCTTCATCAGATGTGGGGCCACGTGGCCGCCCAATCGGAGACCCACAAGGATCAACAAACGGTGGCCCTCGCTCATCGAATCAGGGTGGCACTTGGCTTTTTCTTTGGGATCTTGGTCGGCGCCGTGCTGGTTTCGTTGATCGACGTCAAAGCCGGGATCGTGTGCTTCTTGGTCGTGCCCATCGTTGCATTCTACGGCTACGTTCGCGATCCTCTCCGCTCCGGCCGAGGATCCGGGCTCTAGGCCACCCTGGGCCAGATGAGCGAAGGGCCGGTATACTGGCCGCCCGAGAGCATGGATGTACCAAGCGCGGCGGGCGTGTGCCTCTTGTCGTTTGTCTGGCTAGCCGCCAGTTGCGGAGGCTCAGGAACGGAGCCGCGTTCCGAGGATCCGACGATTCAGGAGCGGCCGCCCGCGCCATGGCCACTCGAAGCGTTCCCGGACCTTCCCGAGATCATGAACGACGTGCCAGAGGCGCGACTCGAGCTTGGCCGCCTTCTCTACTACGACCCAGTGCTGTCCATCGACAATCAGACCGCATGCGCTACTTGTCACAGCGAGCTCTGGGGCATGGGCGACGGTATCCCTCGCGGCGTCGGCCATGGCGCCGGCCTGGACGCCGGACCACGGCGAGCAGGCCCCAACACACTGCGACGAAACTCTCCCGCCCTCTTCAACCTCGCATTCCGTTCGAGCCTTCTTTGGGATGGAAGAGCCGAGACGTTGGAGGAGCAGGCGCTCATGCCGATATTGAACGATCAGGAGCTCGGGTCGGACGAAAAAGCTTTGATCGCGGAGCTTTCGGCAATCCCCGAATACGTCGAGCGCTTTGCGGATGCGTTCCCGGAAGATCCAGGGGTCACTATCGACAACCTCAGCGCGGCGCTCGCGGCATACGAGCGAACGTTCGTCTCGAACCGAGCCACCTACGACGGATACGCGGAAGGCCGCTTCGGGCTGATGAACAACGAGCAGATCGATGGCATGTTTCGCTTCGCCGAGATGGGCTGCGACGATTGTCACGCACCCCCGCTTTTCGAATCGGAGACATTCGCCAACCGCAACGTGCCCGAGGTGGACGGGGTCGTCGACCACGGGCTCGAGGAACGAACCGCGCTCGGAGAGGACCGTGGCGAATTCCGGACTCCGACGCTACGAAACCTCGCCGCGACGGAACCCTATTTTCACAACGGGTCAATCCAGCTCATGTCCGACGCGGTTCGGCACGAGCTCGAGCAGAGCGGTTTGCCGTTCACCGACGACGATGCTCGTTTGATTTTGCTCTTCATCGATAAGACACTCAGAGATGAATCGAACAGCGCGATTCGCCCACTCGAAGTGCCGAGCGGCTTGCCGCTTCCAATCGATCCCGCCGGCGTTACACCCCGGGGCGGCGAAGGCTCCTAGGATTTGCGACCAAAGTCCGGTTTCACCAGACGCGCCGCAGGTCGACCGGAACGCAGCGTAACTGGAAGTCATTTTTCAGATGCCAGCGCGCGACGATAGCGTCGCGAAGCGAGCATGCTGAGGCTTTTCGACCTATTTGATGCATCTGAAGAGGCCGCTCAACCGGCGCTCTCGGCACCTGCGCCGAATGAGGGGCCCGGTCCATGGGCACTTGTTTAGGCAGGAAATGCTTCGCTCGAGCAAGCCAACACAGCAGGATCGGCAGAAACGGTATATCTTCGGCGAGAGGACCGTGCTCATGAATCGGATCGTTCATCGCGGACTTGTCTTCCTCGCGGTTGCCTCGTTCGCCCTTGCAAGCCCCGCCGAAGCCCAAAGCGCGAAGGGCCTCCTCGACAAGATGTTGGAGGCGGAAAGCAAACGCGCGAAAGGCGTCGAGGACTATGCGATGGACATCACGGTGATGGGCCACGATTCGACCCTCTTCTACGAGCGCGTGTCCACGAAAGCGCCCAACGGAAAGCCGATCGATACCTTCCGCCTCGTCCCGTTCGACGAAATGAAGCGCCGCCAGGAGGCCGGGCAAGGCATGCCGCCGGAAGCTTGGCAAGCCTACTCCGACGGCCTCAGACGGACCGGCTCGGCGATGAGCGATGAAACCGAAAAAGGCATGAACGAGGCGGGGCTTCCGCCAGGAATGCTCGGCGCGATGGGCGATGGGGCGAGCGCGGAGCCCTGGGCATCGCCGAATCCAAGCACGATGATGAACAGCATGGCTGACTTCAGCGAGGCGGCCGGCAAAGCGTCAGCTACCGAGGGAGCCGCTGAAAACGAGGCGGCTTTGTCGAAGAGCATGGCGCTCTTCAGAAAGCGCGCCAAGATCGTTGGCAAGGAGTCCATCGGAAAGAGGCGTGCGATTCACGTCCGCGCAAGTGATCTGAACCTCAAGGAGGAAGCAGAAGGCGAGGAGATCACAGTTCATTCCGTGAGCCTCTGGGTCGACGCAGAGAAACACGTCCCGCTGAAGCTGCGCATGGAGGGCGTAATCAAACAGGAAAAGAAGGCGCGCGACATCTTCATCGAAAGGCTCGACCAAGACTATCGGACGGTGCCAGGTAGCACGCTCTACATGCCCTACCGGAGCATGGTGCGCATGCAAGGAGTGCTCGGGGCAGACCAACAGCAACAGATGGAGGATGCGCGCAAACAGCTTGCCGATCTCGACGAGCAGCTTGCCACGATGCCGCCGGAACAGCGGGCCCAGGTCGAGAGGATGGCCGGCTCGCAGATCGCGATGTTGCGCAAGATGGTCAACAGCGGCGAGATGGATGTGGTGACCCAAGTTCGGGCCATACGCGTCAATACCGGGCTCGCCAGGGCGTTCCCAACCGCGACGGGCCTGAAACAGGCTCCCGTAGCGCCGTCTTCGAACGGCGACCCGCTAGTGCTATCGATTCAGCGCGACCTCGTCGCTCTCGGCTACGACCCAGGCAACACCCACGGCGAGCTGACAACACCGACGGTCGTCGCGATCTCGAAGTTTCAGGCAGAGAACAACCTCGAGGTCACCGGCGAAGCAACCCCGCAACTGGCAGGCATTCTCGCCGCGAAGCGCGACGCTGCACGCTCCTCAGCCGCAAGCGCGAGCTCGAGCGCCCAGTCCTTGGAGGAAACCCAAGCGGTGTGCCTCCAGGAAAAGATCGATGCGGTCAAGAAGAAGAAGCGGGCGTTTGGCAGATTCGTGAAGGCCGCCGCGGACTCCGCGTCGCGGTACGGCGGCACCAAAGTATCGACCGAGGTGGAGAAGGCCTCGGCCGAGGCCTACAAAGCAGACGCCACTGCCAAGGACCTCGAAGAAGCGGCAGACGCGCTCGGCCTTTCAGAGGCCGACATCGAGGCCTGCCGCAATCCCAAGTAGCGAAACGCCGCCTTGCCAGGGAGATACGCCATGGATATGGAATACCGACGACTGGGGAACACCGGTCTCAAGCTGAGTGTGTTGTCGTTCGGCTCGTGGGTCACCTTCCACAACCAGCTTGGCAACGACACCGCACGGGCGTGCATGCAGGCTGCCTGGGAAGCAGGAGTGAACTTCTTCGACAACGCGGAGGTCTACGCGGGCGGCAAGTCGGAAGAGATCATGGGAGGGACTGTGCGTGAGCTCGGCTGGCCCCGGGAGTCGTTCGTGATTTCGACGAAGCTCTATTGGGGCTTACGCGAGGGACCCAACACCAAGAACACGCTGAACCGCAAGTACCTCATGCATGCCATCGACGGCTCGCTCGAGCGGCTGGGCTTGGACTTCGTCGATCTGCTGTTCTGTCACAGGCCGGATCCGGACACGCCCGTCGAAGAGACTGTCTGGGCGATGAGCGACATCGTCGCGGCAGGCAAGGCACACTACTGGGGCACGTCGGAGTGGTCCGCCGACGCAATCGAGGAAGCCTACGAGATCGCCGAACGCTACAGCCTCCGGAAGCCGGTGATGGAGCA
>JAHEEE010000027.1 GCA_024640845.1 Myxococcales bacterium | reverse complement strand
GTTTTCCAGCCCTCCCAAGTGACCTCGATGCCGCCGATTGGGATGATTTGGACCCACATGCGCCATGCGGCGGGCAGGCCGTCTTCTCCTGGAATCCACAGATAGGCGTCGCCTGGGGTGACGCCGCCCGACGTGTAAGTGACGAGCAGCGCGTCGCGGCCGTCGTCGAGCTTCACCGAAGAGCGCTCCACGCCGGGGTCGAAGAACTTCACCACTGGGTTGAGCCAGAACGAATCGTTGATCCAATAAGCATAGGCCGTCTTCAGAGCCTTCTTCGCATCCTCCGGGCTCTGCTCCTTGCCGTCACTCCATACGCGGCCCGTCTGATCGGCGGTGCGAAATAGCGCGCGCGACTCGCCCCACTCGATCTCCACCAAACCGCGCTGGCGGTCCCACACGTAGCGATGCTTTTCGAAGAACGACCAGCGCACGGCGCCGGTGCAATCCCATGCTTCCTTGTCGACCGCGGCTTGCATCGAGTGCGCGAGCGCGTCCGCCGCTGGCCCCGGCGTGCCCTCCGGCCGAGGTTCGTTGATCGAGTAGACGGCCACTACGACGGCTAGGATGCCGACGATCAAGACGGCCCCGAGGATCTTAAAGGCGCGCATCATGTCGAGAGCGCAGAGCCTACACTGTGCAGAAGGGCCACAAAAGCGCTATGAGTCCCCCTATGGCCCATTCGCATGGACATCACGGAGGCGCTGAGGGCGCTCCCCAGATCGACACTCGCGAGCGGGGCGCCCCGCAAAACGGGGAGCCGCAGCTCATGGATCGGCGGCTTTTTATGCAGCTGCTCGTCTTCCAAGTCCCCACCGGGACATCGATCGCCGCCAATCAAGAGGCCTTGATTGCTGCCCTGAGAGAGGCGGACATCCCTGCCGTGGTGTACGCGGACGCGAACGATCCCCGGGGCGTCGCGCTTCTGACCTTCAGCGAAGACCCGGCGCTTTTCGTCGACTCGGTGCGACCGTTGTTCGAGGCCGAGCCGATGCGCGACTGGACGCTCCGGCCCGAGCTCACGATGATCGGCCGCACCTACAGTAGCGGCTACGAGCGGGACCTCGCGTTTTGGCTTCTCGATCGTCCGCGGCAGACGGTGCTGAACGAGAAGTGGAACTGGGCTGTGTGGTACCCGCTGCGGCGAACCGGTGCGTTCGAGCAGCTCGAGCCGAAAGAAAAGGGTGGCATCCTTCGGGAGCACGCGACCATCGGCCGTGCGTACGGGGATCAAGACCTCGCGCACGACGTGCGGCTCGCGTGCCACGGGCTCGACACCAACGACAACGAGTTCTTGATCGGGCTGATCGGCGCCGAGTTGCACCCGCTCTCGCACGTCGTTCAGTCGATGCGTGGGACCGTGCAGACCTCACAGTACATTCAGCAGATGGGGCCGTTCTTCGTCGGCCGAGCGATCGGCCGAAACCCAGGCCCTCAGAAGTGAGCCCCCATGCCTGGTAGCACCTTTGGCCAAGCCTTCCGCGTGACCACGGCGGGCGAGAGCCACGGCCCCGCCAACGTGGTGATCATCGACGGTTGTCCCGCAGGTCTTCCACTCTCGGAGGAAGACATCGTTCCGGACCTCGAGCGCCGGCGTCCAGGTCAAAGCAAGATCGTCACGCAACGAAAAGAGCCCGACGCGCCGGAGATTCTCTCCGGGGTCTTCGAAGGAGAGACCACCGGCACTCCGATTGCGATCATCGTTCGGAATCAGGACCAGCGCTCTCGTGACTACTCCAAGATCAAAGATGTCTACCGTCCGGGCCACGCGGACTACACGTTCGACGCGAAGTTCGGCCGCCGCGACTACCGCGGGGGCGGAAGAAGCAGCGCGCGAGAAACAGTTGCAAGGGTCGCCGCTGGAGCCGTAGCAAAGAAGCTCCTGTCGCACGCATTCGGTGGCCAGGTGTTGGGCTATGTCACCCAGGTGGGCGACATCCGGGGCAACATTCCTGAGAACGTTACGCTCACTCAGGTGGAGACCTTGCCCGACGGTGCTCCCAACATCGTCCGCTGCCCGGACCCTGTGGCAGCCGCGAAGATGGTCACCCTCATCGAAAAGATGCGCAAGGATCAGGACTCGATCGGCGGGGTTGCGGAGATCGTTGCTCGGAACGTTCCGGCCGGCCTTGGTGAACCGGTCTTCGACAAGCTCAAAGCGGATCTTGGCAAGGCGCTATTTAGCCTGCCTGCGGTGCTCGGCGTCGAGTACGGCGCGGGGTTCTCGGTGGCGACCGCACGTGGCAGCGAGAACAACGATCCATTCGAAACCGACGCGGAAGGCAACATCCTCACGCGCTCGAATCGTCACGGCGGCATGCTGGGCGGTATCTCGAGCGGGATGCCGATCTTGCTTCGTGCGGCGATCAAGCCGACCAGCAGCTTGCCGCGTGCGCAGGACACAGTGACGTCGAGTGGTGATCCTACGACGATCCGGACGACGGGGCGCCATGACCCGTGCCTGCTTCCGCGTTTCGTGCCGATGGGCGAAGCGATGGTCGCCTTGGTGCTCGCTGATCACTGGTTGCGCTGGCGCGCGGTTCGCGACTAGCGGGCAAAGTTCCACGCGATGATCGCGATGGCGGCGGTGACGAGCACGGCCGTCCACAGGAGACTCGCGCTCCGGCCCTCGTTCGACGATTCGGAACCGACTGCGCGTCTGAAGCCGCTGACCATGTTGCCCATCACGCCGTGCGTTTGCGTGTGGCCGATCGTGTTGCGGGAAGGGCCGCCCCGTTTCTCTCGCTTCTTCTTGCTTGCGCTCTTCTTCTGGTGCCGTTTCGCCATCGCACGCATCCTATCCGGAATTGACGCGCGCGTGAATTGGTTTTGTTGGAGGTGTGAGGGTGTAGTGCGGTATGGGTTGGCGGTCTTTCAGGCACCTCTGGTGTGCTCGCTCACAACTCGCCAGCAACGCCGGCTGGTCGTCCGGCTTTCGATGCGCGAGCCAACGGCGCTTGGCACGTTTGGCTTCCGGGTCGCCCAAGGCTTCGAGGGCAAGGGCCCTGCTTCGCAGCAAGCTCTCGTCGCGGGGGGCGAGCCGAAGGCCAGCGTCCGCTGCGGCCAGCGCATTTTGGTCGTCTGACATGCTCCCGTAAGCGCGGGCCAGGTCGCGCCACGCGCGATAGTCGAGTGGCGCTGCGTCCGTGACCCGCTGATAGGCCTCCGCCGCCGGGCCCCAGCGCCAGACCCGGGAATACGCGTCACCGCGAACGCGCTCGAGCACTGGCGAGGGGCCGATCAAAGCTTCGGCCCGCCTTGTGAACGCCACAGCGCTTTCCGGCCGTCCCTGCACGGCGGCGAGCCGCGCTCGAAGCACGAACGCGCGCGCCTGCAGACTCGACGAGGCCGCGTCGCGCGCGAGCTGCTGAGCCCGCTCGATGCTCGGCTTCGCGACATGCACGTGCTCCTGCTTCGCGTGGAGCAAGGCCAATCCTTGCGTGAGAAGTCGCTCTACGGCAGGTCGTGAAGCGCCCCCCTCGCCGACCCGAGTGCTCGCGCCACGCCCCATCCACACCGTCGCTGCGCCGACTGTCGTAACCGGCTGGGCGGCGCAAGGGTCGAGGGCGATCTTGCCACGCTCTTTGGCCCCCGCTCCAAACGCGAGACCGCGCTCCGATCGGCTTGCCTCGCAGGCGAAGCGTTGAAACTCCGGACTATGCTTTCTATGCATCAGGCGTGCATCGATCCGAAGCGGGAGCGCGATGCGTGGGGGCAGCGTGAGCGAGTATCGCACTGCACGAGCGTCGTGTGCAGCAAGGGTCCGATCGAAGGCGGGCGCCACGAACCGATGCACCTGATGGAGGAGATCGGGAGCGGCCTCTCGGTCGAGCATCGTCGCCCGTAAGACGAATACGTCTTCGTGACTATCGGCCGACGGCTTGGAGACGCCTAGCACGCGACCAGCGGCGTCGCGGACCTCGACCTCGACCCAGGTGTCTTGTAGATCGCGAACGCCGCCGGGGAAGCGATGTCCCACCCGCTCGTTCTGGAGGAGCACGTCGAAGACCAGCCGTTCGCCGCCGCGCACGCGCGCCTCCTCGGGCAGCACGTAGCGCCGCTCGCCCGCGCGCACGGCACCGACATCCACCGTGACTGCGCCTTCGAGCTGGTCGCGGACCTGGGACAGGCTGTTCGGGTCCGAGATCTGCGTGGCCAGAGCCGTGTGAGACGCAGCCCAACGGTGGCCGCGGATCATGCCGTCGTCCACGCCGGCCATTTCAGCGTCGGAGGCAGCCTCCGCCTTCATGTGACAGCTCTGACAGGTACCTTCGTCGACAGAGACGAGGTGGTCCTGCGTTCCGCCGCCGTAGGTCGACGACGCCCAGTCGCCAAAGTCATCGATGCCGGGCAGGTGGTTGGCATTGCCGAGAGCAGGTCCGGAAAACGAGCGGTGGCAAGTGCCGCAAAGCGCGGCGGATCGAAGCGGCTGCATCGTCAAGCGTGCACGATGTAACTCGATCTCCTCGGGCTTCGCGGGATCCGGGATCAACACCGGTTCGTCGCTCAGGGTAAAGCTAGCGTTGCCGTCCGGTCGCGTCGACTCGATGCTGTGGCAGACCAGGCAAGTAATCCCGGCGTAGGCGAGCTCGTTGTCCGACGCAACCTTGCCGTCTATGTCTCCCGAGACGAGCAGTACCGGGTCATGGCACCCGGCGCAAAACCGACTCTCTTTTTCGCCGCGCTCGCGACGGAAGCGGTCGATGCTTGCTCGGTACCAGGGATTGTCGAACGAAGCGTAGGCGTGAACGCTATTCACCCAATGTGCCGCGACGTCAGCGTGGCAATTCGCGCAGTCATCGGTCTTGGCCAGTCTCGACACATCGAGGACGGGCGCGCTCGTCAGGGAGGGACCGAGATCGCCGCCGCTCGAGCGAACGGGAGCGGGCCCGCTAAATGAACACCCGGCGGCGCCCAAGACCAACCATAAAAAAACCCAGCGAGCCATGTTCCTTAGGACGTTCGACGCGCCCGAGTGGATCTGATTCTCTTCAGAGCGTGCCGAAACTCACGAAAATCTGCGTAAGCAATGCGTCAGCCATCAAGATACTGATGGAAACGACCACCACGGCACGAGTGGTCGAGCGGCCCACGCCTTCGGTTCCGCCCCGCGTCTGTAAGCCGAAGTAGCAACCGAGAATCGCGATCAAGAAGCCGAAGAACGGCGTCTTGAAGACGCCGCTGGCGAAGTCGTTGATCTTGAGCGTATCGAGCGCGGTCGAGAAGAAGAACTCCATCGGGATGCCGTAGGAGAGCGCCGCGACGAGCATCGAGCTGAGCATTCCGAGGATGAATGCCACGAAGGTGATGAGGGGCATGATGATGATGCACGCGATCAGCCTGGGCACGACCAACCTCCGAATGGGATCAGCCCCGAGTGCGCGGATGGCGTCGACCTGCTCGGTGACCGTCATCGATCCAAGCTCGGCCGCGATACCGGCCGCGATGCGGCTGCCGACGACCAATGCGGTGAGCGAGGGCGCGAGCTCGCGAGCTTCGGACACGCCGATCACTCGACCCAGGGTGTCCTTCGCTCCGAACGCCTCCATCGATACCGCGAACTGAATGGTCATGACGATGCCGACGAAGATCGCCGTGGCCGCAGCAATGGCAAGGCTCTTCACGCCGAGCGCTTCCACTTGATAAATGAACTCGTTCATGTCGAATCGCGACGTAAACAGCGTGCGGATCGTTCTGCCTGCCAGGAGTGTCGCGCCGCCGATCTCCTCGACGAACTTACGAAGACGCCGGATCTGGAAGTCCGCCCAGGTCGTCAAGTCGTGCGGCCGGGTGGATGGTGAAGCCGAGCTCACGGCTGACCCACGTCGGTCGTGAAGCCAGCGAGCAATTCGTCGAAGTCGCTCATCGCGTTGTCGAACGCAGCGCCCGGTGGGGTGATCAAGCCGAAGTCGTAGACGCAGTTGTCTTTCTTGAGGATCTGGAACAGGATTTCACGCGGGACGCCATCGAGCTTCGCCGTCAGGTGCGTACGAAGCGCATCCCTGTCGTCCATCGGCACGACTTCCTCTTCGATGATCTCTCGCTCGGTGAAACCAATCAGAAGGTGGCTCCGAAGGGCGGTGAGCGGAATGTCGAGCCCGGGATCGCAGTCGGAGTCCACGTGCATGACGGCACTCTTGGCCTCGCTGTGCCAAGCAAGGTCGTTCTGATGGTTGACCGTCACGGGTGTCCAGCCCGAGGCGAGGGGCCCGATTCGATAAGAGGTCTGTGGGCCCCGATAAACGCCGTTTTGAAGCGCCCCGGTCGTGGCACAACCAATCGTGGTCAGGCCCACGAAGAACCAGATGCCCAGGCGCCGTCTCACGGACGCAGACTGTAGCAGGCCGGGGTTCCTTGTCGATTTGCCCTTTTGGGTCCCAAAGCGGGCCGCGCGAGCTCTTGTTCGCTAGACTGTAGGTACCGTGAGTCTGGGGGCTCAACCAGAACAGGCCGCGAAAATTCGCGGCGTCGCGATCTTGGATCGCCTCGTAGTCGAGGGGAGGGTGTCTCCGAGCCTCTACGATGAAGTGCTGATCCACGCGCAGCGGACGGAGTCCACCGCGGAGGAGTCGATCCTCCAGCTCGGGCTGATGACCGAGGCGGAGCTCCTCAAGTACACGGCGGGGTTGTTCAAGACCCGTTTCGTCGGTTCCGACAAACTCGCCAAGGCAGGCGTCGACCCGTGGCTGCTCGGCAAGGTCCCGAAGAAGTTAGCAAAGCGCCTGACCGCGTTTCCCATTCTCTACGACGCACGCACTCGGACCCTCTCAGTCGTCGCTGCTGACGTGAGCGACGATGACGTGCGCCAGCAGATGCAATTTGCGACCGGCGCCCGCGACGTGAAGGTGTACGTCGCGCGGGAGGCCGCCATCCGTGCCGCCATTGCGAAGCACTACGACCAGAACAGTGGGCCGTTCGAGATGTTGCTCAGCGGCGCGTCCTCGCGCGATGTGCGCAGCGCGAGGGAGTCGGACCCGGTGCCGGGCTGGGGGCAGGTCTTCGAAGAGCAAGATGGCCAATTGGTGCGCCGGCGTCGGGCCATCTCACTCGAGATGGAGCAAGCGGCCAACCAACAGGAGCAGGTCCCCGAATCAGAAGAGCCGCCTCCCCAGACCCACGCCAGGGCTGCCGTGACGTCGGGTAGGACTTTGATCGAGCAGCTCACGGCGCCATCTCAAGGTGACGATCTGGCAGTGAGCCCCGACGTATACTTGGAAACTCTGAGCGTGTTGGTCACGCTCATCGAGCAGCTCAATCAAAATACTGGTGGGCATTCGATGCGCGTCGCACACGTCTGCAAACAACTCGGCGAGCGTATTCGACTCACCCTTCCGCAGGTGCAGGGGATTTTGGTGGCGGCCTATCTGCACGACGTCGGCATCTCGGCGAGCTCGCATGTAACGCCGTTCGACGTCGCGCATGACGAATCTAGCCGGGAGCCGGCGCGGCGCGTCTACTCGGCGCCAAGCCGCATGCTCGAGTCCGTCGCCCTGCCGGCCACGGCCGTCGACGCGCTGCGCCATCGTTTCGAGCGATTTGACGGGCAGGGCTTTCCGGAACGATTGAGCGGCAAGCAGATCCCCCTAGGGGCCCGCGTCCTTTCCGTCGCCGAGAGTTACGTTGAACTCACACAGAACAAGACGAATATCCTCGGCCGTCGGCTCGCTCCCGAGGATGCTTGCGACGCTCTGGACCAACACAAGGGCACGGCGTTCGATCCGGCTGTCGTAGATTGGCTTCGCCACATCGTACTAGGAGACGGGGTCGAGATGTACTCGGCTCGTCATCGCGTCCTCATCGTCGACCCCGATCCGGAAGAAACCGCGGTCCTAGAGGTGCAGTTCACGGCACAGGGGTACGAAGTCGTCATCGCGCGCTCAATCGCGGATGCGCTTCGCGCCGTGCAAGACGAGAAGCACGACGTCATCGTGAGTGAGGTCCGTCTGACCGATGGCGATGGGTTCGACCTGCTTCGCCAGCTTCGCAAGAGCGCGCAGGCAAACGTACCCCTCATGTTCCTCACTGCTGAGCGCGCGCAGGCTTCGGTCAATCGCGGCCTAGAGCTCGGCGCATCGGATTACGTCGTCAAGCCCGCGTCGGCTGCGGTCGTCGTGGCGAAAGCGGGACGCATCGTTGGCGAGGCGCCGCCGAAGAAGACAGGCGCGCGTGGCGTCTCCGGGTCGCTGCAAGAGATGTCGTTGCCCGACGTGATTCAGATACTGGCGAATGGTCGTAAGAGCGGACGGCTCAAGGTGAGCAATGGTCCGCTATCGGGCGAGATGATGTTCCAACAAGGCTCGATTCACGACGCGACGTTCGGCGACCTGATCGGCGCTGAGGCGGTGTATGGAATCCTGCGCCTGACCGAGGGCGACTTTGCTCTCGAGCCCGACAGCGGGCCCGTGGAAGACGTGATCGGCATACCGACCCATCATCTACTCCTCGAGGCGATGCGCCGGCTCGACGAAGAGCAGCGATAGAGCACCCCTCAGGTGTTCAGCGGCCCTGGCGAGTTTGAGACCAGCACGCCGTGGGATATGCTGCAGGGGTGCGTTTGTGCGTTCAATGCGGGGCCTCGGTCGAGGACGCCGCCCGCTTCTGCTCTGCGTGCGGGGCACCGTCCGACGAGGCGGAGGGCCACGGGTCCTCGGATCCTCTCGTAGGGCGCGTCGTCGGTGGAAGCTACCTCCTCCAGGAGGTCGTGGGGGTCGGCGGAATGGGCCGCGTCTACAAAGCCGAGCAATCGACACTCGGGCGCACCGTTGCGGTCAAAGTGATTCACCCACATCTGCTCGGCGACGAACAGACCGTGGCTCGTTTTTATCAGGAAGCGCGCGCCTCGAGCCGGCTCAACCACCCGAACAGCGTCAGCATCATCGATTTCGGTCGTACAGACGACGGGATCCTCTACCTCGCGATGGAGTTCTTGAGCGGCAAGGACCTGGCGCTGGTCATGCATGAAGAGGGTCCGCTCGCCGTAGACCGTGTGTGCAACATTCTCATCCACACCCTCGACGCGTTGGGTGAAGCGCACGAGCTCGGCATCGTGCACCGAGACCTCAAACCGGAGAACATCATCCTTCGGCCGCTGCGATCGGGCGAAGACCTAGTCAAAGTCGTCGATTTCGGGCTCGCGACCATCGTCGGCAAGGAAAGCTCGATCACAAAGCCTGGGCTGGTGTGCGGGACACCGGACTACATGTCACCGGAACAAGGGCGAGGCGACGGAGTCGATGGCAGGGGAGACATCTATGCGCTCGGGGTCGTGCTGTTCGAGCTGCTGGTCGGACATCTTCCATATATCGATGACACGCCGACCCGCGTCGTTCTGCGACACCTGAACGACCCGATTCCCGACCCCAGACACTCGAGCCCACATCGGCAAATCCCCGATCGCTTGGCGGAAGTCACGATGAAGGCGCTTGCGAAGGATGTGAGAGAGCGCTTTCAGGTCGCGCGAGAAATGCAGGCCGCGCTGCGAGAAGCCTTGGAGGACCTACGGGTTCGTCGCACCTCGGTGGTGCCGTGCCCAACTTGCGGAGCGCCCGTACTCGGCGCCCAGAACTTCTGCGGCGAGTGCGGCGCCCGACTCACCGCAGCCGAGCCAGCTCTCGGCAGCAATCGATCGCTACGGCCGTCGTTCTATCCTCCGCTCGGCTCTCAGCGCGAATTTGTGGGGCGTGACGACGAGTTGCGCCAAATTCGAGAGAGTCGCCACACGGCAGCGCAGGGGGCGCATTGGGTTCACGTTTTCGGCGAGTCTGGTGTCGGCAAGACCCGGTTCCTCACCGAGATTGCCGAAGTCGCCGCGGCTGAAGGGGACCTCGTCGTGGGTGCAGGGGCACATTCGACCGGCGCGCCGGTGCCTTACGCCGCGATCCGAACGATTCTGGCAGAGCTCCTCGAGGTCGATGACTCGGAGCTCGCCCGAATGGCCAATCGCGGCGACGAGCTGGGCTCCACGTTGGCCGGCGCCGGCATCGACGAGGTCATGAACCCCGCCGGGCTCTTTGGAGGTGACGGTCGGTCTCGCACGGGGGCGGTTGCCGAGGCCCTGGCGTGCGCCGTGCGTCGCGCAAGAGGCCGCGCATCCAGCGGACGCGTGATGCTCATCGTCGACGACCTCTCGTATTGCGACGGGCTCACGCAGCGGGCCATCATCGAGCTCGCTCGCGTTCTCGGCTCGGAGCCCGTGTTGTTGGTGACCGCGGGCGACCACGATCGTGGCGTGCTTGCCAACGAGATCCTGCAGTTGAAGGGGCTCAACTCGGTGCAGGCGGAGCAATTCCTTGCCGGTTCCTACCATCTGAGACTCGTCTCGCGTCTGCATGAGCTCACCGAGTCGATGGGCGGCAATATTCTCCCCCTGCATCTCGAACAGCTCGAAGCGCTGGGAACTGCCCCCGATGACGGAGCGCCGCCGAGGCTAGCGGACGCGATTGCACAGCGGATCGAACGGCTCGAAGTCGATGCGCAGAGGCTACTGCAGTCGGCCGCCGTTCTCGGCCGCACGTGCGACTTGGACACGCTCCGCACGGTGTCCGGCAACGACGGGCTCGCCGGTTTAGACGAGCTTGCTGGCAATTCACTCGTGCAGCTCGATGGCTCGAAGATAAGCATCACCCACCCGTTCATTGCGGAGCTCGTAGCCGCGACGATTCCTGCCGAGGCCCGTCGCGCGCTGCACCGCCGCGCATTCGAGGTGATGAGCACGATGCGGGCACCGCAGGAGGTTCGCGCGGCGCACGCATACCGTGGAGTAGAGCCTATTACGAGCTTAGTCGTGCTCGAAAAGGCCGGTGACGCGGCGGTGTCGCGAGGTGATCATTGGGGAGCGGTGCTCGAATACCAGCGTGCACTCGAGCTCGCACGTCGCGAAACATTGGAGAGCGGAGACACGGTTTACGACAAAGCAATCGCGACATTCAGTCGCAAGCTGGGTGAATCGCTCGCGCGTGCGGGGGACCCTTCTGGTGCCGACGGCGTTCTCCGCGAAGCGCTCGACCTCACCGCCCCAAAGAGTGCCGAGCGAGCGAAGATGCTGTTGTCTCTCGGCCGCATCGCGTCACGTAGGGATCGACCCCGAGACGCCATGCGTCAGTTCGGTCAGGCGCTCGAGCTGGTCGCCGGCATCGAGCCGACAGTCGAGTCTCACTTGCAGGTCGCGATTGGACGTATTCGCCGAATCGACGGAGATCCGCATCACGCCGCCAACGCGTATCGCCGCGCGCTCGAGCTGTTCGCAGAGATCGAGGTCCCTGTCGAGACGATCGCCCGGACACGCCTCGAGCTCGCAGACGCTTTGACGGCGGCCGGTGACCACGACGGCGCCGCGGGCGAGCTCCGGACAGTCGAGCGGGAGGGCAGAGCACATGGCCGCAAGGGTATCGTAGCGCGGGCGGTCGGCATGCTCGGCTCGATTGACGAGCTCGCAGGTCGGGCGCGCGACGCCCAAGTCCGCTACGAGGAGGCCGCTTCATTGGCGGCCGAATCAGGTGATGCTCCCGGCTATCGGCGTTGGTTGTCTGCCAGCAAGACCCTTCGGGCCAGCCTCTGACACTCTGCTATGCTTCGCCGCATGTGGCGTTGCTGGTGGATCTTCGCGCTGACCGCCGCGGTCGGATGCGACACGCTCGGTGAATTCACCACGGGTGACGATGACATCTATCGGGGCACGATCGCCGGGGTCGATGATCCGGACAACTGCCCCGAGGGCATCGACTGCTCCTTCATTCGACGGGGGTTTCCGTCTGGCGTCACCCTCGACCTGAGCTTCAATCCCAGTGAGCAGTATGACGACCCTGGTACGATATCGACCAGTGGCGAGGACTGCGGTCCGACGTTCGCCGATGTGCCGCTGCTGCCGATTCCGCCGCTCGCACATGATCAGCTCGGCCTCTACGAGTTCCCAGGCGGAGGGCGGATTCGCAATTACATGTTCGTCGCCCGGCCCGAATCCGGACCGCTCGCAGGCCGAGACGCGATGGTGTTCCTCTCCTTGATCCGTGGAGGCAACATCGAAGTGCGCATCGTGGCTGGACCGGGTCTCGTCATCTGTGATCCTGCTGACTGCGCCGCGATCGATTCCGGCCAGTGCGACTACTTCGGCGTCTTCTCGTTGAATCGCGAGGCATTGTGATGCGTGTGCTGGGAATCGAGAGCTCCTGCGACGAGACCGCCGCGGCGCTCGTTACCGACACCGGCGAGGTCTTGGCCGACGTCGTCGCCAGTCAAATTGCCACCCACAGCCCCTACGGCGGAATCGTGCCCGAGCTCGCCTCGCGGGCCCACATGCAGGCGGTCATCCCGGTCATCCGCGAAGCGATCGAGAAGGCTCCCGGTGGACTGTCGGGCGTCGACGCGATCGCTGTTACCCAGGGCCCCGGCCTCGTCGGCTCCTTGCTCGTTGGCGTTCAGGTGGCCAAGGCGTTGGCGTGGAGCCTCGACAAGCCGTTGGTGGGAGTGAACCACTTGGACGGGCACCTGTTTGCAATCTACCTCCGACGGCCGGACCAGGTGTCACAGGAAGGGCCATCGATGCCGTACGTCGGACTGCTCGTGAGCGGCGGGCACACGGCGCTCTATCGGGTGGAAGGCTTCGATGACATCGTGCTGCTCGCGCAGACACGCGACGACGCGGCCGGCGAGGCGTTCGACAAGGCTGCCAAGCTGTTGGGGCTCGGATATCCCGGAGGGCCGCTCATCGACAGGCTTGCCGCGAAAGGCGATGCGGCCGCAATTTCGTTCCCGATGCCGATGGCATCGCGCAAGACCCTCGAATTCAGCTTCTCCGGTCTCAAGACGGCGCTCGCCCGCCACGTGCAGACTCGCGGCGCGCCAGTCGATGAGACGGAGCTCGCCGACCTTTGCGCATCGTTCCAAGCTGTGATTGTCGAGAGCCTCGTGCGAAAATCCCTTCTCGCGTGCGAGCAGGAGGGACTCGATCAGTTGGTGATCACAGGCGGGGTTGCGGCGAACCGCGGTCTGCGGGCGCGTGCGAAGGAAGCGTGTGAGGAGCGTGGGTTCCGGCTTTTCGTGCCGCCACCGATCTCGTGCACGGACAATGCGGCGATGATCGCCATGGCAGCGACCCGTCGCCTGGCCTCCGGAGAGCGCGACGAGCTTTCGTTCGCGGTCTACTCGCGTGACCCTGATAGAAAGCGTGGCAAGTTCAGGCGAGACGGGACCCTCGTCGCGCGCAAGCCCGATGTCCAATAAGGGCACCGACGCCATTGCGTCGCCGTACGTCGAGGTAGCCCTCCCGGTCCCACTTCGTCGTGTATTCACCTACGGTGTTTCAGATCCGTTCCGAGGCTCTCTTCGTCGCGGGAGCCGTGTCGCGGTGTCGTTCAATCGGCGCAAGCTCGTAGGGGTCGTGGTGTCGGGGCGGGAGAATCTCCCCGAGGGCGTGAAGCGAGCGGTCGACGTTGCGGGGCTCCTCGAGTCGGAGCCTGTGTTCACGCCTGAGCTCCTTCGCTTTCTCGAGCAGGCGGCGAAATACTACATGCACCCGATTGGCGAGGTGCTGCGCGCCGCCGCTCCGGCTTTGCCAGCCGGCGCCATGAAGCGGCTGCGCGCGGATGGCTTCCTCGACGCGGAGGAGAATCTTCCTGGGCAGCGGGTGGCTCACCATCTGACCTGGGAGATCCGGGCGACCGACGATGATGTCGGAAGCGTCCGTCTCGGGGCGCGCCAGAAAAAACTGATCGAGCTCCTTCGCGGTCGTGACTCGATGTTCCTCGACGAGCTTCGCTCGGAGATCAGCGACCCACGCAGCGTCGTGCGGGCGCTCGCCGAAAAAGGACTGCTGACGTTCAAGGAGGTCGAGGCGAACCCGGATCCGTTCTTTCGAACGCCCGTCGAACGCGACGTCCCGCCCCCGCCGACGGCTGCACAGCAGCATGCAATCGACGCGATCACCGATGCGATCCTCGAGCAACGCGCCGAGCCGTTCCTGCTGCATGGCGTGACCGGATCCGGAAAGACCGAGGTTTACCTCCGGGCTATCGACGAGGTACGCAAAGCAGGTGCGGGCGCGATCCTGCTCGTACCCGAGATCGCTCTGACACCCCAGCTCGTCGGTCGATTTCGAGCGCGTTTCGGCGATGACATCGCAGTGCTCCACAGTGGTTTGACAGCGCGGCAACGCGAGGACGCATGGCAGGCTCTTCGGCGTGGCCGCGTCCGAGTCGCCATCGGCGCCCGGTCGGCTCTTTTTGCTCCGGTTGCAGACCTCCGGCTCGTCGTCGTCGATGAGGAGCACGATCCGTCGTTCAAGCAGGACGAGGGCTTCCGCTATCATGCGCGCGACATGGCCTTGCTTCGTGCGCAGTACGCAGGCGCGGTGTGCGTGTTAGGCAGCGCCACACCCTCGATCGAGACCTACCACCGCGCCAACGAGGGCAAGATGCATCTGCTCTCGCTGCCCTCTCGGGCGACCGGTGCGACCCTGCCCACGGTGGAGATCGTCGACCTTCGGCGGCATCGACACGGTCCGACGGGTCATCCGCTTCTGTCGGGACCACTCCACGCCGCGCTCGGTCGCTGCCTCGACGATGGGCGCCAAGCAATTCTGTTCCTCAATCGGCGAGGCTTCTCGCCGAGCGTGCGGTGTGAAGGCTGTGGTGCGGTAGCAGAATGTCCGGCGTGTAGCGTTGCGCTCACCGAGCATCGCGGGCAGGGCGCCCTTCGGTGCCACTATTGCGACTTCCATCGTCCGATTGCGGCTCCATGCGTCGAGTGCGGTGCGAACGAGTACCACCACCTGGGTGTTGGGACCGAGCAGATGCAACACGCAGTCGAAGAAAGCTTCCCGAACGCACGCGTCGCGCGCCTCGATAGGGATACCGCATCTGGCGAGGGCGTCGAAGCAGTGCTCGACCGGTTGCGAACTGGGGCCGTCGACGTGCTGGTTGGTACGCAGATGGTCACCAAGGGGCACGACATCGCTGGCGTCACGCTCGTGGGTGTCGTGCTCGCCGATCAGAGTCTCGCCTTCCCGGATTTCCGGGCGTCCGAGCGCACCTTTCAGCTTCTCGCTCAGGTAGCCGGTCGCGCTGGCCGAGCCGAGACGCCAGGGGAAGTCATCCTGCAGACCTTCCAACCTGAGCATCCGGCGGTTCGGCTCGCGGCGCAACACGACTACGAGCAGTTCTACGGAGAGGAGATCATGAGCCGTGAAGAGGTGGGCTATCCGCCGTTCGCCCGCTTGGTCAGCGTCCGAGTTCACTCCGGCGCAGAAGCCGACGCGCGCAACGCCACTCAACATCTCGCCGACACGGCTCGCCAACACCAAGCCGTTCGCGACGGCGCCGTCCAAATCCTCGGCCCGGCGCCAGCGCCGTTGGCCCGACTACGAGGTCGCTACCACTACAGGCTCCTACTGAAGTCCCCCGACCGGAAGCTGTTGCGCAACGTCGCAGCCCTCTTGGCCGCAAGAATCGACCAGGGCCTCCCCCCGACCCACGCCACCCTAGACATCGACCCCCTCTAAGGGACACGCTCCCCCCTCCCAACCCCGCAAGATCACAGGCGATCTCCGCGGAAGATCGCAGCGTCGATTCACCAGGCCCCTGCGATCTTTGCGCGAGAAAGGGAGTGGTTTCGGGGGGTTAACGACCCGGAGCGTGTCCCTCTAGGATGACGAGGGGGATTTTGCGCGCGACTGATTCGGCGTATTGGCGCCAATGGGGGTTGTAGGCGGAGGCTTTGGGCCAGACTGTCGCGTATTCCGCGTCCGTGGCGCTGCGGGCCTCGACCTGGCGAACTTGCCTGCCGATTTGAATCGCCGCCACCGGGTTGGCTTGGAGGTTGAGCCACCAGGCAGGTGGAGCTTCCTTGCCGCCGTTGGACGGGTACACGATCAGCTGGTTGCCGTGAGGCATGTACACGAGCGGAGTGGTGCGCCGAAGACCCGACTTACGGCCCGTGGTGGTGAGAAGAAGAACCTTGCGGCCGAGGCCGACACTTCCGACGAAGCGACCGCCGAGCAACTCGTATAGCTTCGCGTGAAGGCGCCCAAACACGCGCCAATCGCGACCGCTCATTGGGCGGCTTCTTGGGTGCCGGTGTCTCCTAGCTGTGCGGCAGCGTCTTCTGCTGCGAGGAAGCCGAACGTCAACGCGGGGCCGATGGTTCCCCCTGCGCCTGGGTACGTGCGGCCCATCACCGAAGCGGTCGTGTTGCCCGCCGCATAGAGCCCGGCGATCGGTTGCCCATCTTCCCTGAGCACGCGAGCGTGTGCGTCGGTGAGCAAGCCTCCTTTGGTGCCGAGGTCGCCGGGGTAGATCTGCACCGCATAGAATGGCGCCGTCTCGATCGGCCCAAGCGAGCAGTTGGGTTTCACATTGGGGTCGCCGTAGTAGCGATCCTGTGCGCTCCACCCGCGGTTGAAGTCGGGGTCTTCGCCCTTCCGCGCGTACTCGTTGAAACGCGCGATTGTCGCTTTGACGGTTGCCGCGGGAATCTTCAACTGCTCGCAGAGCTCCTCGATCGTATCGGCGCGGTAGAGGTACTTCCCGTCGCGGTAGCGCCTTGGAAGTTGCTTGTCCGGCATGACCTTGCCCGGTGCAACTGGGCCCGCAACCGACGACTTTCGATAGCTGGCATCGAAGATGTGGAACCAACGCGGATCGCTAGCGCCTGTTTTTGCGACATCGTCATACATTCCGTTCACGACGTCGATGTATGGGGCCGCCTCGTTCGTGAAGCGTTTGCCGGCCTGATTGACGAATAACCCATGCGGCAGGCTCTTCTCCACGACCAACACCCACGAGAAGGGTGACTTCGGAACGAGGGAGACCGGAGTCCACCAAGCTTCGTCCATCAAGCCGAGCGCGCCGCCTGCGTCGCGACCCATGCGAATCGCATCGCCGGTGTTCGAGGGTGTGCCCGCGGTCCACTCGGTGGTGATCGGGCGACGCTGATACTGTTGGCGCATCTCGAGATTTCGCGAAAATCCGCCGGCGGCCAACACCACACCTCGGTTCGCCCTGACGCGAAGCCTTTCGCCCTCCTTGTCGAGCACCGCGCCGACGACGCGGTCGCCTTCGAAGACCAGCTCCGTGACGCTCGTCTTTCGCCATGCCGGCACGCCTCGTTCCCTCAACGAGTACAAGAGCCGCCCCATCAGAGAATTTCCGGCGCAAAGCTTCGTGTCGCGCCCCCAGCGCTTTCGTTTGAAGTGCCTGAGCATATACAGAAACATCTGCCACGCCATGAACACCATGGTCTTGAACCCGACCCCTATTGCGGCCTGTGCTTCGCGCGCCGTGATGCCGAACTTGCCGAGGATCTGCGACTGCGGATGAGGGCGGCGAAGCCGAAGCAAATCTTCCCGAAGTGCTGCCCCGTCGAAGGGCACCGGGTCCATCGATCGCCCACCCGAACGACCGCCAGGCGCTTCAGGATAGTAGTCGGTGTACTTGGCGAGCGGGACGTACCTGACATGCGTATTGGCGTGGAGATAAGCGAGCACCCGCTTGCTCTCGTGGATGTAAAGCCAGAGCATCTCGTCCGGGACCTCGCCCTTGGTGATGTGCTTCAGGTAGGTGAAGCCGTCCTCGTCGGAGTCGGGGATTCCTTCCTTCGCCATGCCCGGGTTGTTCGCCACCCAGCAAACGCCACCGGACATGGCCGAGTTCCCCCCGTAGAGCTCGCTCTTTTCGACCAAGAGCACATCGAGCCCGAGATCGTGCGCGCGGACCGCTGCAGCCATTCCAGCGGCGCCACTGCCCATCACGAGTAAATCGACTGTACGGTCCCACTCCGCCATCGCGGCGCTCCTTTTGTCCATGGGGTTGGTCTCTGAAAATAGAACATGTTCTAGTGTCTCGGTGCTGTCAAACCCCCGGATCTTGCGGTAGCGGGTGCCAAGCGCTAGAAAAAAACAGTGATTCGTCCGATCCTCTGTTACCCAGACAAACGCCTTCGTGAGCCCGGCAAGGACGTCGAGGAGTTCGACGCGGAATTGCACGCGCTCATCGATGACATGGCCGAAACGATGTACGCAGCGCCTGGCGTTGGGCTCGCCGCGCCCCAGATCGGCGTCTCGAAGCGCCTCTTCATCATCGACGTCGCGACGGAGGACGACGAGCCGAGCGACCTTCGAGTGTTCATCAACCCCGAGATCGTCGCGCTCGAGGGCGAGACGACGTTCAACGAGGGCTGCCTCTCGTTTCCGGGGGCCAGGGAGGACGTAGACCGCGCCGAGCGCGTGACGGTGCGCGCAGTCGACAAAGACGGCAAACCCTTCGAGCTCCAGGCCGAGGGCCTCCTCGCCATCGCCATCCAACACGAAAACGATCACCTCGATGGCAGGCTGATGATCGATCACTTGAGCGTCTTGCGACGCAGGTTGTTGCATCGCGCGATGACCAAGCGCCTCGCAGTTGACGCTGCGCAGTGAGCCCGTGCGCACAATTTTCTTCGGCAGCCCCGAGTTCGCGGTGCCCTGCCTCGATGCGCTGCACGCGATCAGCGAGGTAGCCGCCGTCATTTCCCAGCCGGACAGACCGGCAGGTCGTGGCTTGGCGATGCGCCCGCCCGCGGTCAAGGCACGGGCCCTCGCGCTTGGCCTCGACGTTTGGCAGCCGACGAAGGTTCGTACCGCCGATTTCGCCACGCGGCTCCGCGCGCTCGAAGCGGACGTGGCGGTGGTGGTTGCGTACGGGCGGATCTTGCCGAGCGCAGTCTTGGAGGCGCCGCGCCTCGGATGCGTCAACGTTCACGCCTCCCTGCTCCCCCGGTGGCGCGGAGCAGCGCCGATTCAATGGTCCATCGTGCATGGCGACGCTGTGACCGGCGTCACGTTGATGCAGATGGACGAGGGCATGGACACCGGGCCCATCCTCGCCACGGAGTCGACACCAATCGAGCGCGACGACGACGCCGCGAGCCTCAGTGCCCGGCTCTCGGCGATGGGCGCCGAGCTCCTGCGTCGCGAGCTTCCGCGCTACGTTGCCGGGAAGCTCATGCCCCAAGCCCAGGACGACGCCAAGGCCACGATCGCCCCTCTGCTCGAAAAGGAGAACGGGCGCATCAACTGGGACCAATCCGCGACTGCCGTGCATAATCAGATCCGAGGCATGAACCCCTGGCCCGGCGCATATACGATTCTCGGCGGGCGGCGCATCAAGGTGCATCGCGCCATTCCCTCGACCCTCGATCCGGAAGGGGCGCAGCCCGGTGAGGTCACGGCGCTCGATCACGAGGGGATTCTCGTGGCATGCGCGGACGGCACTCTCGAGATCCAAGAGCTCCAGGAGAGCGGGCGCAAGCGAGTGCACGCGCGCGCATTTACCAGCGGGCGCGGGGTTGCGGTCGGCGATCAATTCACCAATGAAGGGGCCGCATCATGAAGATCTACACGAAAACAGGCGACGAAGGCGAAACCGGTCTTTTCGGTGGAGCCCGCGTGTCCAAGGCCTCGCTTCGTGTGGAGGCATACGGAGAGGTCGACGAGCTGAATAGCGCTGTCGGTTGGGCCCGCGTATCCGTGTCGGACGCCGAGCTCGATGCGGTGCTGAACCGGATTCAGAACGACCTGTTCGAAGTGGGCGCCGAGCTCGCTTCGACTGCGGAGCGAAAGAAGAAGGGGTCACTGCCTCGCATCGAGGAACCGCAAGTTCAGGCCCTCGAACGCGCGATCGACAAGTACGAGGAGGGCCCGCCGCCGCTGACCTCGTTCGTGCTCCCTGGGGGCAGCGAGGGCGCGGCGCGTTTCCACTTGGCGCGATGCGTCTGCCGGCGCGCCGAGCGTTCGCTCGTCGAGCTCAGTGGGCAAGAGACGATCCGCGGCGAGCTATTTCGTTATCTGAATCGCTTGAGCGACTTGATGTTCGTCTTGGCACGGCATGCAAACTACGAGTCCAGCGTCGAAGACATCCCGTGGGTCGGGCAGGGCGGCTAGGGCAGGTCCTCGGGATCGAGTGTGAACCGGCGCTCCCCGACCCGTCCGTCGGCGCGAACTTCGCCAGGCAGCTCCAGCCCCTCGCGCATCTCTTCGATCGACTCGTAGAGCTCCGCGCGTTCCTCTGCGAGCTGCTCCACAATCGTCCAGCCCCACTTGCGTTTCGCGCGGATCTTGATCGACGTCCAGGTTCGGTTCACCAGCTCGAGGTAGACCAGCGCCAACGCGCCACCGAATGCGCCGATGAGGAATGTCGTGATGCCAGCGGGCCAAGGCGCGAGCGGGATTCCACGGAAGGTGTTGTGGAGCTGAATCTGCCCAAGCCCGACGAGGAGCGCGGCGATCAACCAAGAGAGAGGAAAAAGGACGAGTCCGGCTAGAAGCTTAATCGTCGCCGTGTCCTTGTATTGTTTGGAAGCAGCCTGGGCGATCGGCCGGATCAGAAAGTACGCAGGCGCGTTGATCAGAACTCCTAGAAGCAGCACCGGCGGGAAGACGAGAAAAACGACAGCTGCCTGAAGGACCAGCAGTACGGGGATCCATTTCGATTCGATCGCCGGAGGCTTGTCGAGATCGTAGTCGTCGAGCTTCACCTCTTCGAGCGCTCGGTCGTACGCGGCGACGCGTTCGAGGAGCCTGCTCAGCTCCGCGGGTGCGGTTTGCATCAGCGAGAAATAGGCCTTCCAGACTCGGGTCATGCCCAGCGTTCGTTCCGCCATGTCGGGCGCCCTCAGACTGACGCCGGCTCGCTTGGCTCGCTCCGCCCGCATCAGCGAACGTACGCGGTTCATCATGTGGTTGATCTCCCAGCTTTCGGTCGCGTGCGTCACCTCTCTGAGCACCGGCTCCAACATGTTGGTGAGCTCAGTGCTCCGCTCCCGAAAGGTGTCATCGTCCCTCTCGTCAATCGGCGCAAGAAGCTCGGGCGGGATCTGTAGTGGCGGATGGAATTCGACCAGCGCATTCGAACGGAACGCGGTCTTGTTGTCGTAGTGGAGGCCGACCGGAATGATCACCGGGGGAACCCCATGTTCGGAGCAAAGCTGCCGCGCGCGGTAGAAAAGGCGTGCTGCACCGGTCTTGAGCTCTTGCAAGAACGGGTCGTCGTGACTGACGCCCTCGGGGAAGAGGGCGGCGAAGCCACCGACGCAGACCGCATGCGCGAGCGCGTCGAGGCTCTTTCGGTTCGCAGAGCGGCGCACCTCGTCATCGGCGTCTTTCAGGTCGGATGCTCGGTAGATGGGCACGGTTCCAAGTGCCTTCATGATCCGTCCGATGACGGGCCACTTGAATAAGCCGTGCCGCGCCCCGAACACGACCGAGCGCGGAAATGTGCTGATGATGAGCCCTGGGTCGATCAGGCCGTTCGGGTGCCACGCGATCAGGATGCCGCCGCCGGTTTGGGGGACGTGTTCGACGCCACTGACCTCGACGCGCCGAAAGAACAGCCCCACCAGGAACCTCACCAGCCGCACTGCATTGTTGGCTGTCGCTCGCACGCCCCGATGATACGCGCTACACCCCGGTCGGTCATGAAGCGCGGGGTAGTCGTAGTATCTTGGACTGTGCTCGCCGCGCTGGCCCTCGGTTGCAGCAAGAAGGCCGATGAGGCCGTGCTTCGGCCGAAAGACCAGCCGGCGCCTGTCGTTGCAAGGCCGCCGGAATACGTCGGGAGCGCGGCCTGTGCCGAGTGCCACGAAAGGCAACACGACAAATGGCTCGGGTCCCACCACGATCTTGCGATGCAGCGCCCGACTGAGGAAACCGTTCTCGGTGACTTCGATGATGCGAAGGCGCGCTATTATCGGGAGACCGCCCGCTTCGTCCGCGACGGCGACGCTTTCGCGATCGAAGCCCCGGGCGCGGACGGGAAACAGGCCCGCTTTCCGGTCATCTATACCTTCGGGGTGGAGCCGCTTCAGCAGTACCTCGTCGAGGTCCAACCGGGCCGCTTGCAGTCCTTCCCGTTCGCATGGGACACGCGCGCCAAAGAGGAGGGCGGGCAGCGTTGGTTCCACCTGCAGCCGGACGAGTACATCGAGCCCGGAGACCCACTTCACTGGACGGGGCCGAGCTACAACTGGAACTACTCGTGTGCAGACTGCCACTCGACGGTGGTGAAGAAGAACTACGACCGCGCAACGAGGACGTACTCGACCGAGTACTTCGAGATCGATGTGGGCTGCGAGGCCTGTCATGGCCCTGGCTCCCGGCATGTCGCGCTTGCTCAGGCCGAAGAGCCATTGCCGCCAGGCGGCGGCCTCACCAAACGCTTCCCTACGCCCGCAGAACGCGCTTGGACATTCGAAGAGGGGCGCAGTATCGCCTCACTCTCCTCGGGCGACAGCAACGAGCCCGAAGCCTGTGCACCTTGTCATTCCCGGCGCGCCGACTTCGGCGGAGATTTCGAGCGCTATCACGATCGCTATCGACTCGCCACGCTCGACGAGCTTCTCTACTTCGACGACGGCCAGATTCAAGACGAGGTGTACGTCTACGGATCCTTTTTGCAGAGCAAGATGTACGCTGCCGGCGTCGTGTGCAGCGACTGTCACGACTCGCACAGCGGCGCTCTTCGTGCAGAGGGAAATGCGCTTTGCACCCGGTGCCACAAAGCCGACGTCTACGACACACCGGTCCACCACTTCCATGACCCCGCGACCGAGGGGAGCCTCTGCACGGACTGCCACATGCCGCAACGAACCTATATGGTGATCGACGACCGAGGCGATCACCGCTTCGGGCTCCCGCGCCCTGGACTGTCGGCTGCCATCGGCTCCCCTGACGTCTGCACCGCCTGCCACCAAGGCAAAAGTGCGCAATGGGCGGAGCGCCATATCGATAAGCACTTCGATAAGCGGAGCGAGCATGGCTTCGCCGAGACCTTCCATGCTGCGAGGAACCAGCGGCCTGAAGGCGAGCCTGGGCTCGTCGAGCTCCTGGCCGTCGGCGGGGCCCCCGCAGTCGTACGCGCCACCGCGCTGCTCGAGCTCCGGAACCTCGGCTCACCCGCGCTTCCGGCGCTCCTGATGCGCGCCACGCACGACGACAACGCGATCGTTCGACGAAGTGTGGCAGTTGCGGCTCGCGACCTGCCCCCCGAACAACGCGTGGAGGTGGTACGACCGTTGTTGCATGATGGCGTCCGGACCGTTCGTGTCGCGGCTGCAGCGACGCTTCTAGGCATCGACGCGCGAAATTGGCGCAAGGCGGACCAAAACGCGCTCAAGAACGCAACCGTCGACTACCTCGAAGCGCGTTCGTTCAACACCGATCGGGGGGACGGGCTCGTGGACCTTGCGTATGTCGCCGCGCTATCCGGTGACTTCAAACACGCGGAAGGGAATCTCCGCGAGGCGCTCGAGATCGACCCGACGTTCACCGCAGCGTACGTAAACCTAGCCGATCTCTACCGGAACCAAGGCCGTGACGATGATGCAGAGGCGATCCTGCGAGAGGGGCTGCGTGCGGCTGCGGACCAGGCATCGGTCGAGTTCGCACTCGGCCTCACGTTGGTTCGCCTCCAGCGCCACGCCGATGCAATCGCGCATGTGAAGCGTGCGTACGAGATGCGACCCGAGACCATTCGTTTCGGATACGTGTACGCCGTCGCCCAATTCGATGGGGGCAAGCGCGAGGGGGCGCTGCGCACCCTCGAGAACCTGCACCAACGCTATCCTGCGAACCGGGACGTGCTGGAGCTGCTGGTTGGATACAACCAGCAGATGGGGCGCCACAAGGCGGCGAAGAAGTACACCGCGGAGCTGGACCGGTTAGGCGTGCCCAACTAGCTGTGGCAGCGCCTTGACGTCCTTCGTCGTAGCGTGAGAGATCCGGCCATGACCCACGAAACCAAGGTCCAGCAACTCGCCGCGCTTTTTCGTGAAGCCGGCGAAGCCCACCACCAAGCTTTTCTCGAGACCGATGGAGTAGACCCCGAATGGGCACTTTGGTATGCCGAGTATCTCCACGATCGATTGGCCCAGTTCTTGGCTGCCCCGATCACCCGAAGCCGCTTGGTCTTTTGTCTGATTGGCGCCGACGAGGAGCACAGAGCGACGGAATCGAGCACACCCTGGCCGGAATACTACGCACGGCGCTTCGTGGAGTGCCTCGGTCCCGCTGAGGAACCCGCGGAAGACCGCTTGGCGCTATACTACTTCGATGGTTGCCCGTTCTGTGTTCGGGTGCTGCGCGCTGTAGATGCCTTGCGGCTCGATGTCGAGCTTCGGAACATCTACGAGAACCGCGACCACCTGAACGAGCTTCGTGCCGCCCGTGGCAGGACGACGGTCCCCGTGCTGCGGATTACCAGCCCGAACGGAGAAGACCGCTGGATGCCCGAGTCCGCCGACATCGTCCGCTACTTGCAAGCGACGTACGGCCAAGTCGCGGCCTGAGATCGCTCGAAAATTCGAAGCGCAAAAAAAGCAGCCAGGGTCTTGTTCGACCGGGTGCCGGGCCTATCTGCTACTAGACATCGGCGCTATTCTGCGGCGTACAAAAGGGAGCACAGTCAGCATGGACTTGGGAATGGTCGGCCTCGGCCGAATGGGAGCGAACCTCACGCGGCGGCTGCTTCGCGACGGACATCGGGTGGTGGTCTACGACGTCGATCCGGCCGCGGTTGCGACGCTGATCGCCGAGGGTGCCGAGGGTGCCGGGAGTCTGAACGAGTTGGCGAGCAAGCTGGCCGGTACTCGTGCAGTTTGGGTCATGGTGCCCGCAGCGCTCACGGGAAAGGTGATCGACGAGCTGTCCGCCCATCTCGATGAAGACGACATCATCATCGATGGAGGCAACTCGTTCTACCAAGACGACCTCGCGAGGTCTGCAGCCCTTTCGAAACGAGGGATTCGACTGCTCGATGTAGGCACGAGCGGTGGGGTCTTCGGACTGGACCGCGGCTTCTGCTTGATGATCGGCGGAGACTCCGACGCCGTCGAGCTGCTCGATCCCATATTTCGAACGCTCGCACCTGGCGCGGAGTCCGCCGGGCGGACGCCAGGGCGAGACGGCAACCCTCTACCAGCCGAGCACGGCTACCTCCATTGTGGGCCGAGCGGCGCGGGCCACTTCGTGAAGATGGTTCACAACGGCATCGAGTACGGGATCATGGCGGCGTACGCGGAGGGCCTGAACATCCTTCGGCATGCCGACATTGGGCTTCACGATCACGAGCTCGACGCCGAAACGACCCCGATTCGCAACCCTGAACACTACCGCTACGAGCTCGACATTCCTGCCGTGAGCGAAGTCTGGCGCCGAGGGAGTGTCATCGCCTCGTGGCTTCTCGACCTCACGGCGGCCGCGCTAGTCGACGATCCCGATCTCAGCTCTTTCGCGGGTCAGGTCTCGGACTCGGGCGAAGGCCGATGGACTGTTCTTTCCGCCGTCGAGGAAGGCGTTCCGGCGCCGGTCCTTTCTGCTGCGCTCTACGGAAGATTCGCGTCGCGCGGGCGTGACGACTTTGCCAACCGGGCCCTCTCGGCGATGCGGAAGCAGTTCGGCGGACATGACGAGAAACCGGGTACGACATGAGCGGGCCCTGTGAGGCAGACGCACTCATCCTGTTCGGAATTACGGGCGACCTCGCTCGGAAAAAGCTCTTTTCTGCGCTCTATGAGCTCACCGTGGCAGGTCGACTCGACATGCCGGTCATCGGCGTGGCGTCGCGTGCCTGGAATGACGATACTCTGCGAAGCCAGGCGTTTGCCGCGCTGGAGGAATCCGGTCGCGACATCGATGGCGAGCTCTTCTCTCGCCTCGCGTCCAACCTCACGTACGTATCGGGCAACTACCAGGACCCGGACACGTACAAGCGCATTGCAGAAAGGGTCTCGAACCGTGCGTGTACGGTCTCCTATCTCGCGATCCCGCCCGGGTTGTTCGACGACGTGGTGGAAGGGCTGGCTGCGGTCGGGATTAATTCGAGTGGTCGGCTCGTCCTCGAGAAGCCGTTCGGTCGGGATCTGCGCTCCGCCGCAGAGCTCAACGAGATCGTGGAGCGGCATTTCCCCGAAGAGCGCGTCTATCGGATCGACCACTTTCTAGGCAAGGAGGCCGTCCAGAACCTCATGATCTTTCGTTTCTCGAACACGGTGCTCGAGCCGATTTGGAACCGCCACTACGTGCGGGGCGTGCAGATCACCATGGCCGAGGATTTCGGCGTGGAGGGGAGGGGGTCGTTCTACGATGAGGTCGGTACGGTTCGCGACGTCGTGCAGAACCACCTTCTGCAGGTTCTCGCATTGCTTGCGATGGAGCCCCCAGTGTCCGAAAGCCCGGACGCGCTCCGGGACGAACGAGTGAAGGCGCTGCGAGCGGTCGTCACGCCGAGTCGAGACGACGTCCTCCGCGGACAGTACGTCGGGTATCGAGACGAAACGGGCGTAGCGCCGGATTCAGACACCGAAACCTATGCCGCGATGAGGCTCGAGCTGGATTCATGGCGTTGGGCCGGCGTTCCTTGGATCATTCGCGCGGGCAAGGGTCTCGCCTCGACGGTGACCGAAGCGGTGGTGGAGTTTGCGCGGCCGCCGCGCCCGCTTTTCGCGGATGCAGATTGTAGGCCCGGTGCCAACCGAATGACCTTTCGGACGAAGCCGGACGATGGGATCAGCCTTTCGATGCAGTCGAAGAGGCCGGGGCCGGCCATGGTGAGCCACTCGGTCGAGCTTCACCTCGAAGGTGATCGGCCGCGCGGCCGGGACGCATACTATCGACTGCTCGCCGATGCGCTTCGCGGCGACCCGAGTCTCTTCGCCCGTCAGGACGGCGTGATGGAGGCTTGGCGGATCGTCGACCGGACGCTTTCGGGTTGTCGTCCGGTCGTGCCCTACGAGCGGGGTACATGGGGCCCGGCGCAGGCGGATTCGTTGCTGGGCTCCGATTGGACGTGGATCACCAAATGAAAACTGTGGCAGAGCTCTGATGCGCGAGGTTCGCGCCGGGCCCCGATTCGTCGAAGAGGCTACTGACTTGTTGTTTCAGACGCTCTCGGAGCGACTCGTGGAGCGACCGAGGGTGTCGCTTGCACTCTCTGGGGGCAGCACACCATGGCCCGTCTTTCGGCGCCTTGCCGCGGCTCCGATCGATTGGCATCGCGTCGACATCTATCAGGTCGACGAGCGAGTCGCGCCGCTAGGTGATCCAGCGCGCAACCTCACCGGGCTCACCGAGTCGCTGCTCGACCGGGCCGCCGCTGAAATCCATCCGATGCCCGTGGAGTCAGTCGATCTTGCGCGGGCGGCCCGGGAATATGCCGCCGCGCTCCCGGCGAGGTTCGACATCGTCCACCTTGGCCTCGGCGATGATGGGCACACCGCCTCTCTCGTGCCAGGCGACCCTGTCCTCGATGTCACCGAAAGTCTCGTCGGGTTAACCCAGCCGTATCGCGGTCACCCGAGAATGACCCTGACGTTTCCTGCGCTTGCGCGGGCCGAGGTCGTCGTTTGGATCGTTGCGGAGTCCGGCAAGTCGTCGATGCTGCGGAGGCTACGCGACGCCGATCCAAGCATCCCTGCCGGCCGCGTCCCGCAGGACAACGCGATTCTGGTCACCGATGAGAAGCACTAGGGCCGGAGATTCCATGCGCCTCTCCCCCCTTAAACCGAGAAGCCGACTCTTTCGAGTCGGCTCTCAAGCAGTCCTGACCGTCATTGCCGTGGGATGTATTGAGTCGAACCCCTACAGTTACTAGTAGGTGGGAACCGGTATCGTACGCTTTAGGCCCCCCGATGACGCTAGCCGGGTCCGCACACCACGTCCGTTGTTAGCTCCCTATTCGACCTAGTCAGGGATTCTCACTCCTTCCTCACCTGCAATGACAGAGGGACCAAAGTCCAAGGTAGAGCCCGTCTTCCCGGGGGTCAACTCAGAGCTTGACCGGGCTGGCTTTGAGCGCGGCGCGGCCTTCTTTGACATACACCGTGAAGCGAACCTCGGATGCGTTGTGGCGCTCCATCACTTGGTCGCGGGCGGCATGAAGTTTGCGTACGAACTTGTCGAACGTGAGGCCGCTCACCGGCGCCCCGCATTGCTTCTGCGTCGCGACGAACTGTTCGAATACCTCACGGAAGTGCGTTTCCTCGCCTTGCACCGCCGGGGCTGATGCTTCTATGAGTGATTGCGGCACGTGTTTGACCTGCGTATTCTCTTCTGGTTCGTCGAAGCCGTCGTAGTCCTCGAGTAGCGCGTTCGGCCGTGTGGGCGGGTCATCCGGCGCTAGGGCGAGACTTTCGTCCGTGTGCCGAATCGCTGCTGCCACCGGTTGGCGCGTGGAGGGTGCACGGCTTGGCCACGATGAAGGGCGCTTCGGACGAGAAGAGGGCGAGCGCTGAGGCCGCGCTGTCTCGGCCGCGTTCTTTGCGGGTTTGTCGACCGGCGTCACGTGAGCCAGCGGCGAGTTTGGACTCTCTCCCGAAGCCTCGTCTAGCGCAACCTGCTTGGCGGTAGGCGCCTCGGCCGACGGATAGCCGAAGTAGCCCGTGTCTGCGCTTTCGCGCGTCGCGTTGAGGATGTGGTCGAGGTCGACCGACGCGCGTTGCTTTGCATCCTCCTTGAAGCCGACGCCCGCGCGCAGCGCCTCGTTCAGGTGCTCTGCGATCTTTCGGTAGTGGCGGCGAAGACGTCCCGCAGGCAGACTGCTCTGCTCGCCTTTGGCCAGGCTTTCGGCGCTCTTCCTGAGAATGACTACGCCCTTGTCGTGCTCCATGTAGAGCAGCCCCAGACCGAGGACCAAGAGGAGCAGCGGAATTCCAATCACCACCAGCCAAGGCAATGAAGCGACGTCCTCCTGGAAGGTGTTCGCAAACAGGCCGCCGAGGCCGACGGAGCTTCCTTTGCGGCCGATGAGATAACCTACCTCGGCATGGGCGGCCCCACCTCGTACTGGGGCGACGATGGCGCGAGCACGCTCGCCCAGCTCGATTGAGTCGGTGGCGGTCGCCATGTTTTCGATCGCCGCCGGCAGGACGCTCTTGAGCTCTGTGCTCGTTAGTGCGGTCGCGCCACCCGAATGTGCGGCGACCAGCTGGTCTCGGTAGAAGAACACCACGGAGGCGTTCGGCAGCTTGGCGCCGAGTCTGCGGGCCAGGTCGTCACCGATCTTCATGCCGTGGACGATGGCGCCGACGTACCGGCCGCCGTCGAAGACGGGGCGCGCGGCCATCCGATATACTTCTCCGTTGTAGACCCAAACGTCATCGCGCATGAAGCCCCGAAGCGCATCGCGAACGAGCGGCATCTTCCCGAGTTGTTCCGATCCCGAGGAGCTCTTTTCGAGCGTCGCAACGACTTCGCCCTCGGCGTCTACCGCGAAGACCATGTCGCCGCGACCCTCCTCGAGCTCGGCGTTGAGCGCGTTCAGCTTGATGCTCAGACGTCGGCGAGTGCCCGAATTCGGTACGCCCGCACGTCCGCTCGAGCTTCGCAGCGTCTGGCGGACCTCAGGCTCCACTGCGATGGAAGCCAATGCATCGAGACGTAGCCTGGCATCGAGTCGCATCCAAAGCTCCGCTTCGACCCGATCGCGACGAAGCTGTTCTTCGAGCTGGAATTCCGCTTCTCGGCTAGCGGCCGACTTGTTGAGAAACGCGCCGGCGAGGGCAGCGCCAACGGCCAAAGCGAGAACCAAGTACCAAAGGCGAGAGAGCATTCGTCAGTTCCTCCCACTCTTGCTGAGCGCAATCGCGTCGACTTGCAGCGCCTTGCCTGTCGGCACGATTACGCGCCGTACGGCAACCTGCTCTGCGCCGCGAAGAATCCGAAGCGAGTAGGGTCCCGGTGGAACATCATCGAAGCGGAACTTGCCGCTCGGTGTGACGCTAGCGCATGCGACTAGCTCGCGTATGGAATGGAGGTAGCCATCCACGTGACCGTAAATTCGGTCGCCGAGCTCCCACGGTCCTCCCGCTGGAACGGCAATCACGCGTGCCTTACCAGGCCCTGCTTCGAGCGGTGTGAAGCCGGCAAGTCCCTCCACAGCCAGCTCGTGCGTGAATGCGTCTCGATTCTCGACTCGAACCTGCGTTCCGGTTCTCGCCGCGAGGGTCGAAGGGTCGAGCGCCCCGCCACGGAAACGAAAGGTGCATCCGATCGGCGGTCCGGTGAACTTGCCAGTCAAGACTGCCAGCACATCGTCGTGGTTGCCTTCGTCGCGCTGCTCGGGAAGCGCGCCGTTCCACACTCGCCAATAGTGGTCTTTTTGATCGGGCTCCGAACGCGCGTCTGTGCTTGGGCTCGCTTCGATCGATCCCTCGATCGATTCAGCCGACACCCCGCCGAATGCGACGAGCACTGCGGCCGCGCATCCAGCTCCTACCATGATCCAGTTCCTCAGTGTTCCCATTGGTATTTATGTATTATTACAGCTCCACTGAGAGAAAGGTAACAAAATTCCTGATTCCTGACGCAATGAGGCGCGGGCGCCCCTGGGGCTCACGCCTGTTCAGCGCTTCAGAGGGTCGTGTAGTCGATCAGTTTGATCGGGTCGGGATGCAGGTGGGCGCGCATCGATCGAGTCATCTCGGCGGGATCCCCGCCGATTTCAATCGCGGTTCGCTCATCAAACTCGAACTCCACGTCGTCTGCGTAGAAGTCGAGCAGACCGTCGTGCCTGTACGTGCCCTTCCACACGCTGAGCATGTGTGCAGCCACGTGTAGAGGGTGTGTTGCAACGACGCGGAGACAGAACCGGTCCGCCGGTCGATTCTCCGCGAATGGAAACACCTTCACGCCAAACCCCCAGTAGGGGATCGTCGAGACCAGGGCGGCGATGCACGCTCCCTCGAAGACGACCTCGCCGTTGGGAATGGGATGGCCTGTCCGCTGACCGTTCCGGTCGAGCTTGGTGATGTCGCTGCCTCGATTGACGATGCGCACCCGCATCCGCGGCCGAACTGCGAGCTCGGGGATAGTACGTGTCGGAATCGAGATCGCATACGACACGGCGCCCGTCGCGCGCTTCCCAATGAAAGGGAGGTGGCGGACCAGGGCGCGGACTTCGTGAAAGTGCTGGAGCCCCAGCGCGTCGAACCCGGCTCCGGCGAACGGTGTTAGCAGATCCTGGACCTCGATGAGACGGAAGTCCCGATGCGTGCTTTGTTGGCTCAGTCTCTCAAGGTCCGCAATCACGCCTTCCCCGCTCGTCCCTGCGCCGAGCGCCCAGGCGAGCGAGTTGCCCGTGCCGAGCTTCAGGAGACCGAAACACGGCGGACGCTGACCACGCGCTTTGGCCTCCTTCGTGATCGAGGTGACCATTTGCACGAATGTCCCGTCGCCACCTCCGGTCAGTACGACCGGGTAGTCGGCATCGACGATCTCGCGCGCGATGCTTTGTGCTTCGTCCAAGCTCTTCGATAGAAACAAGTCACCGCTGCGGACGACCTGGTCAAAGCTCTCGACCAGCTGATCGGTTACTTGCCTGGCGTTCCCGTTCAGCACGACCGCGACGCGGCCCCTCTTGTGAGGCATGGGCTTAGAGCCGAACCAGCGCCGCTCCCCAGGTAAAACCGGAGCCAAACGCAGGCATGAGGATTAAGTCGCCCTTTTTCGCGCGGCCTTCTTGAATGGCTTCGCTGAGCGCGAGTGGAATCGAAGCTGCCGTGGTGTTTCCGTACTTCTGAATGTTGTGGACGACCTTCTCGGGAGGGATTTCGAGCTTTTGCCCGACGAGCTCGTTGATGCGCTTGTTGGCCTGATGAGGCACGACCAGATCGAGGTCGGCTGGCGTCACGCCGTTCCGCTGCAACACCGACAGGGAGACCTCGGGCATCTTGCTCGTCGCCCAGCGGAACACCTGGCGGCCGTTCATCGACGGCCACACTCGGCGCTCGTCGATCATCTCGTGGGTGATGCGGGGGATATGCGCGCTAGCAGGAGCCTCGAGCCAGAGCTCCTTGGCCCCGCTTCCGTCGGCATGGATTTCGACATCGAGGACGCCGGCTTGGTCGTCCTCGGTGGGTCCCAAGATCGCGCAAGCGGCTCCGTCGCCGAACAGGACCGTCACGTCGCGGCCCTCATCGCTAAAGTCGATGCCCGTCGAGTGCACTTCGCCACCGACTAAGCAAACACACTTGTACATGCCGCAGCGAATCCAGGCGTCGGCGACCTGCAGGCCGTAGAGGAAGCCGCTGCACTGGTTGCGAACGTCGAGCGCAGGCACTCCCGGGAGCCCGAGCTTGTCGCCGAGAAGCACGCCGCTGCCTGGGAAGGTGTAGTCGGGCGACAGGGTCGCGAAGATGATCGCGTCGATCTCGGAGACTTCGATGCCGGCGTTCTTGCAGGCCATTTGCACGGCGGGGACTGCGAGATCACTCGGACCGGTGCCATCTTGGTCGATGTAATGCCGCTCCTTGATGCCGGTGCGCTGCTGAATCCACTCGTCGCTGGTATCGAAGAGCTTCGCGAGGTCGTCGTTGGTGACGACCTTCGGCGGCACGTAGTGCCCCATACCCAAAAACGCGGTCCTAGTCATGAATCGAGCCCCTTCGGTTGGGGCCGAGCCTAGCGAACGGCGCGATCCATCACAAGCCGGGCGTAGCTGCATCCTTGCCCGAGCCTGCTATAAGAGCGCCCCCCTCGGCCGAGTGGCGGAATTGGCAGACGCGCCGGATTCAAAATCCGGTATTCGAAAGAATGTGTCGGTTCGAGTCCGACCTCGGCTACCAGAGAGGCATGTGCATCGAGGACCGTGGCTTGAGGGCCGAGGCCTGAGTAACGAGTGGGCGCTGACTTGGTCTGTGGGCCTACCGGGCCGCAACGTGACGTTCCATAAGCTCCTGAAGCTCTGATGGTTTTTCGTCCGGGTCTTGGCCGTTGCGGCTCTTGTCGATGTTTTCGAGCAGCTCGCGGCACTCGGGTTTGTCCCGAAGATGATCGAGTAGGAGGTTCGACGCCTCGCCGAACGCCCTTTCATAGGCCAGCGCTTCGCGCACGCGGTTGGCGATTCGCTCACGGCCCGTCTGTAGGTCGTTTTCGAGCGCTTCACTGTAGCGCTTGAGCTGCGCGCGGAGCTCTTCGATCTGCTTGCGACGTTCGCCGGCAATGTCTTCCTTCGAGCGCGCGCGTCGTTCGTAGTCGCGCGAGACAGCCTCGAGCGTATCAACTTGGGCCCGCGCGGCACCGAGGGTTTCGTGGCCTCGCCGGATCCGCTCGACGTTGTCGCCGGCTGCTTGTACCTCGGCTTGCGCCGTGAGGTACTCGCGCTGGGCACGCTTGCGCTTGAGAATGAGCTGACTGAGCATGTCGCGCTCGGCCGACGCATCGCGCAGGGCTCGAGACTCCTCGCCGGCCAGGTCTTCGACCTTACGACCGATCTCCGCGCGAAGCGCGCGACCCCGTTTCTCGATGGATTCGAGCTTCTTCGAGTGACTCTCGAGCTCACCTTCGAGCCTCGATGCGCGCGAGGCGAGCTCCCAAATCTGATCGGACGCGCCTTGGACCTCGGTCGGCGCGTTGCCGTCCGGGTAGGCGCGGGCCACCGCGCGAAGGAAGTTCGCGGCGGTTCGGCTCCACTCGACGACACCTGGCGTCTGAGCAGGTGGGGGAGGTGGCGGCGCAGCCGGCGTGGTCTCCGTCGGCTGATCCCATTCGCGAGAGGGCAGGGAGCGCTGCATCTCTTTGAGCTCTTCTTTGAGATGGTGGCCGTCGCGGAAGCGATTCTCCGGATCCTTTTCGAGCAGCTTCATGATGATCTGCTCGGCCGACTCCGGGATGTCCGGTCGGTACTTTCGAGGACTCGGCGGTTTCGCCTTCCGCTGCATCTCTAGCAGCTCGTCGCGGTCACCGGATCGAAATGGAAGCCGCCCCGTGAGCATTTCGAAGAACAAGATGCCGAGGGCATAGAGATCGCTACCCGCGATCGCATCTTCTCCGCGTGCCTGCTCCGGCGACATGTACTCTGGCGTTCCGAACACGGCGCCCTTCGGTGCGAGCCGCGGGTCTCGCGTGAGTGCGGCCAGACCGAAGTCCAGGATCTTCACGAAATCCTTTCGGCCGCCGCGACCGGTGATCATGATGTTGTCGCTCTTGAGATCGCGGTGAACGACGCCGAGGTCGTGAGCACGCGCGAGTGCTGCGGTCATCTGCTCGAGAATGTCGACCGCGCGCGCGATCGGCATCGGCCCCTTCGCGATCTGCGAAGAGAGCGAATCACCGATCAGGTACTCCATCACGAGATAGAGCTCACCCTCTTCGGTTTCACCGACGTCGTGGATGTCGACGATGTGTGCGTGGTCGACGCGGTTGGCAGCGCGCGCCTCGCGAACCATCCATGCGCGAAGATGTGTCTCGCCTCGAAGGTCCGGTCGAATCAGCTTCAAGGCTACGACGCGGTCGATGAGCACGTGCCGCGCCCGATAGACGACCCCCATGCCCCCCTCGCCGAGTTGTGATTCGAGTCGATACCGACCCGCGATGACCTTCCCGAGAAGCGGGTCTTTGGTTTTCTTTGAGCGCGATGCCTTGCGGACAATCCCCATGGTTCCCCCGTACCTAAAGGACATCTGCATCATAGACAGGAACGAAGCGGAGCCCCAAGTGTTCCGCTCTCGCTGAAACGGGGACTAAGCTGACACCGGGCACCCGAGGCGCGTATGATGAAGGGGTCGGGCTCGTTTAGGGAGGCATGTGTGAGCGAAGAACGGCCATTGCTCGGGCCGTACCGCATCGAGCGCCGCTTGGCGGCTGGGGGGATGGCCGAGGTTTTCGTTGCTCGCCGTGAAGGTCTTCACGGTTTTTCGAAGCGCGTGGCCTTGAAGCGGATTCTTCCACAGTTCGCAAGCGACCCGGACTTCGTATGGATGTTCATCGACGAGGCTCGTCTCGCGGCCATGCTCGAGCACCCCAACATTGTTCAGGTGTTCGACTTCGGCACGATGGGCGAGGACCTCGTCCTCGTGATGGAGCTGGTCGACGGCTCCAACGTCAGCAAGCTGCTTCGCACCGCGCCGGTCGACTCGCCTATTCCATGGGACGTTGCTCTGCACATTGCGTATCAAACGGCGCAGGCGCTCGAATACGCTCACCATGCAGCCGACGACCAGGGCGAACCGCTCGAGTTCGTGCATCGCGACGTGAGCCCGGCGAACATCCTGCTCACTCGTACCGGTCACGTGAAGCTCACCGACTTCGGCATCGCCACCGTCCGCAGCCGCGCGCCGACGACCGAGGACGGCCAGGTCCGCGGAAAGCTCGGCTACATGTCACCCGAGCAAGTCCTCGGCAAAGAACTGAGCGGGAAAAGCGACGTGTTCACCTTATCAACCGTGCTTGCCGAAATGCTCATCGGGGAGCCACTGTTTCAGGGCGAGAGCGAGCTCAACGTATTGCTTCAGATTCGCGACGCCGATCTCCGCGTGCTCGCACGCTGCGAACGAAGGATCCCACAGGACATCCGGGCAGTCGTGCTGCGGGGCCTTCAACGGGACCCCGAAGAACGCCCGACCGCCGGGGCATTCGCGGAAGCATGCGCCGAAGTCATGCGGCGCCGCGGGATGGGTCACGGGCCCGATCGCCTCAGCCGCTTGCTCGCCCAGCTCAGCTTGGTCGACGGCGAAGCCCCCGAGGCTCACGTCCCCGACGCGGACGTCGGTTCTCTGGTCGATAGCGACTTGATGCATCACGCAGCAGCCGGCCAGGACCTGATCGGTCCTCAGGCTACCACCTCGCCGACGATATACCGCGTCCAGCTCACGGACGGCAGCGTGATGGGGCCGATGAGCTACCCGCGCCTCATCCAGCTAATCACCACCGGCGTGATCGACAGCCGAAGCAGCAAGATCTCCAAAGCTGATGGCACCTACCTCGATCCATCGCGACTCCCTGAGCTCACACGTTTCGTCACCTCGCCTGGCCTCCAGTGGAAGCTGGAGGAGCTCGCGCAAGCCGAGAAGCAAGGTCAGCTTCGCGCAGCCACGCTCCTGCCTGTGTTTTACGACATCATCTCCAAGCGTCAGACCGGTGTCCTTCATCTGTGGCAGCGGAAGCGCCGCAAGAAGATCTACTTCGTCGACGGAAAGCCCGAGTTTGTGGCCTCCACCGACAAATCGGAGCTCTTGGGTGAGCACCTCGTCGCCACGGGACAGTGTCTTCGTATGGAGGTCGAAATGGCGCTCGCGCTGTTGCCGAAGTATGGTGGCCGCCTCGGTGACGCGCTCGTCGGGTTGGGTATCCTTCGTCCCGTCGAGTTGTTCCGCGCGATCGGTGACCAAGTCCGCGGACGTTTGATGGAGGCTTTTCGGTGGCGACGCGGCGAATGGGCGTTCGTCAGAGGCGCGCGCAGCCATGAAGAGACGTTCCCGATGGGTCAGGATCCTTATGAGCTGCTACGCGACGCGGCCCGCGAGGCGCACCTCGAGGAAATCGAGTCCGTTCTCGAGCCACTTCGCGAACGTGTGGTCGAGCGCTGCGACGATGGACCCCCTCTAGGCGCGTTCCGTCTCGATCCCCGCTGGGTTGCGACTTTGGAGGCGGTTTCAGGTGACACGACACTCGGGGGGCTCTTCGCGCGCGCAAGCTCTTCCGGGGCGGATCTCGAACCCGCCTACCGGGCGCTGTACCTGGGGCTTGCGTGTGGGCTGGTTCGGACCAAGGTGACTCCTTCCGAGATGCCGTTCCGAGAATCGTTTAGCGCCTGAGCCCCCGCCGTGTCCTTCGTCGAGCTAATCGCCCCTAAGACCCCCGCGACCCCCGTGCTGGTAGAGGTCCCTCATTCGGGTCTCCAGGTTCCCCCGGACGTCGAGGCCGAGATCGAAGCGACGCCGCTCGCGGTTCTTCGGGATTCGGACATCTACGTCGACCAGCTTTACGAGCGCGCTCCAGGCCAGGGCGCAACGCTTCTGGTCTCCAGGGTGTCACGATACGTCGTCGACCTGAACCGGGGCCCGGATGAAGTGGATTCCGCGGCCGTACCTAGGCACCCGAAGGCGCGGCACATCCCCGCACGTGGTGTCGTCTGGCGGGCCCGAACAGATGGTACGCCATTGCTGCGTGCACCACTGACGATCGACCAGTTCGCGAAACGCATCGAGCTTTACTACAAGCCATATCACCAGAAGCTTCGTGAGGTCGCTGCGCGAATGCGTGAAGAGCACGGCCACGTCGTGATCCTCGCCGCGCATTCGATGCCCTCCACCGGGCGCCGCGTCTTCGGCGGCAGAGAGGTGCGGCGCGCGGATATCGTGCCCGGCACTCGCGGGCGATCGACCGCCGACGGTCGAATCATCGATCTGGTGGACGCGCACTTTCGTGGCGCAGGACTGAGCGTGAAGCACGATGACCCGTATCGGGGTGGTTGGACGACGTCGAGCTATGGCGCACCAAAGCGCGGGCAGCATGCGATCCAGATCGAGCTCAACAGGGCGCTCTACGTCAACGAGGAAACCAGCGAGATTAAAAAGCGCGACTTCGCTCAGCTACAAGAAGTGCTCGACCAGTTGGTGAGCAAGCTCGGCGAGCTGATGAAAAGCGAAGCTCAGTTCGCGACCGGCTGATCGATGATGCCGGACTCGTTCGAGCGAATCTCGAGACGGTAGCGGCTGTTCGCCGTCTGTAGGTAATAGGTGTCTTGGCCGCAGAGTTGAAGCACACGCTTGACCGGGGTCGTCACATATTCATGCAGTCCGTCGGCAAACTCGATGACTACAACCGAGCCTTTTCGCGGCGGGCGCAGGAGACGCCCTACGACAGCTCGACCCGGTTTCCGGCCAACTTTGCGCAGAACGACTTCCACAAGGCAAAACTAGCACAGCTCTTTGTGGCAGCAAAGCGCACACGGAAAAATCCAGCGTTCGTGTGCATTCGCGAATATTGCGCCCACGCGCAAACTTTGCCGCCCTTGCCGCGGCGAACAGGCGACCCTACGTGGCAAAACGCCGCGCTATCAGTCGAGCGGGGCGCTTTTTCTTGAGTGTTTTTGGGCGCGCATCTCCCGGCATGTTTAGTGCATGACGCGGGGGGTATGGCGACGATTACCTCCGCGACGGCTCTCGACCGATACCGCGCATCCCTGAGGCGGGTTTCGATCCTCGACGCTGAAGCAGAACGCGAGCTCGCGCAACGCTGGGTCCAGGGTGACGAGCGCGCTGGGGCTCATCTCGTCGAGTCGAGCCTCCCGTTCGTGATCGCAATCGCACGCGAGTACCGCCGCTGGGGTGTTCCGCTGGAGGACTTGGTGCAGCAGGGGAACCTCGGTTTGCTCAAAGCAGCGTCCAAGTTCGACCCGGAAAAGAATTGCCGCCTGATCACTTACGCAGCCTATTGGATTCGCGCCGAGATTCGCGACTACGTCGTTCGTTCATACCGAATCGTGCGTCTCGGCACGACGCGCACGGAGCGCAGGGCTATGCGCGCCTACCGCCGCAAGTCGGTTGAATCCCCAGAGGCCCTGGCAGAAGAGAGCGGAATGCCGCTGTCGCGCGCCAAACAGCTTTGGCCGTTGCTCACCCGCGGCGATCTGTCGCTCGATGCAACGGTATCGGACTCGCCCGCGGCGGTGGAACGCATGAGCGCGAAGCTACCGACTCCCGAAGAGTCAGTGGCGCGCTCCGAAGCCGTTCATCATGTCCGAGAGGCGCTCGAATCTGCGTTGGAAAGTTTAACCGATCGCGAGCAGCGCATCGTCGAAGCCCGCATCCTATCAGACGAGCCCCGCACCTTGGAGTCGCTCGGGCGCGAAATGGGCGTCAGTAAAGAACGAGTCAGGCAGCTCGAAGTCAGGGCCCGCCAGAAGCTGCGTGATCGCCTCGAGCACCTTCGCCCGGCCGCCTGAGCATCGCGCGTTGCGCCTTGCTTGACTCTGCTTGGTAACCGCAGCAATTTGCGGGCTCAGATGATCTGCGGCCGTCTCCTTGCTTGCTCTTTGCTGCTCTTCGCCACCCTGATCTTCGGGTGCAGGCGCGACCTGGGCGAATGCAACCTCAACGGGACCACGCCCGACGGCACTCCGATCGATGGACCTGCCGCGTTCGACGTGGCCTACCGCCTCACCGACGGCATGCCGATGTATGAGGGCCAAGCGTTGGTGCAGTCGACATGCGGCAACGGATCCTTTTGTCATGCGCCCTTGGCCACCGGCTCCAATCGCTTCGGCGCACCTGCAGGCATGAACTTCGATCTGAGCCTCGTGTGCACTGGCGATGTTGCGGGATGCCAGACCAACCCGCCGTACGACGATCGTGTTCAGCGCTTGAACGGCGATCAAAACAACATCCGCGACTGGGCCGAGGGAATGATCCAGGAGATTCGCGCCGGCGCAATGCCGCCAGGCGAAGCGGGCCAACGGGTTCGCAGCAACGTACCTTGGCTTCGCCCCGACCGTTCGAAGCTTCCTTCGATCGACTCGAGTGATGGGCAGGAGATCGTGCGCAATTGGCTTGCGTGTGACGCGCCTGCGATCGGGCGTTCGGAGACACCGCCAACGGAGGCCGATCAGCTCCAGCCATGCGCCACGTCGGACGACGAGGTCATCTGCGTATACAGCGGCCCACCCGCAGACTTGCCCGACCCCAATTGGAGCGACATCTACTTCACCATCATGTTCACAGAGTGCGTCCGCTGCCATGGCCCGGCGAACGACAATATCGACGTGAATCCGGATAATCCGCTTGGCGGTGAAATCCCAGGCGGCGCCAACCCAACAGCGCTTGCCGTGTTGAACCTGGCCGGGTCCGATCCGACCGACACCACCAATTGGCCGGAGGACTCGTACCCGGCCGTGGTCAACGCCTCTGCCTCGACGGCTGGGTCCTGCGCCGGACAAGGGTTGGTGGTCGAAGCCTCGAACTCCGAAGACTCCATCATGGTACAGAAGATGTACGGCGTGCAGACCTGCGGCGACCAGATGCCGACCGTGGGCCTCCTGGCACAGCCACTGGTCGATGTGGTTGCGGAGTGGGTCGACCTTGGGGCGCCCCTCGACCAGTGACGCGCGCCTGCCTCATGGCCGTCTTGCTATTCGCGTCCGCGCTCCCCGCATGCAAGAGCGCTCCGGCCTGCCCGGTGCAGCTCCGCACGGATGCGGCAAGCGCGCTCTCGGACCACGAGGCTAACCGGGCTCGATGGCATTCGCTCAAGGCCGAAGCGCGGGTTACGCAGTGGGGCAGCCGCGGGCGCATTCGCGGCACCGTGCTCCTGTTCTTGGAACAGCCGAACCGAGTCCGCTTCGATGTCATGACGCCAGTTGGCCCTGCAGCCGTGCTCACGAGTGATGGTGAGAGCTTCCAGCTCAGCGATCTTCGCGAGGGAACGTTTCTACATGGCCCGACCTGTCCACAGAACATCGCCCGCTTGTTGGGGGTGTCGGTTCCAGCGGAGCAAGTCCTTCGGTTGCTGACGGGCGACACTCCGACGATCGATGCGATCGAACGGTCTATGGAGTGTCGCGACGGCCTCTACGTCGTAACCCTTCTCGCGGCGGACGGATCGACCCAAGAGGTCGTATTCTCCGTCATGGATGGAGATCAGACGAAGCCGCCGAGCGAACAGCGGTTGAATCTTCGGCGTTCGACCGAGCGGGGTCCGGATGGCACCACGCGTTGGCAGGCGACCTACGATGATTATGTGGACGTCGATGGCCAATCATTCCCGACGAACGTTCGATTCGTCGACGAGGCCAATGGCGCCGATACGGCGGTTCGCGTGAAGTCGATTTCGCTGGATCCTCAGGTTCCCGCAGGCGCGTTTCAGCAGACGCCCGGCCCGGGCATGTCGATCCAATTCGCCGATTGCTCATGAAAAGCCGAGCATTCTGCGACTGGTGCTAAGGTAGGCGCCGCATGACCGAACCGCTGCTGAGCCTGCGCCACTTGGTCACCGCCTTCGACACGGACGAGGGCTACCTGAGGGCTGTCGACGATGTGTCATTCGACGTTCAGCCTGGACAGACGCTCGGCATCGTGGGTGAGAGCGGGTGCGGGAAGAGCGTCACATCGCTATCGATATTGCGGCTGATTCCCTCCCCGCCTGGCCTCATCGAGCGGGGCGAAGCGTTGTTCGCGGGCAAGGACCTGTTTCAAGCGTCTGAAAAGGAGATGCGCGCGATTCGCGGTAACGACATCTCGATGATCTTTCAGGAGCCGATGACTTCGCTGAATCCGGTCTATACCGTGGGTTCGCAAATCGTCGAAGCGATTCGCCTTCATCGACCCCTCAGTCGCCGCGCCGCCAAGGCTCGCGCGATCGAGCTGCTTGAGCTCGTCGGTATTCCCGCGCCCTCCGAACGGATCGATTCGTACCCGCATACACTTTCGGGAGGCATGCGTCAGCGCGCCATGATCGCGATGGCCCTCGCGTGCGAGCCGCGACTGCTGGTCGCCGACGAGCCGACCACTGCGCTCGACGTCACCATTCAGGCCCAGATCCTGGATCTCCTCCGCTCGCTGCAAGCCGAGCTCGGCATGAGCATCATCTTCATCAGTCACGACCTCGGCCTCATGGCGGAGTTCACACACGAGATTGCGGTCATGTATGCCGGCAAGATCGTCGAGCACGCGGTGACCGATACGCTGTTTGCGTCGCCCCGGCACCCGTACACGCGAGGCTTGCTTCAGAGCCTTCCTAGCCAACGCAACCGAGGGAAGCGGCTCCCGACGATCCCTGGCATCGTCCCGGATCTGAGCGTGCTCCCGCCGGGCTGTCGTTTTCAAGACCGCTGTGGACTAGTGACCGACGAATGTCGAGTGGAGGAGCCATCGTTGCAGCGCATCGAGCAGACCGACGTTGCCTGCTTCCGCGCCGAGGAGGCGTCATGAGCGAGCAGCCCATCGCTCGCGTCGAGTCGTTGCGCAAGTCTTTTCGCGGGCCTTCGCAAGGGTTCGGGCGCGGGTACGCAGAGCTCCGCGCCGTGGACGGAGTCACGCTCGATGTGATGCCTGGAGAGACTCTCGGATTGGTTGGTGAGTCCGGGTGCGGCAAGAGCACCCTCGGTCGACTCTTCCTGCGCTTGCAGGACCCCACGAGTGGCCGGGTCTTCTTCGAGGGAAAGGACATCACGGGTTTGTCGCAGGCAGCGCTCCGCCCCCTGCGTAGCAACATGCAGATCATCTTTCAGGATCCGTACAGCTCTCTGAACCCGCGAATGACCGTGCGGGCCGCGCTGGCCGAGGCGTTGCATGTCCACGGATTGGCGGAGTCGGCGTCCGAAGAACGAGATCGCGTTGCAGCGCTGCTCCAGCGGGTTGGTCTCCGACCGGAACACATGCGACGCTATCCGCACGAGTTCTCGGGCGGCCAGCGTCAGCGCATCGGCATCGCTCGGGCGCTGGCGGTCGAGCCGCGCTTCATCGTTGCCGATGAGCCGGTGAGCGCGCTCGACGTATCGATTCAAGCGCAGATCGTGAACTTGCTCAGCGACCTTCAAGCGGAGCTGGGCCTCAGTTTCTTGTTCATCGCGCACGACCTGCATGTCGTCGAGCACGTCAGTCGCCGTGTTGCGGTGATGTATCTTGGGCGCGTCGTCGAGCTCGCCTCCTCTGAGCAGATCTACGAGAACCCGCGCCACCCGTACACCAAAGCCTTGCTGAGCGCGGCGCCCGAGCCCGACCCGAAGGCGCACAGGAAGCGACTGATCCTCCAAGGTGACGTTCCGAGCCCCCTCGACCCGCCGACCGGTTGTGCCTTTCATCCGCGCTGTCCCATTGCCGAAAAAGGCCTATGCGATCGGGAGGTTCCTGCGCTTCGAGTCATCGAGGCGGGGCACGAGGTCGCCTGCCACCTCGCCTGATAGCGGTTGCCGCGCTCCCGTCCCGTGGGGTAACTACCCTGGATGGTCGACCCGAGTGAAGAGCCGAAGATCGAGAGCTATTATCGTAGTTTCTCCGCCGGTACGACGCTCTACTACGCCGGCTCGCCAGCCCACGAGCTCTTCTTGATTCGCGACGGCCGCGTGCAGTTGCTGAAGCGGGCGCGGGGTATCGAGCGCACCACGGGGCTGTTCGGCGCGGGGGAGCTGTTCGGCGAAGAGGCGCTCCTAGCGGGGGCGTATCGCTCCGCGACCGCCAAAGCCATCGAGCCGGTTACCGCCTTGGTCATCGACAGCGACACCTTTCGGGCCCTGACGCGGAATCGCCCGGACCTGGGAGAGGCTGTCATGAAACAGCTCGTTCGGCGCCTTCGTCTAGCCGAGGAACAGATCGAGAGCTTCTTGCTCCCGGACCCCATCCTTCGGGTGCTCAATGCGCTTCTCACCAAGCTCGAAGAGAGCGATGGGGGCTTGCTTTCGCTTTCCCCTCTCGAATTATCCACCCGAACTGGACTCGATCTCGATCAGGTGAAAGCGGTGGTCGGACAGCTTCACGACCGCGGCTACCTGCAGGTAGGTGATCAGACGATCACCATCGACGACGCCTCGGCGCTTCGCGACCTTCAGCAACTACTGGTCGTCAAAGACGAGGTCCGGCACGGATTGAGCTGTCGGTACACCGACACCCCTTCTTGACCGAGGTCCCTCGGCTAAGTAGACCCATGAGGTGCTTCAAATGTGGGGATGGGTTGGGCTGGCGTTGCTGGCAATAGGGTGCGCAACGACGTCTCAGCAGAGCACGCCCGACGGCGAGCGCTCCTACCGCGAGTTCCAACTGGCGGCTAGCCTTCGGGATGAAGGGCAGACCGCTGGCGCCATCGAGCACCTGCGAAAGGCGATCGACCTCGACGAGTCCAACGCGGAGGCGCACCTCCTGCTCGGGTTCATCCAGATGGAGCGTCGCGACTACCAAAACGCGGAGCAACATCTGCGCACCTCGATCAAGCTGCTCGAGAAACAGAAGAGCCAAGGGTCCGTTCTCGCCGAGGCGCGCAACATTTACGGCCTCTGTTTGATCGAGCTGGCGCGCTACGAGGACGCGATCGTGGTGCTTCGACAATCCGCAGCCGACGAGCTGAACACAGCTCCACATCTTGCGTGGGGCAACCTCGGGCTGGCACAATTCCACTTGGGTGAGTACCAGGAGACGGTGAAGTCCACGATGGAGGCGATTCGGATTCAACCGCGTTTTTGTGTCGGCTACTACACGATGGCTCGCGCGCTTTGGCACTTGCAGCAGCTCGAGGATGCCGAGCGTGCGCTGGTGAGCGCCCTCGAAGCAGATCCCTCTTGCAGCGATAGCCGAGCGCTTCAGGGCGCATGGCGCCTCCGCGGCGAGGTACGCGCGCGCCTCGGACACGGTCGAGATGCCATCGCGGACCTCGAGCGCTGCGTCGAGCTCGACCCGTATTCGAACGAGGGCCAAATGTGCCAGACGTTGTTGGGGGCGAAGCGATGAGCCGCGAATCGATCGGTCATTTGCTCAAGCAAGAACGTGAAGAACGGCGGCTTTCGATCGAAGAGGTTTCGAGCACCACCCGCATTCCTCGCAGGACCCTCGAGTCGCTGGAAGAGGATCGTTTCGAAGACTTGCCGAGTGGCGTGTTCGTGCGCGGGTTCATCAAGGCGTATGCGTCTGCGGTCGACATCGATGCTGGCGACGTCCTCGCCCGATTCGATGAACAGAGCCCCAAGACGCTCCCGCCGGCCCCACTGGCTTCAGTCCACAGCCGGCGTGGATACGGCGCAATTCTATTGGCAATCGCGACAGCGGCGCTGTTCGCGATCATCGTCGCGACGTTCGTGCTCGAGAGGCGCGCGCCTGCCCAGGACGATCCTATTGAGCTATCCTCCGCGGTGCCGTGCCAAGTCGAAGCCGCCAAAGTCGAGCGCTCCTCCTACGCTCCGTCGACTATCGCGACTCCGACCGAATCGTCACTCTCCTAACGGAAGACTACGGAAAGATGTCGGCACTTGCGCGTGGCGCGCGTAGGAGTCAACGCCGGTTCGGCGGCGCGCTTCAACCCTATGTACTCATGAACGCCCACTTCCGTCCGGGGCGTGGCGAGCTCGCTCATCTCGAGCGGGTGTCGGTCGATCGATCGTTTCACGCGATCCTGCGAAGCCTCGAAGCGATCGGATCGGCAGGCGCGGCCCTTGCGCTCATTCGCGAGCGTGTACCGGAGCATGAGCCAGAGCCTGCCGTGTTCGATTCAGCGATTCGGTTCCTAGATGCTCTCGACCGGGGTGCGCCGTCGGAGGAAGCACTGCTGACTCTTCAGATCCGAGTGCTGAACGTGCTCGGCTTCTCGCCGACCCTCGATCGCTGTGTTGGATGCGGAAAGGTGCCTGCACCGGGACGCGCGGCGTCATTCGATGCTCCTCGCGGGGGAATCGTCTGCCGGGCGTGCGGCGGCGGCCGGTTGGTTCTGTCCGCGGGCGCGCTTCGGCTCTGGGCGACTGTGCAGTCGACGATCGAATATGCGAGCGCGCCCTGGCCGGAGCTCGAGCGCCGACAGCTTCACGATGCTCTCGACCAACTCGACGCCCAACACGCGACCGTAGGGGTTCGGGAACGGACGGGGGCGGCCTCTGGCCGTTGGGAAGGACGCACGCCATGAGCGATGACCGCCACGAGCCAGTTGAGCTTCGCGCGCCGCGGGGGGCCCGGGTCATGGAAATCGACTGGGCCGACGGACACCGAAGTGTCTACCCGCACGAGCTCCTTCGAGGTTTTTGCCCTTGCGCGCACTGTCAGGGGCATGAGGGCCCCATCGCATTCGTCGAAGGAGGCGACATCGAGCTCGACGACATCCAGCCGGTGGGGAACTACGCGCTCCGACTCGTATGGCATGACGGTCACCAGACGGGAATCTACAGCCATCGTTTCCTTCGAAGCCTGTGCGCATGTTCATCCTGCGCAGTCGAGGACCCCAAAACACGCTCCTTTTCGCGTGAATAGAAGCAGTCCCCCCCGCTTCCGCTCTGTTACCATGTGTGCGGGGGGATCGAGTGGCATTTCACGCTCTCATTGTCGATGACAGCAGCGCCGTGCGCGCATTCGTCCGCGCCTCTTTGGAGGACGCGGGTTTCGCTCAGGTGCAAGAGGCCGAGACTGGTTTCGAAGCGCTACGGCTGCTTGCTGCCAATGCGTTCGACGTAGTGATCGTCGACGTCAACATGCCAGACATCAATGGCCTGGAGCTTCTGGCATTCATGCGGAAGAGCCCGCGGCAGCAAGCTGCCCGCAAGATTCTCATCAGCACGCAGGTGGATGGGCCCGACGCCAAGCGCGGCATCGAGCTCGGGGCCGACGCGTTCTTGCAGAAACCGTTCGAGGTAGATGAGCTCAGGACGCTCATCAGTTCCTTGATCGGTGCCGCCGACGAGGCGTTGCTGTGAGCGATCCGCGCGATAATGTCCAACAGGAATTCCTGGCAGAAGCCCAGGAGCTCGTCGAGGCCTTGTCGCGCGATCTGTTGCTGCTGGACGAAGCGCATCAACGTGACGAGAGAATCGATCCCGCGCTCATCAACGAGATCTTCCGAAGCGTTCACACCCTCAAGGGCATCGCGGGGATGTTTGGCTACAAGCACGTTGGGGTGGTGGCCCATGCCCTCGAGGACTTGCTCGACGATCTTCGGCTTGGACGCACGATGTTGGGCCAAGAGCTCCTC
>JAHEEE010000082.1 GCA_024640845.1 Myxococcales bacterium | reverse complement strand
GCCGCCTACGGCTGCACCTCAAACGCGCCGACGTCGCACCCGTCGCCCAATGGCCGCGTGAAGCCACGTTGGTCGGTCGTCAGCGGTGCGCCATCCGCATCAACGCAGTCCGCTTCGGGAATCTGGTCGATGGCGACGCTACCCGACAGCAACTCGTGGGTCATGGTCGGTCCGCCGTTGTCCTGTAGCGGTCCGAGGTTCAAGTCTTCGGCACTGACGTTGACCAGGTCGGTTGGGTCGGTGAGGCCGCAAGTGTCGCCGACACTTTCGATGTTACCGCCCTGAGAAATCGCGATCGCGCCGATGTTTTCGAACGAGCACCCAAAAACACGCTGCCGCTGCGAGTCAAACGCTCCAACGATGATGCTGTTGACCGCTATCAGCTCTCCCGGCTCCCAACGGAATCGGATCGCGTAGCTCCTCCCACCTAAGGCGACCACGGTGCTGTTGATCAGTCTCAGTGTGCCACGGCATTCGAACCCTGATGTCATCAGGCCAGCATTCCCCGAGACGGTGCTATTGACCAGGGTCGTCGATCCGCCACAGGAAACAGCTGCGCTCTGTGTGGAGTAGTTATCCGACACGACGCTGTTGATCAACGTCGCGGTCCCGTAAGTGCTGAGCGCGGCTGCATCACCCCTTCCGTCGTGATTAAGCGACACGACACTGTCAATCAAGTTTAGAGTCCCAGTGCTGGCAATCCCGCTGCCCGAACTGACCCAAGAACTGCTAGGGAGCGCCCTTCCGTTCTGCGATACGCTGGTTTTGATCAATGTGGCTGTCCCGATATTGTAGAGCCCGCAACCGTAGTTGGCTTCGTTTTCCTGCACGGTGCTGCTCTTCAGCGTCAGTACCCCACTGTTGTAGATGCCGCCTCCGACAACCCCGCAGTCCCCGCAGCTGCTGCCGTTGGATGCGATACTGCTGTTAGTGATCGTCAGGATCCCTTCGCTCAAGATCCCCGCGCCTTGCCCTCCATCCGGAACTAGCGCGCCTCCCGTCACTGTCAGCGCGATTAGCTCCGCCGTGATATCGGGCTCCACCGACAACACCCGATGGTCGTCGTTGCCATCAATCGTCAGGTTACCCTCACCGTCGAGAATCACGTCGTTGTCGATGATGATCTCGCCTTGCGTCACGACAGTCGTCGGACCGTTGCAGTCGAAGGTGTGTGGGCCACCCCCCGCAGCGACGGCGTCCAAGATGCCTTGCTCCGTGCATGGGGACTTCTGTGCAATCTCGACGCTGACTTCGTAGTAGCCAGTCGCACGACCCGGTGCCTTTACCCAGACAAACATCGTGCTCAGCCCAGAGGGAAGGGGGATGGTTAGGTCTCCACCTCCGAGGCTCGCAAACACGGTATCAAGCATCTCACCGTCAACGCGCACGTCGGCCCAAACCCGGGCAAGGGGGTCGGTTGAGATCGCGTGGACTAGCGCCTCGTCCGTGCCAAAGGGCAGCGCTATGTCGTAGGCGCGTACGTGGGGGTCGAACCCATCGAGTCGGTTCTCGCCATCCACGATCACAGCGAGTTCGGACAACGTAGTGTCGCCGCTCGGAAGCTGGCAGCTAATTGGCGTACTCGTTTGGAGGACGACTGGCGATAATGCGACCGCGAGCAAATAGGGCGAGAACCACACTCGCCGTCGCCGGACGCGGACTGATGGTCGGGGGTCCATCTCCACCTCCTCGGTGAGAACGCATTTCGCAGAATACAAAAACGCGGACTCACTGAAAAGCGATGCAAATAACGTTCCCGGCCGATTCCCGGATGGTATCGGCCGCGGCGACGCTCATGTAGCGCAAGACCTGCGTTCACGACCCACTGAGTGCAAGCCATGCGCTGGACGTTTCGCGGGCGCGTACACGGGAAAGTCAGCAGATGTTACCTAGTTCGCAAGCGCGGTGACCCACCGCATTGGCCGTGCGGGCGAAGCGGGACCGTTTCCCGTTGACCCCGCCCCCGCACTGACGGCACACCCAGGCTCATGGTCGAGGCGAGCACCCACGACTGGCGCGACGTGTGCGAGCGGTGCGGGCGCGGGTTCGCAGCCGGCGAGTCACGCTGGATCGAGCAGCGCCGATACACGGTTCACACCGAGTGCGCGGACTGGAGCGCGTGGGCGGAGCCGCCGTACAGTTGGAAGCTCAAGGAGTTGCGCAAGCAGTACCGCTCGGCCGATCCCGACACTCGAGCTCGAATCGTGAAAGCCGGCCAAGCGATACGAGCCGCCCAAGCCTGGTGGCCAACGGATGCGGTCGATCGTGTGCGGCGCGTACTCGAGGCGGTACGGGCGTTGGGCTAGCAGCCTACGGCTGCACCTCAAACGCCCCTACGTCGCACAAACAAAATGGCGACCCACGGAGGGGAGATGCTCCGAGGACCGCCGGTCTTGTTTGGTGTAGGGGCTTCGCGTGAAGCTCAGATCGGCTCCATTATGGAACGTCGCAACTTACGATGACCTCGCTGAGATAGCCCGCTCGGATGGGCACCCTGACAGCGGCGCCAAAAGCGCCAGGCCACCCGGTAAGGTACAAGCAGGACTGGGCAGTTCCAGTGGCCCCGATCTGGACCACACCCGCGTCACCCGGGATGACTTCGGTGAAGCCGCCCTTCGGCGCCAGCGGATAGTTGGTCGTTGCCGTGAGATCGGCGTCCCAGTTCCCTTCCTCGTTGTAATAAAAGCGATTGCCGGATCCGGGCTCTACCAGAACGAAGGTCGCCCCTGGAAATGCGCCCAGCTCAGCCCAGCTGACGAGGACGTCCCCCGTTCCTTCCATGGGATAGGGTGACCCCACGAGCCCGTGCAGGAACTCCATACGCTTGGTGGGAGGAGGATCGAACGCCAGTGGAAGTAGAGCTTGCCGCCTTTGCCGCAGGAGCCCCAGCGGTGGCCGAGATCCTGGACCGCAACTCCTGAGGGCTCGACCCCTACCCGTCCACGAAAGCGCTCCACGCGGGCTGTCAGCCACGGCTGCGCGTGTTGCACATACGAGCGACGCATATGTTCGCGGCCCTCGTCTGCGTCCGATCGGCGCATCTTGAAGCGGCCGCGGTCGAGCTTCACTGGTTCAAGAGGCGCTCGGCCTACGGCAGATCGGCCACCACCAGATCGGCCGTCACTCGGTCGGGTCGCAAGCCGCGACATCCGGCCACTCGATGAAAACGATCGAGGCGCAGCTCGGTCATCGATCGGAGAGCAGTACGCATCGCTATGTCCATCTTGGGGATCGCGCCAAGCTCCGCTTGGTCGAATCACTGCAACCCGCGTCGCCCCCTCATGTCAACCTCAGGTCAACGGAGTAAACGACGCGGCTGCAACCATTCGTAATGTAAGAGCAATGAGTGGTGACCCCAGCGAGGTTCGAACTCGCGTTACCGGCGTGAGAGGCCGATGTCCTAGACCACTAGACGATGGGGCCGATTTTGAAGTCCCGCGCTTTAACACGGGACTGGCTCGGGGACTAGGATTCGAACCTAGATAGCCAGTACCAGAAACTGGAGTCCTGCCGTTAGACGATCCCCGAATGCGTCCCGGACACCCTACTCGGCGGGCCGGGCGGCGGCACTATAGCGGCAAGTCCTGAAGCAGCAAGCAACCCCAGTTTAGGCAAATTCTTTAGTATTTAAGTCGTCTATATTTTCATTTTTGCCCCATGAAATCAGTCATTCCAGTCACATCGACTGATTGTTGACTTGACCTGCCGGAAAACTGAGGAATAGTGAGATTTCCCCTTCGCGCCGGATCTCAGCGGCCTTGGGACAGGAGCATCATGACTTCGTGGAAAGAACAGCTTGGAGATCGGATCCCGGAGCCACTCGCGGGCGAGGTGGATCTATTCGAAGGCCAGATCGAGCTCAAGAAGCAAGGCAAGCTCGACGATAAGATCTTTGCGGAGACGCGGCTTCGCCGCGGTGTCTACGGACAGCGCTACGACAACGGTCTTCGCGACGACGGCACGGGCCAAAAGCCCCTCGACTTCCCCTGCGGCGACCTCACGAAGGGGCCCGACACCGTGTGGGATGCGCCCGGCATGATGCGCATCAAGATCCCGTTCGGAAAGATGACCGCTGATCAGCTCGACGTCCTGAGCGAGCTGGCAGAGGAAAACTCCGATTCGATTCTACACGTCACCACGCGTCAGGACATTCAGCTTCACTTCATTCACATCGAAGAGTCGCCAGACATGATGCGCCGTCTCGCTGCCGTTGGCATCACGACCCGCGAGGCGTGCGGCAACAGCGTACGCAACGTGACCGCATGTGAGTACGCCGGCGTGTGCACGACGCAGGCGTTCGACGTGACGCCCTACGCAAACGCGATCACGCAATACCTCCTCGGTCATCCCGACGTTCAGGATTTCGGCCGCAAATTCAAGATCGCTTTCTCGGGCTGCGAAGACAATCCGTGCGGCCTCGTCACCTTTCACGACCTCGGCGCGGTCGCGCATGTTCGCGATGGCAAGCGAGGTTTTCGCGTCGTGGTCGGTGGAGGTCTCGGCGCGGTGCCCGTGCAAGCGAAAGTGCTCGCGGAATTCTGCCCCGAGGAAGAGCTCCTTCCCTTGGCGCAGGCCGTGTCGCGCGTGTTCGCGCGCCTTGGTGAGAAGCAAAGCCGAGCGCGCGCACGCATCAAGTTTCTCGTGCAAAAAGTGGGCATCGAGGAGTTCAAGAGGCTGGTCGCCGAAGAGCGCGAGGGCCTTCGCCCGGACGAGCGCTGGACGGCGTTTCTCGACGACTTGCACTCCACCGACGAGAAGCCGATCCGGGAGCCCGGCGCCCTTCCAAGCGACGCGCCGCTGGGTTTCCAGAAGTGGGCCAAGCACAACCTCAAGCCCCAGGCGCAAGAAGGCTACTACACCGCCATCGTGAAGCTTCCCCTCGGCGATTTCACATCGACCCAGGGCCGCGCCCTCGCCGACCTCGCGCGCGAGTTCACCGGCGACGCGATGCGCTGTACCGTCGAGCAAAACCTCGCATTCCGCTGGCTCAGCGGCGCCGACGCAGTGGCGTTCTACCAGCGCCTCGACGCGCTCCACATGGCCGAACCCGGCGCTGGCACCATCACGGACATGACCTCGTGCCCCGGCACCGACACGTGCAAGCTCGGCATCTCCGCGTCGCGCGGCGTCACGGGGGAGCTTCGAAAGCGCCTCACGCTCGTCGAGGACCAGCTCGACCCCGCCGTCCAGAGGTTGCGCATGAAGGCGAGCGGTTGTTTCAACTCGTGCGGCCAACATCACGCCGCCGACATCGGCTTCACCGGCGTCAGCCGGCAGGTCGGCGGACGTAAAGTCCCGCACTTCAACGTCGTGCTTGGCGGACAATGGACCGAGAACGCCAAGAGCTACGGCTTGGTGGTCGGCGCCGTTCCGTCGAAGAACATCCCGAAGGCGGTCGAGCTGATCACGCAGCATTACCTCGAGAACCGCGAGGGCGACGAGAGCTTCCAAGCCTTCATCGCCCGCGTGGGGAAGAAGGAGTTTCGCAAGGTGCTCGCGCCGATTCAGAAGCCGCCCTCCTACGAGGAGGACCCGAGCTACTACAGCGATTGGGGCGACCCACGAGAGTACGGCATCGGTGACATCGGCGTCGGTGAGTGCGCCGGCGAGATCGTCCCCTTCGTCGAGTTTGGGCTTCAAGAAGCCGAGCAGCAGCTCCACGATGCCCAGGACGCCCTCGAAGCGGGCCAGGCCGCCGCGGCGGCGAAGGGTGGCTTCACGGCGATGGTGACGGCAGCGAAGGCGCTCGTTCGCCACTTGGAAGTCCAGGTCAAAGACGACGCCGACGACGTGGTCAGCAACTTCAGGACGCACCTGTATGATACCGAGATCTTCCACGACCCCTTCGCCAAGGGGAAGTTCGCCAACTACTTGTTGAAGATGCACGGAGACAAGTCGTTCGAAGACGCGAATGAGGAGACGGCCCACCGCGCCCTCGACGAAGCACAGTTGTTCCTCGAAGCTGCGCACGCGTGCTACCAGCGCCTTACTCAAGCGGCATCTGCCGCGGCGGCGGAGTAAATGAAGATGGAACCGACGAAGTTTCAGGTGAAGGTGTATACGAAGACGGGCGAGATCGAGCTCGAGAAGCTGGTGCCCGTATTCCACCAATGGATCCGCGAGAAGAAGATCCCCGATGAGCTGTTGATCGACGTCGCCGACTACGCGCACGTCCCCCAAGGACCAGGCGTCGTATTGATCGGACATCAGTCCGACTACTACCTCGACGTCGCCGACGATCGCCCAGGCCTCCTTTACAGTCGCAAGCGCGGCTTCGACGGAGACTTCCAGGCCGGCATCGACGATGCGTTCCGTCGTGCGCTGCTCGCTTGCAAGATGCTCGAGGAGGAAAGCGGCCTCGACTTCGAGTTCGAGACGAGCGAGGTGCTCTTTCGGGTGCAGGACCGGCTCCATGCACCCAACGAGGAGTCGACCTACGAGGCCTACGAGCCCGCCCTCCGGCGGGCGACGAGCATCTTTTTCGGCGACTCGGCGTCTTTCGAGCGGGTCGGCGGGCCGCGGGAGCCGTTCGCCGTTCGCATCAAGACCGGCGCCAACGCATCGGTCGACGAGACTCTCGCGCGGGCCTAGCCCCACCCCGGCGTTCTTTTTGGCGCCGGGCGCTTTCGCGGTACAAACGTCGGCCAAGGAGCCGACGTGTCGACACGCTTTCACCTCATCTCGTGGCTCACTCTGAGTCTTCTCGCGTTCGCCGGGTGTTCACGCAGCAGGACCGCCGATGAAGACGGCCGCTCGGGACAAGCAGCAGGTGGCAATGACGCGGCGATGCGCGCGGTCCAAGCGGCTGCCCGTGCCCTTGCCGAACCCGCGCCCTCGGTGGATTACGTCGCCGCGCAAATGGCGGGGACGATCAAGGCGCGGACGAACAGCCAAGCGCTCATGTACTACGACGGTTACCGTGTGACCCTCACGACGCCGGGGAACCGCGTGACACGAATCGTCTTCGAGCTAACCGACGCACGACCGAGCATGGAGCAGCTCACCAAGGTCTTCGGCAAGCCCGAGGAGGTAGGTCGCGGGATGCTCTACTCCTACTACGCCGCGGCGACCGGCGCGACGATCAACATGCTCGCAGAGCCGGTATCCAAACCTGCCACCGACACGAGCCTAGTGCGCCGCATCCTGATCGAAGGCGCGAGAATCCGCTGAGGGCTCAAAGCTCGAGCGCTGCGATCCGCACAACGACGCGGGCGTCCGCCGGCGGCAGCGAATACTGCTCCAGCTTCGACGGCACGACCCAGGCATGATCGGCGACCTCCAGGTGCTCCACCTCGCCCGACCGTAGCTCGCAGCGATAGAACAGGAGCAACACGTCCTTTTCCGGATAGCGGTGGTGCGTGACATCGAGGATGTCGGTGACCTCGACCTCGATCCCGCATTCCTCCCGGCACTCCCTCACCACGGCGGCTTCGGGAGACTCTCCCGCCTCGAGCTTCCCGCCGGGGAACTCCCAAAAGCCCGCCAAGTGTTGACCCTCCGCGCGCCGGGTGAGCAACACGCGCCCCTCCCGAATGACGACTGCGGCCGCGACGACGACAGGCTGAGTCACCTAGGGCATCTCCCCGATGGCGCGCCGGAGCTGCGCCTTCGCCAGGCGAATCCCAATGGCCGACTCGACGACGTCCACTTGGGCCCGGATCAGCTCCGCCTGCGCCTGGAGCAGCGTCGTCGTGTTCACGATCCCCTCTTGAAGCTGCTCGCGCGTGACCCGGTAGCCCTCCCGGGCCGCCTCGAGCCCAAGCCGAGCGGACTCGATGGCTGATCTCGCTGCGAGCACGCCGTGGTACCCCTGCGCGACCTCCACCCGGATCGCATCGCGCATGAGCTGAGTGTCCGCCTCGGCCTGCTGGAGTGCTGCCCGAATCTCGTGCGCACGCCCGGACGCCGCGATCGTGCTGTTCGGTGTCCATCGAATCACGGCACTTACCTCCCAGGTCGCGACGAAACGCTGCTGCTGCGGGATCACGCGAAGGTTGGGGTTCGAGTATTGCGTCGATGCACGCGCCAGCAAATCCGGCGCACCGCTCCCCTTCGCAGATTTGAGCTGATGTTCGGTCACCTCGATGTAAGTCAGGAGTGATTTGAGATCCGGGCGGTTCTGATACGCGCGCTCGAGCAGCGTCTCCTCCGTTTCCGTCGGGATGCCGCTCACTTCTTCGGCAAGATCTTCGCCGAGCGACGGCAGCTCCTCGGTGTGCATCAGTGTTTGCAACGCGCGCGCCGCAACCTGGGCGCCGAGCTTCGCCCGCTCGACGGCAACTCGGGCGGCCTCTTCCTGCGCTCGGACGCGCATCAGATCGACCCGCGCTGCGGAACCCGCGCCCACCAGCGATTCGGTTTCCCGTCGCTGCGAGGCGGCCGCCTCGAGCGCGAAGTTGGCCACCGCGAGCGCGGCCTCCGCACGTGCGTACTCGTAGTACGCTTGGCGGCCGTCGAACGCGACATCGTTGAGCTCGGCCTGAATTTGATGCTTCGCGGCCTCCTTGCTCTTCTTGGCCGCCCGATAGGCCGGCATCGCTTCAGCGAGCGATCGCGTGAAGGAGTAGCCGATCGTCGCGTCGGTGGCGGTCTGCTGGGTGAGCGAGGGGAAGGTCAGTGGACCGAGCCCAGGGATGTCGAAGGTGGGATTGTCGACCGGACTCAGCCGCGTGTGGCGGCCGATCAGCTCGAGCTCCGGCACCAGTCCGGACATCGCCTGAAGCGCGCCCCCCTTGGCCTCCTCGAGGAGCGCCTTGGTCCGCTTCAGGTCGGGCGAGGTCTCGATGACCTCCTTCACCGCGCGGTCCGGCGTCAGGCCACCCGGCACGTAGAGCGTACGCAAGCCGGCTTCCGCCGCGCTTTCGACCGGCTTGCTCTTTGTCTCGACCCTCGGAGGCGCTTGCGCCTGAGTTGGGGCAACGCTCAGTCCGAAGATGAGGGCTGCACCCGCCAATGCCGCGGCTGCCAGTTCTCTAAAGCTCATCCTTCTTCTCCTTCGACTCGATGCCGGCTCGTGGTCGGCGTTCGTCTCCCGCGTTAGCGCGAGCGGACCGAACGACCGTCTTCGACTTGTTCTCCCGGATGCGCGATGACCACCATGTCCGGAGTGAGCCCACTGCTGACCTCCACCTCGAGGCCGTTGCGCGCGCCGATTTCGATCGGTGTGAGGACGGCTTTGCCGTCGTCCACGCGGTAGACCGCCCAACCGTCCCCGTGCCGAAAGACCGCACTGTCGTGTACCTTGACGACGCCCCGAGCTTCGTGAACGACGATGCGAGCTTCGACTCGGTAGCCGTCCCCGAGCTCTGCCCAGACTTCGGGTGGTTCGTCGAGATCGATGATCACGTTGACGCGCTGCTCGTCGACGCCAAGCGCGGAGACGCGAGTGAAGGCCGATGGCTCGACGGTCCGAACGTGCGCCTTCAACGGTCGCGGGCCGCCCCAACGGTCGATCATGACCTCAGCGCCTCGCCGGATGCCAACGGCATCGCTGGTCAGCACGTCGACGACGATTTCCAGCGCCTGGGGATCGCCGATTTCCAAAAGGGCGGCTCCGGAGCGAACGACTCCTTCGCTCTCGCGAAACACTTTCAATACCTGCCCTCCAACGGGCGCGCGCACCTCAAGCTGCTCGTCGCCCTTGACGCCCTTCGCACCCAATCGGCCGAGCGCCGCTTCGGCGACGCGCGCCTCGTGCTCCGCGACACGAGCCGCGAACCGAGCTGACGCGACTTCTTCCCGCTTTGCGCGAAGGTCGAACTCGGACTGCTCGACCGCTTGGAGCGAGACTGCCCCGGTGGGTCCGAGGTTCGCCAGGCGCTCCGCCTCGAGCGAGGCGAGCTGCATCGCGGCCTGCGCCCTCGCGATGGTCGCCCCTGCCTGACGCTTCGCGGCCTCTGCGGCCGCTAGCCGCGCCTCGGCCTCTGCTTTCGTTCTCGCGTCGAGGAGCGGCGGGCTCAGCGGCACGATACGAGCCACGACGGCGCCCTCCTCCACGGGATCCCCCGCATCGAGCTCGATGCGCCCGACGTGCCCGTCCAAGGGTGCATCGACCATGTAGCGGTCCTTGACGCGTGTCTGCCCGTCCTCATCGACCGTGACGAGCAGATCGCCCTCCTCCACCGAGACCATGTCCACCGGCAGACGCTTCGGGACGAGCGCGGCGACGAACATGCCCGCCACGACCAGACCGATGACAACGGTCAACACGAGTCGACGCCGTTTTCTCGTTTTCTGCTTGTTGGCTTTGGTCATAGTCACTCTCTGGTCTTCAGAACGCCGATCAAATCGAGCTTGTCGAGCTTGCGCCGCACGAGCAGGGCGCTCACGAGGCCAGCCGCCATGGTAACCCCTGCTGCGTACGCGTACGTCTCGGTCGAGAGCATCACCGGCAGGCGGTACTGCTCCGGATCGCTCATGTTCATCATTGCTTTCGACATCCACGCACCAATCGCAATCCCGATCGGGATCGCAAGCAGAACCTGAACTGCAAGCTCGCCGAGGAGCACCGCAGAGATCTCGCCGCGACGGAAACCCAGCACACGAAGGCTCGCCAGATCGCGACTCCGCATCGACAGCGCCACACGTGCATTGTTGTAAACGACGCCCACCGCAATCGTTGCTGCGAAGAGCGTCAGAATCAACGAGAACACCAGCATCATGTCCGCACTCTGCGCCTTGAATTGGTCGATGATCGTCTGTTTTCGAAGGACCCCGCCGATCTTGGGAAGCTCCTTGAGCTTTGGTTCCGTCCGTGTGTACTCGCGCGGGTCGATCCGAAGAAGCGCCATCGAAGCCGTGGCCTCCTCGCCGAACGCGCGGTGAAGCTCGCTCATACGCATGTGTCCCTGCAGTCCGAAGGGCTCGGCCGCGAGCGACGAAACCCGGAGAGAGACCGTCTTTCGATCGCCCTCGAGCATCTCGACCCGAAGCTCGTCGCCCACGGACACTCCGAGAATCTCGGCTAGCTTCGCGGTGAGCATCACACCGCTCTCCGGAATCGGAACCTCTCGGCGCTCGACGTCGATAACCCGGCGCAGTTGCCCGTCTTCTGGATAACCCAAGATCGCACTCTCGCGCTTGCGCCCGTCATGGACGAAGCGGACGGGCACCATTCGCATTCCTTCGGCGTAGAGGACCCCGGGAAGATGTTCGAGCTCCCGCACGGCCCCGTCTGACAACGGGTCGAGGAAGCTGACCATCACATCCTCCTTCCACGCTTGCTGAAATTGCATGTCGAGCAGCATGGCCATCGCATCCGATGAGACGCGGGCCAGAACCATGATCGACACGGCAAACGCGATCCCGATCACGGAAAGACCGGTACGAAGGGGCTGGCGCTCGATCTCTCGCACGACCATGCGAGCGGCGGGGGCGATGAATCGATACGCTCCCAGCTTGTCGAGAAGGCTCGACCCATAGGTCGGCGGTGCCGCGGGACGCATCGCCTCGGCGGGCGGCAGATTTGCGATACGGGTCGCCGACGCGACAGCACCAACGATCCCTGCGAGCAAGCTCACGGATACCGCGACGGAAACCAGCCGCGGGTCGAGCTCGAACGCCAGCAGGGGAAAGCGAAAATACTGAGTGTACATCTCCGTCATGGCGGAACCGAGATACGCCCCTCCCGCGATGCCGAGCGCCGATCCACTGAGTGCGATGAGACAGACCAGCTTCACATAGTGAAGGCCGATCGCGCTCTTGCCGTAGCCCACGGCTTTCAGCGTCGCGATCTGAGCTCGCTGAAGCAATACGAGCCTCGAGAGGACCACGTTGAGCAGGAAAGCGGCCACGCCGAGAAAGATCATCGGGGCCACCGTCCCCATCGCTTTTAGCTGCGTGAGCTCCCCCTCGACGATCGAGTTGGAAGCCTGGTCTTTTCGCCCGAACGCGCCGACTCCGCCGTACGGATCGAGCACCCTGTCCATCGCCGCCATCACCGCATCGAGCGAAGCGCCGGGCTGCAAGCGGACGCTGACATCGTTGAAGGCGTTGGTCATGTCGAAGGCCGGGGCCATGACGGACTCTCGCATCCAGAAGACCGCAAAGCGCTTCTCGTCACTGAAAATGCCCGTCGTCGGCGCCGGAAACACATGCTCCGGAGACATCGCAATACCGGTAATACGAACCGAGCGTATGGTCCCGTTGATGACCACCGGGACCGTGTCGCCTACCTCGAGGCTATGAGCTCGCGCGAACGATTCCAGCACCAAGGCATCGTCGGGACGTCCGGGCTCTGGCATCGAACCCGCAACCAAATGCAATTGGTTCAGGCGTGGCGAGCCGTAATCAGGCAGCGAGACGATCAGCCCCGAAGCTGGCTCTCGAAGGGTTTTGATAGGAACCATGACGGCGTCCGCGATCCGAGCGTCGACCTCGGCTACGCCGTCGATCGACTCCAGGTCGCTCACCACGCTGCGCGGCGCCCTCTTCAAACGCGCGAATACATCGGCGAACCGCTGGCGCTCGTAGTAAGCGGTCTTCGACGACTCGAGCGAGGTCCACGTGCCCTGAAGCGTCACGTATGCGGCCACACCCGCAGCCACGACGAGGCCGATGGTGATGACCTGTCCTCGCATCTGGGAGAGATCGCGAAGCAGCTTTCGATTGATCACGTCCATTGGCTACCAGCGAAGCCCGCTTGCTGGGAGCTTCGTCTCCCGGTGTTCCACTTTGCTCACCTGACCGTCAACGAGCTCCACCACGGTGTTTGCCATCTGCGCGATGGGGACGTTGTGAGTGATCACTGCCGTCGTCGTCCCAAGCTCTCGGTTGACCCGTTCGAGCGTCTCGAGCACCAAGATACCCGTGCGGAAATCGAGCGCCCCCGTCGGCTCGTCGCAGAGGAGAACGTCGGGCTGCTTGCAAACCGCCCGCGCAATGGCCACGCGCTGCTGCTCGCCCCCGGAGAGCTGGCTCGGAAAGTGGTCCTTGCGAGGGCCGAGGCCTACGAGCTCGAGCGCATCCACCGGGCTCATCGGGTTGTCCGCGATGTCTGCGACCAAACGAACATTCTCTTCCGCGGTCAACGAGGGAATCAGGTTGTAGAACTGGAATACGAAGCCGACATGGGCGCGCCGGAACTCGGTCAATTCCTCGTCGTCTGCCTTGGTCAGGTCCTGGCCGCGGTAGACGACCGTGCCGGAGGTTGCCGTGTCGAGCCCTCCTAGAATGTTGAGAAGCGTGGATTTCCCACTGCCGGACGCGCCGAGGAGCACGAGAAACTCGCCGGAGCGCAGATTCATGTCGACGCCACGCAGCGCATGAACCTTCACTTCGCCCATCTGGTAGGTCTTGACGAGCTCTCGGGCCGAGAGCACCACCTCCTCAGACTGCGCTGGGTCGGCTGCTGTCACGCAGCCACCATAGTATGACCGAGCCTACGGAGCGACTTCGCAGGGGTATGGAGTCACGCCAGGGATGTCGTCGACGAAGTTGGCCTCCTCGACACGACTCTGAAGGGTGTCCGGCTCGTTGACCGCGCGGACGAACCAGTCGCGCATGACCTCGCCGTCCACGCTGCCTTCCCAGAGGGCTCGATTGAGCGTCACTGTGTGAAGGCTCTCGTCCGAGACGCTGGTGTAGTAGTAGTTGATCCCGTTGAGGTCCTTCGTGTCGCAGTAGTCGCTGCGCATCGTGTTGATCCAGATCGCGCGCCACACTTCCTCGGACGGCTCGCCCGGTCCGGTGAAAAACGCGTCTCGGCGTTGGGTGTCATCGTACGGATTGCTGAGGATCAGCATTTGCTGCTCGGGTACTTGTTTGAGCCTCGGCGAGATCGCGTTGTAGAGCACCGGACCGACGGCGCATCTTCCTTCGAAGCAGTAGGGCGGAAGATAAGGCAACATGTTCCATCCGTCTGCCGGGATCTTGACCTCGCCGAGGAGAGCGACACCAAAAGGACGCTCATTGTCGAGCGCGCCCGACGCGTCGGGGAACGCCGCGGTCCGCGGCCAGAGCAAGTCATCGAGGAACCAGTGGTAGTTGTAGAGGGTGCCGTATCCGCCGGCCGACCAGCCGCCAAAGAGTGCGACGAGCTCGTCCGGGCGGAAGCCCGCCCCACCCGCTTCGTCCATCTCTTTCCAGATGACGTCTCGCACCATTCGGACAGCGGACCGCAAGTTGATCGCACCGTATCGAGGCAAATCGAGGGTTCCCGGATATTCGATGACGCCGCCGCCTGCGAATACGTCCTGATTGCAATACGGAAGCCAGACCTGGGTCCAGGTCGCGAATGGGCTGACCTCCGGGTCCTCGGACATCATCCCGGTGCTGTAGGGCTCATCATCCATCGCCGTAAAGAGGCCCGGGTTGCTCACGATTCGGTCGGCACATTGCGGCTCGAGCGCGCATACGCCGCCTCCCTGAAGGCCCACGACGACACGGTCGAGCGGCTCTCCCTCGGGCGCGAGCTTCACCCAAAACGAGTACGCGCTGCCGTCCCCGCAAACCGTGCCCCACTTGTCGCCGTCGACGACGATCCGCGTCCACTCGCCGCGCGGC
>JAHEEE010000081.1 GCA_024640845.1 Myxococcales bacterium | reverse complement strand
AGCGAGTGCCGCGGAGGGAGGATTACGCGGGTGGGGGTGGGCGGGTGGACATTAACTAAACCTCCCGACGCCAATCGCGTTCACTGGCAGTGCCGCTGACACTGCCGCTGCCGCTGACCCTCCCACTGGCGCCGCCTCTGACGCCGTTCTACAAACCCATCATGCTCAGCAATCGCCCCACGGGCCTCCTCGCTTTTTGGCGGGACTACGATCGGAAGAAGTACGTCAAAGCTGCCGTTCTTGCAGACCGCCTTGGCTACGATTCGTTTTGGCTCCCCGAGGTCTGGGGATACGAGGTCTTTTCGCTGCTGACCGAAATCGCGCTCAAGACGAAGCGGATCAAGCTTGGGACCGGCATCATCAACGTGTTCAGTCGGTCACCCGCGTTGATCGCGATGCAGGCCGCCACAATCGACGAGATCAGTGGCGGGCGTTTCATTCTCGGACTGGGCACGAGCGCCAAGCGCGTGGTCGAAGGGCTCCACGGCCGTGATTTCGAGAAGCCGCTCACGCAGACGCGGGACGTCATTCGGGTGGTGCGCGCCATGCTCGAGGGCCGCCCATTGAGCGAGGCAGACACCAAGTTGCGGAAGTATCGACCGTTCACCCTCGACTTCACGCCGACGCGTCGCCGCATTCCGATCTACATCGCGGCGCTCAAACAGAAATCGGTGACGAGCATCGGTGAGATGGCAGACGGGTGGATGCCGATCTTCTGGCCCTACGATCGACTTTCGGATGGCCGCGCCTGGATCGCCGAAGGGGCTGCCAAAGCCGGCCGAGATCCAAGCGAGATCGTCACGGCGCCGTTCACGACCGTCATTCCGATCCCTGGGCGGGGAGCCTCGCAAAAAGCGCGCGACATCATTTCTTTCTACGTCGGCGGAATGGGCGAGTACTACAAGGAGCTCCTCAGCAACTTCGGCTACGCGGATGAGTGCGATGAGATCGCCAGGCTCTATCAAGACAAGGCGACGCGAAAAATGGCGCCCGACGCTGTGACCGACGACATGATCGAGGCGCTGACGATCTCCGGCGATCCGTTGTACTGCCGGCGCGAGCTCGCGCGCCGACGGGAGCTCGGAATGGACCAACCTCTGATCAACCTGCCTCCGGGAATGCCCTGGCCCGGGCTTGCCGCGTTCATCACGGCGCTCGCACGCGCCTGACCGCTCGCGAACCTGCGCAAATGTGTCGCTTCTGTGCCCTCTCGAGGAGTTTCGCCCGAGAAGGGTGAACAATTACGTATGGAACGAGAACAATTACGTATGGATCGCGCGGTCGCGTGAGCGTATTAAAGTCTACAGGGGCTAAGCAAGACAGAGATCCAAATCGTGCGCTATGCCACTTGGTTCGGTCGAGAGTCTGAACCATCGACGCGGCCGGTCGGAAACGGGCTGGCCGGCCGCGTCGCTTTTTTAATTGGGCGACTCAGTCGCCTTCTTTTTCGAGGCCCTCGGTCATGATGGCGATGAGCTCGGCCTGGGAATTTGCGCCTGCCTTGCGAAAGATTGCCCCGAGCTGAGTCGTGACGGTCCGGAGCGACGCGCTGCGTTCCTCGGCAATTTCCTTGGCGGTGAGCCCTTGAAGAACGAGATCGATGACCTCGCGCTCCGCAGCGGTGGTGCCTTCAGGATACCGTAGCTTCGGGAGCGGCACGCTGAGGACGATGATGTCTTCGCCGCCGACACGCATGCGGCTGACGCGCGGCCCATCCGGATCGAGCTCGAAATCAGGGGCTGTAACCTCGGTCGGATCCTCACCATCCTTCGGATCAGAGCTAACCACAGCCGGACGCTACGCTTTGTCGACCTGCGAGGTCAAGTTCGATCGTTCACAGGAGAAGAAATCACTAGAGCCCCATCTGCTTGGAAATAATAACTTTCATGATCTCGTTCGTCCCCGCGTAGATGCGCTGCACGCGCGCATCGACGTACGCGCGACTAATCGGATACTCCAACATGTAGCCGTACCCGCCGTACAACTGCAGACACGCGTCGACCACTCGGCCTTGCATCTCTGTCTGCCACAACTTCGCCATTGAGCACTCCTTGACGAGGTACTTTCCCGCGACGTGCTCGGCTACGAGCTTGTCGAGAAACCCCCGGCCGACCTCGACCTCGGTGGCGCACTGCGCGAGCGTGAACTGCGTGTTCTGGAACTTGGAAATCGAGCGCCCGAAAGCCGTGCGCTCTTGGGTGTAGCGGATCGTGTCTTCCAGGACCTGCTCTGCATTCGCTTGAGACATGATCGCGACGCACAGGCGCTCCTGCTGAAGCTTCTGCATCAACATCATGAAACCGGCGCCCTCTTGACCAATGAGGTTTCCGACCGGCACACGACAGTCGTCAAAAGCAAGCTCGGCGGTGTCCTGGCTCTCCATGCCCATCTTCTCGAGCTTTCGACTTCGAATGAATCCCGGGCGATCGGCTTCGACCAAGAAGAGCGAGACACTGCGATGCGGGTCCTCTGAGTTCTCCGTGCGAGCAGCAACGATGCAAAGGTCGCAACTCATGCCATTCGAGATGAACGTCTTGGCACCAGTGATGACGTACTCGTCACCATCGCGCTTCGCGGTGGTCGTTAGCCCTGCCAGGTCCGAGCCGGTTCCGGGCTCGGTCATCGCGATGGCTGTGATCGTCTCGCCGCTAGCACACCTCGGCAACCACTTGGCCTTTTGGTCGGCACTGCCAAATTCATGGATGTAGGGAACGATGATGTCCGAGTGCAGGCTTGCGGCCCAACCCGATTCGTAGGCCCGCGAAAGCTCTTCCATCACGATTGTCGAATGAAGGAAATCGCCCCCTGCCCCGCCGTGCTCCTCTTCCATCCAGGGGCACAAGAACCCTGCTTCCCCCGCTTCGAGCCAGATCTCCCGATCCACGACCCCTTGCTTTCGCCACTTGGCTTGCTGAGGCAGAACCCGCGTCGCGACGAACTGACGGAAGTTGCTGCGGAAGATCTCGTGCTCTTCGGAAAATAGGCTTCGGTCCATGACGCTCCCTCGAATGAATGGCCATTCATTTACCTGAACAGCCACTCGTCAGCAAGGCGGATTCCAAGGCTTGGCCTTGCCCCAGGGGGCCGCGGTATCTATGGTCCCGCGCGATGCGCCGTCGTCCGGCTCGCTTTACTCTGCTGCTTGTCTTGTTCGCGGCGCTTCCCGCCACGGCCTGGGCAAGCGGTGATGGCCACGGGCTCAGCTACGACGTGTGGCTGATCTTGGCCGCTATGATCCTCATTGCCAAGCTCGGCGGCGAGGTTGCCGTGCGGCTCAACCAGCCCGCCGTCCTCGGCGAGCTCTGTGCGGGCATCGTGCTCGGAAACCTCTACCTGTTCGGCGTCGACACCTTTCACGGTGCGGCAGAGCTCGTGCCTGTGGAGTTCTTGGCCGAGCTCGGCGTCGTGTTGCTCCTCTTCGAAGTCGGCCTGGAGTCGACCCTCACCGAAATGAAGGCGGTGGCGCCGACTTCGGGCTTGGTCGCGATCATCGGTGTCATCGCACCGATGCTGCTCGGCTACGGCACGAGCGTATGGCTCATTCCTGGAGCGCCCTTCTCGCTTCACCTGTTCATCGGTGCGACCCTCTGCGCGACGAGCGTCGGGATTACCGCGCGCGTGTTGAAGGACCTCGATGCCATGGCGCGTCCCGAGACTCGCGTCATTCTCGGCGCCGCCGTCATCGACGACGTGCTGGGGCTCATCGTCTTGGCAGTCGTCGCGAGCATTGCCGAATTCGGCGCGGTGCCGGGTCCCTTGGATCTCTCGAAGATCATCGGCCTCGCGGCCGGCTTTCTCGTGGGTGCCCTACTGCTCGGCGCGTACGTCATGCCCGGCGTGTTCCGCTTCGCCTCCAAGCTCCGTACGCCGGACGTACTGGCCGCAGTGGCCATCGGGCTTTGCCTCCTGCTTGCGGGCGTCTCCGGGGCAGCGGGCCTGGCGCCCATCGTCGGCGCCTTCGCGGCAGGCTTGATCCTGGACGAAGTCCACGTCCGCCCGTTCGGCCGCAAGTCCGCGCATGACCTGAACGAAATCATCGGTCCCATCGTCGCTGTGATGGCACCGATCTTCTTCGTCAGAACCGGGATGATGGTCCAGCTCGGCGGAATCGGAGCCGGACCTCTCATTTTGGCGCTGGCGCTGACGGCCGTCGCAATCGTCGGAAAGCTCGTCTCCGGCCTTGGCGTTCGCGGTAAGACCGCGGACAGGCTCACGGTCGGAATCGGTATGGTGCCGCGCGGCGAGGTCGGTCTGATTTTCGCGAACGTCGGCGCCGGCATCATACACGACGGACAGCCTCTCATCGCGCCGGGCGTGTACGCCGCAATCGTGCTCATGGTCATGGCCAGCACGGTGGTGACGCCCCCGTGGTTGGCCCACCGCATCCGACAGGTGGTGCGCAAACAACTCGATGTCGCTTGAAGCGGCGCTGCAGAACGCAAACGCTTCGATTCGTGAGCTGGTCGAATCCCTCGACGGCACGGAACGCGTCGACGTCAGCTCGCTCCCGCAGGGGGCGCTCGCTTGGGCGCTCGCGGAAGCCGTCGGATCGAATCCCGATCGGCGTCTCGTAGTCGTCACGGCCGGTCTCGACGAAGCGTACCGGTACGAGTCGAACCTGAGGTTTCTTCTCGGCGACCCGAATGGCGACGTGCTCGTCTTCGCCGCCAGTGACACGAGCCCACTCCTCGACATCGTCCCGGATCGACGCTCCGAGATGCAGCGGATGGCGACCCTTGCCCGATTGGCGGAAGGCTCTCCCTGGCGTGTGTTGCTCGTTCCCGCCGCGGGCCTGCTCCGACGGGTTCCACCGCGCGCGCACGTCGCCGCGGGGCTGCTGTCAATCGAGATCGGGCAACGGATCGAGCGGGACGATCTAGTCGGCAGGCTGTTGAGCCTGGGATACCTGCGGGTGCCTCTGGTCGAGGACCGCGGAACCTTTTCCGCGCGCGGAGCGCTGATCGACGTCTTCGCACCTGACTTGGCCCTGCCGTGCCGAATCGAGCTCGACGACGACGAGATCAGCCGCATTCGGCGGTTCGATCCCGACGACCAGAAGACCTCGGAGGAAGTCGAGGCGGTGCTGCTTGGCCCCGCCCGCGAGGTGCCCGACTCCCCCGAGGCAATAGAGCGCGCAAAGTCCTCGGTGCGCGAGCTCTGCGACGAGATGAATATGCCCACGCTCGAGGCTCGGGAGATTCTCGTCGAGCTCGACCGAGGGTCGGGTGCGCTGATCTCGAACGCGCTGCTGCCGGGATACTTCGAGGAGCTCGATACGATTTTCGATTACCTCCCCAAGGAAGCACGGATCGTCTTGGCCGATCCGATCGCCATCGCGGAGATCGTGAGGACGGAGCAGCGCCACGCGCGAGAGGAGCACGCAGCGCGCGCCGGCCGACCGACCTTCGAGCTCTCGTCGTACTACATGGACGAAGAGGAGCTTGCCGAACGATTGGGAGCCCACCCGGCACTGGTCGTGCACCGTCTGGCCGTTCACGGCGCGGCGAGCGAGGAAGAGGGCCCGATCGCAGCCGCGTACGGACCCACCGACACCGTGCTTCGGGTGGGTGCATCGGACCAAAGGGAGCTCATCGCGAACCTGCGCGCCCAAAAAGGTCATGGAGACCGGGGTCTCGCGCCACTGGCCGATCAACTTGCCGAGTGGCTGGAGGCCGGGCTGCAGGTGACGCTGGTAGGCAGAACCCAACACCAAGCCGACCGGTTGGTCGATCTGCTTCGGAGCTATGGGGTCGAAAGGCGCGTGCTCGATGGAGTGACGCTCGGCGAGCTTCGTGACGGCTTCGTCCTGTGGACCGAGGGCATTGCCTACGTCACCGAGGAAGAGATATTCGGAACGCGCGTACGGCAACGCCGCGCGAAACGCACCAGCCGCAGAGAACAGCAACGCTTTCTAGAGGACTTACGCGAGCTCGCCGTCGGCGACTACGTCGTTCACGTCGATCACGGCGTCGGCAGGTATTTGGGGTTGGAGCACAAGGCGCTGAGCCTGACCGCGATGGACCGACTGCACGGACGGACACCGCAGACCGTGGAGGTGATGGTCGTCGAGTACGCGGGCGGCGACAAGCTCTTCGTACCCGCCACGCGACTCGGGGTCATTCAGAAATTCAAAGGCGGAGAAGGACACCAACCGAGGCTCGACCGGCTCGGGGGTACGACTTTCGCGACGAAGAAGCGGCGCGTTCAAAAGGCCGTCGAGCAGATGGCGGAGGAGTTGCTCAAGCTCTACGCGGAGCGCGGCGCATCGTACCGAGACCCAGTCGAACCCCCCGGAAGCGCGTATGCAGAGTTCGAGGCCACCTTCCCCTTCGAGGAGACGCGAGACCAGGAGAAGGCCATCGAGGACGTCATGACGGATCTCGACGAAGCTCGGCCAATGGACCGATTGGTCTGTGGCGACGTCGGGTTCGGCAAGACCGAGGTCGCGCTACGTGCAGCTTTTCGGGTCGCGATGAGCGGGCGACAGGTCGCGGTGCTCTGTCCAACCACCGTTCTTGCACAGCAACACTATCGTACGTTCTCGGCACGCCTCGACGGGTACCCCTTGCGCGTCGAGGTGCTTTCGCGCTTCGTCCCTAGGCCCAAGCAAGTCGAGACGCTCGCCGCGCTCAAGGCAGGGCAGGTCGACGTCGTGATCGGTACCCACAGGTTGCTTTCGAAGGACGTCCACTTCGCCGACCTCGGACTGCTGGTCGTCGATGAGGAGCAGCGATTCGGCGTCACACACAAGGAACGCATCAAGAAGCTCCGCACCAACGTCGATGTGCTCACACTGAGCGCGACGCCGATTCCACGGACGCTTCAGCTAGCGGTGGGCGGAATGCGGAACCTCTCCCTCATCACCACGGCGCCGCAGGATCGGCGATCGGTGCGCACGTTCGTATGCCGTTGGGATGACCACCTCGTGAAGGAAGCGATCGAACGCGAGCTCAACCGCGGGGGTCAGGTGTTCTTCGTCTACAACCGCATCGACGGGCTCTATGAACGAGCGCAGCGCTTGCAGGATCTGCTTCCAAACGCGCGAATCGCGGTCGCTCATGGGCAGATGAAGCCTGCGTTGCTCGACCAGACCATGACCGATTTCGTCGAGGGCGCCTACGACGTGCTCTGCTCGACCGCCATCGTCGAGAGCGGTCTAGACATCCCGCGGGCGAATACGATTCTGATCGACCGCGCGGACACACTGGGGTTGGCACAGCTCTACCAGCTGCGCGGTCGCGTCGGCCGCTCCGCCGAGCGCGCCTACTGCTACCTCATCACACCGCCGCCGAACGAGATGTCCGAGGAGTCCCGAGTCAGAATGGAGGCGCTCGAGCGGTTCTCGGGGCTGGGCGGCGGGTTCCGCGTGGCAACCCTCGACATGGAGCTTCGTGGCGCCGGCAACCTCCTCGGGTCTGAGCAAAGCGGCACCGCTTCGCTCGTTGGCTTTGACATGTTCGTCCAGATGCTCGGCGAAGCGGTATCGGAGCTCCGAGGGGAGCACGTCCAGCACGATGTCGATACGGAGCTTTCGATCGAGCTCGAGCACTATCTCCCCGAGGACTACATCGACGACATCGGGCTTCGCCTTTCGCTGTATCGCCGCTTCGCGACCGCTGCGGACGAGCAGGCGGTGGACGATCTCGCATCCGAGATGGAAGAGCGGTTCGGTCCGCCTCCTCCGCCCGCCCGTGCCTTCGTCCGTGTCATGTCGCTCAAGCCGCCGCTTCGCGAGCTCTGCGCACTCGGTTGCGAGGCGGATGCAAAACGGGTGGCCCTCCATCTGCGGGAGGATACGCCGCTCGACCCTGCGAAGCTGATGCCGCTCGTGGCCGCGTCGGGGGCGGGGTGGAGCCTTTCCCCTGACATGAAGCTGACTCGGCGCTATCGAGACGAGGACGCGGGCGACGCGGTCGACCGGGTACGCACCCTCCTACGTGAGCTCCAGTCTCTCCGATTGCAGCCAACCTAGCACTCCAAAGGACCCACGATGTCACTCTCCAAAGAGCTCCAGCGAATATTCGATGCCGACCGAACGCTTCGAAAGGCCGAAGATGAGCTGCTTCGGAACAAGCGCGCGGACGAGCTGGTCGCACTCCTCGAAGCCGAAACCAAGAAAGCGCTGACACTCGGAGACCGGCAAGAGGGCACGATGCGCTTGGAGCGCCTCGCTGATCTTTGCGCTCAGGTTCCCGGACCCGCCATGGCCGACGCGTTGATCGCGATCTTGAACGACGGAGAGCCCCGGGTTCGGGTCGCGGCGGGAGAAGCGCTTCGCGACGTGGGATATGAGCGCTACGCGGAGGCCGCGCGCGCGATCGAGCGCGCGCTCGACCGCGGTGACGCTGGACTAGCCATGTCCGAGCTCCCCTGGGTGCTCGCGGAGATCGCCGAGCCGAGCGCCCTCCCCCTGATTCGACGCTTCCTCGACCACGCAAGTCCGGATGTGATCGCCGCAGCGATCGAATCGCTTTCCCAGCTCGGAGATCCCGACGCCGCCGGCGACCTGCGGCGATTCGTCGGAGATGCGCGCACCGTGCTCATCGAAGATTTCGAGGAGGAGACGAAAACGACCCTCGGAGAGCTCGCGGAGGAGGCACTACGGGAGCTCGGCCAACCGAGTGCCGACTAGGCGTCGTCGCGGGTCCAGAGCGCGCGCCGCTTGGCAGCCTTGGCGCGCGCCCGGTCCCTGGCAAAAAGCGTGAGATAGTCCTCTCGGACGGCGTCGACCTCGACTTCTTCGGGGAGCTCCTGGCGGGCCGCCTCCATGGCGCGCACGAGCGCGAGGAGCGGGCCCGATGCCTGCCCGAAGGTCGAGGGCTCGATGCTCTGCGAAACTGCGCTGACCCGATCGACCACGCGCTTACTCAAGTAGCCTCGCCTCCTGAGATCATCGAAGCTCGCGACCAAGACCTCCGGATTGAAGGTGTGTGCGACGACTAGGTCGGCACCGACCCGGAGCACCGCTTGTGCGTCGAGCGCTCCGTCCTCCAGGAGGACGAGCGCTGGTTGGAAGTAGTTATAAAAGGGACAGACGCGCCGGCCGAAATCGCTGAATTTCGAAGCGGACGAGACGCGCTCGAGGTGAATGAAGATGCGCCTGACCGTATCGCCACGGGGGACACGCGCCGCGATGCGGACGAGGTCCGGGATGTCGTCGGGATAGACCTGCGCCTCCTCGGCCACCTTCATGAGGAGCTCTTGATCAACCCGACCCGCCACGATGTCTGCGTAGAGCGAGTAGATGAAGGCGTCACCTTCGGCGTCGTCTCCGAACAGAATCTCATCAGTGTCGGGGGCAACGTTGGTTCGCGATCGAAGGAGCGCCGTCAGCTTGTAACTGACCTGATCTCGAAGAAAACGGAACTTGCCGCGAACGAGGTTGCGAAGACTCGGCTTGAGGGTGAATCCGTCCCAACGAATCCCATCGAGTCGGAGCTTGGCCTCGAGAACGCCTCGCATCTGCTCGGGACTTCCCGACAAGATGAAGATCGCCGCGGGCTCGGTGGCCCGGATCTCGCGCAGCAGGGTACCGGCACCAGGAAATGAACGCTTGCGCGAGGCCGGCTCGAAAGCGGTTCGTACCAAGTCGCGCAGAGTGTCGAACTCGGTCCGCAGGTAGGTCTTGTCGAGATCCCACCGGTAGACGATTTCGCTTCTGCGTTCGCTCAGATCTCGCGCCACCGGGCGACCATAGCAGTCAATCCATCTAAGGTGCGAACCCAGTCGAAGCTGATATCTTCCGCCCATGCCATTGCACGCGGTCGTCCTAGATGAACCCACCCTGCAGCGCGGCTCCGAAGCTCAGCGTGTAGATTGGGAGAGCAGCGTTCGAGGGCTCTTATCCAATGCGACATGCAACATCGACGCGCCGGCCACGCTTTTCATCGAGCACCGCGAGCAGCAGTTCGTCCTCCGATTCGAAGCAAATGGAGAGCGGATCGCCACAGTCGCGGTGGACCACCAGGTCCTCGCCGAGCAGATCACCGAGTACCTGGATACCGTGCGCCAGATCACCGATGCCAACAGCCTCAACCAGATGGAGGCGCTGGACATGGCGAAGAAGGTAACTCACGACCGTGCGGGTCGCGTGCTCAAACGAGCGCTCCGCGAGCTCGATTTCGACCTCGAGACGTCGCGACGTCTGTTCACTTTGTTGTTGTCGCTCAAGGTGGACACGACTCGATTACCGGGAGTCCGCGGCCATCTGAGAACCTACTAGTTGCCGGGGCCTTGGACTTCCTCCTGCCGGGACGACGAAACATAGCCCATGCCGGTGAACGGCTGTTCGGTTGAACAGGATTGGACCTTTTTTCGCATTTGAGGAACACTGAAATCCCAGGGGGTCATGACAGCGTCAGCCAAAGAGTCGGTCCATCCGCCGGCCGAGGACGTGCGCGTTCCGGACGAGGGCGCGCCGTACTCGAAGCGAGACGAGGATTTCGTCCGGCTGTTGCAGGCGGCAGGCCTCGCCTGTGAGCTCGACACGAGCCAACTCGGGTTGATCGCCTCGATGATCGCGGAGTCGCGTGTCTACTCGCGCCGGATAGACATACTCGAGCGCTATTATCGAGGCAGCGACGACGCATCTATCGCGATGCGTCGTCGCGACAGCGATCGTTTCTTCATGCACGACGACGGAGTCGCCGTGAACGCCCACCAACTCGTCGCGTCATTGGCGAGCCTTCACCCGGAGCTTGGGCAAGTGAACCTTCAGCGCATCGGCTCCGATGAAGGGCCGCTTGTCTTACGCGCTGGAGAGAACTTCAGCGCCGTCACCGACGAAGATGACGAAGATGCGGAGGCCGGCACAGTCGCGGTACGAGCCCTGGTTCGCGCGCTCAACGCGCTCCTGGCGAAGGCCGAGGTGGCGGAACGATTGGTTCCGCTGATCCCCGACGAATCGCGCGAGCTCTATCTCGGGGTCACCGAAGAAGGCGCGATGACGCTCCTACAAGGCGGGTGCACCGAGCTCTCTGCCGTGGCAGCGCTACGAGAATTCGCGAGCTGGTAACGCGGCCCCAAGTCGGCCATACCTCTCCGCGTGGAACTCGAGGTGAGCACAGATGGCTGAATACGACTACGACCTCTTCGTCGTCGGAGCGGGTTCGGGCGGGGTCCGGGCGGCGCGGGTCGCGGGCGAGCTCGGCGCACGGGTGGCGGTAGCCGAGATGGATCGCCTGGGCGGCACTTGCGTCAACCTCGGCTGCATACCGAAGAAGCTCTTCGTCTATGGCTCGCACTTCTCGTACGACTTCCGGGACGCCCGGGGCTATGGATGGACAGCCAAACCCGAGTTCGACTGGGCGACTTTGCGTGCAAGCAAGGACCGCGAGATCGCGCGACTCAACGTAATTTACGCCGGTCTGTTGGAGCGGGCAGGCGTCGAGCTAATCAAAGGGCGCGCCCGCTTGCTCGACCCGCACACCTTGGAAGCCGGCGGCAAGAAGCGGACTGCTCGGAGGATACTCGTCTCTACGGGCGGCCTTCCGATCATGCCGGAGATCCCAGGAGGCGAGCTTGCGCTCACCTCGAACGCCGTGTTCGAGCTCGTCGCGCTGCCGCAACGGGCGATGGTCGTAGGCGCGGGGTACATCGCACTCGAGCTGGGCTCTGTGCTCAACGCCCTGGGCGTGGAAGTCACGCTCGTCCATCGAGGCGAGGAGATTCTCCGGGGCTTCGATAAGGATCTCCGCTGCCACTTGCATGCCGAGCTCGAGCTCAAGGGGATGCGAATTTTGCTGAAGACTCGAGTGACCTCGCTCGAGAAGAAGGGAAGCAGCTTCGTGGCGCGACTCGATAACGGAGAGCGTCTCGAAACGGACTTTCCGATGTTCGCGATCGGACGCACGCCAAACACGGATGGGCTTGGGCTCGACGAGCTAGGCGTGGAGCTCGGGCCACGTGGCGGGATCGTCGTCGATGAAAACTTTACGAGTTCGATTCCCTCGATTCATGCCGTAGGCGACGTCATCGATCATGTGCAGCTCACACCCGTGGCGGTTGCAGAGGGGATGCACTTCGCCCATCACTTCTACGGCGACGGCGCTCACCGAATCGACTACGCAGCGATTCCGACCGCGGTGTTCTGCCAGCCAGAGTTGGCTACGGTCGGACTCACCGAGGAAGAGGCATGGCACCGATGCCAAGCCGTGCGTGTCTACAAATCGGTGTTCACTCCGCTGAAGCTGACGTTGAGTGAGCGCGAGGAACACACGATCGTGAAGCTGGTCGTCGATGCGTCCGACGACCGCGTGGTCGGTTGTCACATGGCCGGCCACGGCGCCGCCGAGGTCGTGCAAGGGCTAGCCATCGCGATGAAAGCGGGGGCAACCAAGGCGCAATTCGACGCCACCATCGGCATCCACCCGACCTCCGCGGAAGAGTTCGTCACGCTACGATGATTGTTGACTGAATCACCGGTGAATTAGACGCTGGCATGTGTGTGGAATTCGCTGTATTTTATAGTATTTAGGGTTTAGTGTGATCCTTTGACCTGGCCGCATTGCAAAAGCGCACCAGACTTGTCAAGTTACTCCGAAGGATCATGGAAGCTGCCCTCATCGCGACTGTCGACTCCGACCTCGACGAAGAAAATCGAGCGCTCGGGGCGTCGACCCCCGAGGAGCTCATCGAATGGGCCGCGGATCAATTCGGCGACGCGCTGATCGCATCGACCAGCTTTGGGGCGACGTCGGCGGTGATGCTGCACCTCGTCCATCGGGTCGCGCCCCGCACGCCGATCGTCTGCGTCGACACCGGCTACCTATTCGACGAGACCTATCAGTTCGCGGACGCTTTGGTGAAGCGGCTCGGCCTCGACGTCCACTTCTATTCCGCCAACATGTCGGCTGCCCGACAGGAAGCGCTCTACGGAAGGCTCTGGGAACAGGGTGAAGAAGGTGTCAAGCGCTACCTTCAGATCAACAAAGTCGAGCCCATGCAGCGCGCGCTCGACGAACTAGGTGCGCGGGCCTGGATGGCCGGATTGCGCTCCGAGCAGACGGAACACCGCGCCGGCTTGCGTCGCATCGATCGCCAAGACGGGCGAATCAAGCTCCACCCGATTCTCCACTGGAGCTCGGAAGAAGTCGACACGTACATGAAGACGCACGACCTGCCGTACCATCCAATGGTCGAGCAGGGATACCGATCGATCGGTGACCACCATTCCACGATTCCAACGACCGCCGACATGGATCCGCGCGACGGCCGCATCCTCGGGCAGACCCGTGAATGCGGCTTGCACCTTCCTCTGACGAAAGAACAAGACCAGAGCCTCAAGTCGAGCGGCTTGTAGGAAGCTGGCCCATCGGCACGCTTCGCGTACCCTCGATCGGAGGCGGCGAAGGGTGTCTTTGTATCGACTCGTGCTCAGCGACCTGCACCTCGGGACTGGAACCCGACGCGGACAGCTGAATCCGCTCGAGGACTTCTTTCACGACGACCGTCTCGTCGAGCTTCTCGCATACTATGACAAGCTCGCGGGTCCGGACGGGAGCATCGAGCTCATACTGAACGGCGACATCTTCGATCTTTTGAAAGTGAAGATCGCGAATCAATGGCCGACAGAAGTGACCGAGGATATCGCCATCGCAAAGCTCAAGCAGTGCCTCGAGGGACATCCAAAGTTCGTCTTGGCGATTCGGGAGTTCTTGCAGAAGCCGACAAACCGCCTGACGTACCTACCTGGCAACCATGACCTCGAGCTGTGGTTTAGCGGCGTACAGCAAGTGTTCCTACGCTATGTCGCGCCCGGCAACGCGGCCGATCGTGTGCACTTCGTCACCTCATCGGATACGTACTATTTGCCCGAGGGTATCCAGATTCGTCACGGTCATCAGTTCGAGCGCATTCACCGAGTCGACTACTCGCAGATGACGCGCACACGACGCGATGGAACGGAGGTGCTTGCGCTTCCGTGGGGAAGCTTGTGGATCCTCGAAGTGATGAACCCGCTAAAGGAGATTCGCAGCCACATCGACCGAATTCAGCCGTTACGCCGTTTCCTGTGGTCGTCGCTGCTACTCGACCCGCGCTTCGTCCTCAAGTTCCTGTGGCGCTCGACGGTCTACTTCTTCCGCCACCGCGTCTTCGCGATGCAGGCGTGGCGAGAGCGGATCATGAATTTCCCGCAGCTTTTCCGCGATGAGGTGCTCGAGATTACCGGCGGAGGCTATGACGAGCGGGCGATTCGAGCGCTGAACAAGATCCGCGGCGCCCACACGCTCATCGTCGGGCACAGCCACGGGCCTCGCTTTCTGCAACTGCCCAATGATCGGATCCTGGTGAACACCGGAACGTGGGTGAAGATGATCAACCTCGACCTGCAGTATCTCGGCCAGGACAGCGGGTTGACCTACGCGGTGATCGACTATGACGACAACGGGAAGCCGGAGACGACGTTGATGAGATGGCAGGGAGCGCATGAAGCCTGTGAGGCGATTCCATACGCGGATTGAGTACTCGCATTGGCGCGGACAGCTCGGTTCTCAGAACTGAGTGCTGACGCGCCTCGGTCAACGGGATTGGCGTCGGGAGGTTTAGTTGCATCCGACCCGCCCACCCCCACCACGTAATCCTCCCTCCGCGGCACCCGCTTCGCTGTGCCTTGGCGGCGCTTCGCGCCGGGCTTCGCCCTTCGGGCTCGCGCTGCCGCGCATGTCTTGGACCGGGGCATTGTGCGTACACACGCCGTCGCAGCCCTGTTGATGTACAGAGTCGTTCATAAGGGGCTCGGAAAAACGCGATGGGGGTTGGAGCG